>NZ_JBIBVJ010000013.1:0-186059 GCF_043080305.1 Kitasatospora sp. NPDC015120 | reverse complement strand
GCCCGTGACCGGCACCGTCCCCGTGTTCGTCACCGTGATCCGCCAGTACGCCGTCGTCCCGGACGGAACCGTGGTGGCCTTCGCCCACGGACCCGGGCCGCCGTCGACGCAGTCGGCGGCGTTCGCCGACGTACAGACCTCCTTGTTGATGCTCAGCTCCGGCAGCGGCGGCGGCGTCACGTCGACGGTGGCCTCGGACGGCGGCGTGGTGACCGGGCCGCCCGGGCCGGGGAAGGTGGCCGTCACGGTGTTCACCGTGTGCTGGGTGACGTTCGTCAGATCACAGAACACCTGGTGAGAGGCGCCCACCGCGAGGTCGAACGTCCCCGCGGCCGTCACACACGACGGCGACACACTGTCCGCCAACGTGATCCCCGTGACCGGCACGCTTCCGGTGTTCGTCACCGTGATCCGCCAGTACGCCGTGGCACCCGACGCCACCGTGGTGGCCTTCGCCCACGGACCCGGGCCGCCGATGGCGCAGTCGGCGGCGTTCGCCGACGTACAGACCTCCTTGTCGATCGCCAGCGACTGCACGTCCACGGTCGCCTCGGACGGCGGCGTGGTGATCGTCTCGCCGCCCGGACCGGGGAAGGACGCCGTCACGGTGTTCACCGTGTGCTGGGTGACGTCCGTCAGATCACAGAACACCTGATGGGACGCCCCCACCGCGAGGTCGAAGGTCCCCGCGGCGGCCACGCACGACGGCGAGACACTGTCCTCCAGCGTGATCCCGGTGACCGGCACGGTCCCGCTGTTGGTCACGGTGATCCGCCAGTACGCCGTGCCGCCGGGGAGCAGCGTCGCGTTCTTCTCCCAGGGACCGGGGCCCCCGTCGACGCAGTCGGCCGCGTTCGCCGAGGTGCAGACCTCCTTCTCGATCTTCAGCTCCGGCGCGCACTCCGGTCCCGGGGTCACCTGGAGGGTGACGGTGTTGGAGGTGACGGGGGTGCCGCCGTTGGTCACGGCGGAGGCCTGGTCGGAGATCGAGGTGACGGCGCAGTCCGTGGCCACCGTCGTCTCGTAGCAGATCTGCGGGGCGTCACCGACGAAGGTCACCTGCATCAGCGGGTGGTTGTCCGGGGTGAAGGACGAGCCGCTGACGAGGTCGATGTTGCCGATCACCTGGATCGGCTGGTCGGCGACCGGGACGGCGGAGATGTCCGCCGTGCCCGTGACCGGGTCGAACGGGAAGGTGCCGAGGGGGGTGCCGTCGGCGGCCAGCACGGTCACCGTGGACCCGCCGAAGTCGACGGTCGCCGGGTCGATGCCGGCGAGGCTGACCGTCCCGTAGGACCGCACGTGCCCGGTCGCCCCGTCGCAGTAGTACGCCGACGGGTTGATGGTGGCCTGGGCCTTGGTCTTGAGGCAGGGCGAGGCACCGGTGACCGGGTCGATCGAGAACAGGAAGCCGGTGTCGCCGAGGCTGTACTTGCACTGGCCGTCGTAGGCGAAGCCGTACGGGCGGGTGTCGCCGCCGTTGACGTTGAGCGGGCCGTTCACGATGCCGTTGGTGCCGTACTGGGCGCAGGGCGCCTGAGTGTTCCAGTCGTAGCAGTACTCGGTGCTGTTGGAGGTCGGGGTGATGCCCCGGTAGATCCAGAGCGGGAACTCGGTCTCCAGG
The DNA here is from genome assembly GCF_043080305.1 of Kitasatospora sp. NPDC015120. Lineage (NCBI taxonomy): Bacteria > Bacillati > Actinomycetota > Actinomycetes > Kitasatosporales > Streptomycetaceae > Kitasatospora > Kitasatospora sp. NPDC015120. Next base: position 184,435 of record NZ_JBIBVJ010000013.1, on the reverse strand, counting down.
TGCCCGTTGGGGGCGACGATGGTCAGCGGCACCTGGAAGTTGGCCTCGCCGAGGGCGACGTTGGTCATCAGCAGCGTCTGGAGGCCGGGCGGTGCGGCGATCGGGTTGCCCGTCGGGTCGAAGCAGACGACGGTGCCGACCGGCGGGACGACCTCCTGGTAGAAGCCGCCGACCGCGGTGCAGACGCCGATGACGGTGCCCGCCGCGTCGTACGCCTCGAAGATGTTGTCGGCCCGGGCCGGCTCGGTGCCGGTCGGGGTGACCACCGTCCTGGGGACGGCCCAGCCGGTGCAGGCGGTGTTGGTCGACGGGTCGAAGCAGGACATCACCGTGGGCAGCGGGGCCGGGGTGTTGTCGGTGACGTAGATCTTGCCGTTGACGACCCGCATGATGCCCGCGTAGTCGCCGCTGAAGACGGCCTGGCCCTCGTTGGGCGGCAGGCCGATGTCGAAGGTTCCGCAGGAGGCGTTGGTGGCGGGGTCGAAGCAGAGGATCTCGCCGGTGCCGGAGACCGCGTAGATCAGCTGGTTCGGGGCCTGGACCACGCCGCCCACGACCAGTCCGGTGCCGGTCTGGAGGGCGGTGAAGCCGCAGCTGGCCTGGGTCTGGAGGTCGATGCAGCCGACGCCGATCAGACCGAGGGTGAGCCGGCTGATCGCGGCGTAGTACAGCTTGGAGCCGATCTGCACATAGGTCGGGGTGCGGGTGCTGCCGAGGTCGCCGGTGGTCTCTCCGGCCACCGAGGAGTTCAGCGCCTGGGGCCAGGTGGCGGGGGCGCCGCTCGGGGTCGGGCAGGGGCCGTTGGTGAGCAGGTCGGTGCAGACCACGCTGGCCTCGTTGGAGAACCCGTGGTGGTAGATGTTCCAGGCCTCGGGCGTGGGGACGCCGTTGATCGTGGCGGTGTAGAGGATCGGGGTGAAGCCGTCGCCGCCGGTGGCCGTGTTGACCGGGGTGAGGGGCGGCGGGATCTGGACCACGTCACCGGTGGCCGGTCCCGAGAGCCTCGGGTTGGTCGCCCGGACGGCGTTGGTGGCCGTGCCCGGGTCGGTGGTGGCGAAGGTGGTGCCGCCGTCGGTGGACCACTGCCTGCTGTAGCCCGGCGGCACCTGGAGCGAGCCGGGCACGTAGGTCTGGGCCTGGGGGGTGCTGCCCGGGCCGCCCTGGATGACGTCGGTGACCGTGGTGGAGACCGGGACCGTCTCCGGGTTGGTGGCGGAGACCACCCAGCGGACGGTGCCGCCGTGGGCGGTGGTGGTCGTGCTGCCGGTGGCGAGGTCGGTACCGGTCTTCTCCAGGGTCACCGGCTGCTGCCGGCCCTGCCGTCCTGCCTGGTGGTCCGCCGGCCGCGGCGCGGCGGGCCGGCCGGCGGCCGCGACGGCACGGCCGTCGGCGGGTCCGGCGGCGAGGGCCGGGGCGGTCAGCGAGGCGACGGCCGCCGCGAAGGCCGCCACCAGGGTGACGGCCCGGCCGGGTGGCCGGCGGGCGGAGCGTCCGTCAGGTCTGGTTCCCTGGGGCGGGGGTGTGGGCGGACAGCGCGTCATCAGAGGTCCTTTCGACCCTGCGCTCACGTGCCGGGGAGGCGGGGAAAGGGAGCCAGAATGAGCGCAGTGCGACTTGATGATGTTCTGATGAACTGTCCAGAGTGTCCGACGCGGCCCAGGTTCACCCTCCGGCCGCTCAGGAACACTCCGACGGACGCACGCCTCGGCCGGCGGCCGGGCGGGCGGCGCTCCGCCGGGCCGCGCTCAGGCGGGCGGCGCGGCGAACCGGCCCCGGCCGGCCTGCACCGCCCAGCCGCGCGCGACCAGGCGCTTCGCCCGCGCCCGCACGCCCTCCACGGCGGAGGCCGTCAGCTCCAGCCCCAGCAGCCGGGTCAGCTCGTGGGCCTGAAGGCTCGTCCGCGAGTCGTTCAGGATCTGCGCCAGCCGCCGGTAGATCCCCGGAAGGGCCGTCAGGTCCATCCCGGGCTCCCGCACCGGCACGGTCATCCGGATCCCCGCGCCCGGCCCTCCGCCGACCGGGTGCACCCCGCCCGCCGGGTCGGCGCCCGGGGACCGGCCGGCCTCGGCGGAAGCCGCCGGGCCGGCGCAGTCGCCGAGGTCCGGGCGCAGCGCCCGCAGCGCCCGCCGCATCGTCTCCCGGGCACCGGCCAGCCGCGACAGCTCCTTCTCCACCTCCCCGAGGGCGATGGCCAACTGGGCCGTCTCACAGCGGAGTCGTTCGACCTCGCGCCACGCCCATTCCTCCAGGTCCTCCACGAGCCCCACCGTCGACGGCATCAGCAACCTCCGGGACAACGAAAGAGACCGGCCACCCCATCCCTCCGGCACCACCGGAGTTCACGAGCCTGCGGGAGGAGGGCGGCCGACGGCGACGGGTGACCGGGGGGTGACCCGGCACCCGGTCGCCGATCGGACGGATGTGCGCCGGGCACCCCCGGCGCCGTGCGGGTGCCCCGTCAGACGAGGGCCGGACCGGGAACGCGGGTCGGCGGCTCCTCGACGGCCGGCTCGATGGCCAGATGCGGGAGGCGGCGGTCCAGCCACTCCGGCAGCCACCAGTTGGCCTTGCCACACATGTACATCACCGCCGGCACGAGCACCGTCCGCAGCACGAAGGCGTCCAGTGCCACGGCGGCCGCGAGACCGACGCCGAACTCGGCGATGCCGCGCTGGCCGGTGAAGATGAAGGCGGTGAACACCGCGATCATGATCAGCGCCGCGGCGGTGATCACCCGCGCGGTGTGGGTGACGCCGGCCAGCACCGACCGGGCGTTGTCGCGGGAGACCGCCCACTCCTCGGCCATCCTGCTGACCAGGAACACCTGGTAGTCCATGGAGAGGCCGAACAGGACGGCGAGCACCAGCTCCGGCAGGTAGCCCTCGATCGGGCTGGGTGCGCCGAGGCCGAACAGGTCGGTCCCCCAGCCCCACTGGAAGAAGGCGGTGAGGACACCGAACGAGGCCGCCGCCGACAGCAGGTTGAGCACGGCGGTGACGGCCGGGATGAGCAGGCTGCGGAAGGCGAGCACGAGCAGCAGGAAGCTGAAGCCCACGATGGTGATCAGCAGCCAGGGCAGCTTCTCGCTGGTCACCGTCGCGAAGTCGATGAAGGTGGCCGTCAGCCCGCCGACGTACACCTGGGCGGAGGTGCCCTGGGTGTACTGCGGCACGACCGTGTCGCGCAGGTGGTTGATCAGGTCGGAGGTGGCCTCGTCCTGCGGGGCCGTGGTCGGGATGACCTGGGTGATCACGATCGACGAGGCGCTGCCCTCCGCGGTCTGCGGGGGCGCGCTCTCCACGGCGGCCACGCCGGGCACGGCGGCCAGCGCCTGGTCGAGCTTCTCCACGGCGGCGAGGTCGGCCGGGTTCTTCGCCTCGGCGACCAGCACCAGCGGGCCGTTGAAGCCGGGGCCGAACCCCTTGGCGAGCATCTGGTAGGACTTGTAGGTGTGGGTCGAGGTCGCGTCGTTGGAGGCGTCGGCGAAGCCGAGCCGCAGGCTGAACACGGGGGCCGACACCACGATCATCACCACGAGGCCCAGGACGGTCAGCACCACCGGGAAGCGCGGCACGATGCGCGACCAGCGCGCCCACAGACCGTTGTCGCTCTCGGTCCGGACCGCCGTACCGGCCTCCATCGCGCGGCGCTGCTTGCGGCTCAGCACGCGCATGCCGAAGACGCCGAGCAGCGCGGGGAGCAGGGTGACGGCGGCGACCACGGTGCACACCACGGTCATCGCGGCCGGGACGGCCAGGCCGTTGATGAACTCCAGGTTGACGCTGAGCAGGCCGAGCAGGGCGATGCAGACCGTGCCGCCGGCGAACAGCACCGCGCGCCCGGAGGTGTTGATGGCCTGGACGGTCGACTCCTCCGGGTCCAGCCCCGAGCCGAGGCCGCGGCGGTGCCGGGTCACGATGAACAGCGCGTAGTCGACGCCGACGCCGAGGCCGATCAGCGCGCCGAGGATCGGGGCGATGCCGTTCACGGACATCATGTGGCTGAGCGGGGCCATCAGCATCATGCCGCTGCCCACGCCCGCCACCGCGGTCACGATCGGCAGGGCCATGGCCAGCAGCGATCCGAAGGCGACCAGGAGGATGACGGCCGCCGCGATGATGCCGATCGCCGACGCGTCCGACGCCGGGGTCTCCTCCGCCGCCGTGATCCCCTTGCCGCCGAGTTCGACCGCGAGGCCGGGCTGCTGGGCCGCGGTCGCGGCGTCGATCACCCGTTTGATGTCCGCCTTGTCCAGGTTGTCGGCGGCCTCGTCGAAGGTGACCGTGGCGTAGGCGGTGCGCTTGTCCTGGCTGACCTGGATCTGGCCGCCCGCCGCGTAGGGGCTGACGACCGAGGCCACCGAGGGCATGTGCGAGACGTCGTCGAGCATCGCCGACATCCGCTGCTCGACGGCCGGGTCGGTGACGCTGCCGTCCTTCACCTGCCAGACGATCTGGTCGGAGTCACCGGCCTGGGCCGGTGCCGCCCGCTGCAGCAGTTCCTGGGCCTTGCCCGATCCGGTCCCCGGCAGGCTGAGCGAGTTGTCGTACGCCGTCTTCACGGCCCCCGACATCAGCGCCAGCCCGATCAGGAGCCCCACCCAGGCGATGATCACGACGAAGCGGTGGTGATAACACCAGCGTGCAAGGGTTGACATGATTCTCCGTTCCCTTCAATTCAGTGCCCTATGGTCCGGTTCCGCGCCGCCGCCGTCTCCGGCCGGCCGCAGCGGTTGCCCGGGGCGTGACCACGCCATCCGGCGCGGCACACGGCTTCGCCTACTGCGTTCGCAGTAGGCGGGACCGGGACGGGCGAGGGAGCGGGCAGCCGTCACCCCGCTGTCGCGGGGACACCGCGGCAGCGGGGCGGGACGACGGGGATCAGGGCCGGGGACGCGGTGCGTCCACCAGCCCCGTCTGGTAGGCGAGAACGACGAGTTGCGCCCGGTCGCGGGCGCCGAGCTTGGTCATGGCGTGGTTGGCGTGGGTCTTGACGGTCAGGGGGCTGAGCATGAGCTGGCCGGCGATCTCCGCGTTGGACATGCCCTCGGCGACCAGGGCGACCACCTGGCGCTCGCGCTCGGTGAGCGTGGCGACCAGCGGGGAGGGGCGGACCGGCTCGCTGTCGTGCAGCGTGAGGAACCTGGTGATCAGGCCCCGGGTCGCGGACGGCGAGAGCAGTGCGTCGCCGCGGGCCACGGTGCGGATCGCCTCGATCAGGACCTCGGGGCGCGCGCCCTTGCCGAGGAAGCCGCTGGCCCCCGCCCGCAGCGCCTCGAAGAGGTAGTCGTCGACCTCGAAGGTCGTCAGGATCAGCACCCGCACGCCGGCCAGGCTGTCGTCGGCGGCCATCCGCCGGGTCGCGGCCAGCCCGTCGAGCTCCGGCATCCGGATGTCCATCAGCACGACGTCGGGGCGCTCCGCCTGGGCGGCCCGGACGGCGTCGTGGCCGGTGGCCGCCTCGCCCACCACGGTCAGCCCCGGTGCGCGGTCGATCACCAGCCGCAGGCCGGCCCGGACGAGGGCCTGGTCGTCGGCGATGACCACCCGGGTCGGCGCCGCGACGGCGGAGGCCGGCGGGGCGGGGACGGTCCCGTTCACACGCCCTCGATTCCGGCCGCGCGCAGCGGGAGCTCGGCGAACACCCGGTAGCCGCCCTCGGGCCGGGGCCCCACCGCGATCCGGCCGCCCACGGCGGTCACCCGCTCCCGCATGCCGACGATGCCGTGCCCGCCGGCCGTGCCGGCCCCGGCCGCGGCGGGCGCCGCCGCCCGCCGGCTCTCCCGGACGACCGGCTCGCCGTCGTCCTCGACCGCCAGCCTGAGCGCCCCGGGCCCGTACCCCAGCCGCACGGTCGCGGGGACGCAGCCCGCGTGCTTGCGGATGTTGGTCAGCGACTCCTGGATGACCCGGTAGGCGGTCAGCTCCACCGCCTCGGGCAGCGGCCTGGCCCGGCCGGTCACCTCGCGGGTGACCTGGAGGCCCGCGCCGGCGAACGAGCAGATCAGGTCGCCCAGCCGGTCGAGGCCCGGCACCGGCTCGGTCGGCTCGGCGGACTCGGTCGAGCCGGGCTGGCGCAGCAGTCCGACCGTCAGCCGCAGCTCCTCCAGGGCCTCCGCGCTGGCCTGCTGGATGTGGGCGACCGACTCCAGCGCCTGGGTCCGGTCCTCGTCCTCCAGCAGGTAGCCCAGCGCGCCGGCCTGGACGTTGATCAGCGCGACGTGGTGGCCCACCGCGTCGTGCAGCTCCCGGGCGATCCGCAGCCGCTCCTCGGCCACCCGGCGGTTCGCCTCCTCCTCCCGGGCCCGCTCGGCGCGCTTGGCGCGCTCCTCGGCCTCGGCCACGTAGGCGCGGTGGCTGCGCGCGGCGCTGCCGGTGGTGACGGCGAGCGCCGCCCACATCACGATGATCACACCGGTGATGCCGGGGTGGGTGATGAGCGAGGCGACGAGCAGGGTCGCCTTGACGGGGACGCCGACCATGAGCGTGCGCACCGGGGAGGAGTCCAGCGCGACCCAGTACAGCGCGCAGAAGAGCGCGAGCAGGGTCAGCGGGTAGACCATCCCGTCGGCCATCAGCACCACCGAGCCGATGACGGAGACCGCCACCGTGCCGAGCGGGAAGTGCCGGCGCACCGTCAGGGACGCGTAGACCACGGCGGTCACCGGCCAGCTCAGCGGCCAGTGGGTGCCGGTGTGCACGGCGACGGGCACGGTGGCCACGGTGAACAGCACCATCGACCCGATGGACGAGAGCAGCAACAGCAGTTGCTGCTTCGCCATCAGCCTGTTCCAGGGGATCATGGCGGCGGTCAGCACGAGTGCTCCTCCATCGGCCGGGGTTCCTTGACCACGTGCAGCAGCGCGACGCCGAGCCACGGGCCGCCGTACCAGTACGCGGCCCCGAGCGGACGCGGCGTGCCCGCGCCGAGGTGCTTCGCGTACTGCGCGGCGGCCCACCAGAAGTCCGCGACGAGCAGCTGCCCGCCGGGGCGCAGCACCCGCATCGCCTCGTCCAGCGCGCGCTCGCGTCCGTCGCGGGTGGGGATGTTGTGGATGACCAGTGCGCTCGTCACGACGTCGAAGGAGGCGTCGGCGAACGGCAGCGCGGTGATGTCGGCGGTGTGCACCGCGACCCGGTCGGCGACTCCGGCCGCGGCGGCGTTGGCGAGCGTGACGGCGCTGTCGTTGCCGCTCTGGTCCTCCCGGGACCAGAGGTCCGCGCCGTCGGCGTGCCCGGCCGGCAGCCGCCGGGCGGCCGCCACCAGGACCGCGCCGCGGCCGCACCCCAGGTCCAGCAGCCGTTCGTCGCCCTTCAGGCCGATCCGGTCCAGTTCCCGCTCCCAGACCCGCAGCTTGCCGCGGAGCGTGGTGTGCAGGTAGACGCCGGCGGAGGCGAGCAGGGCCGCTCCGGCGGCCGCCACCGGGCCCCGGCCGCGCCGTCGGCGGGCGGCGGCCAGGAGGCACGCCGTCCCGGTGACGGCGGTGGAGGCCAGGAACGCCGGCGCGTCGACACCGTACCGGGGCGGGCGGAGCCGCGACGGCACGGTGCCGCTGAGGTTCTGGGACACCCCCGCAGCCTCACAAGCACCGCGGCGCGTTGTCTTGGAGAAATGTTCCCGTCCCGCACGGCGCCCCGCCGGCGCCGGTCCGCGCACGCCCCCGAGCCCTTCCGTCATGTCCGTACCCGGCCCGGCTAGTGCCCGCCGGGCGCTTCGTGGCCCTTCTCGGCGGCGGCCGTGCCCGCCGAGGACAGCGCCAGCGCGGCCAGCCCGGCGAGGAGCATCAGGCCGCCGTTCACCAGGAACGCGGCGCGGTAGCCCTGGACCAGCGCGTCGAGGCGGCCGCGGTCGCCCGCGTGGGTGGTCACCGTGGAGGCGATGTTCACCAGCACGGCGAGACCGACGGCTCCGCCGATCTGGCGGGAGGTGTTGAGCAGACCCGAGGCGGCGCCGGCGTTCTTGGGCTCCACGCCGACGGTGCCGCTGATGGTGACGGCGAGGAGCATCAGGCTGATGCCGAACCCGCCGACCAGGTTGGGGCCGAGGATGTGGGTCAGGTAGCCGGAGTCGGTGGAGATGGTGGACAGCCAGACGATGCCCGCGGTGGCGATGAGACCGCCGGCCACCAGCAGGGGCCGGGGGCCGACCACCGAGATGAGCTTGCGGGAGGTGAGGCCGCCCACGATGAAGATCAGGGTGATGGGCAGCATCGCCATGCCGGTGCGCAGCGCGCTGTAGCCGAGCACCTGCTGGCAGTAGAGCGAGAGGAAGAACAGCAGGGCGGTCAGCGTCACGCCCAGGCAGAACATCAGCAGGTTGGCGATCCGCAGGTTCCGCGGCCGGACGAGGTCCAGCGGGATGAGCGGGTGGGGGCTGCGGGCCTCGGCGACCAGGAAGGCGGCGAGCAGGACGACGGCCGCGATCAGGGGCAGCACGACGCTCGCCGAACCCCAGCTCTCGGTGGAGGCCTCGGAGAGCCCGTAGGTGAGCGCCCCGATGCCGAGGGTGACGCAGAGGGCTCCGACCAGGTCGAGCCGGCTCTCGGCGGCCAGGGCGGGCGGGAGCACCAGGCGCGCCCCGACGACCAGCAGCACGATGCCCACCGGGACGTTGACGAAGAACACCCAGCGCCAGCTCAGTTCGGCGGTGAGCACGCCGCCGAGGACCACGCCGATCAGGCCGGCGACCCCGCTCATCATGCTCCACAGCGACAGGGCGCGCTCGCGCTCCTTGGCGTCGGCGTGAGTGGCGGTGATCAGGCTCAGGCTGGTCGGGGCCAGTGCGGCGGCGCCGGCGCCCTGGGCGATCCGGGAGGCGATCAGGACGGCTCCGCCGGGCGCCAGTCCGCCGATCAGGCTGGCGAGGGTGAAGACGAACGCCCCGAACAGGAAGACCCGCTTGTGCCCGTAGAGGTCGCCGGCCCGCGCCGCCAGCAGCAGGAAGCCGCCCAGGGTGACGAGGTAGCCGCTGACCACCCACTGCTGCTGGCCGGTCGACAGGCTCAGCCCGGTGCGCATGTCCGGCAGGGCCACGGTGACGATGGTGGCGTCGAGCACGACCATGAACAGGGCGAGGCAGGACATCGCCACGACCACGCCGAGTGGCACGTTCGGCCGGAGAGCAGGGGGTGCGGCCGCGACTCGGGCCTCGGACATGACGTCTCCTCAGTAGCGACCCAAGGGTGAACAGTGTTCACTAGTGAACAGTGTTCACTCTGAACGGTGCTCAAGATAACCTCGGGCCCGGGGGGTGTCAATCGATCTGAAGGAGAGTCAATGCGCCTGCGCAAAACCGACGTTGTCGACGAGGCGCTGCGCTTCCTCGACGCCGAGGGGCTGGACCAGCTCACCATGCGCAAGCTCGGCGCGGCGCTCAACGTCCAGGGTGGCGCTCTCTACCGGCACTTCCCGAACAAGGAGGCCCTGCTCGACGCGGTGGCCGACCGGATCGTCGAGGGCATCGGGGACCCGCTGCCCGACGCCCCGTGGCTCGACCAGCTCCGCATCCTCGGCGGGCGCCTGCGCGGGGCCCTGCTCGGCCGGCGCGACGGCGCCCGGGTGGTGGCCGGCACCTTCGCTCCCGGGGCCAACACGATCATCGGCTCGGACGTGGCCGTCCAGGTCCTCTGCCGGGCCGGGCTTCCCCCCGCCCAGGCCGGCTGGATCAGCTTCGCCCTGTTCTACTACGTGCTCGGCCACGCCATCGAGGAGCAGGCCCAGTCGAGGCTGCCGCCCGAGCAGGACTGGCGGATCCGCACCGAGCGGCTCGACGTCCAGGTGTCGCCGCAGTACGCCGCGGCACTCGACGCGCTGGCGGGAACGGACCCGGCAGAGCGGTTCGCCTTCGGGCTCGACCTCTTCCTGGAGGGACTGCGCCACCTGCGGACGACCCTGCCGCCGCAGCCGGCGTGAAGCCGTCCGGCGCCGCCGCGGGTCCGGGGCCGGCGGCGGCGCCGCGGCGACGATGCCCCGGCGACGACGCGAAATGATCCAATGCGACATTTCCGCACTCAAATTGACAAGCAGTCAACAACGCAGCCGATCCGCCGCGCCGGCGAACCCGCCCGCGACGGCGGGCGTTCGCGCCGCCCCGGACACGCCCCGCCCGCGCCCTCTCCCGGCAACGGCGCTGGTCACACCGGCAGCGGCGACCGCCGCCACCGGGTCACCCGGAAGCCATGAAGATCACATCCACGGTTGGGGCCCTGAGCCATTTGCATTCATCCTTGACCTTCATTATCAAGCCTGGCTATCTTATGTTCGATTTTGGGCTCGACCGCTTGCAGTGACGGGTGCACTCGCGATCAGGCGGCCCGTCCAGCGGCCGGTCGGCACAGCGCACGGGCTTGATCTGCAACGATTCCGGTACGGACGAGGAAATGGACCCGACTTCGCAGGCGTAGGGGGGTGAGTGTCATGCAGGTCGGCGACCACGGAACGGGGGTTTCGGTGCTGGTCGTCATCGCACCCGGGCACGCCGGAGCCGGGTCCAGGAGCTAGCGGCGAGGACACCTCCCGGCCGGGGGCCGGGCGCGCCGCCATGCCCTCTCCCGCCGGGCAGCCGCTCGCCGGAGCGGGCCGGGGAGAGCTTCGAATTCGAACATCAGAACAGTCTTACGGTCGTCATGCGCGGCTCCAAACGGGGGAGTTGAGCACATTGCGGTCTGCGGTCGAGCGATTGATCCAGAGCGTTCATCAGGGTTACGCGTACGAGCCGGCCTGCGTCGCGGCGTCATCGACGCCCGCTTCCGGCCGCCTCGACGGTGCCGGGGAGCAGCACCCCGGGCGTCGTACGAGACCAGCCGGCGCGGCGGCACAGCCCCCGCCCCGGCGCGAAGCACCACTGCGGCATGCGAGCCATCCTGTTTCCGGCCACCTGTGTGACACCCGTCATTCGCGAGGGAACCGATGAGTATCCGAGTGATGGTCGCCGATGATCTGCTGCTTTCCCGCAGCGCGCTCGCCGCGCTGATCGAGAAGAACGACGATATCCACGTGGTGGGGGCCGTCGGCGGCGATTCCGACGCACTGGAATTCGCCGAGATCCACCGGCCGGACGTGGCGGTCATCGGTTTCGACGGCGCGGACAGCAGCGCGATCACCGTCGCCGAGAAGATCGCGGGCATTCCGGAGTGCCGCAGCCTCGTCCTGGCCGAGCGCTACACCCGGTCGATCGTGCGCCAGACCTACTCCGGCGCCGTGGCCGGCATGCTGCACCGCAGCGTCCCGCCGAGCCGGTTCTTCGAGGCCCTGCACCGCATCCACCAGGGCGAACGCGTCTTCGACACGGACCTGACGGTCGCCGCCCTGGCCAACGCCGGCTGCCCGCTGACCTCACGTCAACTCGCGGTGCTGGAACGCCTTTCCCACGGAGACACGACCGTCGAGATCGCCGCACGACTGCACCTTTCCGAGGGGACCGTGCGCAACTACCTCTCATCCATGGTGGCGAAGCTCGGTGCGCGCAACCGCATCGACGCGCTGCGGATCGCTCGGGACGCACGCTGGCTCTGAGAGCCGGACTCACCGAATTCATCGACCATTTGGGGGCGTAGTACACATGAGCATGGATGCAGTGACGGCCACCGTCGTCGGGGACATCGCCCTGGTACTCGGAGCGTCGAGCGTGCTCGGCGCCCTCGCGCGCCGGATCGGGCAGCCGACCGTGGTCGGCCAGATCGCCGCCGGCATCATCCTCGGACCGAGCCTGCTCGGCAGGCTCCCGGGCGATCTGACCTCCCACCTCTTCACCAAGCAGGCGATGCCCTTCATCGCCGTCATCGCCCAGATCGCCGTCGTGATCTTCATGTTCGGCGTGGGCTACGAGATCGACCTCAAGTCCGTCAGGAGCCATCGCAGACCGGTGACCCTGATCTCGGTCGGGGCGATGCTCGTCCCGCTGGCCCTCGGCTGCGGCCTCGCCCTGGCGGTGCAGCACACCGGCGCCTTCGACGGCCAGCACACCGACGGCCGTTCCTTCATCCTCTTCCTCGGCGTCGCGACGTCGATCACCGCGCTCCCGGTGCTCGCGACGATCGTGCGCGAACGCGGGCTCGCCGGGACCTCGGTGGGCAACATCGCCACCGCCTCCGCCGGGTTCATGGACGTGTCCGCCTGGCTGGTGCTCGCCGCCGCCCTGATCGGCACCAAGGGCGCCGGGGACCGCTCCTGGCCGGAGACGGCACTGCTGCTCGCGCTGTTCGTGGCCGTGATGGTCCTCGTGGTGCGCCCCGCGCTCGGCTGGTGGTTCCGCCGCACCAACGCCGTGATGGCGAGCCAGGTCACCATCGCCCTGGTGCTCGCCGCGGCGGGCGCGTGGGCCACCGCCAGCATCGGCCTGCACGCGATCTTCGGCGCCTTCGTCGCCGGCCTCGTCATGCCCAAGCCGGACGGCGCGCCGGACGCGGACGTGCTGCGCTCGACCGAGCAGTCCGGCGGGCTGCTGCTGCCGCTGTTCTTCGTCGTCACCGGCCTGACCACCAACCTCGGGGCGCTGAAGGGCTCCGACGTGCTCCTGCTCGTGGTGATCCTCGTCTGCGGGGTCGGCGGGAAGGCCGCCGCGGGCTACGCGATGGCGCGGCTCGGCGGTCTCGACACCCGGCGGTCGGCCATGATCGGCGCGCTGCTGAACACCCGCGGACTGACCGAGCTCATCGCGCTGAACGTGGGGCTCAGCGCGGGCATCATCGACGGACGGATGTTCACCGTCCTCGTCCTGATGGCCCTGATCACGACCGGCATGACCGGGCCGCTCATCACCGCGATCGAGCGCAGGACCGCCGTCCGCCTGGTGCCCAAGGCCGCCACCCCGGTCCCGGTCGCCGAAGTAGGGGACCACTCCTGACATCGCACACGCGCTCGGGCGCATTCGTCGGGTGCAGGTTCACCCCCTTCACTGTGTTGCGAAATGGTGAGAAGTGATGGACAAGCTGGTCGAACGGGATTACGAAGAGCTGACACTGACCCAGGTCTACGACGAGTCCTCCCGGGGCAGATCCCGGATCGTGGCCCTCGGCGGCCCGCTGGCGAGCGGAAAGACCGCCCTGCTGGCCTCCTTCGCCCGCCGGACCGCCGACGCGGGCGCGAAGGTCCTGGAGGCCACCGCCTCCCGGGCCGAGCGCCATCAGCCGCTCGGAGTCATCGATCAACTGCTGCGGGCCCGGCGCCTCTTCTCGCACGGCGCGGCGCCCGAGGTCCGCTCGGCGGCGGACGGCGGGACGCGGGCCCGCGGCGAGATCCACCCGTCCGTCCTCGGTCTGCTGCACAGCGCCTTCCAGCGCCTGACCAGCGGCCGGCCCCTGGTCGTCTGCATCGACGACGCGCACTTCACGGACGTCGAGTCGCTGCAGTACCTGCTCGCGCTCGTCCGGCGGATGGGCGACGCGCCCCTGACGATCGCCCTCACCTACTGTCCGGACATGGGCCGCGGCGAGGTGCAGCGCCTGGTGCAGGCCGAGATCCTCCGGCTGCCGAACTGTACGAGGCTGGACGTCGAGCCGCTCTCCAGGGCCGGCGTCACGACGCTGCTGCAGGACCGCCTCGACCCCGGGACGGCCGGCCGGATCGCCGCCGAGTGCCAACGACTCAGCGGCGGCCGGCCGTTGCTGGTCCGGGCCCTGGCCGAGGACTACGCGAGGGGGGCGGCCGAGCCGGACGCCCGGCACCGGCCGGTCGCCGGGCCGGCCTTCGGCCGCGCCGTCCTCACCTGCCTCTACCGGGCCGAGCCGGTCGTGCTGGAGATCGCGCAGGCCATGGCCACGCTGGGCGACTTCCGCTCGGCCGCCGTGGTGGCCCGGCTGTGCGGCATGGACCCGGAGTCCGTCGGCCGGGTCGTCGCGACCCCCGGCGTCGGCGCGCTGCTGGACCACGACCTGCTCCGCCAGCCGAGCGTGCGCGAGGCCGTGCTCCGCAGCATCCCCGAACAGCAGCGCCAGATCCTGCGCTCGCGCGCCGCCCGGCTCCTGCACCACGAGGGCGCCCCGGCGGCGGTGACGGCGGAGCACCTGATGCGCGTCGACGAGGCGATCCCGTGGGCGCGGCAGGTCCTGTGCGAGGCCGCGGACCAGACCCTCGCGGGCGGGGACCACGAGACGGCCGTCGGATACCTGGAGCGGGCCCACCGGGAGAGCGCGAGCCGGCGCGAGCAGCTCGACATCGCCGCGAAGCTCGTCGACGTCGTGTGGTGCTACAACCCCGCGGCGGCGAAGAGCTACCTGCCCGACCTGGTGGCGGCGGCCGAGCGGGGCGAGCTCTCCGTGCGGCAGTCCGCGCCCGTCGTGCGGAGCCTGCTGTGGAACGGGCAGGTGGAGCTGGCGACGCGCGTGATGGCGCACCTCGACGACTCCCCCGCGCCGGGCGACGAGGACTCCGCCCGGTACGCCGAACCGCTGCGCCTGTGGCTCCCGCTGGCGTACCCGGGCATCGCGCCCACCCCGGGCAGCCCGGACGTGTCCCCGATGGGCGCCGGCCTCGACCCCGACCAGCGGGCCACCGCCGCGCTGGGCGCGGTCCTGCGGGGCGCCGGCGACGAGGAGGCCCTCCCGGCCGCGGAACTCGTCCTGCGCAAGGCCCTGGCCGGAGCGGCCGGCCCGGCCTCCTCGCTGGCCTCGCTGCTGGTCCTGATCTACTCCGACCACCTCGACAAGGCCTCGGCCTGGTGCGACGCCCTGCTCGCCTCCATCGGGAAGGCGTACGGACTGGTCTGGAACGCCCTGCTCATCTCGGCCCGCGCGGAGATCCACTACCGGCTGGGGGACCTCGCGAACGCCAAGCGCCAGGCCAAGGCCGCCTTCGCGCTGATGCCGAGGGAGAGCTGGGGGACGGCCATCGTCATCCCGCTGTCGCTCCTCATCCTCACCACCACGGCGATGGGGGACCTCGGGGAGGCCGAGACCTACCTCGACCTTCCGGTGCCCAGCGCCGCCTTCGGGACCCTCGGCGGGGTGGTGTACCTCGACGCCCGGGGCCATCTGCACCTGGCCCGCGGCCGCCACGGCGCCGCGCTCCAGGACTTCCTGGCGGCCGGACACCTGATGCGGCTCTGGGGGGCCGACTGCCCGTCGACGGTGGCCTGGCGCGTCAACGCCGCCCGGGCCCACCTCCACCAGGGCCGGGCGGCGCAGGCCAGGGAACTGCTGACGGAACAGCTGGCGCTGGTCCCCTCCGGTCACCCGCGCACCCGGGGCCAGGCCTACCGCGCGCTGGCGGCCACCCTCCGCGCCGACGAGCGCCCGCAGGTCCTGCTGAAGGCGGCGAGCGTGCTGGACCGCTGCGGCGACTCGCTGAACCTGGCGTACACGCTCACCGACCTCGGCCAGGCCTACGAGGTGCTGGACGACCCGGTCCAGGCCCGCTTCCACAGCCACATGGCCCGGACGCTGGCCGCCCAGTGCGCCGCGGCGTCCCTGCCGGAGCCACCGGCGGCGCAGACCAGGAAGGCCTGGACGCAGGAGAGTCCCGCGGACGCCGCCGAGCCGGTGCGCCGGCTCAGTTCGGCGGAGTGGCGGGTGGCCGAACTCGCCGCCGGGGGCTCCACCAACGAGCAGATCGCCCGCAAGCTGTTCATCACGGTCAGCACGGTCGAACAGCACCTCACCCGCTCCTACCGCAAGCTCGGCATCCGCCGCCGTACCCAACTGCCCTCGCGGCTGGCCGAACTGGTCCCGTGACCGGCGCCGCGCCACGGGCGCGCGAGCGGTCCGCCGCCGGTGTCCTCGACGGCACCGGCGGCGGACCGCCTCCCGGGCCGTTCAGGGCCCCAGCAGCGCGTCCAGCTCCTTGAGGACCCGCTCGGTGCAGGCCGCCGCCGCCGGCACGATGTCCTGCATCAGCAGGAAGCCGTGCACCAGCCCCTCCCCCGTGACCAGCCGGGCGGAGACGCCCGCGGCCCGCATCCGCGCCACCAGCTCCGCGCCCTCCTCGTGCAGCGGGTCGTACTCGGCGGTGGCCACGACCGTCGGCGCCAGGCCCCGGAGGTCCGCGTTCAGCAGGTCCACGGCGGTGTCGGCCCGCTGCCGCGGGTCGGGGACGTACTGGGCGTAGTTCCAGGCCATGTCCTCGGCGGTCAGCAGGTACCCCTCGGCGTGCGGGCTGGACGAGACCAGGGCCAGGCTCGGGTCGACCGGCGGGTAGATCAGGAGCTGGGCGGCGAAGCCGAGGTCACGGGCCTGCAGCGCGGTCCCGAGGGCGAGGCTCGCACCGGCGCTGTCGCCCGCGATCACGTGCGCCCGGCCGGGGAAGGTCCGGGCCGTCCAGCGGGCCGCGGCCATCGCGTCGTGCAGCGGCGCGGGGTACGGGGACTCCGGCGCCCGCCGGTAGTCGACCGCGACCACGACCGCGCCCAGGGACGCCGCCAGGATCCGGCAGGCCCGGTCGTGGCTGTCGAGGTCGCCCATCACCCACCCTCCGCCGTGCAGATAGGTGACCACCCTGTTCCCGGCCGGCCCGGCCGGCTGCGGGGTGTAGACCCTGAGCCGCAGCGTCGTTCCGTCCGGGCCGTCGGTCAGCCGGTCCTCCGCGTGCACGGCCGGGCCGCGGCGGTCGGCGTCGGAGAGCGGGCGCACGGCGTTCACCAGGTACCGTTCGCGGGCTCGGCCGACGGGCAGTTCGCGGTCCGGGACCGGGACGCCGTCCGAGCTCTGCCAGGCGATCAGGTGCCGGAGCAGTCGGTCCAGGGGCATCGCAACTCTCCCACGTACTCGCTCGTATCCGATCGGACGTGCCCCCGCGCGCCGCGCCGGGACACACGCGCTCCGAATCTATTTCGCCGCGGGCCCGGCGGAGAGTCCCGGCGCAGGAGACGTGCGGAACGCACGGCGATTGGTGCGTTTCTCATATCGCCCCGGAACCGGCCCCGCCGATATCGTGGCAGGTCGGTGAAAAATCGAAAAAGGTGCTGGTGATGGAGAACTTGTCCTCGCAATCCGCTGACCACGAATTCAGCGATCCGTCCGATCTCCTCGGCCTCGTCCGCTCGACCTGGCGGGAAATCCTGGATTTCGAACCGGACGACGACATCGGATTCTTCGACTGCGGAGGCGATTCGCACCGGCTGTTCGTCCTCATCGAGCTCCTCTCCAAGGCCAGCGGGATACGGCTCAAGACCCTGGACGTCATCCAGGCCGACACCATCAGCGGCCAGGCGGACCTGCTCGCCCGGCTGCGCCGGGCGGACGAGGAGTCCCCCCATGGCGTCTGAGGCCGCCGCGCACGCGTGGGCCGAGCGGCTGGCCGGCGTGCCGACGGCCCTGGAGATCCCGGCCGACCGGCCGCGGGCCCGGCGCGAGGGCACGGCCACCGGGCGGCTGCCCGTCGAGCTCCCGGCCGGCACGGCGCAGGCCGTCCTGGACCGCTCCCGGGCCCTGGAGGTGAGCCCGTCCGCCTTCCTGCTCGCCGCCTTCGGCCTGGCCCTGGGCCGGCTCACCGGTGCCGAACGGCTGCTGGTGGGCGTCGCCTCGCCCGCCGGGGACCTCCTGCCGGTGCGCATCGACATCGACGACGACCGCTCGCCGGACGCCTTCGTCGGCTCCGTCCACGATTCGCTCGCCTGGAGCCTGGAGGCCGACGGCATCGCCTTCCCCCGGCTCGTGGAACACCTGGGCATCGACTCCTCCGGCCCCGGCCACCCGCTCGTCCAGGCGGCCTTCGGCGACCACGACGACGACACCCGCTTCGACCTCAGCCTCCGGTTCGGGCCGGACGGGGCGGTCGGCACCGGTCACGCCGCCTACGCGACGGACCTGTGGAGCGCGGAGGAGGCACAGGGCTTCGTCCGCACCTACCTGGCGGCGGTGGAGCAGCTCGCCGAGGCGGCCGGCGACGGCCGCACGCTGGCGGACGTCCGGTGCATCTCCCCCGAGGGGCTGCGCACCCTGCGGCGTCTCAACGAGACCGCCGCCGACTTCCCGTCCGCCTCGCTGGACGCGCTGTTCCGCGCGGTGGCGGAGCGGCACCCCGACCGGGTGGCGGTCCGCGACGAGCGGACGTCCCTGACCTACGCCGAACTGGCCCGCGCGGCGGCCGAGCAGGCGCGGCGGCTGCGCGCCGCCGGCGTGCGGGAGGGCGACGCCGTCCTGGTCGCGGTGCCCCGGTCGGCGGCGGAGGCGGTCGCCGTGCTGGGCACGCTCTGGGCCGGCGGCGTCTACATCGGCGTGGACCTCGCCCAGCCCGCGGCGCACACCGCGAAGATCGTCGCCAGGACGGCGCCGGCCGCCGCCGTCGTCGGCGACGAGGACGCCGACGGGGTCCTGCGGCACGGCGTCCCCGTGACCGCCCCCTGGCAGCCGGACTGGGAGCCCGGCACCGAG
This sequence comes from Kitasatospora sp. NPDC015120, assembly GCF_043080305.1. Classification (NCBI taxonomy): domain Bacteria; kingdom Bacillati; phylum Actinomycetota; class Actinomycetes; order Kitasatosporales; family Streptomycetaceae; genus Kitasatospora; species Kitasatospora sp. NPDC015120. Next base: position 166,131 of record NZ_JBIBVJ010000013.1, on the reverse strand, counting down.
CCGGTGCCGCCCGCCCCGGCCGACCCGGAGCGGCTGGCCTACATCGCCTTCACCTCGGGCTCCACCGGCGAGCCCAAGGGCGTGGCCGTCCCGCACCGCGGCGTCATCCGGCTGGTCCACGAGGCCGACTACCTGCTGCTCGGGCCGGAGGAACGGGTGCTGCGGCTGTCCGCGCTGGCCTTCGACGCCTCGACGTTCGAGCTCTGGGGCGCGCTGCTGTCCGGGGCGGCCCTGGAGGTCTGCCCGCCGGGGCTGCTGTCACCGGGCGAACTCGGCGCGTTCATCGCGGAGCGCGAGGTGACCGTGGCCTGGCTGACGGCCGGTCTCTTCCGGCTCGTCCAGGAGTTCGCGCCGGCCTCGCTGGGCACCCTGCGCCAGCTCCTCAGCGGCGGGGACGTGGTGCCCCACGAGCACGTCGCGCGGGCGCTCGCCGACCACCCCGGACTGACCGTCACCAACGGCTACGGCCCGACCGAGAACACGACGTTCACGACGTTCCACACCGTCCGGGAGCCGGCGCACGTCGACGGCCCGCTGCCGATCGGCACCCCCGTGCCCGGGACCCGCGTCTACGTCCTGGACCGGCGGGCGCGGCTGCTGCCGCCGGGGGCCGTCGGCGAGCTCTACACCGGCGGCGAGGGCCTCGCCACGGGCTACGTCAACGACAAGGAGGAGACCGACCGGTGCTTCGGCCGCTTCTCCCCCGACGTCCCCGAGCGGATCTACCGCACCGGCGACCTGGTCCGGCTGGACCGGGACGGCCGGATCCGGTTCCTCGGCCGGGCCGACCACCAGGTGAAGGTCCGCGGCTACCGCATCGAGCTCACCGCGATCAGCGACGTGCTGAACGGCTTCCCGGAGGTCGAGGACACCGTCGTCACCGTCGCCGAGGGCGGCACCGACAAGCGGCTGCTCGCCGCCGTGCGGCTCGCCCCGGGGACGGCCGTCACGCCCGTCGAGCTGCGGGACCGGCTGGCCGGGCGGCTGCCGTCCTTCATGGTGCCCGTGCTGTGGGCGGTGGTCGACCGGATGCCGGTCACCGCGAACGGCAAGGTCGACCGGCGCGCGCTCACCGCCGCGGCGCTGCCCGCCCAGGCGTTCGCCGCCCGGGCCAAGAAGGCCCGCCGGGAGGCGTGAGAACCACCCGCCGACGGCGGTGCCCCGGCCACCCGTGGCCGGGGCACCGCCGTTCGCGCGCCGTCACGCCTCCGCACCGGCCCGGGAACGCCGGAAGGGCCCTCACCGGGACCGGCTCAGACCCCCTGCGCCTGCGGCAGCGGGGCGAACCGGCTGAGTCCGGTGGCGACCAGCCGGTCGAAGAAGGACTCGTCGAGCGCCACCGGCTCCGGGAACGAGCGGCGCAGGGTGTCGTAGGTGCGGTCGCTGTGGACCGGCGGCGGCGGGTACGCCGGCTCCAGGCCCAGCATCCGGCGGCCGATCGCCCCCAGGTGGATCAGCGGGGCGACCTCGGGGTCCTCGCGGCGCTGCGCCGCGCGTTCCCACCACGTGTCGCGCGGCACCTCCTCCAGCCGGTACCCGGCCCGGCGCAGCGCGTCGATCCCGTGCATCAGCGACACCGGCCGGGGCCTGACCAGGTGGTAGGCCTCGCCCCCGCGCGCGTCGACGGACAGCCGGGTGAGGTGGCGCGCGACGAGGTCGACCGCCTCCCCGGGCACGGCCTCCGCGGCGTCCGGCGCACAGCCGATCGCCACGGCGGCGCGCAGCACCGGCATCAGCAGGTCCGAGGTGGAGGTGTCGCCGGTCACCGAGTGTCCGGTGACCAGCCCGGGGCGGTAGATCGTGCCGACGACCCCGTGGTCGGCGGCACGGCGCACCGCGCGTTCGGCGGCGACCTTGGAGCGCGGGTAGCCGAGCTCCCCCGCGGTGTCCATGGACGGCCGGGTGGACTCGTCCACCACGTCGATCCCGGCGCGGATCGCGTCGAGGAAGACCGCGAGCGTCGAGACGTAGTGGAACCGGACCCCGGTGCCCCGGCGTTCGCCGATGGCCGTGGCCAGCTCCAGCAGCTCCCGGGTGCCGCCGACGTTGGCGGGCGCGAGCTGCTGGTACGGCGCGGTGAGGTGGACCGAGGCGGCGCAGTGGAACACCTCGGTGACCTCGTCGGTCAGCCGGCTCCAGGCCTGCGGCGCCAGGCCCAGCCGGGGGGCCTCCAGGTTGGCCGGCACGGCGACCAGCCGGGCCGGGTCGTCGGTGCCGACCTCCGCCATCCGGTCCCGCAGCCGCCGGTCGGCGGCCGCGGGGTCCTTGGCCCGGACCAGGCAGTGGATGACGGAGTGGGGCAGTTCGAGCAGGGCTGCGGCCAGGTGGCCGCCGAGTGATCCGGTCGCACCGGACAGGACGATCGCGGTCATGCTTCCCCCAGGGGTTGCGCCGACGGGGACGGCGGCTCAGCTGCCGGCCGGCGTGGTGCCGATGAGGTCCGCCAGGTGCTGGGCCAGCGCCTGGGCCGAGTTGTTCTCGGCCACCGCCTTGGGGGCGATGCGGATGCCGAGGTTGGTCTCGATCCGGGTGCGCAGCTCCAGGTTGCCGAGCGAGTCCAGGCCGTAGTCGTTGAACGGCCGGCTCGGGTCGACGGAGCCCCGGACGATCGCCGCGGCCTCGCCCGCGACGAAGCGGCGCAGCCAGCCGAGCCGCTCCTCCGCCGGGAGCGCCTCGAACTCCAGCCGCAGTTCCGAGGACTGCGCCTGGTCGCCGCGGTTGTCCTGGAACGCCTCGGCGAACGGGCTGCGCTTGGCGAGCGCGGTCAGCCACGGCGCCCGGGCGAGCGGGAGGTAGCCGGTGTGGACGCGGGTGTGGCGCAGGAGGGCGTCGAAGGCGTGGGTCCCCTCCTCCGGGGTGATCATGGTGGTGTCCCCGGCCTCGGCGAGGACGGCGCCCCGGCCGATCTCGCCCCAGGCGCCCCAGGCGATCGTGGTCGCCGGCAGGCCCTTGGCGTGGCGCCAGGCAGCGAAGCCGTCGAGCCAGCTGTTGGCGGCGGCGTAGGCGCCCTGGCCGGGCGAGCCCAGCAGCGCGGCGGCCGACGAGAAGGTGCAGAACCAGTCCAGGTCGTCCTCGGCGGTGGCCTGGTGCAGGTACCAGGCGCCGTAGGTCTTCGGCGCCCAGTCCCGGTCGAGCAGTTCGGGCGTGATGCTCGGGACGGTCGCGTCCTCGACCACGGCCGCGGCGTGCAGGACGCCGCGCACCGCCAGCCCGGTGGCCCGGGCCGCGGCCGCCAGCCGTTCGGCGGTCCCGGGGTCCGCGATGTCCCCGCGCTCGACGTGCACCTCGGTGCCGGCCTCGCGCATCGCCCGGATCTCGCGGAGCGCCGGCTCGTCGGGCGCGGACCGGGCGTTGAGCACCAGCCGGCCTGCGCCGGCCGCGGCGAGGTGGCGGGCCAGGCGCAGGCCGAGGCCGCCCAGGCCGCCGGTGATGATGTACGCGCCGTCGGCGCGGAACACCGGGACCCGCTCCGGCGGGAGCACCGCCGCCGTGCCCGGCTCCACCGCCGTGGTGAGCACGAGCTTGCCCATGTGCTGGGCGGAGGCCATCTGCCGGATCGCGGTCGCCGCGTCGGCCAGCGGGAACGCGGTCGCCATCGGCGGCGCGAGCTCCCCGGCCGCCATCCGGTCGGAGACCTCCCTCAGCAGGCGGCCGAGCCGGGCCGGGTCGGCGACGGCCATCAGTTCGAGGTCGACGCTGAAGAAGGCCAGGTTGCGGCGGAAGGGCGCCAGGCCGAGCTTCCCGTCGCGGTAGATGTCCCGCTTGCCGATCTCGACGAAGCGGCCGCCGAAGGCGAGCAGGTCGAGGCTGGCGCGCTGCGCGGCCCCGGTCAGCGAGTTGAGCACCACGTCGACGCCGGCGCCGCCGGTGTCCTCGCGGATCTGCTCGGCGAACTCCAGGCTGCGGGAGTCGTAGACGTGCTGGACGCCCTGGGCGCGCAGCCACTCCCGGCGCTCCTCGCTGCCGGCCGTCGCGTAGATCTCCGCCCCGACGTGGCGGGCGACCGCCATGGCCGCCTGCCCCGTGCCGCCGGTGGCCGAGTGGATCAGCACCCGCTCGCCGGCGCGCAGCCGGGCCAGGTCCATCAGCCCGTACCAGACGGTGGCGTAGACGGCGGGGACGGCCGCGCCCTCCTCGACGCTCAGGCCGGCCGGCAGCGGTGCCGCCAGCGCCGCGTCGAGGGTGGCGTGGGTTCCCCAGGCGCCCTCGGTGGCGGCGCCGGTCATCACCCGGTCGCCGGCCCGGAACTCGGTGACGCCCTCGCCGACCCGCACGACGGTGCCCGCGCAGTCGACGCCGAGCGCCGGCGTCACCCCCTCGAAGGCGAAGTAGTTGCCGTGGGCGAACAGGACGTCGTGGAAGTTGACGCTCGCGGCGCCGATCTCGATCTCGATCTGGCCCGCGCCGGGCGCGCGGCGGCCGACCAGCGTCAGTTCCAGCGTGTCCAGGTCGCCGGGCCGGCGGATCTCCATCCGCACGCCGTCGTCCTCGCGGCCGACCGCGGCCGTGCGGCGTTCGTCGGCGGCGAGCGGCGTGTGCTGGAGCCGCGCGGTGTACCAGCGGCCGGCGCGCCAGGCGGTCTCGTCCTCGGGCGTGTCCGAGGTGAGCTCCGCCGCCAGGCTCTTCGCCACCGCACCCCGGTCGGGATCGGCGTCGATGTCGATCTGGGTGACCCGCAGATCGGTGAACTCGGCGCCGATGACCCGCAGCAGGCCGCGGATCCCGGCGTGTTCGAGGTTGACCCGGTCGCCCGGCAGCACCGGCTGCGCGCCCTGGGTGATGCCGTACAGCCGGGGCGGGGCGCCGTCGCCGGCGGCCAGCTCCTGCGCCACCTCGACGACCGAGCCGATCAGCTCGCGGCCGCGGGCGATGGCGTCCGCACCGGCGAGGCCGGACGGCGGCGGGCAGAGCAGCACGACGCCGTGCCAGGTCGTGTCGGACACCGTGGGCCTGGTGCCGGCGGCCGGCCACGGCCGGACCACGCACGTGCCGCCCTGGTCGCGCAGCGCCTCCGCGAGCTCCTCGGACGCGCTCCCGGCCGGGGCCAGGATCAGCCACGGCGCGGCGGCGGCCTTCGCCGGGGCGTCCGACAGCTCCGCCTGCTGCCAGCCGATGGTGAGCAGGCGCTCGTTGAGCAGCTGGCCGGCGTTCTCCTCGTCCCCGGCGCTGGTGCCCATGACCAGGCCGTCGACGGTCAGCAGCACCGAGCCGTACTTGTCGGTCAGCTGCAGGTCGGCGATCACCCGGTTGCTGTCGCTGGAGCGCAGCCGGACGAAGCAGTACCCGGCGGTGCCGGCGGGCGCCCACACCTGGAGCCGCTGGACCTCCAGCGGGAGCAGCAGGCCGCCCCCGCCCTCGCCGGAGACGGCGGGCAGCGCGGCGACGCACTGGAAGCAGGCGTCCAGCAGGGCCGGGTGGACGAGGAAGCCGTCCTGCGAGCTGCGCAGCTGCGAGGGGAGGGCGACCTCGGCGAGCACCGTCTGGCCGCCGTCCGGCGCCGAGCGCCGGTGGGCGGCGACGGCGCCCTGGAACGCGGGGCCGTACTGGATGCCGCGCTCGGTCAGGGTGCTGCGCAGCTCGTCGCCGGAGACCCGCTCGGTGTGCTCCTCCAGCAGCAGGTCGATGTCCAGCGGGACGGGCTCGGCCCGGTCCGCCGGCGCGCTGTGCAGGGTGGCCGAGGCGAGGCGGGAGCGCTCGTCGTTCTCGGTGATGGACGCCTCCCACTGCGCCCGCCCGGGGATCTCCACCGCCGCGGTCGTGGTGACCTCGGTGTGGCCGCTGAGCAGCAGCATGCGCTCGAAGGCGAGGCCGTGGACCTCGGCGCCGGGGCCGAAGGCCTCGGCGGCGGCGCTGAGCGCGGACTCGCAGTGCCCCGCGCCCGGGTAGGCGGCGACGTCCCGGACCCGGTGGTCGGTCATCCAGGGCAGCACCGCGGTGCCGACGTCGGACTGCCAGGCGTGGCGCTCCTCGTCCTCGTCGAGGCGGACGTGCACGCCCAGCAGGGGGTGGATCTTGACGGTGTGGGCGGGCCGCGACTGGCCGGTGCGCACCAGCAGGTGCTGGCGGGTCCAGGTCGGCAGCGGGGCGTCGACCAGCGCGCCGTCCGGGTGGAGGGCGGCGAAGTCGACGCCGCCGCCCGCCGCGTGCACCTCGACGAGGGCGTTCAGCAGGCCGTTCGGGGTCTCCTGGCCGCGGCGCATGCTCGCGATGGCGGCGGCCGGCAGGCTGGCGGAGCGGGCGCACTGGTCCACCGCGCGGGTCAGCAGCGGGTGCGGGGAGAGCTCCAGGAACACGCGGTGGCCGTCGTCGAGCGCGGCGGTGACCGCGCTGCCGAAGCGGACGGCGCGGCGGAGGTTGTTGACCCAGTACTCGGCGTCGAAGGACGGCCGGGCCCGCGGGTCGTCCAGGGCGGTCCCGTAGAACGGCACCGTCCCGGTGGCGGGGTCGAGGTCGGCGAGCACCTCGGCGAGCTCGTCCAGGATCGGGTCCACCTGCGGGGAGTGCGAGGCGACGTCGACGGCCACCTCGCGGGCGAGCACGCCGCGGCGCTCGTACTCCGCGACCAGGCCGCGCACCCGCTCGGTGGCGCCGCCGATGACGGTGGACTCCGGCGAGGCGATGACCGAGACGACGACGTCGTCGAACTCGGCGAGTTCCTTCTCCAAGGTGGCGGCGGGCAGCTCGATGGAGGCCATCGCGCCCGCGCCGGCGAGCCTGGCGCACAGCTTGGAGCGGCGGCAGATCACCTTGACGCCGTCCTCCAGGGAGAGCGCTCCGGCGACGACGGCCGCCGCGACCTCGCCGAGCGAGTGCCCGATGACCGCGCCGGGGCGCACGCCGGCCGCCCGCCAGGCCGCGGCGAGGGCAACCTGCATGGCGAACAGCGTCGGCTGCACGCGGTCGATGCCGGTCACCGTCTCGGGCCGGGTCATCGCCTCGGTCACCGAGAAGCCGGACTCCCGCTGGACGAGCGGCTCGACCTCGGCCACCGTCGCGGCGAACTGCGGCTCCGTCTCCAGGAGCTGGGCCCCCATGCCGGCCCACTGGGAGCCCTGGCCGGAGAAGAGCCAGACGGGGCCGCGCGAGTCGTCGCCGACCACCGGCGCCGGGGGCCGCTCGGCGACCTGCTCGCCGATGCCGCGCAGTCCGGCGATCAGCTCGGCGCGGTCGGCGGCGATCACGGCGGTCCGCACGCCGCGGTGCTCGCGGCTGCGGGCGAGGGTGCGGCCGAGGTCGGCCAGCGCCGTCTCCTCGTGGGCGTCCAGCCAGTCCGCGATGCGCGCCGCGGTCGGCGCGAGCTCCTCGGCGGAGGTGGCCGAGAGCGGGAAGAGCCGCCGCCGCGGGCCGTTCTCCTGCGCGGGGGCCGGCGCCCCGGCGACGGCCGGCGCCTCTTCGAGGATCACATGGGCGTTGGTGCCCGACATGCCGAAGGAGGAGACCGCCGCGCGGCGCGGGCCCTGCTCGACCGGCCAGGACTGCATCTCGGCCGGCACGAACAGCTGGGTGTCGAGCGGGCTGATCTCCTTGTTGAGCTCCTTCAGGTGCAGCGTCCCCGGCACCACGCCGTGCTGCAGCGCGAGGACCGCGGTGATCAGGCCCGCCGCGCCCGCCGCGGACTCGGTGTGGCCGATGTTGGACTTCACCGAGCTGACGGCGCACGCGCTGTCGCCGCGGCCGTACACCTCGGCGAGGGCGCGGAACTCGATCGGGTCGCCGACCGGGGTGCCGGTGCCGTGGGCCTGGATGAGGCCGACGCTCTCGGCCGCGACGCCCGCGTCGGCGAGCGCCGCCCGGTGGACGGCCACCTGGGCGGACTCCGAGGGCATGGTGACCGTCTCGGTGCGGCCGTCCTGGTTGGAGGCGACGCCCTTGATGATCGCGAGGATGCGGTCGCCGTCGGCCACCGCGTCGCTGGCGCGCTTGAGCAGCACCATGCCGCAGCCCTCGGAGCGGACGAAGCCGTCCGCGCCCTGGTCGAACGGCCGGCACCGGCCGGTGGGCGAGAGCATGCCGAGACCGGACGCGGAGGTCGCCGCCTCCGGGACCAGCATGAGCATGCAGCCGCCGGCGAGCGCCATGTCGCTCTCGCCGCTGCGGATGCTCTGGACGGCGAGGTGCACCGACATCAGGCCCGAGGAGCAGGCGGTGTCGATGCTCAGGGCCGGACCGGCGAGGTCCAGCGCGAAGGCGATCCGGCCGGAGCCCATGCTCAGGGCGGGGCCGGTGAACCCGTACGGGTGGACCTGCTCCTGCTCCTGGGGGCCGTGGCTGGCGAGCGCGTAGTCGATGTGGGCCATGCCGACGAAGACGCCGGTGCGCGTGCCCGCCAGCGCGGACGGCTGAATGCCGGCGTGCTCGACCGCCTCCCAGGCGGTCTCCAGCAGCACCCGGTGCTGCGGGTCGGTCGCCAGCGCCTCACGCTCACTGAGCTTGAAGAACTTCGCGTCGAATCCGGCGATGTCGGTGAGGAAGCCTCCCCACCGGGACACCGAGCGGCCTGGCACGCCCTGCTCGGGGTCGTAGTACTCCTCGGCGTCCCACCGGTCGGCCGGGATCTCGGTGATCGCGTCGCCTCCGCGCTCGATCAGGTCCCACAATGCCTCCGGCGAATCCACTCCGCCCGGAAATCGGCACCCGATGCCGATGACCGCTATGTCCCTCGGGTCCGACACGACGACTCCTTCTCAGAATTCATCTGTGGTCTGTACGTTGGGGTGATGCAGAAATGCCACGGCGATGGAGAGTTCCGGCCCGGAACGGACCCAGACCGGCACCCGCGCGCCGCGGAAGGACGCTTCCAGTGCGTCGCCGGACCGACTGAGCCCGACATGCCAGAACACCAGGTCGTTCTGGTTCTCCGGGCCGTGGAGCGCTTTGAAGGCGGCTTCCTTGGCGGCGAAGAGCTCGCGTGAGGTGAATTCCGCCCGCGGCGCGAGCAGAGCGTGCCGCTCGGATGCGCGCAGCACGAAACGGGCGACGCGGGGGCCGATGACCGCGTCCTCGATGTCGACGCCGACCGCCGCGGCGCCGGGGGCGACCACCGCGACCGCCAGCCGGGCGGTGTGCGAGATCGAGCCGGCGAATCCGCGCGGGAAGCGCGGCCGTCCGTCGGGATCCCGCGGCACCACCCGGTCGGCGGCGCCGGCCGCGGCCAGCGCCGCCGAGGCGGCACGACGGCCGGCCGCGAACTCCTCGGCCGGCCCGTACGGCGGCCGCACCGGGCTCCAGGCGGCGCGGAGGTCCGGGGGCACTCCGGCCGGGAGGTCCAACGCGGCCACCGTCGGTCTCAGACCCGCAGCGCCAGCACGTGGTCGGCGAGCGAGTCGATGGAGCGCAGGACCTCCGGGCGGACGTCGTCGTCCCACTCGAAGCCGAAGTCGTCCTCCATCGCCACCAGCAGGCTGACCAGGGCGTTGGAGGAGACCCCCGCCTGGCGCAGCGACGCGGAGTCGGGAACGGCCGCCAGGAAGCCCGCGTCGGTGAACAGTCCGACGAGCAGTTCCCTGATGCGCAGCCGCACCTCGGCCGCCTGCTCAGGCATCCGTGTCCACTCCCTGGATGAAGGCGTGGACCAGGTCCTGGAAGGTCTCGGCGTCGTCCACGTACGGCACGTGGCCGGCGGTGGGCATGACCTCGGCGCGGCCGTTCGGGAACTGCTCGGCCAGCTGCCGGGCACCGGTGGGGCTGAGCAGGAAGTCGTCGTCGCCGACGACGACCAGCGCGGGCGCCTCGATGCCGGCGAGCAGCTCCGGCTTGTGGTCGTCCTTCATGGACCGGCGCAGGCCGTTGCCGAGGTCCTCGACGGTGGAGAGCGCCGAGAAGGCCTCGCGGAAGCCGAGGAAGCCCGGCGAGCCGAGGAACTCGTTCATCTCGGCGCTGAAGACCTCCGGGTAGAGGTGCTCGTAGAGCGCGGCGATGCCGTGGGTCTCCAGCGTGCGCAGCCACGCCCGCTGGATCTGGCGCTGGCGCCGCATGCCCTTGGGGCCGAAGACCGGGCCCGCGAGCACGATGCCCTTGATCCGGTCCGGGTGCTTGATCGCCATGTCCCGCGCCAGGATGGTGGAGGTGGACACGCCGACGAGGTACGTCGACTCGATCTCCAGCGCGTCCAGCAGCCCGATCAGGTCGGCCATGTGCTCGTCCCAGGTGGGCTCCTCGGCGACGTGCGAGGACGCGCCGTGGTTGCACAGGTCGTAGCTGATGAGGCGGTAGTCCTTCTCCAGCTGCTCGGTGAAGACCCGCCACGAGGGGCTGGTCAGGAAGAAGGCGTTGAGCAGGGTGATCGGGGTGCCCTCACCGCGGGACTCGTAGTAGATCTCCACCCCCTCGCGCGTCCGGACCCGAGGAACGTCCTCGCGGTAGGTGAGGTCCAGGCGGGACAGGTTCTCGTACCCTGGCATGGTTCTATCCTTTCCCTGCTTCGAGGGCCCCGGGGCCCGGGAGCATGCGAGCGAATCCGGCGACGATGTCGGCGGCCGGGACCTCCTGCGCGATGTCGCCGCAGGAGAGGCCGCAGTACATCGCCATCTCCTCGATGCGGCCGCTGGTGGCGACGGTCGGCACCGCGGCGCTGAACCGCGGCACCACGTAGGGCTTGCCCTCCACCACGGTGCGGCCGATGAAGTTCTTGGGCTGGTCCGGGTCGCGGGTGACGTCCGTCGCGAGGACGCGGTGCCGCCGGCCCGGCCACCCGATCTCGTACACGTCGGTGATGACCGTGTCGTCCTCGGCGGAGGCGCAGACCGCCGACTTGAAGTACGGGTGGGCCATCGACTCGCGGGCGACCACGAAGGCGGTGCCGAGCAGCACGCCGTCGGCTCCGGCGGCGACCGCCTCGGCCGCCGCCCGCGGGGAGCCGATCCCGCCCGCCGCGACGAGGCAGGCGTCGGGCAGCCGCGTGCGCAGCTCGCCGACCAGGGCGTCCCGGTGCGCCGTGCCGAGGAGGTGACCGCCCGCCTCGGTGCCCTGCACCACGACGACCGCGCCGTACCCGGCCGCGCGCACCCCCTCCTCCACCGTCCCGACCTGGACGACGAGTCGGCGCCCCGCGTCGGTGATCCGCTTCAGCACGGCGTCCTCGGCCGGGCCGAAGAGCGAGAGGTACACGGTCTGCGGCGTCTCGTCGAGCACCTGCTCGACCTGCTCGACGAGCGTCCGCGGGCCGACGACCTCCTCGATCAGGTTCACCCCGACCGGGAGGCCGGTCCCCGCGACCAGCCGCCCGAGCATCGCCGACAGCGCCTCGCCGACCAGCTTGTAGCCGCCCGCGCAGCCCGCCGCGCCGGCCTCGGACACCGCGCAGGCCAGGTCCGGGCCCGCGACGCCGCCCATCCCCGACTGCAGCAGGCTCACCCGGATCCCGAGCTTCTGGGCCAACGTGACGCGCATCAGCCGAGGCTCTCCACGGCGGCCAGCGCGGCGGCGGTGTCGCCGAAGCGCTGGGTCAGGGTGTGCACCCAGCGCTCCAGCCCGAAGGCGAGGCAGCTGGTGTGCGCCGTGTCGTCGCCCGCCTGGATGGAGCACCGCTCGCCGAAGAAGTTGCGGTGGTAGTTGACCGAGCCGATCGCCAGGCCGTTGACGACGAACTCCTCCTTGACCGGGAAGAGCCGCTGCATCTTGGCCTTGCCGCTGTTCTTGTCGAAGAACGGGTCGGTGGCCACCTCGACCCGGACGTCCAGGCCGAGCCGGTCCAGCAGCGCCAGCACGGTCTCCTTGGCCCGGCGCAGGTGCTCCTTGGCGCCGTCCTCCGGGCCGATGAAGACGATCTCGCGCATGGAGAAGCCGAGCAGCCGCTGCAGGCCGTCGTAGTGGTCCTCGTTGCGGAAGCAGGTGGCGACGGTGGTGCGCAGCACCCCGGCGTCGGGCAGCGTGCGGCCGGCCAGGTCCAGGTAGATGGCGTAGCAGGCCGCGGACGGCAGCGCGAACGCGGTCGGCTCCATGATCCCGGGCGGGACGCGGTCCAGCGGCCGCTCGGCCTCGGTCAGCAGCTTGCCGAGCCGCGCCGGGTCGAGCCGGGTGGCGGCCAGGCCCAGGTGCGGGAAGTTGTCGAAGTAGTCGAAACGGTCCAGGTCCTGGGTGCGGATCAGGAACGGGAACCGGAACTCCGGCGCCTGCCAGCCGTCGGCCAGGCGCAGGAACGCCGCGTCCAGCGCCCGCAGCAGGCGCAGCTGGCCCGCGTCGAGAACGCCCAGGCCGTTGTCGGATACCGTGGTCATCAGGCCGCCTTCCGGCTGAAGAATCGCGCTTCGATCGCGTCGAGGGTGCGGAAGTCGTCCAGGTCGACGTCCTCGGGGTCGATCTGCTCGCCGGTCAGCTCCTCCAGCAGGAAGATGAACTCGACGAAGGCGAGCGAGTTGATCGCCCGGCTGTCGATCAGGTCCAGGTCCCCGTCCAGCTTTTCGAGCCCGGGGTTGCGGACCAGAATGAACTCGTGCACGCCCTTCATGGCTTCGGCACTCATTCGACGGGCTCCTTGAGGCTCACGCCCGACTTCGCCAGGAACTTGCGGGTCCGCTTGAGAATCCGCTCGTGCGCTTCCTGGCGGGCGGGGTGCTCCAGGGCGCGGCGACGCAGCCCCAGCGCGTCCGGGATGCCGGCGTCGCGGTAGGCGGCGGGGTTGTAGAGGGTGGCGATGCTGTACTGGAGGTAGCCCTCCAGGTACTCGGCGATCAGCGGGACCTCGTCGGGGTCGTTCCGCTTCACCTGCTCCAGCAGATTGGTGAACATCATCCGGCCGAAGGCGACGTGACGGCTCTCGTCCTGGTGGTGGACCCGGTTCACCTCGCGGGCGATGTGCGGCAGCGTCATGTCGGTCGCCATGTGGGCGTTGAAGTGGTCGACGATCTCCTCGAAGATCAGGACCCTCGCGAACACGACGAGTTCCCGGGCGAGCGGCGAGAGGTGGTCCACCGAGTCGGCCTGCAGCTTCGGCTGCGCCGGGTACAGCTTGCCGCCGTAGCGCAGGCAGAACTGGGCGAAGAACCACATGTGCTCGTTCTCTTCGCCGATGAAGTGGTGGAGGAACTCGGAGACGCCGGCGTAGGTGCGCTCGTGGATGCGCATCACCACCTCGCTCAACAGCTCACGGATGCCGTGGATGTTGAGGCTGAAGAAGTTGACCGCCTCGAACCTGGTGAGCGCGAGCTGCTGTTCGCGGGTCAGCTCGTCCCACATCTCCGTGCCGGCGAGCGTGGTCAGGCTCTCGCTCATCCACGGCATGTCGGACTCGATCGCGTCCGGCCACTCGAAGATCGTGTAGGGGTTGTAGTAGCCGGACTCGGCCATCTGCTCCAGCCGGTCCAGGTCCAGTACGACCGGCTCGATGTCACGTATCGCCATGTGCAGTCGTCTCCTCAACGCACCGATCGGATGTCCGCGCGCACGTGGAGCGGCGTCCGCGAGCCGCACTCGTGATGGCCCAGGGGGGCGTTGCCCTGCGCCGTGGACGGAATGACTTTGTTGTAGATCGACCCGAGGCACAGCTCCCGGAACCCGCCGGTGTTCCCCGGGAGCCGGGCGGCCAGCTGCGACTTCGCGATGTCGATGGTCTTGACCCGGCCGTCGTCGTCCTCAAGCTCGACGCTGGCGTGCGGCAGGTCGAGGGCGCCGCCGAGCACCCCGCAGAACCAGCCCCGCCTGGCCTCGGCCCGGTAGCCGGCCTCCCGGAACCGCTCGGCCAGCAGCAGGCTGGCCGCGATGCAGCTGGTCGCGCCCAGCTGGTGCACCAGCCGGTAGTCGGCCTGCATCGGCACCGGGATCATCTGCCAGCGGTAGCCGGCCGCCAGGTAGTCGGCGGTCAGCTCCCGCAGGACCGGGGAGACCACCGGGGTGTGCGCACCCGTGGTGGTGACCGTGGCCGTCCAGGTGGCCGCCCCCGCCCCCGGCTCCGGCCGCGTCACGTCGGCGACGCTGCCGCCGAAGCGGGCGATGTCCGGCTCCTCCAGGCGCCAGGGCGCCTCGCCCTCGCAGTCCGGGCACTCCAGCCGGACCTGGAACTCCCAGGTCTTGTCGTGCAGCAGGGCGTCCACCGGCCGGCTCGCGAACCGGAACAGCATCCGGAACGCGAGCTCCGGCTGCGTCTGCCCGGTGCCGGAGTACATCCCGAGGTTGTAGAGGTCGTTCGGGTCGAAGCAGCGAACGCCGTCCCGCTCCTCGAAGGGAAGGCCCGCGGCGACGAGCCGGTCGATCTCCGCAGGCCCGCAGCGCAGCATCTCCTGCGCCACCGATTCCGGCTGAATCCGCTCGGAATATTCTGCGGGAATGAATTCGATGGAGTTCGCGACCCTTTCCCAGGGTACTTCCACCACTACAGGCTGGCCCGGCACAGTCCATCTCCCCAAGACAGGTTCGACGCTCGGATCCTCAATGACTCTTCCGACGATACAGTGCGCGGATACGCCCCGAAAGATTCATCCAGCACATTGACCCGTGCATTCTTCACAATGAAAAAGGAAATGGCAGAACGCCCCACCGGGACAGGGTCCCGCCGAGGCGATCAGCATTTTTCGGAACGCCGGATTCAGTTCGCCGACCGCCGGACGATCGTGCAGGAGAAGGTGAATCCACCGCCGCCCTGGACGAGCATGCCGACCTCGCCGGGCTCCAGCGCCACCGCGATCTCCGCCAGGTCCGCCAGGTACTCCGCCGGGCCCAGGCAGCCGGTGTCGTGCTCCAGGTACTGCGGCCGGCGGCCGAGGAGCAGGTCGATGCCGGGCTTGAACACGTTCTCGCGCATGTGCCTGGTGAGCCGCGGGATCGTGACGCAGCGGATGTCCTCCGGCGTCACGCCGGCCTTGGCCATCGCCCGCTGCGCGGCGCCGAACAGCTTCTCGACCCCGCTCTTGCCGAGCTGCGCCGCCTGGCCCGAGGCCCGGAAGACGTTGTTGGGGCGCACCAGGTCCACCGGGGTGCTGTGGTGGAGCGGGGCGGGGCCGAACTCGTCGTCGCCGCGCATCTGGATCTCGAACGCCGGGTCCGCGCCCATCTCCAGCGCCAGCAGGTCCAGCAGGTCGTTGCCCCCGCCGCTGCGCCCGAGCACCACCGCGACGCCCGAGTCCCCGTAGACGGCCTCGTCGTCGCTGCGCCAGCGGTCGAAGCCGGGCCCGCAGAACCGGTCCGCCGCCGTGACGAGGGCCGCGTCCGAGTCCGGCGTGGCGCTCAGCAGCACGGCCGCGAGGTGCAGCGCCAGGGCGGCGCCGTTGCAGGTCTGCTGCACGTTGATCGGCAGGCCCGCGACGGCCCCCGACTCCTGCGCGATGTAGTGGGCCGGCGACCAGACGTCGAAGCCCTGGTGGTAGAGGTTCGAGTGCAGCAGGTGGCCGATGGCGCCCGCCTCCACCCCGCTGCCCGCGATCGCCTCGCGCGCGGCCAGCACGGCCATCTCCGGCGCCGCCAGCTCGTTCGAGACGGCCAGCTCGGTGACCCCGATGCGCTCGATGTCCTCCGGGCCGAACCCCTCGGGCGCGGTCTCCTTGTCGGCCGGGTACCAGGCCACCGCCGCCTTGATGCTCAGCCCATTGCCCTGTTCAGCCATCGGCTTTTCGCCCTCTTCTCCCGCTTGAACGCCCTGATGAAATACCCCGCGGCGACGATCCGCCGCGACTATCTCTTGCTACCCGGCCCCCGATGCCCGATCAACCCCTAACACACCCTTAGCCGCCCGGCCGGGAGCCGCACGTAGGGGTAACGGTGGGGTATCAGGGAGCAGGCCCGCACAGTACGTTCGACGGGGAATCCGCGCGAGCGTGAACCATTCCCTCCGGGTGCGCCAATTGGGCCGGACAATTCACAGGGGAGCCGCACGACCGATGGCTGATGAAGAGAAGCTGCGTCAGTACCTGAAGAAGGCCACCGGTGAACTCCAGCGCGCCACCCGGAGACTGCGCGAGGCCGAACTCAGGGAGAACGAACCGATCGCGATCGTCGGCATGGGCTGCCGCCTTCCCCCCGGCCTGCGCTCCCCCGAGGAACTGTGGCGGTTCGTGGCCGCGGAGGGCGACGGCATCGCGCCGTTCCCGGAGGACCGCGGCTGGGGGGCCGTCGGCCTGGCCGGTCCGGACGCCGGTGCGGCGCCGGCCGCGCACCAGGGCGGGTTCGTCGCGGGCGCCGACCTCTTCGACGCCGGGTTCTTCGGGCTCGGCGAGCACGAGGCGCTGGCGATGGACCCGCAGCAGCGGCTGCTCCTGGAGACCGCGTGGGACGCGGTGGAGCACGCCGGGCTGGATCCGGCCGCCCTGCGCGGCACCCGGACCGGCGTCTACGCGGGCGTCTCCTACTCCCACTACGGCGCCGGTGCGCACGCCGCCCTCCCGGCGGACGTCGCGGGCCAGCTGGTCGTCGGCGGCGCCCCGAGCACGACCTCGGGCCGGGTCGCCTACCACCTGGGACTGCACGGGCCGGCCATCAGCGTCGACACGGCCTGCTCGTCCTCGCTGGTCGCCGTCCACCTGGCCTGCCAGGCCCTGCGGCGCGGCGACTGCGAGCTCGCGCTGGCCGGCGGCGTCACGGTCATGGCCACCCCGGACGTCGTCGTCGAGTTCGCCCGCCGCGGCGCGCTCGCCGGGGACGGGCGGTGCAAGCCCTTCGCGGCCGCCGCGGACGGCATGGGCTTCGGCGAGGGCGCCGGGCTGCTGGTGCTGGAGCGGCTGTCGGTGGCGCAGCGCGAGGGCCACGAGGTGCTCGCGGTGATCCGCGGGTCCGCGGTCAACCAGGACGGCGCGACCAACGGCCTGACCTCGCCGAGCCGTTCGGCGCAGGAGGCGGTCATCCGCCGGGCGCTGGAGACCGCCGGGCTCACCCCCGACCAGGTGGACGCGGTGGAGGGGCACGGGACCGGCACGGCGCTGGGCGACTCGATCGAGGCCGAGGCCGTCATCGCCACCTACGGCGAGTCCAGGGCGGCCGGCCGGCCGCTGCGGCTGGGGTCGGTCAAGTCGAACATCGGCCACACCCAGTGCGCGTCCGGGGTGGCGGGCGTGATCACGACGGTGATGTCCATCCGTGCGGGAGTGCACGCGCGGACGCTGCACGTCGACCGGCCGTCCCCCCATGTCGACTGGTCCGCCGGCACGGTCGTGCTGGCGAGCGGGGCGGCGCCGTGGCCGGACCTGGGCCGCCCCCGGCGGGCGGGCGTCTCCTCGTTCGGCATCAGCGGCACCAACGCCCACCTGATCGTCGAACAGGCCCCGGCGGCGGACGGCGGGTCCGCCGGCGCGCCCGGCGGCGCGGCGGACCTCGCCATGCCCTGGGTGCTGTCGGCACGGACCGGGCCGGCGCTGCGCGCCATGGCCGCGGAGCTCTCCGCCGCCGTGTCCGCCCGGCCGGACTCCCGCGCCGCGGACATCGGGATCTCGCTCGCCCGGACCCGGGCGGGCCTGCGGCACCGCGCGGTCTGCGTGGGCACCTCCCGGGACGGCCTCCTCCTCGCGCTCGCGGCGCTGGCCCGCGGCGAGGAGGCGCCCGGCCTGGTCACCGGCACGGCCGCGGCCGCGAGGCCGGCGGTGGTCTTCCCCGGCGGCGAGCCGGGCTCCGGCGACCCGGCCCCGGCGCTGGCCGCGCGCTTCCCCGTCTTCGCCGAGGCGTACGAGGAGCTGCGCACCCGGCTGGAGGCCGCGCTCGGCGGGCCGCTGACGGCCCACCGGGGCGCCGCGGCGTTCGCGCTGCAGCTCGCGCTGTACCGGCTGCTGTGCGCGTTCGGGCCGGCGCCGCAGTTCGTCGCCGGCGCGGGGACCGGCGAGATCGCCGCGGCCTGCGCCGCCGGCGTGCTGTCGGCGGAGGACGCCGCCGCGCTCGCGGCCGCGGCCTCGCGGGCGGCGCAGGGTGCGGACGGCGCCGCGGACGGGCTGCGGGCCACCGCCGACCGGCTCGGCTACGCGGCCCCGGGCCTCACCGTCGTCTCCCCCGCCGCGCCGGACGACCCGGGCCACTGGGCGAAGGGCGACTTCCTGCACACCACGGCCGCGGACCTGCCCGCCCTCGCGCGGGAGCAGGGCGCGACGGTCTGCCTGGTGCTCGACCCGGGCGCCCTCACCACTCCCGAGGCGGTGCTGGACCTGCTCGCCCGGGCGTGGACGGCCGGGGCGACGCTCGCGTGGCAGGCCGCCTTCACCGCGACCGGCGCCCGGCGGACCGGTCTTCCCGGCTACCCGTTCCAGCGCAGCCGGTACTGGATCGACCCGCGGAGCGCCCAGGACCCCGCGCTCCCGGCGGCCCCCGGGCCGCGGGGCGCCGGACCGCAGGACGCCGGACCGCAGGACGCCGTCCGGTGGGACGCCGACGCACTGTCGCGGCTCGCCGTCGAGGAGCCGCGCGCGGCCGGGCGGGCGCTCACCGACCTCCTCTTCGACCGGGTGTCCGCGATGACCGGGCCGGCCGCGGCCGGCCGGGACGAGCTGCGCGCCCGGTTCCCCGACTCCCGGCTGGGCGAACTCGGCCTGGACTCACTGCGTGCGATGCGGCTCAGGGACCAGTTCCGCACGGAACTCCTCGTGGACGTCCCGCCGCAGCGCCTGCTCGGTGACACCACCGTCGCGGACATCGTCGACCTGGTCTGCCGCTCGCTCGCGGCCCAGCGTCTCGTCGTGTCCGGCGACGAGGCGCCCGAGGCCGCCGGCGACGTCGAAGAACTCATCCTCTAACGCCAGGAAGGCAGGCATGTGAGCACGGACCTCTTCGCCGAGTTGTACCGCCGCGGCATCAGGATGCGAGTGGTCTACGGCCAACTCCACCTGACGGCCCCACCCGGCGCGCTGACCTCCGAACTGCGCGAGGAGATCAAGCTCCGCCGGGACGAACTCATCGAGATCATCACGCGCTCCCCGGCCCGGGAGGAGCCCGCGCGGATCGAACCGCAGCCGTCGCAGCGGCACGAGCCCTTCCCGCTGACGGACATCCAGCAGGCGTACTGGGTCGGGCGGACGCCGTCGGTGGAGCTCGGCGGCAACTCCACGCACTGCTACCTGGAGTTCGACGCCGCCGACCTCGACGTGCCGAGGCTGGGCCGCAGCCTCGACCAGCTGGTGCGGCGCCACGACATGCTCCGGGCGGTCATCCAGCCCGACGGCCGCCAGCGCGTCCTGCCCGAGGTCCCGCCGTACGACATCGGCGTGACGGACCTGTGCGGCCTCGACGAGGCGGCGCAGGAGGCGGGGATCGAGCGGATCCGCGAGCGGCTGGCGCACCAGGTCCTGCCCGCCGACCGCTGGCCCCTGTTCGAGGTCCACGCGACCCGGCTGGACGAGCGGCGCTGGCGGCTGCACCTGAGCCTGGACATGCTGGTCATCGACGGGTACAGCTTCGGCATCTTCCAGCGCGACTGGTTCCGGCTCTACAGCCGGCCGGACTCCCCGCCCGAGCCCATCGAGGTCACCTTCCGCGACTTCGTGCTCGCCGAGCAGCGCCGGCAGGGCGAGGCCCGCTTCGAGGCCGACAAGCAGTACTGGCTGGACCGGCTCGACCAGCTGCCGCCCGCCCCGGAACTGCCGTTGGCCGTCCAGCCCGGGCAGCTCTCGCGCCCGCGGTTCGCCCGGCACCACGCCCGGCTGTCGCGCGAGCAGTGGTCCGCCGTCAAGGAGACCGCCCGCCGCCGGGGGCTCACCCCGTCGGCGGTGCTGGTCACCGTCTACGCCGACGTGCTGCGGCGCTGGTCCAAGCGCCCCGACCTCACCCTCAACCTGACGCTGTTCAACCGGCCGCCGCTGCACCCGCAGCTCGGCGAGGTGATCGGCGACTTCACCTCGCTGGTCCTGCTGGAGAGCCGGGCCGATGCGGGCGACTCCTTCACCGCGCGCGCCAAGCAGCTGCACCACCAGCTGCTGGACGACCTCGGGCACTCCGGCTACTCGGGCGTCCGCGTCCTGCGGGAGCGGGCCCGGCGGCTCGGCGGCCGGCCGGGGGCCGCGATGCCGGTGGTGTTCACCAGCATGATCGGCTTCGACTCCGCGGCCGGGCCCGCCGGGACCGCCCAGGTGTTCGGCGACGTCGTGTACGGCGTCAGCCAGACGCCGCAGGTCTGGCTGGACTACCAGGTGCTGGAGGACCGCGGCGAACTGCTGGTCAACTGGGACTACGTCGAGGGGCTGTTCCCCGACGGCATGGTGGACGAGATGTTCCGGGCCCACCACGCCGCCCTGGAGCGGCTCGTCGACGAGGCCGGCTGGGACGAGCGGGAGCTCGTCCTGCTTCCGCGGGCCCAGGCCGAGGAACGCCGCCTGGCCAACGCCACCGGCACGCCCATCCCCGAGCGGACGCTCTGCGGCCTGGTCGAGGAGCAGGCGGCGCGCACGCCGGACGCGGTCGCGGTGATCTCGGCCGACGGCGAGCACAGCTACGGCGAACTGCTCGACGACACCCACCGGCTGGCCCACGCGCTGCAGTCGCTCGGCGCGACGCCGAACACCCTGGTCGCCGTCATCGCCGAGAAGGGGTACGCCCAGGTCGCGGCGGCCCTCGGCGTCACCCGGTCCGGGGCCGCCTACCTGCCGGTCCAGCCGGGCTGGCCGGCCGCCCGGCGCGAGCAGCTGATCCGGCAGGGCCGGGTCGAGGTGGTGGTCACCACCCCGAAGCTGCGGGAGGAGCTCTGCTGGCCCGAGGGCGTGCGGCTGGTGACCCTGGACGACGAGGAGGTGCGCTCCGCCCCGGCCACCGCGCCGACCACCGGTCCCGCCCCGGACGACCTGGCCTACGTGATCTTCACCTCCGGCTCGACCGGCACGCCCAAGGGCGTCATGATCGACCACCGGGCCGCGGCGAACACCGTCCAGGACCTCAACGACCGCTACCGGGTCACCGCGCGGGACCGCGTGCTGGCGCTGTCCGCGCTGAGCTTCGACCTCTCGGTGTACGACGTCTTCGGCCTGCTGGCGGCGGGCGGCGCGGTCGTCCTGCCGGATCCGGACCGCTCCCAGGAACCGCAGCACTGGTCGGAGCTGGTCCAGCGGCACGGGGTGACGCTGTGGAACAGCGTGCCGGCCCTGATGCAGGTGTGGATCGAGGCGCACGACCCCGCCGCCGCCCCGCCCGGCGACCGCCTGCGGCTGGTCATGCTGAGCGGCGACTGGATCCCGGTGGCCCTGCCGGACCGCATCCGCGGGTTCTACCCGCAGGCCGTGGTGATGAGCCAGGGCGGCGCCACCGAGGCGTCCATCTGGTCGATCGCGTACCCGATCGGCGAGGTGCCCCCGGAGTGGTCGCGGATCCCCTACGGCAAGCCGCTCGCCAACCAGACCATGCACGTCTACGACCAGTGGCTGGAGCCCTGTCCGGTCTGGGCGACGGGTGAGATCCACATCGGCGGGGTGGGCGTGGCCCGCGGCTACTGGGCCGATCCCGAGCGGACGGCCGAGCGCTTCATCACGCACCCGCGCACCGGGGAGCGGCTCTACCGCACCGGCGACCTCGGGCGCTACCTCCCGGGCGGGGACATCGACTTCCTGGGGCGCGAGGACTCGCAGATCAAGCTCAACGGCTACCGCATCGAGCTCGGCGAGATCACGGCCCCGCTGCGGCAGTACCCGGGCGTCCAGGACGCGCTGGTCGCCGTGGACACCAACCCCCGCACGGGCAGCCGGCAGCTGGTCGCCTACCTGGTGCCCGAGCGGGGGGAGGCCCCCGCGGGACGGGCCCACCCGGAGGCCGCCGAGCTGCGCGCCGCGCTGGAGGAGGTCCTCCCCGCGTACATGGTGCCGCGCCACTACCTGCTCATCCCGAAGCTGCCGCTGAGCGCCAACGGCAAGGTCGACGTCTCGGCCCTGCCCGCCCCGCGCGAGCAGCAGGCCGGCGCCGGGCCGACCGCTCCGCGGGACGACCTGGAGCGCACCCTGCTGCGGATCTGGCAGGAGGCCTTGGAGCGTGACGACTTCGGGACCGAGGACAACTTCTTCGAGCTCGGCGGGGACTCCCTGCACGCGATCGGCGTCCTGGAGCGGATCGGCCGGGAGTTCGGCATGACCGAGGGCCAGGAGGACGGCCTGCGCAAGCTCTTCGACAACCCCACGGTCGCCCGGCTGGCGGCCGCGATGCGCGCCGGCGTCTGAGCGGAGCGATGCGAGAGCCCCGCCCGGAAGGGGCGGGGCTCTCGCACGGGCTCTCGCAGGGGGCTCGCCCCGGGCTCCCGCGGTGCGGTCGCCCGCCGGCGGGGCCGGGGGGCGTCAGCCCTGCTTGCTGTAGAGGCGCAGGGTGACCGGGGCGCAGACGAGGACGATGAGGGCGGTCGCGGCGAGGGACCACAGGACCGCGCCGCCGGCGTCGCCGGTGTCGTTCATCAGGTCCCGGGCGGCGGTCGCGAGGTGGCTGAGCGGGTTGACGTCGACGAAGGCCTGGAGCCAGCCGGGCATGGTGGTGGGCGTGACGAAGATGTTGCTGGCGAAGGAGAGCGGCATCAGCACGGCGTTGGCGATGCTGAGGACGACGGCCGGGTCGCGGACGACCAGGGCGAGCATGGACCACACCAGGGACAGCGCGACCCCGAAGGCGATGACCAGGCAGACGGCGGCGAGCACGCCCACCACGCCGCCGTCGGGCCGGTAGCCCATGAGCAGGCCGAGGCCCACCACGATGGTGGAGGCGAAGAGGTAGCGCCCGGCGTCGCTGAGCAGTCCGCCGAAGACGAAGGCCCCGCGCCAGACCGGCAGGCCGCGGAAGCGGTCGAAGGCCCCGGTCTGCATGTCCTGGGCCAGCCGGGCACCGCCGTACATGGTGACGATGGAGATGCTCATGCCCAGCACGCCGGGCAGCAGCGCCTTCAGGTACTCGCTGGTCGAGCCGCTGATCGCCCCGCCGAACAGGTAGGTGAACAGGACGGTCAGCAGGATCGGGATGGCGGTCGCGTCCACCAGCTGCTTGGGATCGTGCTTGATCTTGAGCAGGGCGCGCCGGCCGAAGGCGGCCGAGGCCGTCAGCGCCCCGGCGCGGTGGCGTTCGCGGCCCTCGGCGAGCAGGACGTCGATCGGGTCGGACTCCGCCGTGGCGGGGCGGACGGGGACGGCAGGGGCACTCATGGGCTCGGCTCCTCGTGGTCGTCGGCGCCCTGGCCGGCCCGGTGGCCGGTCAGGGTGAGGAAGGCCTCGTCCAGGCTGGGCTGGCCGAGGGAGAAGTCCGCGACGCCCACGCCCGCGTCGGCGAGCCGGGTCATGGCGTGCCCGACCAGCCGGGCCACGTCGGTGGCGTGCGGCCGGTCGGCGAGCAGCACGGACAGGCTGAGCGGGTCGGCGGCGAGCTGGACGGCGCCCTCGACGGTCGCGGCCAGGATCTGCAGGGCCTGCGGACGCTGGTCGCCGTCGAGCAGCCGCAGGTGCAGGGTGCCGGAGCCGACCTGGGCCTTCAGCTGGGCGCTGGTGCCCTCGGCGACGATCCGGCCGTGGTCGATGACCGCGATCTGCTCGGCGAGCTGGTCGGCCTCCTCCAGGTACTGGGTGGTGAGCAGCACGGTGGTGCCGGCCGCGGCGACCCGGCGGACCAGCTCCCAGACCTGGTTGCGGCTGCGGGGGTCGAGGCCGGTGGTGGGCTCGTCGAGGAACAGCAGGTCGGGGGTGATGATCAGGCTGGCGCCGATGTCGAGCCGGCGCCGCATGCCGCCCGAGTAGCCGCCCACCGCGCGGCCGGCCGCCTCGGTCAGGTCGAACGCGGAGAGCAGGGCGTCGGCGCGCCGGCGGGTGGCGGCCCGGGAGAGGCCGTGCAGCCTGCCGAGGATCAGCAGGTTCTCGTAGCCGGTCAGGTCCTCGTCGAGGGAGGCGTACTGCCCGGTCAACGCCACCCTGGAGCGGATCGCGTCCGCCTCGGTCCGCACGTCGTGGCCGAGGACCCGGGCCGTGCCGCCGTCCAGCCCCGTCAGGGTGGCCAGGATCCGGATCGTGGTGGTCTTGCCCGCCCCGTTGGGACCGAGGAACCCGAAGACCTGACCGCGCGGGATCGTGAGGTCGATCCCGTCCAGTGCCCGGTTGCCCTTGTAGACCTTGACCAGACCGTGTGCCTCGACCGCCGGATGATCGCCACCCAAGCTTTTCTTTGACATGACGTAAGACTTGGACATCTCTTACGTCTTGTCAAGTCTTCGATGGAACGCTTACCGTCGAACCATGGACGATCCGCACCACACCGCCCCCCGACGCCGCCTCCGGGCCGACGCCAGGCGCAGCATCGCCGCCATCCTGGACGCGGCCGGAGTGCTGCTCGCCGAACGGCGCGACGCGAGCATGGAGGACATCGCCGCCAAGGCCGGCGTCACCCGGCAGACCGTCTATGCCCACTTCGCCTCGCGCGACGCCCTGGTGTCCGCCCTCGCCGAGGCCGCGTCCGGCGAGTACCTCGCCGCGCTCGACGAGGCGGACCTCGACACCGGCCCGCCCGCCGAGGCCCTGGCCCGCTTCCTCGGCGCCGGCTGGCAGTTCCTGCTGCGCCACCCCCTGCTGCTCGACCCCACCGTCCCCGGGGCCCCGCGGCCGGGCCAGAACGCCCTCTCCGAGGTCGTGCCGCCCCGGCTGGAGCGCCTCGTGCGGCGGGGCCAGCAGGAGGGCGTCTTCGACCGCTCCCACCCCGCCGGCTGGCTCGCCGCCGCCGTCATCGGCCTCCAGCACACCGCCGCCGCGGAGGCCGCCGCCCACCGCCTCACCACCTCCGCGGCGGAGGCGCTGTGCCTGGAGAGCGCCCAGCGGCTCTGCGGCGGGAGCGGAGCCTAGGGGCCTGTCTCCGGATCCTCACCGGGGCCGGCGAAATCCGGGGGACAGGCCCCGGGCCACCGCGTCGGACCCCCGCCCGGCGGACGGCGGGGGTCCGGGCACGGGCCTCAGGGCGTGTCGGGGAAGTCCCCGTCGAGCAGGGCGAAGAGCTCGTCGTCGCTCGCGGAGTCGACGGCGACCTCCGCCGCCCCGGACGACGGCGCCCCGGACTGCGGGCGGGCGTCGTCCCAGCGGCTCAGCAGCGTCCGCAGGCGCCTGGTGATCCGCTCCCCCAGCTCCTCGTCCGCCGCCTCCCCCAGCAGGGACCGCTCCAGGCCGTCGATCGCGTCGAGCACCGGCTCCGGCCTCGGCGCCGCCTCCGGGACGAGCTTCGTCCGCAGGTGCGCGGCGAGTTCGGCCGGGGTCGGGTGGTCGAAGACCAGCGTCGCCGGGAACCGGCCGCCGGTCGCGCCGGCCAGCCGGTTGCGGAAGTCGACGGCGGTGAGCGAGTCGAACCCGAGGTCGCGGAACGGCCGGTCCGGCTCCATGGCCTCCGCGTCGCCGCCGCCCAGGGCGGCCACGGCGTGCGAGCGCACCAGCCGGAGCAGGAACTCCAGCCGCTCCTCCTCCCCCAGCGACGCCAGCTGCCGCGCCACCCCGGTGGCGGGGTCGGCGCTCACCGCCCGCACCTGGACCGGGGTGGCGATCAGTCCGCGCCACAGCGCCGGCAGGTGGCCCTCGCGGGCGAGCGCCCGCAGCCGGTCGGTGCGCACCCGGGACGCCAGCAGCACGGGCTCGGCGGAGCCGCGGGCGGCGTCGAGGACCGCCAGCGCCTGCGGGGTGGACAGCGGGGCGAAGTACCCGGTGATGCGGGCCCGGTGGGAGCCGGTGATGCCGGCGGTCAGCGCGCTGGTCTCCTCCCACAGGCCCCACGCCGTCGACGTCGCCGGCAGGCCGGCGGCCCGCCGGTGGGCGGCGAGCGCGTCCAGGAACACGTTCGCGGCCGCGTAGTTGCCCTGTCCGGGGGCGCCGGTCAGCCCGGCGCCGGAGGAGAACAGCACGAACTCGGCGAGATCGGCGCCCGCGGTGAGCTCGTGCAGGTGCAGGGCGCCGTCGGCCTTGGGCCGCAGGACCGCGTCGATCTTCTCCGGGGTGAGCGAGGGCAGCACCCCGTCGTCGAGGACGCCGGCCGCGTGCACCACCGCCGTCAGCGGGCGGTCCGCCGGGACCGCGGCCAGGGCCTTGGCGAGGTCGGCCCGGTCCGCGACGTCACAGGCGACCAGGTCGACGCTCGCGCCCAGCTCCGCCAGCCCGGCCCGCAGCTCGTCCGCGCCGGGCGCCGCGGGGCCGCTGCGGCTCAGCAGCACGAAGTGCCGGGCGCCGCGCCCGGCCAGGTGCCGCACCACCAGCCCGGCCAGGGTCCCGGTCCCGCCGGTGACCAGCACCGTCCCCTCGGGGTCCGGCGCCTTCGGGACCGTCAGCACGATCTTGCCGACGTGCCGGGCCTGGCTCATGTGGCGGAACGCCGGGACGGCGCGGCGCACGTCCCAGGTGGTCAGCCGCGGCAGCGCCAGCGCACCGGCGCGGAACAGCTCCATGATCTCGGCCAACATGCCGCGGATCCGCTCCGGGCCGACCTCGTTCAGGTCGAAGGCCCGGTAGCCGACCCCCGGGTGGCGGCCGGCGACCTCCTCGGCGTCCCGGACATCGGTCTTGCCCATCTCGACGAACCGTCCGCCGGGCCGCAGCAGCCGCAGCGAGGCGTCGACGAACTCCCCGGCCAGGGAGTTCAGCACGACGTCCACGCCCCGGCCCCCGGTGGTCCCGGTGAAGTGCCGCTCGAAGTCGAGGGTGCGGCTGGACGCGAGGTGCGCGTCGTCCAGTCCGGCGGACCGCAGGACCGGCCACTTGCCCTCACTGGCGGTCGCGAACACCCGCGCGCCGCGGTGCTCCGCCAGCTGGACGGCCGCCATGCCGACCCCGCCGGCCGCGGCGTGCACGAGCACCGACTCGCCGGAGCGCAGCCCGGCCAGCCCGTAGAGCGCGTAGTGCGCGGTGAGGAAGGCCACCGGCACCGAGGCGGCCTGCTCGAACGACCACCCCTCGGGGATCCTGGCGAGCAGCCGGTGATCGGTCACCGAGACCGGGCCGAACGCGTGGGTCAGCAGGCCCAGGACGCGGTCCCCGGGCGCGAGGTCGTGGACCTCGCTGCCGACCGCCGTCACCGTGCCCGCGCCCTCGCCGCCGAGGTCCGTCTCCCCGGGGAGCAGCCCCAGCGCGACGACCACGTCGTGGAAGTTGAGGCCGGCCGCGCGCACGGCCACCCGCACTTCGCGCGGACCGAGCGGTCCGGCGGGCGCCGGGGCCGGGGCCAGCCTCAGCCCCTCCAGCGTCCCGGTGCCGCCGCACTCCAGGCGCCAGGCGTCCGCCCCGGCGGGCGGCGTCAGGCTCTCGCCGCCGTCCGCCCGGGCCAGCCTCGGCACCAGCAGCCGGCCGGCCCGCACGGCGAACTGGGGTTCGTCGCTGTCCGCGACCGCCGCCCAGTGCTGCGCGGATCCGGTGTCCTCCGCCCCGGTGCCGTCGTCGACCAGGACGAACCGGCCCGGGTGTTCCGTCTGCGCACTGCGCACCAGGCCCCACACCGTGGCGGAGGCCAGGCTCGTCAGGCCGTCGCCGTCCACCGCCGCGACCGCGTCCTGCGTCCTGAACACCAGGCGGGCGGAGGCGAGTTCGTCGGCCTCCAGCCACTCCTGGGCGGCCGTCAGCGCCTGCCCGGCGACCGCCCGGACGCGGGCGGTCAGGGGGTCCTCGCCGTCCCCGGAGAGCGGTCCGGCCGGCTCGGGGACGCCCAGGACCACGAGGTCGGGCACGGGCGCGCCGGCGGCGAGCGCCGCGCGCAGCCCGGCCAGGTCGTCGTGGCCGTCGACGGCCGCACCGGCGTCGGCGAGCCGGCGCACCAGCGCCGCCCGGTCCGCGCCCAGCACCGCCCAGCGCGGCCGGGCCGCGCCCGGGCCGGAGGCGGTCGCGGTGACGGGCGTCCAGTCGAGCCGGAAGAGCGCGTCCCGCCGCGCCCCGGTGTCCTGCGCCCGCAACTGCCCGGCCGAGACCGGGCGCACCACGATCGTCCCCACCGAGACGACCGGCCGGCCGTCGAGGTCCGCGGCCGTCAGCGCCACCCGGTCCGGGCCGATCCGCCGCACCCCGACCCGCAGGTCGGCCGCGCCGGACGCGGCGAGGGCGACCTCGCTGAACACGAACGGCAGCCACAGGCCCGTGCCGGCCCCGGCGCCCTCCTGCGGCATGAGGATCCCGGCCGCCTGGGCCGCCGCGTCCAGCAGGGCCGGGTGGACTCCGAACCGCCCGGCCTCGTCGCGCTGCCGGGAGGGGAGGCCGACCTCGGCGAAGACCTCGTCGCCGCGGCGCCAGGCCCGGCGGATCCCGCGGAAGGCCGAGCCGTACGCGTAGCCGCGCTCCGCGAACCCGCCGTAGATCCCGTCGACGGGCAGCGCCTGCGCCCCGGCCGGCGGCCAGAGCACGAGGTCGGCGAAGTCCTCCGCGCGCGGCGAGGCGGTCAGCTCGCCGACGGCGTGGGAGGTCCACTCGCCGTCGACGGAGGTGTCCTCCGGCCGCGAGTACACCGTCACCCGGCGCTTGCCGGAGTCGTCCGGCGCCCCGGCGACGACCTGGAGCTGGACGGCGCCCGCCGAGGGGATCAGCATGGGGGCTTCCAGCGTCAGTTCCTCGACGCCGGAGCAGCCGGTCTCGGCCGCGGCGCGCAGGGCCAGCTCGACGAAGGCGGTGCCGGGGAGCAGCACCTGGTCCTGGACGGCGTGGTCGGCCAGCCACCCGTGGGTCTGCGGCGACAGCCGGCCGGAGAGCACCACCGAGCCGGTGCCGGCGACGTCGATCGCGGCGCCGAGCATCGGATGCGCACCGGCCCGCAGTCCCGCCCGCCCGAGGGCGTCCTTGGACGGCGCGGCCGGGTCCTGCCAGAAGTGCTCGCGCTGGAACGCGTACGAGGGCAGCCTGACGCCGCCGTCCCCGCCCCCGCCGAGCAGCGCCTCCCAGGCGACCGGAACGCCGCGGACGTACGCCTGCGCGACCGAGCCGAGGAAGTCGTCCGGGCCGCCGCGGTCGCGGTGCGTCGTTCCGATGACGACCGCGGCGGCGTCCACGGCGGCGAGCGTCTCCTCCACGCCGACGGTGAGCACCGGGTGCGGGCTCGCCTCCACGAACAGCTCGTAGCCCCGGTCGGCCAGGGTCCGGACGGCCTCGTCGAAGCGCACCGGCCGGCGGAGGTTGCGGTACCAGTAGTCCGCGTCCAGCCCGGTGGTGTCGAACTGGCCGCCGGTCACCGCCGAGTAGAACGGGATGCGCGAGGGGCCGGGGGTGATCCCGGCCAGCTGCGCGAGCAGCTCCTCGCGGATCCGCTCGACGTGCGGCGAGTGCGAGGCGTAGTCGACGGGCAGCAGCCGCACCCGGACCTCGGAGTCCCGGTGCTCGGCCACCAGTTCGGCGATCGCGTCGGCGTCCCCGGAGACCACCACGGAGCCCGGTCCGTTCACCACCGCGACCACCAGCCGGCCGTCCCACCGGGCCAGCCGCGCCTCGGCCTCCTCGGGCCCCAGGCCCAGCGAGGCCATCGCCCCCAGGCCCGAGAGCGAGCGCAGGGCGCGGCTGCGCAGCGCCACCACCCGGGCCGCGTCCTCCAGGGACAGCCCGCCCGCCACGCAGGCGGCCGCGATCTCGCCCTGGGAGTGCCCGACCACCGCGGCGGGCTCGATGCCCGCGGACCGCCACAGGGCGGCCAGCGACACCATGACGGCGAACAGCACCGGCTGGACGACGTCCACCCGGTCCAGGTCCGGGGCGCCGGGCGCCTCCCGGAGCACGTCGCGCACCGACCAGCCGGTGAACGGGGCGAGCGCCTGCTCACAGGCCGCGAGCCGGTCGCGGAAGACCGGGGACGCCTCCAGCAGCCCCAGGGCCATCCCCCGCCACTGGGACCCCTGGCCGGGGAAGACCAGCACCGCCTCCCCGGACCGGGTGCGCGCCGTTCCCCGGACCAGGGCGGCCGAGGGCTGCTCGGCGGCCAGGGCGTCCAGTCCGGCGAGCAGTCCGGCCCGGGTGGAGCCGAGCACGACGGCCCGGTGGGAGAGCGCCGCGCGCCGCAGCAGTGCGCGGGCCGTGTCCGGCGCGGGGACGTCCGGGTGGGCCGCGGCGAACTCCGCGAGCCGGGCGGCCTGCCCGAGCAGACCGCGCTCGCCGCGCCCCGACAGCACCCACGCCAGGACCGGCAGCCCCTCCCCCGCCGGCGCGCCGGCCCCGGGGGCGGGCGGCCGGGCGGCGGGGGCCTGTTCGACGACGAGGTGGGCGTTGGTGCCGCTGACCCCGAACGAGGAGATGCCCGCCCGGCGCGGCTGTCCGCTGTCGGGCCACGGCACCGGCTCCACCGCCAGCTCGATGTCGCCCACCGACCAGTCGACGTGCCGGCTCGGCTCGTCGACGTGCAGGGTCCTGGGCACCACCCCGTGGCGCATCGCCAGCACCATCTTCATCACACCGGCCACCCCGGCCGCGGCCTGGGTGTGGCCGATGTTGGACTTCACCGACCCCAGCAGCAGCGGCCGGCCCTGCGGCCGCTGCTGACCGTAGGTGGCCAGCAGCGCCTGCGCCTCGATCGGGTCGCCGAGCGTCGTCCCGGTGCCGTGCGCCTCCACCACGTCCACGTCGCGCAGGGTCAGGCCCGCGTCCGCCACCGCCTGGCGGATCACCCGCTCCTGCGACGGCCCGTTCGGCGCCGTCAGCCCGCTCGACGCGCCGTCCTGGTTCACCGCCGACCCCCGGATCACCGCGAGCACCTCGTGCCCCAGGCGCCGGGCGTCGGAGAGCCGCTCCAGCAGCACCAGGCCGACGCCCTCGGCGAACCCGAAGCCGTCCGCGGCGTCGGCGAAGGCCTTGCACCGGCCGTCGGCGGACAGCGCCCGCTGGCGGCTGAACTCGACGATCACCTTCGGGCTGCACATCAGCGCCACGCCGCCGACCACGGCCATCGAGCACTCACCGGCCCGCAGCGCCTGCCCCGCGAGGTGCAGCGCCACCAGCGAGGACGAGCACGCGGTGTCCACGGTGAGGGCCGGGCCCTCCAGCCCGAACACGTAGGACAGCCGGCCCGACAGCACGCTCGGGGTGGTCCCGGCGACCGCGTACCCCTCGATGGCGTGGGGGTAGTCGGTGGGACCGGCGCCCACGAACACCCCGGTCCGGCTGCCCTTCAGGCCCGCCGGGTCCACCCCGGCGTTCTCGAACAGCTCCCAGGTGGTCTCCAGCAGCAGCCGCTGCCGGGGGTCCATGGCGAGCGCCTCGCGCCGGGAGATCCCGAAGAACTCCGCGTCGAAGCCCGCCACCCCCTCCAGGAAACCGCCCTCGCGGACGTACGAGGTCCCCGGGTGGTCGGGGTCCGGGTCGAACAGCCCGGCGAGGTCCCAGCCGCGGTCCGCCGGGAAGCCGGAGACCGCGTCCCGGCCCTCGGACAGCAGCCGCCAGTACTCCTCGGGCGAGTTCACCCCGCCGGGCAGCCGGCACGCCATGGCCACGATCGCCATCGGCTCGCCGAGCTTCGCCTCCAGCTCGTCGTTGCGCAGCCGCAGCCGCCGGGTCTCCTTGACCGACTCCCGCAGCGCGTTGGTGATCTCTTCGACTGATGCAGGCATCGCGGCCTCACTCTCCGGGGTTCTGCTCGTGGCCGCCGGCGGCGCGCACGGCGTTGATGAGTTCGTCCACGTCCATGTCGTCGACGGTGCTGATCTCGGCCTCCGCCTCGGCCCTGGCCGCGTCCTGCGCGCCGTCCTGCACGGCCGGCTCCTCCTCGACCGGGCTGAGCCGCTCGTGGAGCCGGCGGGCGAGTTCGACGGGCGTCGGGCAGTCGAAGACGACGGTGGCCGGCAGCCGCAGCCCGGTGGCCGTGGCCAGCCGGTTGCGCAGCTCCACCGCGGTCAGGGAGTCGAACCCCATCTCGACGAACCCGCGGTCGACGTCCACCGCGGACGCCGAGCCGTGGCCGAGCACCGCGGCCGCCTGCTTCCTGACCAGGTTCACCAGCGCCTGGCGCCGCTCGGCCGCCGTCATCCCGGCGAACTGGTCGGCGCCCCCGGCGGAGGCGGCGCTCTCGGCGGAGGCCCGGCCCGGCCGGGCGGCGGCGCCCCGGGGAACGAGCTGCCGCAGCACCGGCGGCAGCGTGCCCTGGGTGTCCTGGACGCGCAGCGCCGCACGGTCGATGTGGGCCGTGACGACCAGCGGCAGCCCGCTGCGCACCCCCAGGTCGAACAGGGCGAGGCCCTCGGCGGCGGACATGGCCTGCGCCCCGGCCCGGGAGAGCCTGCCCCGGTCCAGCTCGTTCATCTGGCCGGTCAGGGCGCTGTCGTTCGCCCACAGGCCCCAGGCGAGCGAGGAGGCCGCCTGGCCGCGCGAGCGCCGGACCGCGGCGAGCGTGTCCAGGAACACGTTGGCGGCGCCGTAGTTGGCCTGTCCGGCGTTGCCGAGCAGACCGGCGGCGGAGGAGTACATCGCGAACATCCCGAGGTCGAGACCGGCGGTGAGCTCGTCGAGGTGCACGGCGGCGTCGACCTTGGGACGCAGCACGGGCGCCAGCCGCTCGCCGGTCAGCGAGGTGAACACGGTGTCGTCCAGCACGCCCGCCGTGTGCACCACCGCGGTCAGCGGGTGCTCCGCCGGGATCCCGGCCAGCAGCTTGGCCAGGGACTCCCGGTCGGCGATGTCGCAGGCGACCACCCGGGCGTCGGCGCCGAGCGCGGCGAGTTCCGCGCACAGGTCCCCGGCGCCCGGCGCGTCCGGGCCCTGACGGCTCGCCAGCAGCAGGTGGCGCATCCCCCAGGGGCCGGCCAGGTGCTTGGCCACCAGGGCGCCCAGCGTGCCGGTCCCGCCGGTGACCAGGACCACGCCCTCGGGGTCGGGCGTGGGCGGGACGGTCAGGACGAGCTTGCCGATGTGCTTGGCCTGGGCCATGAACCGGAAGGCCTCCGGCGCGTCGAGCACGTCCCAGGTGCGGACGGGCAGCGGCTGCACCGTGCCGTCGCGCAGCAGGGCGACGATCTCGGCCAGCATCGCGCGGACCGACTCCGGGGTGGTGTCCGGCACCAGGTCCACCGGCCGGTACCGCACACCGGGGCACGCGGCCGCGACCTGCTCCGGGTCCCGGCGGTCGGTCTTGCCCAGCTCGATGAAGCAGCCGCCCTCGGGCAGCAGCCGCAGCGAGGCGTCGATGAGGTCGCCGGCCAGCGAGTTGACCACCACGTCGACCCCCGCGCCGCCGGTGGCGGCGAGCACCCGGTCGGCGAAGTCCGCGTCCCGGGAGGAGGAGATGTGGTCGTCGTCCAGGCCCAGCTGCCGCAGCGCGTCGTGCTTGGCCGGGCTCGCGGTGGCGAACACCTCGGCCCCCAGGTGGCGGGCGAGCCGCACCGCCGCCGTGCCGACGCCGCCGGCCGCCGAGTGGACCAGGACGCGCTGCCCGGCGCGCAGACCGGCCACCTCAGTCAGCGCGAAGTACGCGGTCAGGAAGGCGGACGGCACCGCGGCCGCCTGCTCGAACGACCAGTCCCCGGGGAACCGGACCAGCCAGCGGTGATCGGTCACCGCCTCGGTGCCGAACGCGCGCGGCATCAGCCCGAGGACCCGGTCACCCGGCTCGATGCCGGTCACGCCGGGACCGGTCGCCTGGACCACGCCGGCGCCCTCGCCGCCGATGAACAGGCCGTCGTCCGGCGGCAGCCCCAGCGCGACCAGGAGGTCGTGGAAGGCGATCCCGGCGGCCCGGACCCGCACCCGCACCTGACCGGCGCCCAGCGGCTCCCCGGTCTCCGGGCAGGCCACCACGGACATCGCGTCGAGCACACCGGCCGGGTCGGGTTCGAGCCGCCAGCGTCCGCCGAGCGGCGGCGTCAGCCGGCCCGCGGGCCGGACCGCCGGAGCCACCCGGGGAATCAGCAGCGCCCCCGCCCGGACCGCGAGCTGCGGCTCGTCGCCCGCCAGGGCGTGGGCCAGCGCGTCCGCGCAGTCCCGCTCGTCCAGGTCGACCAGGACGATCCGGCCCGGGTTCTCGGCCTGCGCCGAGCGGACCAGGCCCCACACCGGGGAGGCGGCGAGGTCGCCCACGTCGCCCGCGTCCGTGACCGGCAGCGCGCGGCGGGTGACCACCACCAGCCGGGTGTCCAGCGTCGCGTCGTCGGCCAGCCACGCCTGGAGCTCGTCGAGCACCCGGGCGGTCAGCCCGAGGGCCGCGGCGGCCGGCTCGGCGCCCGGCTCCGTCGCGCAGGGGAGCAGCGCGATCCGGGGAGCCGGGGCGCCCCCGGCCGTCGCGCCGAGCAGGGCGGCCACACCGGGGCGCGGGTCCACGGCGATCCCCGCCGCGCGCAGCGAGCCGGCCAGGCCGAACGGATCCGCGCCGAGCACGGCCCACGGACCGTCGGCCCGGGCCCCGGGCGTCGCCAGCGGGACCCAGTCCAGCTGGAACAGCGAGCGGTCGACCGGGCTCGCGGCCACCGCGAGCTGCTCGGCCGAGACCGGCCGGGTCACCAGCCGCTCGACCGCCAGCACCGGCGCGCCGGTCTCGTCGGCCGCGGTCAGCTCCACCGCGCCCGGCCCGGCCGGGGCGATCCGCACCCGCAGCGACCGCGCGCCGGCCGCGAACAGCGACACGCCGGACAGCGTGAACGGCAGCCGCACCTGGCGGTCGTGGGACGGAATGAGCACCATCGCGTGCAGCGCCGCGTCGAGCAGCGCGGGGTGGACGCCGTACTGGTCCGCCTCCTCGCGCACCGGCGACGGCGGCGACACCTCGGCGTAGACCTCGTCGCCGTTGCGCCACGCCCGGACCAGCCCCTGGAACGAGGGCCCGTAGGTGTAGCCGGCCTCGGCGCCCTCCGCGTAGAAGGCGGCCGGGTCCAGCGGCACCGGTTCGGCGCCCGGCGGCGGCCAGTCGCCCGACGCGGCCGGGGCGGGCACCTCCTGCGCCGTCAGCACGGCCGAGGCGTGCCGCGTCCACTCGGCGTCCGGACCGCTCTGCCCGGACGGCCGCGAGTAGACGGCCAGCGACCGCCCGCCGGTGTCGTCGGGCGCGCCCACCACCAGCTGGAGGGAGACCGAGGCGTCGCCGCGCAGCAGCAGCGGCGCCTCCAGGGTCAGTTCGTCGACCCGGGGGCAGCCCGCCTCGATGCCGGCGCGCAGCGCCAGTTCGGCGAAGCCCGTTCCCGGGAGCAGCACCACGCCGTTGACCGCGTGGTCGGCCAGCCACGGCCGGCTCGCGACGGACAGCCGCCCGGTGAGCACCAGGCCGCCGGTGTCGGCGAGTTCGACCGCGGCGCCGAGCAGCGGGTGGTCCGGCGCGGCGACGCCGAGGGCCGCCGGGTCCACCGCGGTGTTCTCCTCCGCCAGCCAGAAGTGCCGGCGGTCGAAGGCGTAGGTGGGCAGCGGGACGCTCGTGCCGCCGGGGATCAGCTTCGCCCAGTCGAGGTCCACGCCGTTCACCCAGGCCTCCGC
The DNA here is from genome assembly GCF_043080305.1 of Kitasatospora sp. NPDC015120. Lineage (NCBI taxonomy): Bacteria > Bacillati > Actinomycetota > Actinomycetes > Kitasatosporales > Streptomycetaceae > Kitasatospora > Kitasatospora sp. NPDC015120. Next base: position 130,927 of record NZ_JBIBVJ010000013.1, on the reverse strand, counting down.
CAGCGAGGCGGCGAAGCGGGCGGGGCCGCCCTCGTCGCGGCGCAGCGAGCCCAGCGTCACCGGCTCGGGGCCGTCCTCGGCCGAGGCGGCGGTGTCCAGCACGGCGCCGGTCAGCACGGGGTGCGGGGTCGCCTCGACGAAGGTGGTGAAGCCGTTGTCGAGCAGGGCGCGGGTGGCCCGGGCGAAGAGCACCGGCTCGCGCAGGTTGCGGTACCAGTACTCCGCGCCGAGTTCGGTGGTGTCGATCGGCTCGCCGGTCACCGCGGAGTAGAACGGGATCCGCGCCCGCCGGGGGGCGATGCCCGCGAGCTTCGCCACCAGGCCCTCGCGCATCGGCTCGACCTGCGGGGAGTGGGAGGCGTAGTCGACGTCGATCCGGCGGATCCGCACGCCGCGGCGCTCGCACTCCCCGGTCAGCCCGTCGAGTGCTCCGGTGTCGCCGGCGACGACGACCTGCGAGGGGCTGTTGACCGTCGCGATCGTCACCCGCCCCTCCCAGGGCGCGAGCAGGCCGGTCACCTGCTGCTCGTCGGCGTGCAGCGAGGCCATGCCCGAGGAGCCGGTCAGCCGGGCCAGTTCGCCCGCCCGGACGGCCACCACCCGGGCGGCGTCCTCCAGCGACAGCGCACCGGCCACGTACGCGGCGGCGATCTCGCCCTGCGAGTGGCCGACCACCGCCGAGGGGTGCACGCCGTGGTGCTGCCACAGCCGGGCCAGCGAGACCATGACCGCGAACAGGGCGGGCTGCACCACGTCGACCCGGGTGAGACCGGGCGCGCCGTCGGCCTGGCGCAGCACCGCGGTCAGCGACCAGTCGGTCCACGGCGCCAGCGCCCGCTCGCACTCGCCGATGTACTCGGCGAACTCCGGGCTGGCGTCCAGCAGTTCGGCGGCCATCCCGGGCCACTGGCTGCCCTGGCCGGGGAAGACGAAGACCACCCGCGGCTTGCGCTGCGCGGTGCCGAGGACGAGCCGGGGGTCCGGCTCGCCGTCGGCCATCCGGGTGAGCGGGCCGACGTAGTCGCCCCGCTCGGCGCCGAGCAGCACCGCGCGGTGCGGCAGCGCCGCGCGCGTCGTGGCCAGGCTCCAGCCGATCTCGCGCGGCAGCGGCGCGGACCCGTCGGCCAGCAGCCGGCGCAGCCGGTCGGCCTGCAGCCGCAGCGAGACCGGCGAGGCGGCCGAGACGGGCCAGGGGACGAGCGAGGTCGCCGGAGCGGGCTCGGCGGCGGGCGCCGGCTGCGGCTCCTCGGCGGGGGCCTCTTCGAGGATCAGGTGGGCGTTGGTGCCGCTGACGCCGAACGAGGAGACGCCCGCACGGCGCGGCCGTCCGCTCTCGGGCCACGGGACGGCGTCCACGACGAGGTCCACCTCGCCCGCCGTCCAGTCCACCTGCCGGCTCGGCGCATCGACGTGCAGGGTCTTGGGCACCAGCCCGTGGCGCATCGCCAGCACCATCTTCATCACGCCGACCACCCCGGCCGCGGCCTGGGTGTGGCCGATGTTGGACTTCACCGACCCGAGCAGCAGCGGCCGGCCCTCGGGCCGGTCCTGGCCGTAGGTGGCCAGCAGCGCCTGCGCCTCGATCGGGTCGCCGAGGGTCGTCCCGGTGCCGTGCGCCTCCACCACGTCGACGTCGCGCAGGGTCAGGCCCGCGTTCGCGACCGCCTGGCGGATCACCCGCTGCTGGGAGGGCCCGTTCGGGGCGGTCAGGCCGTTCGACGCGCCGTCCTGGTTCATCGCCGACCCCCGGATCACCGCGAGCACCTCGTGCCCCAGGCGCCGGGCCTGCGACAGCGGCTCGACCAGGATCAGGCCGGCGCCCTCGGCGAACCCGGTGCCGTCCGCGGCGTCGGCGAACGCCCGGCACCGGCCGTCGGCGGACAGCGCCCGCTGGCGGCTGAACTCGACGAAGACCTTCGGGCTCGACATCACCGCCACGCCGCCGACCACGGCCATCGAGCACTCACCGGCCCGCAGCGCCTGCCCCGCGAGGTGCAGCGCCACCAGCGAGGACGAGCACGCGGTGTCCACGGTGACGGCCGGGCCCTCCAGCCCGAACACGTAGGAGACGCGTCCGGAGATCACGGCCGGCGTGCTGCCGGTGACCGCGTAGCCCTCGGCGCTGTGCGGCGCCAGCGGGGCACCGGTCGCGTAGTCGGTGGGGCCCGCGCCGACGAACACCCCGGTCCGGCTGCCCTTCAGGCTCAGCGGGTCCAGCCCGGCGTTCTCGAACAGCTCCCACGCGGTCTCCAGCAGCAGCCGCTGGCGGGGGTCCATGGTCACGGCCTCGCGCGGGGAGATCCCGAAGAACTCGGCGTCGAAGCCCGCCGCGTCGTCCAGGAAGCCGCTCTCGCGGACGTAGGACGTCCCGACGCGGTCCGGGTCGTCGTCGAACAGCCCGGCGAGGTCCCAGCCGCGGTCCGCCGGGAAGCCGGAGACCGCGTCGCGGCCCTCGGCCAGCAGCCGCCAGTAGTCCTCCGGCGAGCCCACGCCGCCGGGCAGCCGGCAGGCCATGCCGACGATCGCCATCGGCTCGTCCTGGGCGGCGGCGTTCACGGCCGGCGCGGTCTCCTCCGGGCCGGCCGACTCGCCGAGGGCGAGGTCGAGCAGGTAGCCGGCGACGGCCGCGGCGGTCGGGTAGTCGAAGGCGAGGGAGGCCGGCAGGCGCAGCCCGGTCGCCGTGTTCAGCCTGGTCCGGAACTCGACCGCGGTGACGGAGTCGGAGCCCATCTCGGTGAACGGGCGCTCCGGGTCCACCTCGCCCGCCCGGCCGTAGCCGAGCACGATCGCGGCCTCGGTCCTGACCAGGTCGAGCACCGCCCACTCCTGCTCGGAGTCGGGGGTCTGCGCCAGCAGCCGGGCGAGGGCGCTCTGCCCGGCCGCCGGCTCGCCGCTCCCGGGCCCGCCGGCGGCGCCGCCCTGGACGTCCGGCAGCGCGTCGAGGAACGGCCGGGGGCGGGCCGCCGTGTAGAGCGGGGCGAAGCGCTCCCACTCCACGTCGGCCACCGTGACGGAGGTCTCGTCCCGGTCGAGCACCTGGCGCAGGGCGCGCAGCGCCTGCCCGGGCTCCAGGAGCGGCAGGCCCTGGCGTTCCGACTGGCTGCGGAACATGTCCCGCACCGCCGGGTCGTCGGCGTCCTCGCCGAACGCGTTCCAGAAGCTCCAGGCGACGGTCGTGGCCGCCAGGCCCCGGGCGCGGCGCCGCAGGGCCAGCGCCTCCAGGTGGGCGTCGGCGGTCGCGAACGCGCCGTTCTCGGCCGCGCCCCAGACGCCGGCGACGGAGGCGAACAGCACGAAGGCGTCCACCGCGTCCTCGCCGAGCAGTTCGTCCAGGACGCGGGCCCCGGTCACCTTGGCGCGCAGCGTTCCGGCGAGGCGTTCGAGCGTCGTGCCGGCCAGCGGGCCGGGCTCGGGGACGACCGCCGCGTGCACCACGGTGCGCACCGGCCGTCCCGCCGCGCGGGCCTCCTCCAGCAGGGCCGCCATCGCGGTCCGGTCGGCCGCGTCGCAGGCCGTCAGCGTCACCGGTGTGCCGGAGCCCACCAGTTCGGCCTCCAGCGCGGCCGCGCCCGGGGCGCCGGGCCCGCGCAGGCCGGTGAGGATGACGTGCTCCGCGCCGCAGGCCGCCAGCCAGCGGGCCAGGCGCCGGCCGAGGCGGCCGGTGCCGCCGGTCACCAGCACGCTGCCGCCCGGCTGCCAGGTCCGCGAGGCGGGCCGGTCGGCCACCGGGTCGCGCACCAGGCGCCGCACGTGCGCGCCGCTGTCGCGCAGCGCCACGTGGTCCTCGGCGCCGAGGCCGCCGCCGAGCACCGCGCACAGGCGCCGCAGCGCGTCCTCCTCGGGCGCGGCCGGCAGGTCGACCAGGCCGCCCCAGCGCTGCGGGCTCTCCAGGCCGGCCACCCGGCCCATGCCCCAGACCTGGGCCTGGGCGGGCGACAGCGGGTCGTCGCCGTCGGCGCCGACCGCGCCGCTGGTGGCCAGCCACATCGGGACGTCGGCCGCGACGTCGCCCAGCGCCTGCACCAGGGCCAGGGTGGCGGCGGTGCCGGCCGGGACGTCCGGGAAGTCCCGGTGCGGGCGTTCGTCCATCGCCAGCAGCGACAGCACGCCCGCGGCGTCCGCGGCGTCCGCCTCCGCGAGCAGGGCGGCGAGGTGCTCGCGGCCGTCGCGCGACGGGTCGAGCGTGAGCTGCCGGGCCTGCGCACCGCCGTCGGCGAGCGCCCGGCCCACGGCCGCCGCCCACTCCCGGCCCGGGCCGTCGCCGGGGGCCAGCACCAGCCAGCGTCCGGCCGGCCGCGCGTCGCCGGGCTCGGCGGCGGGCTGCCAGTCGACGCGGTAGCGCCAGGCGTCGAGCTCCCGGCCGGACAGGTCGGGGAGCACGGCCGGCCGCACCCGGCCCCAGGCCGGGACCCGCTGCCAGTCGACCTCGGCGCCGCGGGTGTAGGCCTCCGCGAGGGAGGTCAGGAAGCGCCCGGGGCCGCCGTCGTTCCGGCGCAGCGTGCCCAGCGCGCTCGCGTCGGCGCCGGCCTGCTCGACGGTCGCCTCGATCGCCGAGGTGAGCACCGGGTGCGGGCTCGCCTCGACGAACAGCCCGTGGCCGCTCGCCAGCAGGGCGCGCACCGCCTCCTCGAAGCGGACCTGCTGACGCAGGCTCAGGTACCAGTAATCGGCGCCCAGTTCGGCGCCGTCCAGCAGGCCGCCGGTGGCCGAGGAGTAGAACGGCACGGTGCCCGTACGGGGCGTGATCCCGGCGAGGACCTTCCCGAGCCGCTCGCGGAGCTGCTCGACGTGCGGCGAGTGCGAGGCGTAGTCCACGTCGACGCGCCGGAACCGGATGCCGCCGTCCAGGCAGCGGGCCTCCAGCTCCTCCAGGGCGTCGACGTCGCCCGCCACCACGACGCTCTGCGGGCCGTTGACCGCGGCGACGGACAGCCGCCCGGCGAACCGGTCCAGCAGGCCGGTGACCTCCGCCGCCCCCAGGGCGACCGAGGCCATCCCGCCGCGGCCGGACAGCCGGGACAGTTCGGCGCTGCGCAGCGCCACCACCTTGGCCGCGTCGCGCAGGGACAGCGCCCCGGCGACGTACGCGGCGGCGATCTCGCCCTGCGAGTGACCGGCCACGGCCGCCGGGACGACGCCGTAGGAGCGCCAGAGCCCGGCCAGCGAGACCATCACCGCGAAGAGCGCGGGCTGCACCACGTCGACCCGGTCGAGCGGGGCCGCTCCGGCCTCGCCGTTGATGACCGCGCCGAGCGACCAGTCGGTGAACTCGGCCAGGGCCTCCTCGCAGGCGCGCATCCCCTCGGCGAAGACCGGCTCGGACGCCATGAGTCCGGCGGCCATGCCCTGCCACTGGGCGCCCTGTCCGGGGAAGATCAGGGCGGTCCGCGGGCCGTCCGGGGCCGGGCCCCGGACCAGGCCCGCCGCGGTCCGGCCGTCCGCGAGCGCGCCGAGCGCGTCGCCGAAGCCCGCGCCGTCACCGGCCAGCACCACGGCCCGGTGGGCGCCCCCGCGCGGCAGCGCGGCCAGCGCGGCGCCCACCTCCAGGGGGTCGGTCTGCGGGCCGCGGGCCACCAGGTCGCGGAGCGCGGCGGCCCGGGCCCGCAGACCGGTCGCGCTGGAGGCGGCGACCGCCCACGGCAGCACCGGCCGCTCGCCGGGGGCCTCGACGGCCTCCCGGTACCAGTGGCGGCGGCGCTGCCAGGGGTAGGCGGGCAGGCTGACCGGCCGGCGGGGGGTCTGGACGGGCGCGGGAAGGGCGCCGGTCACGAAGAGTTCCGCCGCACCGAGGGCGAACCGCTCCACCGGGTCCTCGGCGTCCACCGCCACGCCGAACCGCTCGGCCGGCGCGCCGGGCAGGGGCCGCGCCAGGACGTCGACGAGGGCGTCCACGCCCGCGTCGGCGAGGGCGTCGGCGAGGGCGTCGGCGAGCGTGGGCGCCGGCTCGCCGGGGGCACCGCCGGCGAGCCGGGCCAGTTCCTCGGCCGAGACCGCGACGTCCCCGCCGTCGCCGCCGTCGCCGGACAGCTCCGGCAGCACGCCGGGCCGCAGCTCCACGCCGGACGACCGCCCGACGGCGAGCCGCAGGGCGTCGTCGAGGTCCAGCCGGCCCGCCGCCCAGGCGGCGCCCAGCCGGCCCGCCCCGGCTCCGGCCACGGCCTGCGGCGCCAGCCCGACGGCGGCCCACAGCCGGACCGCCGCGACGTGGTGGCTCAGCAGGTGGGCCGCGGCCGTCCCGTCCGCCGGCTCGGCGAACGGGTCGAGGACCACACCGGTCAGCGCGGTCAGCCGCTCGGCGCAGGAGCGCAGCGCGGCCGCGTACTCCGGCAGCCCGGCCAGCCGCTCGCGCAGGGCGGCGGCCGGCGGCTCGGCGCCGAACCAGAAGCCGACGGTGCGCACCTCTCCCCCGGTCACCTCCCCGCTCCGGGCGGCCGGCGTGCCGCTCCCGCGCGCGACCGCCTCCAGGGCGGCCGCGAGCGAGGCGGCGTCCCGGCCGGTGACGCCGATCCGGTGGCCGAGCCAGCTGCGCCGGTAGGCGGCGGTGAAGACGATGTCGTCCAGCTCGGCCGGGGCCTCCCGCAGCCGGGCGGCGAGCCGGCCGGCCGCCTGACGCGCCGCCGGCTCGGCCTCCGCGGTGACCATCAGGACGTAGGGCGCGCTGCGGGGCGCGGGCGCCGCCGCCGGCTCGGCGACCGCCGACGCCTGCTCGACGACCACGTGCGCGTTGCTGCCGCTGAAGCCGAAGGAGCTGATGCCCGCCCGGTGCGGACGGTCGCGCCGCGGCCACCGGCGCCGCTCGGTCACCACCGAGACCGGCAGCCGGTCCCAGTCGATGTTCGACGACGGCCGGTCCAGCGGGTGCGGGGGAAGCTCCCCGTGGTGGAGCGAAAGGACGACCTTGAGGAGTCCGGCGACACCGGCCGCGGCCTCCAGGTGGCCGATGCTGGCCTTGGCGGAGCCGATCAGCAGGTTCTCGTCGGCCGCGCGCCCGGAGCCGAGCGCCTCGGCGAGGGCGCGGACCTCGATCGGGTCACCGAGCGGCGTCCCGGTGCCGTGGGCCTCGACGTAGTCGACGTCGCGCGGCGCCCAGCCGGCGGACTCGACCGCCCGCCGGACGACGGCGACCTGCGCGTCGGCGCTGGGCACCGTCATGCCGCCGCTCGCGCCGTCCTGGTTGACCGCGGTGCCCCGGATCACCGCGTAGACGCGGTCCCCGTCGCGCCGGGCCGCGCTCAGCGGCTTGAGGATGACGGCCGCCGCGCCCTCGCCGCGGCCGTAGCCGTCGGCCGCGTCGTCGAAGGTCTTGCACCGGCCGTCGGGGGCCAGGGCGCCCGCCCCGGCCATGGAGACCGACACGCTGGGGGCGACGATCACATTGGCGCCGCCGACGACGGCGATCTCGCAGTCCCCCTGGCGCAGGCCCTGGCAGGCCAGGTGGACCGCGGTGAGGGAGGAGGAGCAGGCGGTGTCGACCGCGATGCTGGGACCGCGCAGCCCGAGGAAGTACGACAGGCGTCCGACGGCCGCGGCGAAGGTCGTGCCGGTGCCGTAGAAGTGGTCGACGTCGGCCATGTCCCGGGTCAGCAGCTGCTGGTAGTCGCCGGTGTTGAGGCCGAAGTAGACGCCCGCGGGCCGTCCCTCCAGCGCGAGCGCGGGCTGTCCGGCGTCCTCCAGCGCCTCCCAGGCGACCTCCAGCAGCAGCCGGTGCTGCGGGTCGAGGGACTTCGCCTCGCGCGGCGAGACCCGGAAGAACTCGGCGTCGAAGCCCTCCACCTCGTCCAGGAAGCCGCCCCGGGTGGGGACGTCCGGCCCGGCCTCCGCCCACACCGGGTCGGCCAGCCGGGCCGCCGGGATGTCGCGGATCGCGTCGCGGCCCTCGGTCAGCAGCGACCAGAACTGCTCCGGCGAGTCCGCCCCGGGCAGCCGGCAGGCGATGCCGATCACGGCGACGGCGTCGTCCGCGGATCCGTCGTCCCCGGCCGCGGCGCCCGCGCCGGGGACGGCCCCGACGGACGCCTGCGCGGCCGCCCCGGGGGCCGCCTGCGCCAGGTAGGCGGCGAGCGCCTCGACCGTGGGCCGCTCGAAGACGATCGTCTTGGGGAGGTCCAGGCCGAACTCGGCGGCCAGCCGGTCGCGCAGCTCCACGGCGGTCAGCGAGTCCAGGCCCTGGTCGAACAGGCCGCGACGGCGGGCCAACCGCTCGTCCCCGGAGAGTCCGAGGACCGCCGCGAGGTGCTCCTCGACGCGGCGCAGCGCGCCGCCGGCCGGCGCCGCCGGGGCACCGGCGGCGGGGGCGGGGGCGGCCGCCGGGACGGGCGCGGCGGACGGCGCGGACGGCGCGGACGGCGCGGCGCTCGGCGCCACCGCCGGGGCGCCCGGTACGGCGTCCTCCGGGCGGGCGACCATCTCGCTGATCACCCGGCCCTCGGCGTCCAGCAGGCTCACCCGCACCTGCGCGGGCGCCTCGCCGCCGGGAGCGCGCCCCTGCTCGCCGGGCTCGACACCCGGCAGCCAGTGCCGCTCGCCGCCCCAGGAGGGCACCGGCAGCGTCCGGTACCGGCCGGGCGTCCCGGTGATCCGCGTCCAGTCCACCTCGACGCCGCCGACGTGCAGCCGGGCGAGGGCCCGGTGCAGTGCGAGCAGCCCGGGCTCGCCCCGGCGCAGCGTGGCCGTCACCGGGCCCCGCCGCTCCCTGCGGCGCAGCGCGTCGGTGAGCGGCCGGAGCAGCGTGGGGTGCGGGCCGATCTCGACGAACGCGCCGTCCGTCGCGGCGAGCAGGCCGTCGACCGCGGGCCAGAAGAGCACCGGGTCGGTGAGGTTGCGCTCCCAGTAGGCGGCGTCGCGCGCGGCGTCCGGTTCGTCCGGCCGCACGGTGGAGAGCAGCCGCACCGAGGGGTCGGCGCAGGCGAGCCCGGCCAGGGCCTCGCGCAGCAGCGGGCCGCGGTCGGCCACCACCGGGCTGTGGAACGCGTAGGCGCCGGCCAGCCGCTTGCACCGCAGGCCGCGGCCTTCGAGCTCGGCGGCGGCCGCGTCGACGGCGTCGCCGGGGCCGCTGAGCACCACCGCCTGCGGTCCGTTGACCGCGGCGACCACCACCGGCAGGCCGCCGCCGGCCAGCGCGGCGAGGACGGTCTCCCGGTCCGCGCGCACGGCCAGCATGGCGCCGAGGCCGGCCGTCCCGTGCAGGATCTCTCCGCGCCGGACGGCCAGCCGCACGGCGTCGGCGCGGGACAGGGCGCCGGCCGCGTGCGCGGCGGCGATCTCCCCGACGCTGTGGCCGACGACGGTCGCGGGCCGGATCCCGCTCTCGGCCAGCCAGTCGGTCAGCGCCACCTGGACGGCGAGCAGGGCCGGCTGGGCGATGTCGGTGCGGTCCAGGCGGCTCACGCCGTCCGCGCCGTCCGCGCCCCGGCGCAGTTCCTCGACCAGGGACCAGGAGGCGTCGCGCCGGATCAGTGCGTCGCACTCGTCGAGGGCCGCGCGGACCACCGGCGAGGAGGCGTACAGGTCGGCCGCCATGCCCGCCCACTGCGAGCCCTGGCCGGAGTAGACGAAGACCGGCTCGACGGCCGCGTCGGGGTCCACGGAGCCGACGTAGGCGCCGTCCGGCCCCTCCTCGATCCCCTCCAGGACGGCCGCCAGCTCCTGCGGCCCGGCGGTGACGGCGGCGAACCGGTGGCGCTCGTGCGTGCGCCGGGTGGCGGCGGAGGCGAGCAGGTCGCCGAGCGCGCCGTCCTCCGCGGCCACCCGCCGCGCCATCCCGGCGACCTGGTCGTCCAGGCCCGGCCGGTGGAAGGCCGAGGCGAGCAGCACGCAGGGGCCGTCCGGGCGGACGGCCGGCGGCTCGGCGGCGGGCTCGACGCCCTCCACGATCACATGGACGTTGGTGCCGCTGAGCCCGGAGGAGCTCACTCCCGCCCGCAGCGGCCGGCCGGTCGGCGCCAGGTCGACCGGCGCGAGCGGCACCGCCAGCTCGCCGCGGTCCCAGGAGACGGCCGAGGTCAGCCGGCCGGGGTCGGGCTGGCCCGGGACCTCCCGCGCGTTGACCACCCACAGGCTCTTCAGCAGTCCGGCCACGCCGGCCGCGCCGTCGGTGTGGCCGAACACCGCCTTGTTGGAGCCCACGTAGAGGGGCGCGCGGCCGGACTCCCGGCCCCGGCCGAAGACCTCGTTCAGCGCCATCAGCTCGACCTGGTCGCCGAGCGGGGTCCCGGTGCCGTGCGCCTCCACGTAGTCGAGGTCCGACGGGGCGAGGCCCGCGCCGCCGAGCGCGGTGCGCAGCAGTTCGGCCTGGGCGGCGCCGTTGGGCGCCGTGATGCCGAGGCTCAGGCCGTCGTGGTTGACCGCCGAGGCGCGGATCACCGCGTAGATCCGGTCCCGGTCGGCGAGCGCGTCGGGCAGCCGCTTCAGGACGACGACGCCGCAGCCGTCGCCGCGCAGGATGCCGTCGGCGTCGGCGGCGAACGGCCGGCAGCGTCCGGTCGGCGAGATCGCGCCGATCCGGCTCATGAAGACGCTCAGCTCCGGCGTGATCATCAGGCTGACGCCACCGGCCAGGGCGATGTCACTGTCGCCGGTGCGCAGGCTCTGGCTCGCCAGGTGGACGGCGAGCAGGGAGGAGGAACAGGCGGTGCTGACCGAGGCCATCGGCCCGTGCAGGTCGAAGGCGTAGGCCAGCCGGCCCGCCGCGAAGCTGAACTCGTTGCCGCCGCCGAAGTGCGGTCCGATGCCCTTGATCCCGAGCGTCTTGGCGTGCAGCGTCGCGTAGTCGTGGGCGAACATCCCGAAGAAGGCCCCGGTGCGGGTGCCGCGCCAGAGGTCCGCGGGGCGCCCGGAGTCGCTCATCGCCTCCCAGGCCACCTCCAGCAGCAGCCGCTGCTGGGGGTCCATCGCGGCGGCCTCGCGCGGCGAGATCCCGAACCAGGCGGCGTCGAAGCGGTCGATGTCCTCCAGGAAGCCACCGGCGTCGCTGGAGGTCCCCGGGCCGTCCGGGCCGGCGAAGTCCCGGCGCCAGCGCGTCGGGGGGACGTCCTGGAACACCGGGTTCGCGGACCTGAGCACCGCGCCGAAGGATTCGAGATCGCGGGCGCCTCCGGGGAACCGGCAGCCGATGCCGACGACGGCGATCGGGGTGTCGTGATGGCTCGTCAGCGATCGTTCTACCATTGGAGATTGTCCTTGCTCTACAATGATCTTCGAATTTTCGGCAGCGGTGCCGCGGGGCACCGGAGGGGGCGGCGATGACCGGGCACCAGCTCGCCGGTCCCGGTCATGTCGCCGTCTGGGTCGCGGTGGGCACGGCCGCGCCCGGCAGCGGGCCGCTCGGCCTCGACGAGCGCGCCCGGCGCTACCGCCGGGCCCGCGCCGCCGCCCGCCGGGTCGGCCGGGAGCTGATCGCCGCGCACACCGGGTGTCCGCCGGAGCGGCAGGCCTGGGAGCGCGACGACCGCGGACGTCCGGTGCTCGCCCGCCCCGCCGGCTTCCAGGTGAGCCTCAGCCACGGCGAGTCCGTGGTGGCGGCCGCACTGGCCCGGGACGCCCCGGTCGGCGTCGACGTCGAGCGGCTGCGGCCGCTGGCCGCCCGTGACGCGCTGGCCCGGGCGGCCCTGTCGGACTCCGAGCGGCAGGCCGTGGACGACCTGCCCGAGGCGCGGCGCGACGCCCAGGTGATCCGCTTCTGGACCCGCAAGGAGGCCGTGGCGAAGGCCCTGGGCACCGGGCTCGCCACCGACCTGCGCGGCATCGTCACGACGGCGGACGGTGCCGTCGTGACGCTCCCGCCCCAGTGCGGCGACCCCGCCGGCTGGACGCTGGCCGGACTCCCGGTCCACGGCGGTGTGATCGCCACCGTCGCGGTCCGGGCGCCCGGCGTCCGGGTGGTGGCCCGGACGCTCGCGCTGCCCGCCGACGAGGACCCGGACGGTCCCGCCGTCCAGCGCCTTCCCGGCGCAACCCCGCCGGGCCCGGCGGGATCCGCGGGGGCGCGCTAGAAGGACGGAGCCACGAACGGCGACCGGAGGTTGCCCAGGTACGGGTGCCACAGGTGCGTCGGGTCGTTCTCGACGGCGGTCACCGTCTCGCGCATGATGCGCAGCACCTCCGGCTCCTCCTCGTCGTAGAGGTCGCCCTGCAGCAGCCGCAGCACGTCCAGCCGGTAGCGCGGGTCCGCCACGTAGGTGGTGAACAGGATGTTCAGCCGGTAGTAGACCGCGATGAACTCGTACCAGTTGCGGGTGCCGTTGCGCAGCTGCCGCTCGTAGTCGGCGAACATGCCCTTCGAGAAGTCGTCGGCCTCGACGGCCTTGAGGATGTCCTTGCAGGCCAGCCGGGCGCTGTTGAGCGCGACGCTGACGCCGCTGGAGAAGATCGGGTCGACGAAGCGGGCGGCGTCGCCGAGCAGCACGTACCGGTCGCCGCAGATCTGGCTCATGGCGTAGCTGTAGTCGCCCTCGACCTTGAGCGGCGTCACCTGCTCGGTCTTCTGCAGCGCCTCGTAGAGGTCCGGACGGCTCTCCACGAAGCTCCAGAAGAACTTCTCGCGGTCCATGTTCGCCTCGGCGAACCGGTGCTTCTGGGTCACCACGCCGATGCTGGTGACGGTCTCGCTGATCGGGATCTGCCAGACCCAGGTGTCGCTGATCGGCAGGAAGTGCACGTAGATGTAGTCGACCTTCTCGGGGCTGTTGGCGACCGCGGCGCGGTCGAGGCCCTCGAACCAGGCGTGCACGGCGTACTGGTTGAAGACCGGGTCCGCCTGCTTGAGCCCGAGCTGCCGGCCCAGCATGGTCTGGCGGCCGGAGCCGTCGACGATCATCTTCGCGGTGAAGTCCACCTCCCGGGAGCCCAGGCGGCAGGTCAGGGTGACCTTGTCCGGGTCGTCGAAGTCCGCGCGCAGCGCCCGGACGCCCTGGAACACCTTGGCGCCCAGGCTCTCCGCGTGCTTCAGCAGGATGAGGTCGAACTTGCTGCGGTCGACGTGGAAGGTGTAGTCCCGGTCCACGCCCGGCTGGTCGCGCTCGCTGAACAGGACGTCCGCGACGCCGAGTTCGTGGGTGAACTTGGTGACCTGCGGGGAGCTGACGTTGACCGGGAGGGAGGAGGTCCAGGCCGCGCCGTACTTGCGCGGGAAGCCGGCCGCCTCGATCTTGTCCATCGCGCCGGTCTCCAGCAGCACCCGGGTGGTCGCCGGGACGAGCGACTCGCCCACGTGCGGCCGGGGGAAGTTCTCGCTCTCGAAGACGGCCACCGAAAGACCGGCCTTGGCGAGGTAGGCGGCGGCGCTGGAACCGGCCGGCCCGCCACCGACGATCACGACGTCATAGTCGACACTCATGGTTATCGGACACCTTCCACAGGGGCGGCCTTCAGACCGGAAACGAGCTTGCTGATGGCGGCGATGTCCCGGAAGTTCGCCGCGTTGATCTTCGCAAGGGGCACGTCGACCCGCAGTTCCTCCCGCAGGAAGTTCAGCAGGAGCGCGCTGTTCATAGAGTTGAGGACCTCCCACTCCAGCAGCGGTGTGGTCTCGGTCAGTTCGCCTCTCGGGTCACCGTCGAGAAAACTCTCACTGATGAAGGTGGTGATCCGCAGCGTGACCTCGTCCTGGGTCATGGCGCCGCCTTTCCGTTGCAGGGTGACTGTCGGGTCCGCTCAGGCACTGTTCGTCGCGGACCCGCCGGCGTGCGTCTTCAGCGCCCGCCGGTCGATCTTTCCGTTGCCGTTCCTCGGCAGCGGGGAGAGGAAGCGCACCTCGTCCGCCACCATGTAGCGCGGCAGGTGCTGGGCGAGGTGCCGCCGCAGGGCCAGCACCCCCGGTTCGCGCCCGGCCTGCGGGGCCACGAAGACCACCAGCCGGGTGTCGACGCCCTCGTCCACCGCCACGGCGGCGGCCTCCTCGACGTCGGGGTGGTTCTCCAGCACGGCCTCGACCTCGGCGAGTTCGACCCGGTGGCCGCGGATCTTGACCATGTGGTCGCGGCGGCCGAGGTAGTCGAACGCGCCGCCGGGCAGCACCCGGACCAGGTCGCCGGTGCGGTACGGGCCGGCCTGCGGCGGGTGCCCCCAGTAGCCGGCCATCACGGTGGGACCGTCCACCACGAGCTCGCCCTCCTCGCCGGCGGCCGCGGTCCCCCCGTCGTCCTGCTGCGCCCACACCCGGTCACCGGCGGCCGCGATCCCGATCGGCACCGGCCGGTCGCGGCCGAGGTCCTGCCCGGTGACCTCGTGGTAGGTGCACACATTGGTCTCGGTCGGGCCGTACAGGTTCAGCAGCCGGGCACCGGTCCAGCCCGCCAGGTCGCGCAACTGCGCGATGGGGAACGGCTCGCCGGCGAAGAGCACCGTGTGCAGGGACTCCGGCGCCGGGCGGTCCAGCAGGCCGCCGAAGCGCATCATCACCGCGAGGGCGGACGGCACCGAGTACCAGACGCTGATCCGCTCCTGGTGGAGGAACTCGACCAGCTGGGCCGGGGCGAAGGACAGCTCCGGGGGGATCAGGTGCACCGACGCGCCGGCGCGGAACGCCACGTACAGGTCGAGCACCGACAGGTCGAAGCCGAAGGGCGCGTGGTTGGCGAACCGGTCGTCCTCCCCCGGCGCCAGCAGCTCGTACGCCCAGTCGACGAACGCCAGGGCGTTGCGGTGGGTCAGGCAGACGCCCTTGGGCGTGCCGGTCGATCCCGAGGTGTAGAGGATGTACGCCAGGTCGTCGGGCGCGACGGCGGCGTCGGCGGCCGGGGCCGGCTCGTAGGGGCCGTCGAGCTCCTGGTAGCCGGCCTCCTCGCCCAGCTCGGCGGAGATCCGGGGGATCCAGGCGGCGGCGGTCACCACGAGGCGCGCCCCGCAGTCCCGGGCGATGGTCGCGACCCGGGCCACCGGGCTGCCGCCGTCGACGGGCACGTAGACGGCGCCGCACCGCAGCACCGCCTGCATCGCCGCCACCGTGGCGGGGCTCTTGCCCGCCCAGATCACGACCCGGTCGCCGGGCCGCACCCCCCGGCGGAGGAGCCTGGCGGCGATCGCGTCCGCCATGGCGTCGAGTTCGCCGTAGCCGACGGACCCGGCGGGGCCGCTCACGGCCGGAGCGTCGGGCCGCCGCGCGGCGGCGTCGACGACCAGGTGGTGGAGGGTCACAGCCCGGACTCCCGTGCGATGAGTTCCAACTGGATCTCGGTCGTCCCGGAGAAGATCGTCGTGGGCAGGCAGTCGCGCAGCTGCTGCTCGATCCCGTGGTCGGCCAGGTAGCCGGCCGAGCCGAACAGCTGCATCGCGTCGAGGCTGTTGGCGACCGCGGCCTCGGACACCGCGGTCTTCGACAGGGCGATCGCGCGGACGTCCGTACGGCCCTGTTCGAGCAGCCAGCAGGCCCGGTACAGCAGCAGCCGCGCACCCTCCAGCCGCTGCCGCATCCGGGCGATCCGGTGCGAGACGGCCTGGAAGTCGGCGATCCTGCGCCCGAACTGCCGGCGCTGCTTCACCCGGTTCACGCACTCCTCCAGCTGGCGCTCCATCAGCCCGAGGTAGCCGGCGAACAGGCAGCCGCGCTCCCAGGCCATCGAGTGCTGGAAGATCGCCGCTCCGCTGCCCTCCTCGCCGAGCATGAACTCGGCCGGCACCTCGCAGCCGTCGAACCGCACCCGCGCCGCCAGGCAGCCCTGGAGGCCCGCCTTCTGCAGCGGCGGACCGACCTCGACGCCGCTGAGCTCCCTCGGCACGGCGAACGCCGAGACGCCGAGGAAGCCGGCGGACGCGTCGGTGACGGCGTAGGTCACGTACACGTCCGCGATCGGGGCGTTGCTGACGAAGGACTTCTCCCCGTCGAGCACGTAGCCGCCGCCCCTGCGGGTGGCGGTGGTGCGGATCCGGCTGATGTCCGAGCCCGCCTCGTCCTCGGTCATGGCGTTGCCGGCGATCAGCTCGCCCGCGGCCATGCCCGACAGCAGCCCCAGGGCCGCCTCCGTCCCGAACTCCCGGACCGGCACGGCGCAGGACAGCAGGTGGGCGGCGACCCCGAACACCAGGCCCATGTCGGGACAGGAGCGTCCGAACGCCTCCAGGGCCAGCGCGGTGTCCAGGGCGCCCAGGCCGGCCCCGCCGTACTCCTCGGGCAGGCACAGCCCGGTCAGACCGATGTCCGCCGCGTCCTTCCACGCCAGCCGCGCCGACTCGGGGTCGGCACTCGTCACGTGGTCGGCGAAACGCTCGGAGACAGCCGCGCCGATTTCGGCGCAGCGTGCACGTTGAACCGGCGAAGGGTCGAAATCCATCAGTCAGCTTCCGGCGTGCAGTCGACCGTTTCCAATTCCGTCCCCTTCAGAAAGCGGCGTCGCCGCGCCATGTTTTTCTTCCTCCCCGGCACACTCCGCAACGGTATGTTCGGACCGGGCGCACCCCAACCCTTACCGCACCCTTAGAGCAGGCCGGGGGGCGCGGCTAGGGGTTCGTTAGGGGTGCCGGTCAGGTCCGCATCGACGTACCGTCCTGGCGCACCCCGGAAAGCACGGAGGAGATGACGTCGAGAACTCCGGCCCGGCAGTCCTCCAGATAGAAGTGACCGCCGGGGAAAATCCGTAGGTCGAACCGGCCGAGCGTGTGCTGCGTCCAGGCGGCCACCTCGTCGACGGAGGCGCGCGGGTCGCGGTCCCCGGTCAGTCCGGTGATGTCGCAGGACAGCGGCGGTCCGGGCTCGTACCGGTAGGTCTCGATGGCCTCGTAGTCGGCGCGGACCGTCGGCAGGACGAGGTCCAGCAGTTCCTCGTCGGCGAGGATCCGCGGGTCGGTGCCGCCCAGCCGGCCCATCTCCGCGACGAAGTCGGCCCGGCTCGCCCGGTGCAGCTCCTCGTGCTTGACCAGGGAGGGAGCCCGCCGGCCGGAGACGAACAGGTGCGCCGGAGCCGGCCCGTCCTCCCGGGCGATCCGGCGCGCCACCTCGAAGGAGAGGATCGCGCCCATGCTGTGGCCGAAGAACGCGTACGGCGCGTCCAGCAGCGGGCGGACCGCCTCGTGGATCCGGTCGGCCAGCTCGGGGACGGAGCGCAGGTGCGGCTCGGCGCCGCGGTCCTGGCGGCCCGGGTACTGCAGGGCCAGCACCTCGACGTCGCCGGGCAGCGCCGCCCCCCACGAGAAGAACGAGGTGGCGGCGCCACCCGCGTGCGGGAAACAGAACAGACGCATGCCTTCGGGTGCCTGGCGGTAGACGCGGATCCAACTGCCGCTGCCGGTATTTCCCACGGCGGTCACCTTTCTGAGCGCAGCACGAACAACCGATTCATCGGCCGGATCCGACCTTATCCCCGGGCGTCGCACGGCGAACCCCTAGCCCACCCCTAAACGCCCGGCCCGGCATTGCCCGGCATTCCGCCCATTCCCTACGCTCGGTTCTCCGGAGTTCATCTCCGCCGGAGTGACGGCGAACAACGCAGGCGGGACGGGCGAATGCTCAGCGCGGAACTCACCAACGACGGAGCCGGCGAACTGCTGACCCGGCAGTGGCGCTTCCCCGACCAGGCGGACGAGGCCGCCCTGGCCCGGTTGTGGCGGCTCGCGGCGGCCCGGGGCTGGTTCGGCCCGCACGGCCTCGGCGCCGTCGCCACGCTCCTGCGGGCCACCGGAGCGGCCGCCTGCCCGCTGCCCGTCATGGACGGCCGTGTCGCCTCGGACCTGCTGGCCAAGGCCGCCCCCGGGATCGTCGACGCCATCGCGTCCGGCGACGTCCGGATCCTGGTGGCGGTACCGGCGGACGCCGCGGACGGCTCGCTCCCCTACGCCGAGGGCGGATCCGCCGCCTCGCACGTCCTGCTGCTGCCGCCCGGCGGCGGAGTCGCTTCGGTGCGGCCGGTGGAGTTCGCCGTCCCGCAGCCCGGGCTGGCCTCACCCGCCTGGAACCGGCTCGAACTCGGCGACGCGGACGTGGAGTTCACCGTCGGGCCGGAGGAGGCCGGCCGGGCCCTGTCGCTGCTCCGGCTGGGGCTCGCGGTGCGGGCGCTGGCGGCCGCGCGGCACACCCACCGGCAGTCCGTCGCCCACGCCAAGGTCCGGCGGCAGTTCGGGCAGACGATCGGCAGCCTCGGCGCCGTCCAGCAGCGCACGGCGACCCGCGAGATCGAGCTCGTCGCGGGCGAGCTCCTGATCGAGGACGCCGTCCGCCGGCACGGCGCGGCGCCGGACGCCGGGGCGGCGGTCCTCGCCACCGAGCTCGCGGTCTGCCACGTGGCCGCCGTCGCACCGCGCATCCAGCTGACGGCCCACCACACGCTGGGCGCGGGCGGGTACTTCGAGGACCACGAGGCCCCGTGGCTGTTCCGCCGGGTGCACGCCGACGTCGCCCGGCTGTCCTGCTACCCGGCCCCCGGCGGGACGGTTGCCGACCTCCTGATCGGGGGTACGGCCGGCCTGCCCGTCGTGGACCTCACCGCGCAGGCGGCGGAGGTCCGCGCGCAGGCCCGCGCCTTCGGTGCCGAACACCGAGCCCCTGTAAGGAAGTTCAGGGAGCGCGACGATCCCGCCCTGGTGGCGGAGATGGCCCGGCGCCGGTGGTTCGGGATGGCCTGGCCCGCCGCCGAGGGCGGACGCGGGGCGACCGTCCCCGAACAGCTCGCGATGCAGGAGGAGTGCGCCTACAACCAGTTGCCGGCCGCCAACGCGCTGGCGGCCGTCTCCGTGGTCGGCGCACCCGTCGTCCGGTACGGGACGCAGGAGCAGAAGGCCCGCCACCTCCCCCGGATCCGCGCCGGGGAACTGACCTTCTGCCTGGGCTACAGCGAGCCGGAGGCCGGCTCCGACCTCGCCTCGCTGACCACGACCGCGACCCGGGACGGCGAGGACTGGGTGATCAACGGGACGAAGTCCTGGATCGCCAACGCCGACCGGGCCGAGTACATCTGGCTCGCCGTGCGCACGGACGTGGACGCCAGGCCGGCGATCGCCGGGATCAGCATGTTCATGGTCCCGATGGCGACCCCGGGGATCAGCACGGAGCCGCTGCGGGGCCTGTCCGGGCAGACCTGCTGCACGGTGCGCTTCGACGACGTCCGGGTGAGCGGCGCCGCGCTCGTCGGCCCGGTCAACCGCGGCTGGCACGTCATCACCGAGACGCTCGCCGGCGAACGGCTCCTGCTGGCCGGCGAGGTGGCCGGGCAGTCCCGCCGGCAGTTCGACGAACTGCTGGCCGTGGTGCGCGCCGACCCGGACGCCGTGGCCGGCCCTCCGGGCTCGGCCGCCCGCGCCACACTGAGCCGGATGGCCGTGCAGGTCCGGGCGGTGAACCTGCTGCTCGCCGAGGCCGCCGAGCGGGCCGAGTCCAGCCCCGCCCACGTCGCCCGCCTCGCCTCGTCGATCGCCGGCGTGCAGGCCGCCGAGGCCTCGGAGCAGCTGAGCCGCGACGCCCTGGAGGTGCTCGGCCCCGCGGCGGCCCTCGGCACACCGGACGCCCCCGGCGCCGGCATCTTCGAGCAGGGCCTGCGGCTGTCCGTCCTCGCCTTCCTCGGCGGCGGCACCAACGACGTGCAGCGCGGGCTGATCGCCCGCGGACTCGGCCTGGTCTGACCCGCCCCGCACCGGCCCGCACCGCCGGGCGTCCGGGCCGCTCAGCGGCAGGCGGCGGCGCGGCGCGGCCAGGCGATCTCGTCCACCGCCAGCCAGGGCGCGGCCGCCAAGGCCGCCGGGGTCGCCCCGGTGAAGGCCGCCACGTCACGGTGCAGATGGGACTGGTCGGCGTAGCCGCACTCCGCGGCGATCCGGGCGACGCCGTGGCCGGCGGCCAGGCGGTGGGCCGCGTGGTCGAAGCGGACCAGCTGCGCCGCGCGCTTGGGCGTGACGCCGATCTGGGAGCGGAAGCGGGACCACAGGCGCTTGCGGCTCCAGCCGACCTCCGCCGCCATCCGCTCCACCCGGGCCCCGCCGTGCTCCGTCACCATCCGCCGCCACACCTCGGCGACCTCGGGGTCGACCCGGCGGCTCTCCGCGCACCGGCGGGCGAGTTCGGCCTGCGCGATCGCGAACCGGCAGTCCCAGGACGCGGCGGCCCGCAGCCGCTCCAGCACCCGCGCCGTGTCGCGGCCCCACAGGGCGTCGAGCGGGACCACCGACCCGCCGGCCTCCGCGGCGGCGCCGCCCAGCACCGCGTGCGCGGCCGGCGGCGACAGCCGGACCTGCAAGCAGTCCACGCCGCTGCCGCGCCCGCGCACCGGGCCCGGGTCGAGGCCGACCAGGACGCTGCCGCACTCCCGGCCGCCGGAGGCGTCGTCGACGGCGAGCGGCCCCTCGCCCAGGTCGAGGGCCAGGGTGACGGCGGGAAAGGGCACCACGCCCAGATCGACGGGATCGGCGGCGCGGGCGCGGAAGCCCGCCATGCCGACGCCCGGGACCGGACCGGCCCCCGAGGGGGTGGCGATCTCCCACACCGCGACCACGTCGTAGGCCGAACGAACCGCACGCATGACGTCCAGGCTACGGCCGGACCGGGCCGCGCATCACGCCTTTTCCCCGCCGCACCCCTCCGCGTACGCCCGGCCCGGCGGCCCCGGCCGACGTCACCGGCCCGGCGTCAGCACTGTGCAAAACGCATGCATATCAAAGTACTTGACTAGTCATGCCTTGTGAAAGAAGGTTCCTGTAGCGCCTCGCGAAGCGGCCGTCTCCCTTCGCGCACTTCGCTCGGCAACCCTTCCACGCAGGAGGTGTGCTCTTCCATGACCTCGCCCGACGTCCCGGATCCCGCCGGGGCCGACCGTCCGTTCTTCGTCCTGCTGGGCCCGGACGGGGCCGGCAAGTCCTCGGTCATGTCCGCGGTCGGGGCCGGGCCGTCCGGCTGGCGCACGCTGTCCACCGACGGCGGACTGGTCCGCCCCGAACACGCGCTGATCGACCGGCTGCGCCGCGGCGTGTTCGAGGACGTCCTGCCGGGCCTGGGCAGCGCCTACTCCCCGGAGTTCCTGGCGAGCCTGCTGCAGACCGCCGTGGTCCACCTGCGGGACGAGATCCGGCGCCAGGACCCGCAGGTCCCGCTCCTGATCGACTCCTACTACTACAAGATCCTCGCGAAGTGCCGGCTGGCCGGCGTCGACGAGAACCCCATGTACGCCTGGTGGCGGTCGTTCCCCCAGCCCCGCGCGGTGGTCTACCTGGACGTCTCGCCCGCCTCGGCGTGGCAGCGCCTCGGCCGCGGGGCCCGGCTCAACCCCCTGGAGCACTTCGGCCGGCTGCCCGACTGGAGCGGGTTCGAGAGCTATCAGAAGAGTCTTCGCAAGCTGATGCTGGAAGAGGTGCGGCACGTGCCGGTGGCGATGATCGACGAACAACCCAGCGCCGAACGGACGGCCGACGCCGTCCTGGAGGTGCTCGCGCGGTGACCACGCAACAGGGCTGGGCCTCCCCCGGACACGCCGACCGCTACCGCACCAGGGTGCTCGCCGAACGCGACGCCCTGCGCGCCGCCCTCCCCGGCCTGCGGGAGCGCCAGCAGCACGTCCTCACCGACCTCCTGGAGTTCAACGCGGGCACCGAGTTCGGGCGCGCCCACGACTTCGGGCGGATCCGCGACCTGGACGACTTCCGCAAGGCCGTCCCGGTCCAGGACTACGCCGCCCACGCGCCGCTGATCGAGCGGATGGCCGCCGGGGAGCAGAACCTGCTCTCGGCCGACGCGCCCGTCGTCTACTTCACCAGCAGCGGCAGCACCGGCGCACACAAGAAGATCCCGATCACCCCGCGCTTCATGCGCACGGTCTTCTTCCCCTTCTACTACGCCGCCTGGGCGCCGCTGATCGAGAACTTCCCCGAGGTCGCGCAGCGGCCCGACGCGGTGCTCAACCTCAAGCACGACCCGCTCGCCGCGCCGCCCACCACCCGCGACGGCCACCCGCACGTCGGCGCCAGCCAGGTCGACTTCGGGGAGACGTTCGGCGAGCCCCTCTCGGCCGAGCTGGGCACGGCCGCCCCCTGGGCCGCCCTCCCGGTGGAGGTCGCGCCCGGCGACCACCTGGAGAAGATGTACCTGCGGCTGCGGCTGGCCGTCCAGAGCGACCTGCGCTGCCTGATCGGCATCAACCCGGCGATGATCGCGGCGGTGCCGTACCAGCTGAACCTCTGGTGGGAGCGGATCGTCCGGGAGGTGCGCGACGGCACCCTGGGCGGCGTCCGGCACGGCCGCCCCGACCCCGCGCGGGCGGCCGAACTGGAGCGGCTCGCCGAGTACTTCGGCACCGTCACCCCCGCCCTGGTGTGGCCCCGGATCCGCGCCCTGTTCGGCTGGACCACCGGCGTCGCCTCGCTCTACCTGCCCGCGCTGCGCGAGGACTTCGGCGCCGGCGTCAGCGCGCTGCCCGCCCCGGTGGCGGCCTCCGAGGGACCGGTCGGCGTACCGCTCGACCGGCACGGCTCGGCCGGCAGCCTGGTGGCCACCGCCGCGGTGTACGAGTTCGTGGACGCCGACGCCGACCTCACCCCGGACGTCGCGACCCTGCTGCCGCACGAGGTCGAGCCCGGGCGCGAGTACCACGTGATCTTCAGCCACGTCGGCGGACTCCACCGCTACGCCGTCGGCGACGTCGTCCAGGTGGTCGACTCGGCGGACGGCGCGCCGCGGGTGCGGTACGCGGGCCGGGCCAACCGCTCCGACGCGGTGGGCGAGCGGCTGCGCGAGTCCCAGGTGGTCCGGGCGCTGGGCACCGCCCTGGAGGGCACCGGCCTGGGGCTGCGCAACGTCGCCTGCCGGGTGGAGCCGGCCCGGGGGACGGCCCTGCGCTACGTCTTCGCGGTGGCCCCCACCCTCCCCTGGCAGGACGCCGAGCGGACCCGCTTCACCGCCCTGCTGGACGCCGCCCTGCGGCGGGAGTCCGCGGGCTACCACCGGGCGCGCGCCGAACGGCGGCTGGACCCGCCCGCCCTGCTGCCACTCGCCCCCGGGGCGTTCCACCGCGACTGGCACACCGCCGTGGGCGGCGGCGTCCGCCCCACCCAGGTCAAGGACCGCCTCTTCCGGCAGGACGACCTGCTGTGGCAGCGCCTGACCGGCACCCCGGCGGCCTGAACCGGACCGACCACGAGGAGCAACGAGATGGCAGACCTGAACCCGGTGGAGCGCACCGCGCTCCTCACCGCCGCCCTGCGCGCCGCGGAGACCCGGCGCGACGACCGCCTCTACGAGGACCCCTACGCCGCGCTGCTGGCCGGCGACGTCGGCCCCCGGCTGCTGGCCGAGGTCCGCACCGCGACCTTCCCGCCCGACCGGCCGCGGTCGCTGCCCAGCACCCCCGACTACAACGCGATCCGCACCAGGTTCTTCGACGACTTCCTGCACGGAGCGGCCGAGGACCCGGGGATGACCCAGATCGTGCTGGCCCCCTCGGGCATGGACTCGCGCGTCTACCGGATGCGCTGGCCCGGGCACGTCCGCTACTTCGAGGTCGACCGGCCGGCGGTGCTGCGGTTCAAGGAGGAGCGGCTGGCCGGCGTCGCCCCGCAGGGCGCCCTGCGGACCGTCGCGGCCGACCTCACCTCGGACGCCTGGGAGGCCGAGCTGGTCGCGGCCGGCTACGACCCGGCGCTGCCCTCCACCTGGCTGCTCGAAGGGCTGCTGTACTACATCCCCGAGGCGGACACCCGCCGGATGCTGGAGCGGGTGGCCGCGCTCTGCGCTCCGGGCAGCCGGATCGCCGCCGACCTCGTCAACACCGCGGCCCTCACCCTGCCGGAGATGCGCGGGCTCCTGGACGTCTTCGCGGGCTGGGGCTGTCCCTGGCTGTTCGGCAGCGACGAGCCGGAGGCCCTGTTCGACCAGTACGGCTTCGAGGTCGAGGCGCTCCAGCCCGGCGACCGGGGCGCGAACTTCGGCCGCTGGCCCGACCCGGTCCCGCCGCGCGAGGTCAAGGACGTGCGCCGGGTCTTCTTCGTCCACGGGCGGCGCCGTTGACCGCGCCCGCCGTCATCGTGGGCGCGAGCACCTCGGGCCTCGCCACCGCGCTCGCCCTCGCCGAACGGGGCCGGCCGGTGCGGATCCTGGAGCGCGCCGCTCCCCCGCCGGACGGGCCGGCCGGCAAGGCGGCCGGCCTGTGGCACCGGCCCACCGTGCCGCAGAGCGCCCACTCCCACATCCTCACCTCGCTCGGGGTGCGCACGCTGCGCGAACGGGCCCCCCGCCTGCTCGACCGGGCGCTGGAGGAGGGCGCCCGGCTGCTCGACCTCCTGGCCGCCGCGCCCGCCGCGGCGCGCCGGCGCGAGGCCGGCGACGAACAGCTGGTGGCGCTCGCCGCCCGCCGGCCGTACCTGGACCTGCTGCTCCACCGGGCCGTGCGCGCGCTGCCGAACGTGACGGTCAGTCATGGCACCGCCGTCCGCGGCCTGCTCCTGGACGCCGCGCGGGGCGGAGTGACCGGCGTGGTGACCGGCGGCGGCGAACGGCTGCCCGCGTCCTTCGTGGTGGACGCCACCGGCCGCCGGGCGGAGTCCCGCTCCTGGCTGGCGGCCGCCGGGCTGACGGTCGAGGAGGGCCTGCGCTCACCCAACCGGCTGCGGGCGTTCACCCGGTACTACCGGCTGAACTCCGCGGACGGCACGCTGCCGGGCCCCCTCAACCGGGGCAACGCGGCCGGCGGCATCTGGGACCACTACGCGGTGGTGGTGCACCCGGCGGACAACGGCGTCTTCGCGATCAGCATCGGGGTGCCGACCGCCGACCCGGCCACCGACGCGCTGCGCGAGCCCGCCGCGTTCACCGCCGTCGCCCGGCTCTCCCCGCACGTCGGGGCGTGGAGCGACGAACGCGTCGCGACACCGCTGACGCCGGTGCGGACCATGACCGTTCCGCCCAACGTCCTGCGCGGTGCACCCCGCGCGGACGGGCGGCCGGTCACCGGCCTGTTCCCGGTCGGCGACGCCGCCTGCGTCGTCGACCCGCTCTACGGGCGCGGCATGTCGCTCTCCCTCGCGCACGCCTTCGGCACCGCCGATCTGCTCGACGCCGGCCCGGCGACGGGAACCGGGCGCAGCGAGGCGGCGGCCCGGCTCGTGGAGACGCTCCTGCGGCCCTGGTACGACCACTCCGCCCAGGACAGCCTGGACCGCGACCGGCTCTGGCGGGCGCGGGCCGGGGGGAGCACCCCGCCGGTCCCGGTGCCCGCCGTCCCCGGCCGCCCCACGACGGCCGAGGTGGCGGCCGCCGCCGCGACCGACGCCACCGTGTGGCGGGGGCTGACCCGGATGCTGATGAGCCTGAGCACCCCCGCCGAGGTCTTCGACGACGCCGGCTTCCGCGCACGGGTGCGCGCCGCCGCCGCCGTCCCGGCGGGCCCGAGGCCGCCGAGCCGCGAGGAACTGGTGCACGCCGTCGCCACCGGGGAGGGAGCCTGATGGCAGCGGCCGGCCGGGTCCTGCTGGCACCGATCACCATCACCCCGTCGAAGCCGCTGACCCCCAGCCACCTCAAGGGCCTGCTCTGGGCGGACGTGATGTTCCGGGCCACCGCGCAGCTCGCCGAGGTGACCTTCCGCTACAGCCACACCACCTACCACCCGACCGAACAGGTCGTCGGCTTCTGGGAGTTCCTCGACCGCACCCGGGGCGACACCGACTACGGCTCGCTGTCGGAGGAGGAGATCGGGGAGCTCTACGTCGCGTTCCGGAAGGAGGAGACGCCGCCCGCGGCGGCGGCCCTGCGGCCGTACGCGGAGGCGATCGAGCACACCGGCTTCGTGCACCCCGCCAGCACCCGCGTGCTCGAACTGTGGACCGGCCACTACCAGCGGCTCGGCCTGCACGACCCCGGGCTGCTGGCCCACCAGCCGCCGGAGTTCGGCCTCGAAGAGATGATCGAGCACCTGGTCGCCACCGGGATGGGCCTCGACCACCGGGACTGCGGCGGCCCGGTGTACCTGGACGCCACCCGGTTCGGCCTGCCGCTGCGCAAGATCGTCTCCGCCGACGGGCGCCCCAACTACCTCGCCTGCGCCCTGCGCGAACTGCTGCCGCTCGCGCCCCGGTACGACGAGATCGCGGTGCTCTACGACCGCGAACTCGACCCCGACTACCAGCTGCTGGAACGGGTGCTGGCGGCCCGGGGCCCGGCCGTGCACCGGGTGCCGATCGGCCGCACGCCCATCGAGGGGAGGATCACCTCGGCCCGGCACGGCGGCTGGCACGGCTACACGGTGGACGCCCTGCTGCACGCCGTCGGCGAGGACCACCCGCCCGAGGCCCGGCTGCTCGGGCTGCGGCTGTACTTCATCGCCGGTCTCGGCCCCGGTCAGCAGCAGTCCTTCCGGCACGACCTGCTGCGCAAGAGCCTGGCCCGGGCCGAGCAGTTGCTGGACAGGGCCCGGACGGCTCCGCAGCAGGGCCGGGACGCACTGCTCGCCGCCCTCACCCCGCACCGCCGCGACCACACCCACATCGACCCCTACCGGCTCACCTCCTCCCTGCTGCGCCGGGGCCGGACGGTCCCCGACCACTCCCTGCTGGCCTCGGTGTTCCTATGACCGCTCCCACGACCGCTTCCAGGACCGCTTCCACCACCGCTCCCGCCACCGCTCCCGTCCCCCTCACCCCGGAACTGCTGCTCTCCGTCGCCGCCGAACGGCTCCGCACGGCCCGGCCCGAACTGGCCGGGGAGCTCGACCTGTCCACCCCGCAGGCCCTGCGGGCGGCCAAGGCCGGGATCGCCGCGCGGGGCGAGGCCGCGGACGGCACCGTGGCGGTCGCCGTGATCGGCCGCTTCTCGCTCGCCGACTGGGTGCGGGAGACCTGCCGCTTCGCGCTGGGCGTGCCCGGGGACCGCGCGGAACCGTGGCGGCGGGCCTTCACCCGGACCGTCTTCCTGGCCGGGCGGCCCGAGAACCTGCGCGAGCGGTTCGCCTTCGACCACATCGCGCCCGACGGCTCGGCGGCCTGGGCCGGGCCCGGAACGGACGGGGCCACCGCCGCACTGCGACGGCTGCTGAAGACCTTCGACGGCACCCGCCCGCTCGGCTCCCGGCCGCCGCTGACCGTCGAGGTCCCCGCCGTCCCCCCGGCAGGCGCCCCAGCAGGCCCCCCGGCCGGCCCCCCGGCCGGCCCTGCGTCCGTTCCTGCGGCCCTTCCTGCGGCCGTTCCGCCCGCCGGGGCGCGCCGCCGCCCGCGCGAGCGCGACCTCTACCTCGCCACGGCGGGGGTCACCGTCTCCGACGCCCTGGTCCAGCTCAACCACCTCCTGGTCGAGGCGGTCCTGGACGGGCTGATCCGCCCCGGGGACCGGCTGACCCTGCGCCCGGTCCCCCGGCTGACCGGCATGACCGTCCCCTTCACCGCCCTGCGCATCGACACCGACACCCATCACCCGCACAAGCTCCAGGCATACGCCGGACTGACCGAGGAGAGCTGACCCGACATGCCCGAGACCCCGCCGGCCGCGGCACCCGCTCCGCCACGTCCCGTCCGCTTCGGCGTGCACGGCTCCTCGCACCTGGCCCGGCGCCTCATCGCCGCGGCCGGCACCGACCCCGACACCGTCGAGTTCGTCCCGTACGAGGTCACCGAGCCGTTCCGGCTGCTGCGCGAGGGCGCGATGGACCTCATGATCGTCAAGTACGACCTGTCCGAGGCGGACATCGCCGTGAGCGCCACCCTGGCCCAGGACCACCGGGCGGTGATCGTCGGGGAGCACCACCCGCTCGCCGGGCGTGAGGAGGTGTCGATCGAGGAGGCCGCCGAGTACGACGCCTTCAGCTGTCCCGGCGACTTCCCGCCGTACGTCTGGGACCGGATCGTGCCGCCGCGCACGCCCGCCGGCACACCGATCCGCCGGGTCCACCCGATGACCACGCAGGAGGGCATGGCCGCCGTCCTCGCCACGACGCAGGCCGTCCACGTGTCCTTCCGGTCGCTGGCCGACATCGTGCCGCCCCACATCAGGGTGGTACCGATGCGCGGCCTGCCGCCCGCCCCGGTGATGATCGGCTGGCTGCGCGGGGCGCAGCTCTCCCCGGAGGCCGCCGCCCTCGTCGCCGCCGCCGAGCGGAGCGCGAAGCCGTGAGCGGGGCCGTGACCGGGGCCGGGGCCGGGGCCCGGGCCGTGACTCCGGGCCTGCCCGTGGTCCTGCTGCACGCGCTGCCGCTGAGCTCCGCCATGTGGCAGGCCCAGGCGACGGCGCTGCGCGAGCGCGGACACACCGTCATCGTGCCCGACCAGCGCGGCTTCGGCGCCGAGCCGCTCGGCGACCAGCCGCCCTCGCTGGACACCGTCGCCGACGACCTGGCCGCGCGCCTCGACGCCCTGGGCCACCCGCAGGTGGCCCTGGTCGGCTGCTCGATGGGCGGCTACGCGGCGATGGCGTTCCTGCGCCGGCACCGCCACCGGGTCGGCGCCCTGGCGCTGCTGGCCACCCGGGCCACCGCCGACACCCCCGAACAGGCCGCCGGACGCCGGGCCTTCGCCGCCCTCGTGGTCGACGACGACCGGCGGGACGAGCTGATCACCCGGACCACGCCGCTGCTCCTCGGCGCCACCACCAAGGCCGAGCGCCCCGGCACCCTCGCCGAGGTGCTGGCGTGGTCCAGGGCGGCCGACCCGCGCGCGGTGGCCTGGGCCCAGGAGGCCGTCGCGACGCGTCCGGACTCCGTGGAGGTCCTGCGGGCCACCGACGTCCCCGCCCTGGTGGCCATCGGCACGGAGGACGAGCTGGTCACCGTCGACGAGGCGGCGCTGACGGCCGGCTCCCTGCCGCAGGGGCGGCTGGTCACCGTGCCCGGGGCCGGTCATCTCCAGCCGCTGGAGGCACCGGAGCTGACCACCCGGCTGCTCACCACCCTGCTGGACGGGGACGGCACCCGCTGACCGGGGACCTCGCGCCCGCGCCGGTCCGGTGGCCCCCGCGGAGGGAACCGCGGAACCACCGGACCGGCGGCCGGCGACCGGCGACCGGGAGCGCTACTGCCCGGGGCGGATCCGGGCCAGGAAGGTGGAGAGCACCGGGGAGAGCGCGGCCATCTCGAAGGCGGTGTGGAGCTCCTGGGCGAAGGTGGCCGAGTAGAGCTCCAGCTCCCGACGGCCCACCTCGGTGAGACGGATGACGACGAACCGCCGGTCGTGCTCGCTGGTGGTGCGCTTCACCAGCCCACTGCGCTCCAGGCGGACCGCCACCCGGCTGAGGGTCGACTGGTTGACCCCCATCTCCTCCGCCAGCTCCTGCATCTGCATCGCCCGCGGTTCGCACTGCTGCATGGTGCTGAGCGCGATGAAGTCCGTCAGGCCGATGCCGTGGGAACGCATGAGCCTGCGCTCAAGCAACTGCGACACGTACGTCGACAGCCGTGACACCTGCCACCACAGCTCGATGTCACTTCCGCGTTCACGGGCCATTGTCGTCACGGCCTAACCTTCCGGTCCCACCCGCCTTCAACGGCGCCGGGAGAATCCATTCCGGGAATAACCACCGGCGCGGATTCTAACACGGACAGCGGATTCCCCGCCCGAATTAACGGTTATGTGGTCGCCATGCCGACCCCCCAATGCCGGCAGTAGATTTCCCGGTGGTCGTGGAAGATATCGGGAAGCCGCACCTCGACGGTCTCGATATGGTCCCCGGAAAAGTCCCCCAGAGGTTCCGCCAGCATACGGTGCTCGACCCCGCTCGGCAGCGGCGCGTCGATGAACTCACAAATGCGCCGGACGGTGCGCAACGGCCGCTCCGCCAGTTCCGCGTACGCGATGTCCAGCACCCGGGACCCGACCGAGGCGTCGTACCACTCCGGGCCGGCCAGCCCCCGGCCGAGCCGCCGCGCCCATTCGGCCTTCACCGCGTACGGGTCCACCCGCAGCGACCAGGCGCGCCGGCGCACCGCACTCGTTCCCGCGACATTGGCCAGCGACTCCATCGGGTCCCGGTGCACCCGGATGATGCGGGCGTTGGGGTACACCGACAGCAGGCCGTCGAGCCGCAGCGAGTGGAACTCGCTGACCAGCACCGGCCGCCCGCCGTGCACCCGCTCCAGGATGACCGCCAGCGCACTGCGGTGGAAGGTGTACGCGGCCGTCGCGTCCTGCGCGTCGAGCCAGTCCGTGTACCCCGGAACGCGGTACTCCATGGGCGCGGACAGGGCGTGGAACGCGTACGACAGCAGCAGGTGGTCCCCGCAGGGCGCCCCCGGATCCGGCTGCGGCCCCGCCGCCCCGCCCGGCCGCCGCTCCCCCAGCGGGTACACGAACGGGTCGACGAGCGAGGGGTCGCACCGCCACGGCAGCCAGTCCGTACTGGGCCGCGCCACCTCCCACAGCGAGGGCATGTTCAGCCCCGGGTGCCGGCTGAGCAGCCGCTGCAACCGCTGGAGCCCGCTGCCCGGCAGCCCCACCACGAATACCGCGTCGTCCCCGCAACCCCCCGGATCGACCCGCCCGCTCTCGACCAACTGCCGCACCCTGAGCTGATTGGCCAGCGAAAGCACCAGCCGCTGCCGCGTGACCGCCACCCCCGCCGGCGTCAGCGCCGCCTCCCCCTCCAACGACGCCACGAGCTCACCGAAGGCCGGCACAAAAGACGGCTCCAACGCTTTCCCCTCGAATTCCTCCTGCCGGGCAACAGCAAGAATATCGCGCAACTCGAACAGCGAGCCGCACCCATCGTGCCGATCATTCACTTGTACCCCCCAAAACAGGATTCGTCTCAGCGGAGAGTAGCGCACCACTAATGATCAACTGCTCCCCCGCCCCAACGATTGGCCGAAACACCCCGACCCAAAAATCCCGCCACCCGGCCAAATCCCCCCATTTACCCGGACTCGCCCCCGCTGCCCCGCCCCGCCGGGTGGATGACCGGCGCGGTGACGGCGAACGGCGGCGCCCGCCCCGGGGAGGGGGCGGGCGCCGTGGTCCGCGGGTCGGCCGTCGTCAGCGGCGTCGCCTGCTGATGGTCAGGACCAGGGCCGTTCCGGCGAGCAGGACCAGTGCCGCGTACCCGAGCACCGGCGCGAGGGCCATGCCGGACTCCGCGAGTTCATGGCCGGGGTGGGTCGGGGCGGGGTGGGTCGGGGCGGGGTGGCTCGGACCAGGATGGCTCGGGCCGGGATGACTTGGACCGGGGTGGGTCGGGCTGGGGTGGGTCGGGCTGGGTGACGGCGTCGTCGGCGAGGCCGATGGGCTGGGCGACGGCGATGGCGACGGGCTCGGAGACGGGCTGGGCGACGCCGAGGGGCTGGGCGACGGCGACGGGCTCGGAGACGGAGACGGAGACGGCGACGGCGACGGGCTGGGTGACGCCGAGGGGCTCGGCGACGGCGATGGCGAGGGGCTGGGCGAGGGGCTGGGGCTCGGCGGTTCCACGGCCACCTGGGCGGTGGAGCCGGGCGAGGTGACCGGTGCGCCGTCGGGTGCGTGGCCCGTGGCGGTCGCGGTGTTCTCGATCCGCTTCTCCCGCAGGTCGTCCCCGGTGACGGTGTAGGTGGCGGTGCAGGTCGCCGTCGCGCCCGGGAGCAGGCGGGCGGTGTCGGCCGGCGGGCAGTCGGGGGCCGGCGCGGTGCCGTGGCCGTTGAACGCGGTTTCGGCCACGGTCACGTCGGTGAGGACGACGTTGCCGGTGTTGGTGAGGGTGAAGGTGTAGCGGACGGTGTCGCCCGCCCGGTGGACGGTGGCCGGGGACGCGGTCTTGGCCACGGTCAGGGCCGGGCTGGCCTGGGCCGGGAGGACGGTGGCGGTGGCCTCGGCGTGCACGGCCCGGCCGCCGGGGTCGGTCGCGCTCGCGGTGGCGGTGTTGGTGATCCGGCCGGCGGCGACGTCGGCCGCGGTGACGGTGTAGGTGGCGGTGCAGGCGATGGCGACGCCCGGGGCGAGGGAGCCGGCCTCCGGCGGGCAGGTGACGGTGGGCGGGGTGCCGTGGCCGTCGAACGCGGTCTCCCGGACGTCGAGTCCGCCGAGGGTGACGTTGCCGGTGTTGGTGGCGAGGAACCGGTAGGTCACCGTGGAGCCCTCCCTCGGCGGCGCGTCGGCGGAGTCCGCGGTCTTGGCCAGGGTGAGCGCCGGCGCGGCGGGCGCGGTGACGGTGGCGCGGACCTCCGCGGAGACGGGGCTGTCGAAGCCGGTGGGCGCGTGGCCGGTGGCGGTGGCGGCGTTGGTGATCGTGCCGGTGTCGATGTCGGCCTGGGTGGTGGTGTAGGCGGCGGTGCAGACCACGGAGTCGCCCGGTGCCAGGGTGAGCGCGGCGGCCGGGCAGTCGACCGTCGGCGCGCCGCCGGAGCCGGTGAAGGCGGTCTCGGTGATGTGCACGTCGGTGAGCGGGACGCCGCCGGTGTTGGTGACGGTGAAGGAGTAGGACAGCGCGGTGCCCGCCCGGTCGACGGTGCCCGGGGTGACGCCCTTGGTGAGCAGGATGCCGGGCGCGGTGACGGTGCGCACGGTCGCGGTGGCCTCGTTGCTCACCGGGTCGGGCCCGGTGGCCGCGGTGCCCGCCGCCGTGGCGGTGTTGGTGATCGATCCGGCGGTCACGTCCTGCGCGGTGACGGTGTAGGTGGCCGTGCAGGTGGTGGTGGCGGCGGGGGCGAGGTCGGTGCTCCGGCAGACCGGGACGGGCCTGGTGCCGCTGCCGGTGAAGACGCTCTCGTCGATCGTCAGGCCGGTGACCGGGACGGTGCCGGTGTTGGCCACCTCGTAGGTGTAGGTGACGGTGTCCCCGGTGGTCGCGGTGGCCCGGTCGACCTCCTTGGTGAGGCTCAGGCCGGCGTTGTCGCCCAGCGGGGTGGAGCTGATGACCTGCTGGTCGGCCTGCGGCCCGAGGCTGTCGATGACGGAGGGGTTGATCACCGTCGGACCGGTGTAGTGCAGGCCGCCGGGCGGGGGCGGCGGCGGGTCCTCGGTGATGGTGCACGGCTGGCCGTCGTAGAAGGTGAGCGGCGCGGCGGTGGCGCTGGTCGCTCCGGCCGGGACGGTGACCGACCAGGTCTGCGGTGCCTGGGTGCCGCAGGTGACCGTTCCGGTGAAGGTGAGCGGGGCGGGCAGGCCGCCGGCGGGCAGGCCGGTGAGCTGCTTGAC
The DNA here is from genome assembly GCF_043080305.1 of Kitasatospora sp. NPDC015120. Taxonomy (NCBI): domain Bacteria; kingdom Bacillati; phylum Actinomycetota; class Actinomycetes; order Kitasatosporales; family Streptomycetaceae; genus Kitasatospora; species Kitasatospora sp. NPDC015120. The sequence continues at coordinate 97,945 of NZ_JBIBVJ010000013.1, read as the reverse complement.
GACGGTGACGGCGGAGGCCGTGTTGAAGACCTGGAGCGAGACGGTGCTCTGGTTCGAGGCGGGGATGGCGTCGAGGAACGCGTCGGGACCGGTGGAGGACCGGCCGGTCGCGGTGTTGGGGTAGGTGCCGGGGATCGGTCCGGCGGTGCCGGTGACGGTGATGGTGACGAAGTCCCGTCCGGCGCCGATCTGCGGGATCGTGGACGTCACGGTGCGGGTCGCCGGGTCGAACGCGACCGGCCCGCACGCCGAGGCGGCGGAGTTCGCCGCGCAGGTCGCCGAGCCGTAGACGAAGGCGGTGGCCGGGGGCAGCGGGTCGGAGAACTCCACCGACCGCGCCGTCTGCGGCGACGCGTTGGAGACCTTGATCGTGTAGGTGACGGCCTCACCGGCCTGCACCGCGGCCGGCTCCACCGCCTTGTTGACGGCGATGTCCGCGCACGGAGCCGTCGCCGAGGTGAAGGCGGAGTTGGTGCCGGTGTTGACCAGCGGCGACGCGACGAAGAACTCCGCGTGGTTCCCGACGACCGTGGGGGTGTTCGGGCAGGCGGCCAGGGGGGTGGGGTCGGCCGGGTCGACGGTCAGCACGATGGTCAGCTTGGCGCCGGGCGGGAAGGCGCCCAGCTCGCCGGAGTAGACCATCGCGTTCTCGGCGACCGTGCCGTCCTGGACGAACGACGGGCAGGACGCGCCGCTGGTGCCGTCGCAGGAGACGATGTGCACGGCGTAGGAGCGGAAGAGGGTCGTCGGCGAGCTGAGGTACTCCCGGATCAAGGAGCCGTCGGCGGGGTTCGGCCCCTTGTTCTCGTACGTGATCGTGTACGTGTTGGGCATGCCCGGCAGGATCACCGTGCTGGCCTGCGTCTTGGTGACGGCGATGTTCGTCTCCGGGCAGCGCTCGGGCGTCAGCCCGGTCGCGCTGGTCGACGCCGTGCTGTTGCCGGAGTTGACCAGCGGTGCGGCGGTGAACAGCTGCGCGGTGTTGCCGACGATGTCGGCCGTCGGGTTCCTGCTGCAGGTGGTGGGCGTGCCCGAGGGGTCGACCGTCATGACGATGGTCAGCGCGGCGCCGGGCGGGAAGGCGCCCAGCTCACCGGAGTAGACCATCGCGTTCGCGGCTACCGTGCCGTCCTGGACGAACGACGGGCAGGACGCGCCGCCGGTGCCGTCGCAGGAGACGATGTGCACGGCGTAGGAGGTGTAGATGTTCTGCGCCGAGGCCAGGTAGTCGCGGATGGTCGAGCCGTCGGCGGCGTTCGGGCCGTTGTTCCGGTAGGTGACCGTGTAGGTGTTCGGCTGGCCCGGCAGGATCTGCGTGTTGCTCTGCGTCTTGGTGACGGAGATGTTCGTCTGCGGGCACCGGCTCGGGGTGAGGCCGGTCGCCGAGACGTACGCCTGGTTGGACAGGGTGTTGGTCACGCCGTTCGGCGCGAAGATGTTGGCGGTGTTGCCGATGATGTCGGCGGTCGGCGACGACGAGCAGGCCGGCTCCGGACCGGACGGGTCCACCGTCATCACCACCGTCAGCTTCGCGCCCGGCGGGAACGCCCCGACCGGACCGGAGAAGATCATGGTGCTGTTGTCGGCCGTGGTGTCCCTGATGAACGACGGGCAGCTCGCCCCGCCGGTCCCGTCGCAGGACACGATGTGCACGGCGTACGACCTGTACAGCGACTGCGACGCGCTCAGGTAGTCGCGGATGGTCGAGCCGTCCGCCCAGCCGGTGCCCTCGTTGCTGAACGTCACCGTGTAGGTGTTCGGCAGGCCCGGCAGGATCGTGGTCGCCGACTGGGACTTGGTGACCCGCAGGCTCATCCGGTTGCTGACCGTCGTGCTGACCGAGCTGTCGTTGGAGCTCGGGTCCGAGTCCGTGGCCCCCGGTGGCGGGTCGATGTGGGAGGAGGCCGTCACCGACGACGGCGAGGGGGCGCCGAAGCGGCCGGTCACCGTCAGCGTCAGCACCCCGAGGTGCGGCAGGCTCACCGCCGTGCCCGAGATCTGGCTGTCCGACACGCTCAGCGAGGCGGGGCAGACGGCGCCGGCGGCGGCCGTGCAGCTCGCCGCCACGTTCGTCGCGGCGGCCGGCGGCGTCACGGTGAAGGGCGATCCGTCGGCCGCGGTCAGCGCGTTGTTGCTGATGGTCACCGTGTAGGTGAACTCCTGGCCCGCGGAGCCGCTGGTCGGCCCGGCGACGTTGGTCGTCACGTCGACCTCCGCGGCCCGCTTCGCCCGCGGAGCCACCGGCGCGGACGGCGCGGACGGCGCGGACGAAGCAGGCGGCGCGGACGAAGCAGGCGGCGCGGACGAAGCGGGCGGCGCGGACGTCGCGGGCGAAGCGGCCCGGGCGCCGGTGGGCGTCCGGCCGGGCGGAGCCGGATCGGCCACCACCGCCGACGGTACGGCGAGCACCACCGTTCCCCAGGTCAGCAGTGCGGCCACCAGGGACGCGCACCGCCTGCGACGGGATCCCGACCACGTCCGAACCATGGCGAACCAGCCCTCCGTGCCGGCCGATCGGACCGGGCGGCCCCTGGAACGTCGATCGGACGAGGCGTACAGAACGCCCCCACGGTCACCCCCCGACGCGGACACGCCCGGTAACCGGGCACGGACAAGCCGGTAAATCAGTCATATGAACTACTTGGAAGCCGGGGGCCGCCACCACCGCCACCCGGGAGGACGGGCGTCAGGGCCGCTACACGCCGGTGGTCTGGTCGGTGATCATCGCCAGCAGACCGTCGCGGCCCGCGGTGCGCAGCCGGCGCAACTGACGGGCGGCGCCGTTGCCGTCCCGCAGCAGGCGCTCCAGGACGGGGACGACGTGCCGCCGGTCCCCGCCGGTCCCGATCACGGGATCGATGTGGTCCAGCAGGGCGGCCACCGCGTCCCCGGCATCGGCGAGCCGGCCGGACAGCGGGTCGAACACCGTGCTGGTGCACCCGTGCCGGGCGCTGTGCCAGACGGCGGCCGCGAGCACCTCCTGCTCGACGGGCGGGACGCCGCGCCGGGTCCGCGCCTCGTCGAGGGCCCGGGTGGCGAGGGCGCGGACGACGCCGGCGAGCATCACCGCCTCGTCCGCCCGCAGCTGGACGTCCATGGCCCGGATCTCCACGGTGGGGAAGTGCTCGGACAGCCGGATGTGCCAGTAGACCTGCTTGATGTCGCGGATCAGCCCGCCCTCCACCAGGGCCCGGGTGCGCCGGTCGTAGGCGTCGGCGTCGGGGAAGGCGGGCGGCGGCCCGCTGACGGGCCAGCGGCCGAAGACGACGGTGCGCCAGCTCGCGAACCCGGTGTCGGTGTTCTGCCACAGCGGTGAGTTCGCCGCGAGCGCGATCAGCATCGGCAGCCATCGGCGCAGCCCGTTCATGACGGTGACGCCCGCGCCGCGGTCGGGGATGCCGAGGTGGACGTGCATGCCCGTGATCAGCTGCTGGTCGGTGAGCAGCCGGGTGTCGGCGTGCATGGTGCGGTAGCGGGCGGTGTCGGTGACGGGGACCGGCAGCCGGCCGGCGAACGGCGCCGCGCCGCACGCGGCCAGCCGGCAGCCTTGTTGCCGGGCGGCCTCGCCGAGGGCCAGGCGCATCCGCAGCAGGTGCCCGCCGGCTTCCTCCAGGTGGTGGCAGACGGGGGTGGCGACCTCCAGTTGTGCCTGGAGCAGTTCCCGCTGGACCTCGTCGCGTTCCAGGGCGGGCTGGAGGCGGGCGGCCTCGCGGACCTGGGCGGCGCGGGCCACCGGCAGGCCGGTGGCCGGGTCGAGCAGGAGGTACTCCTCTTCCACCCCGAGGGTCAGCATGCCGCGCGTGTACCCGTGTGCGGAACGCGCATGCGGCCGGTCACGGCGGGGGCCGGTCGGCCTGCGGACATCCTCCGGATGGAGCATCGGCGGGGCCGCCGGCAGCCGGCCGTCCGCGGCCGCCCGCAGGCCCCTGCCGCTCCGGGCGACGGCCGGGCAGCGGCCGGGCGGCGGCCGGGCGGCGGCCGGGCGACCGGGCCGTGGGCGCGGCGGGCGGTGTGCCGGCCGGAGCCGGGTCACCCGGCGGGCCGAGTGGCGGGACCGCCCGGGGTTGCCAAAGCTGGTCCGGGGGCCGCGGGCCGCTGGTCCGCGAAGACCGAAAGGACTTCCATGGGCAGCTTGCCGACCGATCACCTGCACGCCGTCGTGACGGGAGGGGCCGGCTTCGTGGGTTCCCACCTGTGCACGGAACTCGTCCGGCTCGGCCACGCCGTCACCTGTGTGGACGACTTCTGCACCGGTTCGCCGGCCAATGTGCGCCATCTGACGGGCCGCCCCGGTTTCGAACTGCGCGAGGCGGACGTCGCCGACCGCCTGGACGTCGAGCGCCCCGTGGATCTCGTCCTCCACCTCGCCTCCCCCGCCTCGCCCGCCGACTACCTCCGGCTTCCGGTCCACACCCTCGACGCGGGGAGCCTGGGCACCCGCAACGCGCTGGCGCTGGCCGGACGGCACGGGGCGAGGTTCCTGCTCACCTCGACCTCGGAGGTCTACGGCGATCCGCTGCAGCACCCGCAGAGCGAGACCTACTGGGGCAATGTCAACCCGGTCGGCCCGCGGAGCGTCTACGACGAGGCGAAGCGGTTCGCCGAGGCGCTGACCACGGCCGAGGCCGCCGCCGAGGGGGTGGACACCGCGATCGTCCGCCTGTTCAACACCTACGGGCCCCGCATGCGGTCCCACGACGGGCGGGCGGTGCCGACCTTCATCCGCCAGGCGCTGGCCGGCGAGCCCCTGACGGTGACCGGGGACGGCAGCCAGACCCGCTCGCTGACCTATGTCAGCGACACCGTGAACGGCATCCTCGCCATGGCCGCCTCCGACCTCTCCGGTCCGGTGAACCTCGGCAACGACACCGAGTTCACCATGCTGGAGCTGGCCCGGCTCATCATCGAGCTCACCGGCTCCCCGTCGACGGTGAACTTCGTCGCGCGCCCCACCGACGACCCCGCGGTCAGGCGCCCGGACATCACCCTGGCCCGCGGAAAGCTCCGCTGGGAACCGCTGGTGCCCGCCCGCGAAGGGCTCGCCCGCACCATCGCCTGGTTCCGCGAGCACCCCGAGGCCTGAGCAGTCCTCCCCGCGCCGACCCACCCCCGAGGTGGCGGGGCCCGCCGCCGTTCCCGGAAGGCCGTGACGACCATGCGCATTCTCGGCATCAACGCCCTGTTCCACGACCCCGCCGCCGCCCTCGTCATCGACGGGCGGACCGTCGCGGCGGCGGAGGAAGAACGTTTCAGCCGCCGTAAGCACGGCAAGCGTCCGCTGCCGTTCTCGGCCTGGGAGCTGCCCGAACAGGCCGCCCGCTGGTGCCTGCACCACGCGGGCATCCGGCCCGAGGACCTCGACCTGGTGGGCTACTCCTTCGACCCCGCGCTCGCCCGGCCCGCGGAGCAGCTGGGACTGGACGACCCCTGGGACCACCTGCGGCTCACCTACGCCCGCGAGGCCCCGCGGTTCCTCGCCGAGGCGCTGCCCGGGCTGGACCCGGCCACGGTCAGGTTCGTCCCGCACCACGTCGCGCACGCCGCCTCCGCCGCCTTCGCCGCCGACGGGCGGAGCGACCCCTCCTCCGTCCTGGTGCTCGACGGCCGGGGCGAGGCGACCTCGCACCTGGCGGCCCGGCGGGTCGGTCCGCGGCTGGAACGGCTCGCGGCCCAGGAGCTCCCGCACTCCGTGGGTCTGGTCTACGAGGAGCTGACCCAGCACCTGGGGTTCCTGCGGTCCTCGGACGAGTACAAGGTGATGGCGATGGCCTCCTACGGGTCGCCGACGTCGGTGGCGGAACTGCGCCGGTACGTCCACTCCACCGGCGACGGCGGGTTCCACGCCGCCGGGGTGCCGTGGGCCGAGTTCGCACCGGCGCTCCGGCCCGGCCAGGAGTGGACGCCCGCCCACGCCGACCTGGCGTGTTCCGCGCAGCGGGTGGTCGAGGAAGTGCTGCTGGACCTCGCGCGCTGGCTGCACGGACGCACCCACGACCGCCTGCTGACCATGGCCGGCGGGGTGGCGCTGAACTGCGTGGCGAACTCCCGCATCGCCGCCGAGGGCCCGTTCGAGCGGGTCTGGGTGCAACCGGCCGCCGGGGACGCGGGCACCGCACTGGGCGCCGCGCTGCACCTCGCGGCGTCCGCCGGGGACGCGGTGGAGCCGATGCCCGGCGCCGACCTCGGCCGGGGCTGGTCCGACGACGAACTGGAGGCCTGGCTGCGCGGCGCCGCCGTCCCCTACGAGCGGCCGGAGGACGTCGCCGCGGAGGTGGCCCGGGAGCTGGCCGCGGACGGCATCGTCGCGTGGTTCCAGGGCCGGTCCGAGTTCGGCCCGCGCGCGCTCGGCCACCGCTCCCTGCTCGCCCACCCGGGCCGGGCCCGGAACCTCGAACGGCTGAACGACGTCAAGGGGCGGGAGCAGTTCCGCCCCGTCGCACCGATGGTCCTCGCCGACCGGGCGCCGAAGATCTTCGGCGGCCGGCATCCGAGCCCCTACATGCTCTTCGTCCACGAGGTCGCGCCCGAGTGGCGCGACCGGATCCCCGCGGTGGTCCACGTGGACGGCACCGCCCGGATCCAGAGCGTCGATCCCGTGGACGACCCGCTGACCGCACGGATGCTGGAGCGGTTCGAACTGCTCACCGGCCTGCCCGTTGTCGTCAACACCAGCCTCAACACGGCGGGACGCCCGATGGTGGACGACGTCCGGGACGCCCTGGAGTGCTTCGGCTCCGCACCGGTCGACCTGCTCGCCCTCGGCCCCTTCGTGGTCCGCCGCGGAGTCCTGTTCGCCGGGCCGGACCGGTCGGAGGCGCGGGCATGACGAACGGTGCCGACCCCTCGTACGCGGTGGTCATCCCCACGCTCGGCCGGCCGAGCCTGTCCGTCACCCTCGCCGCCCTCGCCGGCGCCGGCGCCCCGGCGCCGGAGCGGGTGGTCCTGGTGGACGACCGGCCGCTGACCGACTGCGGACCGCTGGACGTCGCGGTCCCGCCCGCCCTCCGGGACCGGATCACGGTGGTGGCGGGCTGCGGCAACGGCCCGGCGGCCGCCCGCAACACCGGCTGGCGGAGCGTCGCCCAGGAATGGGTCGCCTTCCTGGACGACGACACGGTGCCCGGCCCCACCTGGGCGGCCGACCTCGCGGCCGACCTCGCGGCCTGCGGGCCGCGCACCGGGGGCAGCCAGGGCACCATCGTGGTGCCGCTGCCCGACCACCGGCGGCCGACCGACTGGGAACGGTCCACCGCCGGGCTGGAGCGGTCGCTGTGGATCACCGCGGACATGGCGTACCGCCGCGCCGTCCTGGAGCAGGTCGGCGGCTTCGACGAGCGCTTCCGCAGGGCCTTCCGCGAGGACGCCGACCTGGCGCTGCGCGTCGTCGACGCGGGCTGGGACCTCGCCCGGGGTGCGCGCACGACCCTGCACCCGGTCCGCCCGGCCGACCGCTGGGTCTCGCTGCGCCAGCAGGCCGGCAACGCGGACGACGTCCTGATGAACCGGCTGCACGGCCGTCGCTGGTGGCACCGGGCCGGGGCGGCCCGCGGCCGGCTGCCGCGGCACCTGGCGGTCACCGGCTGCCTGGTCGGCGCCGCCGCCGCCGCGCTGGGCCGCCGCCCCCGCGCCTGCCTGGCACTGACGGGGCTCTGGCTGGCGGGCAGCGCCGAGTTCGCGCTGGCGCGGATCGCGCCCGGGCCGCGGCTCGCGGACGAGGTCACGACGATGCTGCTCACCAGCGCCGCGATCCCTCCCGCCGCCGGTTACCACTGGGCCGTGGGCCTGCTGCGGCACCGCCGCGCGGCGCCCTGGCGGCCCGTGCCGGAGGACGGGCACCGGTCCGCGGACCCGGACGGCGGCGGACGACCGGTTCCGGCCCACCACTGAGCCCCGCCGGGGCCGCAGGCGAGGAGAGGACCCACCATGACGCTTCCCACCGGTTCCACCGCACCGGCCGGCCCCGTGCCCGGCCGCACGGGCGCGGGCGGCCTGCGGCCGTGGATCCGCGCGACCGGGTCCGCGGGCCGGGCGGACCGCCCGGCAGCACCGCGGGCGGCCGTGCTGTTCGACCGCGACGGCACGCTCGTCCACGACGTGCCGTACAACGGCGATCCCGGCGCCGTGCGGCTGGTGGCCGGCGCGGCCGCCGCCGTCGCCGCCCTGCGATCGGCCGGAGTCCGGGTGGGCGTCGTGAGCAATCAGTCCGGGGTCGCGCGCGGACTGCTCACCCGCGGGCAGGTCGATGCGGTGAACCGGCGGATCGACACCCTCCTCGGGACGATCGACGTCTGGGCCGTCTGCCCGCACGGGCCGGAGGACGGCTGCCGGTGCCGCAAACCCGCCCCGGGACTGGTGCTGGCCGCCTGCCGGGTCCTGGGGGTCGCGCCCCGGCGGGCGGTCGTCATCGGGGACATCGGGTCCGACTGCGCCGCCGCCGAGGCCGCCGGGGCGTTCCCCGTCCTGGTGCCCGGCCCGGTCACCCGCGCCGAGGAGACGGCGGCGGCGAGGAGCGTCGCCGACGACCTCGCCGCGGCCGTCCGGCTGGCGCTGGGCCGGCTCCTTCCCGCCGGGCGGCCCTCGTGACGAGAACCCTCGTCGTCCGCCTCGACAGCGCCGGCGACGTCCTGCTCGCCGGGCCCGCCGTCCGGGCCGTCGCGGCCTCCTCGGCGTACGTGGCCGTGCTCTGCGGGCCCCAGGGCGCCCCGGCGGCCGAGCTCCTGCCCGGCGTCGACCGGACCATCGTCTGGGAGGCCCCCTGGGCCGGCTTCGACCCGCCCCCGGTGGACCCCGAGGACGTCCGGGCCCTCGCGGGGGACCTCGCCCGGCAGCGCTTCGACCGCGCCGTCCTCCTCACCTCCTTCCACCAGAGCCCGCTGCCCACGGCCCTGGTGCTGCGGCTGGCCGGCGTGCCCGCCATCGCCGCCGACTGCGAGGACTACCCGGGTTCGCTGCTGGATCTGCGTCACCGGCGCGCGCCCGGCCGGCACGAGGCCGAGGCGGCCCTCGACCTGGCCCGGGCCGCCGGGTTCCCGCTCCCCCCGCACGACGACGGCCGGCTGCGGGTGCTGCCGCCGCCCGACCTGCGGCACCTCACCGGTCCGGATCCCTACGTGGTCGTCCATCCCGGCGCGGCCGTTCCCGCCCGCGCCGCCGGTCCCGCGGTGCTCACGGCCGCCGTGCGCGCCCTGGCGGAGGCCGGGCGACGGGTGGTGGTCACCGGGAGCCCGGCGGAGAAGGAACTCACCGCCGAGGTCGCGGGGGCGCACGCCCTGGACCTCGGCGGCCGCACCGACCTCAGGGGCCTGTCGGCCGTCCTGGCCGAGGCCGACGCCGTGGTCGCGGGCAACACCGGTCCCGCCCATCTGGCCGCCGCCGTCGGCACCCCGGTCGTGAGCCTGTTCTCGCCGGTCGTGCCGGCCGAACGCTGGCGGCCGTTCGGCGTGCCGCACCTGCTGCTGGGCCGGCAGGACGCGCCGTGCGCCGCGAGCCGCGCCAGGGTCTGCCCCGTCGCGGGCCATCCCTGCCTGAACACCCTGACCGGCGCCCAGATCGCGGCGGCCGTGGGCCGGTTGACGAGCGGAGCGGTGCCGGGCACGGACGGGCCGCACCCGCCCGCCCGGCCGAGCACCAGGAAGGTGAGCTCATGAACATCCTGCTGTGGCACGTGCACGGCTCCTGGACGACCGCGTTCGTCCAGGGCTCCCACACCTACACGGTGCCCGTCCTGCCGGGGCGGGGACCGGACGGACTCGGACGCGCCGTGACCTTCGACTGGCCGGCCTCGGTGGTCGAACGGACCCCGCAGGAGCTCCGGTCCGCCGAGATCGACCTGGTGGTGCTCCAGCGCCCGCACGAGGCCGAGCTCGCCACCCGGTGGCTGGGCCGCCGACCCGGACGGGACGTACCCGCCGTCTACCTGGAGCACAACAGCCCGCACGGCGGCGTCCCCGACACCCGCCATCCGACGGCGGACCGGGACGACCTCGTCACCGTCCACGTCACCGGCTTCAACCGGCTGTTCTGGGACTGCGGGCACACCCGCACCCGGGTGATCGAGCACGGCGTCGTCGACCCCGGCCACCAGTACACCGGCACGCTGGCGAGAGCGGCCGTGGTGGTCAACGACCCGGTCCGCCGCGGGCGCACGACCGGCACCGATCTGCTGCCGTTCTTCGCGCGGCAGAGCCCCCTGGACGTCTTCGGCATGGGCACGGCCGGGCTCGCCGCCCACCTCGGCCTCCCCGAGGACCGCTGCCGGGCCGCCGACCTCCCCCAGGCCCGCCTGCACACCGAGATGGCGCGCCGCCGCCTCTACCTCCACCCCGTGCGCTGGACCTCGCTCGGCCTCTCCCTGCTCGAAGCCATGCACCTCGGCATGCCGGTGGTCGCCCTCGCCACCACCGAGGTGACGCGGGCGGTCCCGCCCGGCGCGGGCGTGGTCTCCACCGACCCCGCCGAACTCGCCGAAGCCGTCCACCACTACCTCACGGACGCCGCGGCCGCCGCGGCGGACGGCACCCGCGCCCGCCAGGCGGCACTCGACCGCTACGGACTGAAACGGTTCCTGGCGGACTGGGACCGCCTGATCGACGAGGTGACCCGGTGAACGGGCCCCTGACCATCGCCCTGGTGTCCGAGCACGCCAGCCCGCTCGCCGTGCTCGGCGGGGTGGACGCGGGAGGCCAGAACGTCCACGTCGCCGCCCTCGCCGGCGCGCTGGCGGACCTGGGCCACCGGGTGGTCGTCCACACCAGGCGCGACCGCGCCGGATCGGCCGAGGAGGTCGTGATGCGCCCGGGCGTCGTGGTCCACCACGTGCCGGCCGGACCGGCGCGCCCGCTCCCCAAGGACCAGCTCCTGCCGTTCATGGCCGCGTTCGGCGACCACCTGGCGCGCTACTGGGCCCACCGCCGACCGGACGTCGTGCACTCGCACTTCTGGATGTCGGGGCTGGCCGCCCTGCGCGGGGCCCGGCACCTGGGCCTGCCGGTCGCCCACACGTACCACGCCCTGGGCACGGTCAAGCGCCGCCACCAGGGCCACGAGGACACCAGCCCGGCCCAGCGGATCGCGCTGGAGTCGCACCTCGGCCGCACGGCCGCCCGGGTGATCGCCACCTGCAGCGACGAGGTGGCCGAACTCCTGGCCATGGGCGTCCCCGCCGACCGCATCAGGATCGTGCCCTGCGGCGTCGATCCGGACCGGTTCAGCCCCCGGGGGGACGCGGCACCGCGCTCGGCGCCGCACCGGCTGCTCATGGTCGGCCGGCTCGTGGCCCGCAAGGGCGGCGCCACCGCGCTGGAGGCGCTCGCCCGGCTGCCCGACACCGAGCTGGTGGTCGCCGGCGGCCCCCCGGCCGACCGGCTGGACACCGAGCCGGAGTGCCGGCGGTTGCGCGCGCTGGCCGTCGAGCACGGCGTGGCCGACCGGCTGGTCCTGCTGGGCGGCGTGCCCAGCACCCGGATGCCGGCCCTGCTGCGCAGCGCCGACCTCGTGGTCTGCCCCGCGCACTACGAGCCGTTCGGCATCGTCCCGCTGGAGGCGATGGCGTGCGGCGTGCCGGTGGTCGCCACCGCGGTCGGCGGGCACCTCGACACGGTCGCCGACGGCCGGACGGGCCTGCTGGTGCCCGCCGGGTCCGGTGCGGCCCTGGCCGCCGCGGCCGCCAGGCTGCTCGGCGACCCCCGGCTGCGCCGTGACTTCGGGGCGGCGGGGCGCCGTCGTGTCCTCGCCTTCTACGGCTGGGACCGGGTCGCCGCGAACACCGAGAAGATCTACCAGGAGGCGGTGCGCCGCGCTCCCGCGGCGCTGCCGCCGCGGGCCCGTACCGGAGCACCGTCGGGAGGACTGTGATGAGCGCTCACTTCCACGGGCGGGCTCACGACCTCGCGGAGGCCGCGCGGCACTGCGCGGCGCTGGAGGACGCGGTGCGCGCGCTGCGCGGCGAGCAGCTTCCGCTGCTCACCAGCTGGGGCCAGGCCCTGGCCGGCCTGCTGCCGGCCGGCGGGCGCCTGCTCGTCGCGGGCAACGGCGGCAGTGCCGCGCAGGCGCAGCACCTCACCGCCGAACTCGTCGGCCGCTACCGCGTCGAGCGGCCGCCCTTCTCCGCCCTCGCCCTGCACGCCGAGACGTCCGCGCTGACCGCGATCGGCAACGACTACGGCTTCGAGGAGGTGTACGCCCGCCAGGTGTCCGCGCACGGGCGGCCCGGCGACGTCCTGATCCTGATGTCGACCTCGGGGCGCAGCCCCAACCTGCTGCGGGCCGCCGACGCCGGCCGCCGGTCGGGGCTCGGGGTGTGGGCGATGACGGGCCCGGCCCCCAACCCGCTGGCCGGCCGGGCCGACGAGACGCTCGCCGTCGCCTCCGGGACGACCGCCACCGTCCAGGAGGTCCACCTGACGGCCCTCCACCTGGTCTGCGAGGCGTTCGACGCGGCCCTGGCCCGCCGCACCGGCGGGCACGCCCCGTCCGAGGACGCCCGGCGGGCGGGTGAGGTCGCGTGAACGGGCCGTTCGTGGTGGTCGGTGACAGCCTGCTCGACATCGACGTCGACGGCGCGGCCACCCGGCTCGCCCCCGACGCGCCGGTCCCGGTCGTCGACGTCGCGTCGGAGCGCACCCGGCCCGGGGGCGCCGCGCTCGCCGCCGTCCTGGCGGCGCGCACCGGGCAGGAGGTGGTCCTGCTCACGGCGCTGGGCCGCGGGGAGGCCTCGGCCGAGCTGCGGCGCGCCCTGGGGGGCCGCGTCACCCTGGTCCGGATGCCGCTGGACGGCGACATCCCGGTCAAGACCCGGATCCGGGTCGACGAACGGCCGCTGATCCGGATCGACCGGGGCGGTGGACGCCCCGGCGCCCCGGACGCCGCCGCCCGCCGGGTGCTCGGGTCCGCCGGGGCCGTGCTGGTGGCCGACTACGGCCGGGGCTCGGCGGACGTGCTCGGGCCGCTGCTCGCCGCGGCCGCCCGGCGCTGTCCGCTGGTGTGGGACCCGCACCCGCGCGGCGGTCCGCCCGTCCCGGGCGCGCGGCTGGTGACGCCCAACGCGGCCGAGGCGCGTTCCATGGCCGCCGCCCTGGACGCCGGGTCCGGCTCGGGCGACCGCCTCGCCGACCACACCCGGCGGGCCGCGCTGCTGGCCCGCCACTGGCGGGCCGCGGCGGTGGCGGTCACCCTCGGTGCGCGCGGCGCCCTGCTCAGCCGCGGCACCGACAGCCCGATCCTGCTGCCCGCGCCCTACGGGGCGGTCGGTGACCCCTGCGGCGCCGGCGACTGCTTCGCGGCACACGCCGGCGTGGCCCTGGCCAGGGGCGCCATCACCGAGGAGGCGGTGCACAGCGGGGTCGTGGCCGCGACCGACTTCGTCGCCTCGGGCGGCGCCGGCGCGCTCCCCCCGGAGCGGCCGGCCGGCCGCTCCGCGGAGCCGCTGCCGACGGGGGCCGCGGAACTGGCGGCCGCCGTCCGCGCCCGGGGCGGAACCGTGGTCGCCACCGGAGGCTGCTTCGACCTGCTGCACGCCGGGCACGTGGGCCTGCTGGAATCGGCGGCCCGGCTGGGCGACTGCCTCGTGGTCTGCCTGAACTCCGACGACTCCGTCCGGCGCCTCAAAGGGGCCGGGCGGCCCCTCAACCCGGCCGGCGACCGTGCCAGCGTGCTGGCGGGGCTGGGCTGCGTCGACGCCGTCGCCGTCTTCGAGGAGGACACGCCGCACGCGGTCCTGCGTCACCTGCGCCCGCACCTCTGGGTGAAGGGCGGGGACTACACGGTGGACGGCCTGCCCGAGGCCGCCGTCCTGGCCGAATGGGGCGGCCACGCCCTCGTCCTGCCCTATCTGAGCGGGAGGTCCACGACCGCCCTGGCGAACCGGGCCGCCGCCGCGGGGGCGGGCGGAGCGGGATCCGCGGGGGCGGGCGCGTGAGCGGGCCCGGGGACCGGTCGCGGCTGCTCGTCCTGCGCGCGCTGGGCCTCGGCGACCTGCTCACCGGGGTCCCGGCCCTGCGGGCGCTGCGCCGCCACCACCCCGGCCACGAGCTGGTGCTGGCGGCCCCCGGCCGCCTGGCCCCGGCGGTGGCGGCCACCGGCTGCGTCGACCGGCTGCTCGTCACCGGTGCCACCGGACGCCGGGTGCCGGGCGAACTGCGCTGGACCGGGCCGGCGCCGGCGCTGGCCGTCGACCTGCACGGCTGCGGCGAGGAGAGCCTGCGGCCGCTGCGGGCCCTGGGGCCCCGGCGGCTCATCGGCTACGCGGCACCGGAGGCCGGCGGCGCCGGATGGCGCCCGGACGAGCACGAACGGGACCGCTGGTGCCGTCTGCTGCGCAGCCACGGCATCCCCGCGGACCCGGCCGACCTGCTGATCCGGCCCCCGGCGGTCCGCTCCCCCGCCCCCGGGGCGGTGGTGCTGCACCCGGGCGCGGACGCGGGGGCCCGCCGTTGGCCGGCCGCCCGCTTCGCCACGGTGGCCCGTGAACTGCGGCGCGCCGGCCGGCCGGTGGTCGTCACCGCCGGCGCGGGCGAGGCGGCCCTCGCCCACGAGGTGGCCTTCCTCGCCGGCCTGCCCCCCGGTGCGGTCGTCGGCGGGACCGCGGACGTACCGTTCGAGACCCTGGCGGCGCTGGTCGCCGGGGCGAGCGCGGTGGTCGCCGGGGACACCGGCCTGTCCCACCTCGCCACGGCCCTCGGCACCGCCTCGGTCACCCTCTTCGGCCCGGTGTCGCCCCGCCTCTGGGGACCGCCCGCCGACGCCCGCCACCGGATCCTGTGGCGGCCCGGCCGCGACGACGGCGACCGGCCCGGCGACGCCCACGGCGAGGACCCCGACCCCCGCCTGCTGCGGATCGGCCCGGACGACGTCCTGTCCGAGCTCCGGGCCCTCCTGCGCCCGTGCGGACGAAGGAGGTGACGGCGGTCGATGGAAAGCCCGTCCGCCGCCCGCGCACCCCGGATCGGCGTCGTGGTCATCACGCGCAACCGCCGGGAACGCCTGCTGCACACCCTCGACCGGCTGCAGAGCCTGCCCGAGGCCCCGCCCGTCCTCGTCCTGGACAACGCCTCCGCCGACGGCACGGCCGCCGCCGTGCGCGCGCGTCACCCCGCCGTGGCCGTGCGCGTCCTGCGCCGCAACCGGGGCGCGGTGGCCCGGAACGCGGGCGTCGAACAGCTCGGCACGCCCTACGTCGCCTTCAGCGACGACGACTCGTGGTGGCGGCCCGGGGCGCTGGCCCTCGCGGCCGGGCTCTTCGACCGGCACCGGCGGCTCGGCCTGCTCGCGGCCGCCACCCGCGTCTGGCCCGGCGGCCGGTCCGACCCCATCGACGACCGGCTCGCCGCCTCCCCGCTCGGCGTGGCCTCCGACCTGCCGGGGCCTTCGGTCCTGGGCTTCCTCGCCTGCGCGAGCATCGTCCGCCGCAGCGCGTTCCTCGACGTCGGGGGCTTCCACCCGCTGCTGCACTTCGGCGGGGAGGAGACCCTGCTGGCCCTCGACCTGGCCGCGGCTGGCTGGGGGGTCGCCCACTGCCCCCAGGTCGTCGCCCACCACCGCCCGGACCCCGGCCCCCGGCCCGGCAGGCTCGTGCGCATGCGCCGCAACGAACTGCTCACCTGCTGGCTGCGCCGGCCGTGGCCGCACGTCGCCCGGCAGAGCGCCTGCCTGGTGCGGGAGGCCGCCGGGAACCCGCAGGCCGCCCGCGCGCTGGTCGGCGCGTTCCCCAGGATCCCCGCCGCGCTCGCACTGCGCAGACCCCTCCCTCCGGAGGTGGAGCGGTCCGTGGCCCGGCTGGAA
This sequence comes from Kitasatospora sp. NPDC015120, assembly GCF_043080305.1. NCBI lineage: Bacteria > Bacillati > Actinomycetota > Actinomycetes > Kitasatosporales > Streptomycetaceae > Kitasatospora > Kitasatospora sp. NPDC015120. The sequence goes on along the minus strand of NZ_JBIBVJ010000013.1, from coordinate 82,168 downwards.
CGCGCCGGAACGGCCGGCGGGGAGGCCCGATGACCGACCGGCGCATCGCCGTCGCCGTGATCACCCACAACCGCCGCGACGAGCTCCTCCACACCCTCGCCCGGCTCGCGCTGCTGCCCGAGCGGCCCTCCGTCGTCGTGGTGGACAACGCCTCCGCCGACGGGAGCGCGGCCGCCGTGCGGCGGTGGCACCCCGAGGTCCGCCTGCTCACGCCCGGCCGCAACCTCGGCGCCTGCGGCCGCAACCTCGTGGCGCGCGAGCTGGAGTGCCCCTACCTGGCCTTCAGCGACGACGACACCTGGTGGGAGCCCGGGTCCCTGCGCGCCGCCGCCGATCTGCTGGACGCCCACCCGGACGTCGCCACCGTCACCGCCCGGATCGTGGTGGAGGATCCGGCCGCGCCGCACCGGCCGCCGGCGGACGACCCCATCGTGGCCGAGCTGCGGGACTCCCCCGTCCCCGCCCCGCCGGGCCTGCCCGGTCCCGCCCTCGGTTCGTTCCTGGCCGGGGCCACGGTCGTCCGGCTCTCGGCCTTCCGGGCGGCGGGCGGCTTCTCGCCGCGGCTCTGGCTGGGCGGGGAGGAGGAACTCCTCGCCCACGACCTCGCGGCCAGGGGCTGGTGGCTCGTCTACGCCGCCGGGCTCACCGTCCACCACCGGCCGTCACCGCTGCGCGACCCGACGCTCCGCCGCCGCCACGGGATCCGGAACACCCTGTGGACGACGTGGCTCCGGCGCCATCCCGCCAGCGCCGTGCGGCGCACCGCCCACCTCCTGCGCACCGTCCCGCGCGACGCCGTCTCCGCCCGCGCCTTCGCCGAGGCCGTCGCCGGCCTGCCCTGGGTGGTGCGGGAGCGCCGGCGGGTGCCGCCCCGGGTCGAACACGCCCTGCGGCTGCTGGACGAGTCCCAGCGATCGTCGACCGCACGCCGCTACGTCGGTTGAGCGCCCCGGCGCTCAGAGGAACAGGATCTCGCGCGCGCCCAGCCGCGCGCCGCCCGCCGGTGCCCCGTCGGTGCACCCGGCGGCCGGCTCCGCGGCGCCCGGGTCCGCGGCCCGGCCGGCGCACAGGGCCCGGCGCTTCCGGCGCTCCGCCCCGGGCGGCAGCGGCACCCGCGCGGCCCGCTGCCAGGGCTCCCCGCACCCCTGCGGCGCCGCACAGTGCCCGGGCACCCAGTACTCCACCAGCGGCGGTCTCAGGCGCAGGGAACACGCCAGCAGGGCGGCCCACCGCGCCGCGCCGGCGGCGGTCCCCCGGTCCCCGCACCACGGCGCGGCGCAGAGGTCGGCCCCCTTCACCAGGAACGAGAGGTGGCGGACCGCCTCGTCGCAGCGCGTCCCCTCCAGGCATTCCAGCTCCGCCTGCGGAGCGCCCAGGAAGGCCAGCACCTCGCGGGGCGGGGCCGCGTGCGGGGCCGGCCAGGCGCCGGGCACCACGACCCGCAGTCGTACCCCGGACGCCGCCAGCATCGCCATGCAGCCGCCGAAGCCAGCGACCGCGGCACCCAGCGGGGCGGCGACGACCACGGCCTCCCGCACTCCCTCCGGCACTCCCGCCACCGGCAGGCAGGGGGACGGTCCGTCCGCTCGTCCAGCCTGTTCCATCGGCCGTCGTCCTTCCGGGAGAGGGGAGAGGAGGGGCTGCGTCCCGGAGCGCTCGACGGTGCTCGGCGGCGCTGGGTGGCGCTGCGTGGCGCTCGGTGGCCGGGCCCGCCGGCGTGGTCCGCGCGGCCGGACCAGGAGGGGCGGCCGTCCGCCCCCACGACCAGCGTTCACGATTCCCCCGCGGACCGCACGCCGGGGCCGCCGCCCCCGGCGGCGCGCGGGCCGGCCGCACCGGCCCGGTCGCGGAGCGTCACGCCGCACCGGGCGCGACCGCCGGCCGGGCGCGCTGTGACCGACACCACCGCACGGACGACGGCCCAGGTCAGGACCGGTCTGACGGCTCCCGCGCGGGGCGGTGTGACGCGATCGACGGTCCGGGATCCCCCCGGACCGGTCAGGATGGACGGCGCCGCTCCGTCGCCCCGGCGTCCGAGCCGCTCCGGCTCCCGCACGGCGACCGTCCGCCCGGAGCCCCCGTCTGTGCCCCCACCCGATCCAGATGTGAGACGTGCTGCCCACCACCAAGGCGTCGCCGGCGACCCCGGACGTCCTCCTCCCCGCCCAGCGACGCGGCCCGGACCTTCGTGCTCCGGGTCGCGTCGCCCCCGCGACCGCCCCGGCCGGATCCCGCGCCCCGTGGCGCTCCCTGCGCCACCGGAGCATGCGCTGGTGGTCGCTGGCGAACCTGGTCTCGAACGCCGGTGCCTGGATGCAGCTGACCGTCCAGAACCTCCTGGTCCTCCAGCTGACCGGTTCGGCCGCCGTCACCGGCCTGTCGCTCGCCCTCCAGGTCGCCCCCGGCCTGCTGCTCGGACTCGTGGGCGGCGCCGCCGTCGACCGCTGGCCGCGCAAGCTCACGGCCACCGTCAGCCAGGCGGCCCTGGCCGCGATCGCCTTCGCCACGGCGGCCCTGGTGGCGCTCGGGGCGCTCAGTGTCCCGGCCCTGATGGTGCTGGCCGTCCTCACCGGGCTGATCGCCACGATCGAGGGGCCGGCCTGCGCCCTGCTGGGCAACGACCTCGTGCCGCCGGAGGACGTCCCCTCGGCGATCTCGGTCGGCTCGGTCGTGCACAGTGTCGGACGGCTGGCCGGCACCGCGTCGGCCGGCGTCGTCGTCGCCCTGTTCGGGATGGCGAGCGCCTACGTGGTCAACGGCATCTCCTTCCTCCTGGTGGCGGCGGTCATCCCGTTCCTGCGGCCGGCCGCGGGCGTCGCCGGGGCTGGCGTGCACCGGCCGCCGTCCGAGGGGCACGGTGTCCGGGACGGCATCGCCTTCTTCCGCAGCCGGCGCCGCCTGGTGGCGCTGGCCTGCCTGACCGGCCTGGGCTCGGTGCTGGGCCGCAACTACGGTCTGACCCTCGCCGCGCTGGTCAGCGGCGCCCTGCACGGCGGAGCCCAGGACTACGGCGTGATCGCCACCGTCCTGGCCGTCGGCGGGATCACCGGGGCGGTGCTGGCCGGACGGCTGCGCAACCCCTCCGTGCGGCTGGTGGCCGCCCTGACGGCGGCCGGCGGCATCCTCCAGGGCCTCGCCGCGCTCTCGCCCACGCTCCTGTTCCTCGCCCTGCTGGTCGTCCCGATGGCCGTGCTGGAGTCGCTGAGCGACACGGCCGTCTCGACGATCCTGCAGACGGACCCGCCGGCGCACATGCGCGGCCGGGTCCTGGGCGCCTGGCGCAGCGTCAGCACCGTCTGGGGCCTCGCCGGACCGCTCGTGCTCGGTGCGTCCATCCAGGCGCTGGGCGCCCGGGGGGCACTGCTGTCCGGCGGGCTGATGGTCGGCGGGGCGGTCGGCGGGGCCGCCGCTGTGCGGCGCCGGCCGGCCGGCGCGGCCGCGGACGCGGAGCGAGCCGCCGTCACGGAACAGGTCGCCGTCGCGGCCTGAGGCCCGCCCGCTCCCCGGCGGCCCCTCGCCGGACGAACGCGACCCCCCGCTACGGGCGGGCCGTGCGGGTGCCCAGGGCCTCCCGGTAGACCAGTTCGGTGAGGGCGGCGGCCCGGCTGCGGGGGCGGCGGCCCGGTGCCTGCGGCCGACGCGGGGCCGAGCGGTCCCCGTCCTGCGGGACGAGCCGGATCCGTTCCTCGGCGACGCCCATGGCCCGCAGGACGCCCAGCTCGTCGTGACCACTCGCGAGGACCCGGTCGGCCTGCCGCCCGACCGCGGTCTCGATGGCGATCCGGCCGGACGCGCTCACCCCCCGGCCGTCGTCGTGGCCGCGTACCGCGCTGCCGCCGAGGGCGTGGAAGGTCTGCACCAGCGGGATGCCCAGGTAGTGGGCGCCGGGCAGGGCGACGAGCCCCGAGGTCCAGAAGTGCGCGTGCGCGATCGTCGGCGGGTGGTGGATCCAGTAGTCGGCGAGCCGCTCGCCGAGGGCCGCCAGGTGGCGCAGCACGTCCTCCTCGGAGGTGCCCCGGGCCGGGCCCTCGCCCACGTGGTGCACCAGGACGCCCGGGCAGAGCGGCACGTGTTCGCCGAGCCGGGTGCCCTCCCGCCGGGTGTGCACGGTGACCTGGTGGCCGCGGCGGGCGAGGGCCCGGGACAGGGCTGCGATCCGGACGCCCCACGGGTCCGCACCGGCGCCGCCGGGCGGGAGGAGGGGGCTGATCCTTTCGGACACCAGCGCGATGTGCAGCGAAGTCATCGGAGCCTCACCTCCCGGCCAGTGTGGCCCACCCCCTTCGGAGCACGCCAGCCGGCCGTGCCGCGGGGCCGCCCCACCGGTCGCTTCCGGCGGGGCGGCCCCGTGGCCCGCACGTGACGAGCGCCCTCCGGGCCCCGGTCAGCGGGCGGTCTCGGGCGGCGGGGGGAAGCGGTCCCAGACCCGGTGCGCGGCGAGGAGGCCGAGGAGGCCGTCGAGGACGGCTTCGCCGTCGTCGCCGAGGACGATGCCGGGGGCGCCGGCGGGGATCCCCGCCTCCGCGAGCGCCCGCTCCGCGCCGCCCCAGCCGCCGATGGCCTTGGCGTGCCGCCAGGCCTCGGTCAGCAGGAGGACGACCCGCGGGTCCGCGGTGTCACCCGGGCCGCCGGCGCCGGCCTTGGCGTCGCGGCCGCCGTCGGCGTCGACGGCCGGGCCGGGGGTACCGGCCAGCAGGATCGCGTCGAACTCGGTCGAGCGGGCGGTGGCGAAGCTCCGCTGGACGGCGACCGGGTCGGCGCCCTCGCCGGTCAGTTCGCCTCCGGTCGGGCCGATCACCAGGGGCACCAGGCCGGCGTCGAAGAGGGCCCGCCGGACGGCGGCGAGCTGCGCGAGATCGGCGGCGGAGTCGGCGACGATCCCTACGATCCGGCCGTCGGCGGGCCATTCGCGGCCGAGCTGGGACAGCGCGGGGCTGGGCGCCGGGTCCGCGAGCGGCTCCGAGGCCCGCGGCGCGGGCAGACCGAGGCCGTTCGCGACCTGCGCGCACAGGTACGGGTCGATGTTGGCGAGCGCCAGCAGCGTGCGCTCCTTGACGGCCTTGTGGTGGCACTTGCCCAGCTCGAACGTGTACGCGGCGATGATGTGCTCGCGTTCGGGCGCGCTCATGCTCAGCCAGAACAGCCGGGCCTGGCTGAAGTGGTCGTCGAACGACGCCGGCGCCTCGCGGACCTTGGACGCGGCGGCGAGCGGCGTGGGGTGTTCGATGAACGGGCGGTCTTCGGCGCCGGCGAAGAACGGGCAGCCGCCGTCGAGGGAGTTCGGCTTGTACGGGGCCACACCGGAGTGGACCGCGTCCTGGTGGAAGCCGTCGCGCAGCATGTCGTTGACGGGCGCGTGGGTCCGGTTGATCGGGATCTGCGCGAAGTTCGGGCCGCCCAGGCGGGTGATCTGCGTGTCGAGGTACGAGAAGAGGCGGCCCGCGAGCAGCGGGTCGTCGGTGACGTCGATCCCCGGGACGAGGTGACCGACGTGGAAGGCGACCTGCTCCACCTCGGCGAAGAAGTTGGTCGGATTGGCGTTGAGCGTCATCAGCCCGACGGGCCGCACCGGAGCCAGCTCCTCCGGCACGATCTTCGTCGGATCCAGCAGGTCGATGCCCTCGAACGTCTGCTCCGGCGTGTCCGGGAAGGTCTGGATCCCCAGCTCCCACTGCGGGAACGCGCCCGCCTCGATCGCGTCGTAGAGGTCACGGCGGTGGAAGTCCGGGTCCGTGCCCGCGATCAGCTGCGCCTCCTCCCACACCAGGGAGTGCACGCCGAGCTTGGGCTTCCAGTGGAACTTCACCAGCGTGGTGGCGCCCTCGGCGTCCACCAGGCGGAAGGTGTGGACCCCGAAGCCCTCCATCGTCCGGAAGGAGCGCGGGATGCCCCGGTCGGACATGTTCCACAGCGTGTGGTGGGTGGCCTCGGTGTGCAGGGAGACGAAGTCCCAGAAGGTGTCGTGGGCGGACTGCGCCTGCGGGATCTCCCGGTCCGGGTGCGGCTTGCCCGCGTGGATCACGTCCGGGAACTTGATGGCGTCCTGGATGAAGAACACCGGGATGTTGTTGCCGACGAGGTCGAAGACGCCCTCGGTGGTGTAGAACTTCGTCGCGAAGCCGCGGGTGTCGCGCACCGTGTCCGCCGAACCGCGCGAGCCGAGGACGGTGGAGAACCGCACGAACACCGGTGTCTCGACGCCTTCCGCCAGGAACGCCGCCTTCGAGAGGCCGGAGCCGGTGCCGTAGCCGCGGAACACCCCGTGCGCGGCGGCGCCACGCGCGTGGACCACCCGCTCCGGGATCCGCTCGTGGTCGAAGTGCGTGATCTTCTCGCGCAGGTGGTGGTCCTGCAGCAGCACCGGCCCGCGCGGACCGGCCTTCAGCGAGTGGTCGGAGTCCGCCAGCCGGGTGCCGTTGGCCGTGGTCAGGAAGCGGCCGTTCTGCGCCCGCAGGCCGGCCGCGCTGCCCGCCTCCCTCCCGCTGGCCGACAACGGGGCGGGCGCCCGCTGGTCGGGACCGGGCGGCAGTGGCGGGCGAGGCTCGGTGGGCTCGGCCACCTGCGGCGGCTCCGTACCCGGAGCACCCGGCACCTTCGGCCCGGGGTGGCTCGTCTCGTCGGTCAGGGCGTCGACGACCGCGTCGGCGGCCTTCTTGAGGGGACCCGGCGTTTCCATGGGCGGTCTCACCTTCGCGTAGGGGTGCCGTGGCGGACCGGGCGGGAGCGCCCGCGGGCCGCGACGGCGCGGGTTCGCCGAAGCGCGGGCCGTCGCCGGGGCGGCCGGGACGTGGTCCGGCACGCCGCGGAGGGCGGCCCGGCGGGCCGTCTGCCCGGGTTCCGGCCCGCTACTCGTTCCCCCGGCCGATCGACCGCTTCCGGCTACCCCGAGCCTGCGGGTTCCCCTCCGCTCCCGCATCCCGGCGCGACCGGCCCGTCACCGAGGGTCACCACCCCCGCCCGTGGGCGGAGCGGGGCCCGCGCCTCCCCTCCCCGGACCGGGGGGAGGCCCCGAAGCGGTCCCCCGTGGCCCCCTGGCCGTCCCCGGGCCGGCCGCGCGGCCCCGCCGGGCCGGCCCGGCGACTCGGAGCAGTCGTCGGGACGGCCCGCGGACCGCCGGCCGGGGAGCTCCTCCGCGCCGGCGAGGGGGATCAGCCCAGCAGGGGAAGGGCCGGAAGGGTCAGGAAGTCCTCGAACTCCTCGGCCAGGACGACCTGTTCGAAGAGATCGGCGGCCTCCTGCCAGCGGCCGGCCCGGTAGGCCTCCTCCCCCAGCTCGGCACGGAGCTCCGCCAGCTCCGCGGCGACCAGTGCGCGGACCAGCTCGGCGGTGGCCTGCTCCCCGGTGTCGGCGAGGACGACCCCGTTGTTGACCCACTGCCAGACCTGCGAACGGGAGATCTCGGCGGTGGCCACGTCCTCCATCATGTGGAAGATGCCGACCGCGCCGAGCCCGCGCAGCCACGCCTCCAGATAGCGGACACCGACCTGGACGGCGTTGTGCAGCCCGGTGCGGGTGCAGCTGCCGCCGGCCCCGGCGACGTCGAGCAGCTGGGCGGCGGTGACCGGCTCGGACGGGCCCGGGTTGTCCTTCTGGTGCGGGCGCTCGCCGAGTACCGCGTCGAAGCAGGCGCGGGCGACCGGCACCAGGTCCGGATGGGCGACCCACGAGCCGTCGAACCCCTGGCCGGCCTCGCGCTCCTTGTCCGCCGTGACCTTCGCCAGCGCGGCCGCGTTCACCTCGGGGTCCCTGCGGCTGGGGATGAACGCGGCCATGCCGCCGATCGCGTGGGCGCCGCGCCGGTGGCAGGTCCGCACCAGCAGGCGGGTGTAGGCGGCCATGAACGGGGAGGTCATGGTGACGGTGTTGCGGTCCGGCAGGACGTACTGGGCGCCGGCGTCGCGGAAGGTCTTGACCAGGGAGAACAGGTAGTCCCAGCGGCCCGCGTTGAGGCCGGCCGCGTGGTCACGCAGTTCGTGGAGGATCTCGTCCATCTCGAACGCGGCGGTGATGGTCTCGATGAGCACGGTGGCGCGGACGGTGCCGTGCGGGATGCCGAGTTCGGCCTGGGCACGGGTGAACACGTCGTTCCAGAGCCGGGCTTCGAGGTGGCTCTCGATCTTCGGCAGGTAGAAGTACGGGCCGGAGTTCGGGTCCTCGGGGCCCTTGGCCAGCAGCCGGGCGGCGTTGTGGAAGAAGTACAGGCCGAAGTCGACGAACGCGCCGGCCACCGGGACGCCGTCGACCAGCAGGTGGCTCTCGTCGAGGTGCCACCCGCGCGGGCGGACCACGACCGTCGCCAGCTCGGCGGCCGGCCGCAGGGCGTACGCCTTGCCGGCGGGGGTGGTGAAGTCGATCCGGCCCTCGAAGGCGTCGATCAGGTTGATCTGGCCGCCGACCACGTTCTCCCAGGTCGGGGCGGTGGCGTCCTCGAAGTCGGCGAGCCAGATCCGCGCACCGGAGTTGAGCGCGTTGATCACCATCTTGCGGTCGGTCGGACCGGTGATCTCGACCCGGCGGTCCTGGAGCGCACGCGGCGCCTCGGCCACCTTCCAGTCGCCGGCCCGGACGTCCGCGGTCCCGGGGAGGAAGTCCAGCACGCCGGTCCGGGCGATCTCGGCGCGACGGGTCCTCCGCCCGGCCAGGAGCTCCTGCCGGCGGCCCTCGAAGGCGCGGTGGAGGCCGGCGACGAAGGCGAGCGCCTCCGGAGTGAGCACCTCCTGCGCCCGGTGGACGTGCGGACCGGCGACGGTGACCACCGGATCGGCGGGGGAGGCGCCGGCGGGTCCCTGATGTGCAGCCATGAACAGGACTCTCCTCAGACGGTTGGGGTGGCGCCACGTGGCGCCACGGGCAGGAGGGGTGCGGGTGAGAGCCGCGCCCGGTGGGGTGCTTGAACCGGGCGCGGCTCCGTCAACGGCGAGCGGCGCCGGGGGCGTTGCTCGCGGGGGCGGGGGCCGGGGTCAGGCGGCGGCCTCGTCGTCCGGGGCGCCCGCGAAGGCCCGGGCGATCTCGTCGACCGAGCGCACCACGCCGATCAGCGGCAGGATGTTCGTCACCGAGAACGCGTGGCCCTCCGCCGTGACCGAGGACATGGCCTCCTTCGCGAACACCACGTTGTAGTAGTGCTCGTACGCGGCCCGACCGGTGCCCTCGACGCCGAAGTTGGTGGACATCCCCAGCAGGACGATCGTGGTGATCCCGTGCCGGCGCAGCTGCACGTCCAGGTCGGACCCGTGGAACGCGTTCCAGCTGCGCTTCGCGATCACCGGCTCGGTCGGCGTGGGCGCGACCTCCGGGAGCAGCTCGTCCCAGCCCGGCTCCCGGTGGGGCCGCGCCGGGCGCATCCGCTCGATGCGCAGCGGCTGCAGCGAGTCCGACTCGTCGGGGAGGAAGGAGGTGCGGACGTGGACCACCAGCGATCCGGCGGCGCGCGCGGCGTCCAGCAGCCGCAGGCTCTGGCCGAGCACCTCCTCCGGCGAGTGCGGCTCGGCCCCGTGCGAGAGGTTCGCTCCCTGGAGGTCGATGCAGACGAGGGCGGTGGTGGCGGGGTCGAAGAGATTCATGTGGACCTGTTCCTGTCGGGGCAGCGCGTTGTCCGCTGCGGTGTTCCGGCGGGTCTCGCCGGAGGATCGGGCCGAGGACGCGGGGCCGGCCGGCACGGACCGTGGCGTGCCGAGGGGGGCCGGCGGCACCTGGCGAGGCGCGGGGGCCGGCGCGGCCGCGTCCCGGTGGACGGCTGTGCGACGAAGCGCGATCGTTTCGCGATCGATGGCGATCGGCGGCGATCGGCGGCGGTCAGTCGCGGCCGGGGCCGAGCATGGTGTGCACCGCTTCGGCGCACGCGTGGATGCCGTGGCCGGAGAGCAGGATGTCGTAGTGGTTGGTGCCGGCGACCTCGGTGATCCGCACACCGGGCCACCGCCGCCGGTAGTCGTCGAGGATCGCGGCCGTGTAGAGGCCGGGGCGGGCGGCGACCAGGTCCCCTTCCGCGACGATCAGGTGGACCGCGCGCCGGCGCGCGGGATCCCCCATGACGCGCTCGACGCCGCGGCCGAAGTCCGGTGCGCCGTACACGTCGTCGGAGTCCGCCTGCATCGCCTCGGCCGGGGTGGAGGCGCGGAAGCCCCCGGCGTCGCCGGCGACCAGGTCGTAGCGGAAGCTCTCCTCCGCCACCGGGTCCACCCCGTCGGCGAAGGCCGGGTGGGCGCGGAAGAAGTCCAGGTACTCCTCGACGCCGTCGAACACCATGGAGAGGCGGGCCGCCGGCCCCACCGCGGCCAGCGGGTCGTCCGCGTCGGCCGCCCTGGCGGTCCGGGGAGGCCGGGGAAGGCCCCCGTCGATGAGGACGAGCCCGCGGAAGCGGTGCTCCGCCGCCGCGAGGTCCCCCTCGGCGAGCCCCGCCAGGGTCATCGCGACGAACCCCCCGAGGGAGTGGCCGACCAGGGTCACCTCCCCGGGCCCGGCGAGGGCCTCGACGGCGGCCAGCACGTCCCGCGCGTGCGCCCGCATCCCGTACGGAGCCCCGAGGTGCCGGGAACCCGCCCGGCCGCGCAGGTCGGGGGCGATGACCCGGACGCCCGGCAGTGCGGCGGCGAGACCGGCGAGGAAGAGGTGGTTCGAGGTGATGCCGTGGATCGCGCAGACGGTGGGAACCGGCCCGGGCGGGGGTGCCACCGGCTCCCACACCCCGACCGTGGACCGACCGCCCGCGACCTCGACCCGGGCCCGCCGGTACGCGTGGGAGGCGGCCGTCATCGGCCCTCGTCCCCGCCGGACCGCCGCTCGACCGCCACCGTGAAGGCGGCGAGCTCGGGAGCCGCCTCGCCCAGCACATCGCGGGCGACGGCGTCGCCGAGCAGCGGCGCCATGGTGAGCCCGGCCGCGCCGTACCCGGCGAGCAGCCAGAGGCCGTCGGAGCCGGGCACCCGGCCGACCACCGGCAACCCGCCGTCCGCCATCGGGCGGATGCCCACCCTGGTCTCCAGCACGGTCGCCTCCGCGAGGCCCGGTGCGAGCTCAAGGGCGTTGCGCAGGACCGACAGCTGCCCGGCCGCGGTCACCCTGGGGTCGAATCCGCTGCCGGTCTCGCGGGTGGCCCCGACGGCGATCCGGCCGCCGTCGAAGGGCGTCATGTAGTGCTCGGCGAACGGGTGGAGGGTCGGCCACGGCGAGGTGTTGACGCCGCGCAGTTCCAGGTGGACGATCTGCCCGCGCTGCGGGCTGACCCCGACCCGCAGGCCGAGCCGGCCGAGCAGACCGGTGACGCGCGCACCCGCGGCCACGACGACCGCGTCGGCGTCGAGGTTCACCGTGGTGGTCCGGATCCGCCAGCCGGCCCCGGAGGGCTCGATCGCGACGACCGGGTCGACCAGGTGCCGGGCGCCGGACGCGACCGCGCCGCTCAGGGTCGCGTCACGGAGCACCCGGCCGTCGACGCGGCCGCCGCCCGAGACGAACAGCCCGCCCAGTCCGGGCGCGAGCGCCGGGAAGAGCTCCCGTGCGCGGGCACCGTCCACGCGTTCGAGGGTGCCCGCCACCGGTCCGGCCTCGCGCACCCGGCCGGCGATCCGCTCCTCGGCGGCGTCGACCTCGGCGGCGTCCGCGCTCACCATCAGCGCACCCGAGCGGCGGTACCCGAGTTCGGGGAGTCCGAGCGCCTCCAACTGGGACAGGAACTCCGGGTAGTAGCCGCCGCCGGCGGCGTAGGCCGCGTAGAAGGCACCCTCGGAGGAGGACACCCAGGGCGCGATGATCCCCGCGCTGGCCGCGGTCGCCTGGCCGAACCCGCCGTCGTCGACGAGGGTGACCCGGGCCCCGCGGCGCGCCAGGTGGAAGGCCGTGGTCACACCGGCGATCCCGGCGCCGACGACGACGATGGAGGAGTTCTTCACGTTGTTCACTTCCCGTGGATCTCTTTCTGTGAGAGGCCTCGTGCGCCGTCCAGTTCCGCGGCGAGGGCGAGGGCGGCCCGCTTCAGGCCCGTGACGGTCTCGGCGAGCACCGCGTCGGACATCCGCAGGGTCGGGGCGGAGAGCGAGAACCCGAGGAGTTCCCCCCTGAGGGGGATGGCCACCGAGACGCACCGCATCCCCGCTTCCTGCTCCCCCTCGTTCACGGCGAATCCGCGCTCGCGCACGACGGCCAGCTCGGCGAGCAGGTCGTCCGGATCCGTGAGGGTCGACTCGGTGAAGCGCGGCATCCTCGTGTGGTCGAGGATGGTGCGGACCCGCTCGTCGGGGAGCCGGCTGAGCAGCATCTTCCCGATGGCCGAGGAGTGCGGGTACAGGGGCTCGTCGAGGCTGGTCCAGATCCTGATCGACCGTGACCCCGGCGTCTTGGCCAGGTAGACGACGTAGTCCCCGTTCAGCGTCCCGACGGCGACCGATTCGCCGTAGCGCCTGGCGAGATCGTCGAGGTAGGGCTGGGCGACGAGGGTGATCGCCTTCTGGTTGCCCTTGGCCAGCTTCAGCAGGCGCGGCCCCGGCAGGTACTTGCTGTGCTCGTCCTTGCGGACGTAGCCGAGTTCGTGGAGGGTCTGCGCCAGGCGGTGGACGGTGCCGACCGGCAGGGCGCTGTGACGGGCCAGGTCGGAGACGCCGATCGGGTCGTCACTGCCGACCACGGCCTCCAGGACCGTGAACGCCCTGCGGAGCGACTGCACGGCGCCGGCCGTTCTCTGACCACCACCGTTCGCGTCAACGGTCCCCATGGTGTGTTCTCCTTCCCGCATCGATCCGGCAGGGGTCCGGGCGGCACCCGTGTCCGCCCGGCTCCGCGCGTGCTACTTCGCGAGCGTCACGTCGTCGAACACGAACCCGTCGTCGGCACGCGGCGTGAACGCCACGTCCTTGGAGACACCGAACGCCGCCGGCTGCGTGTACAGGGAGACCATCGGCCGGTCCGTGTCGGCGATGATCTTCTGGACCTCGTAGTACGCCGTCCTGCGCGCGGCCTCGTCCATCGTCCGGTTCGCCCCGGCGAGCAGTTCGTCGACCTTCGGGTTGCTGTATCCCATCCGGGGCTTGCCCAGGACGGTGGAGAAGCCCTGGAGCGCGTACGAGGAGTCCATCAGGCCGTCCGCGAAGGCGACCTGGTAGACGTCCTTGTTGGTGTACTTGCTGTAGATGTCGCCGAAGGCACCGCCTTCGAGGATCTCCAGCTCGACGGTGAAGCCGGCCTTCTTGAGCATCGCGGTCACCATCTCCGCGAGCTCGGCGTCCATCGGGTAGGTCCCGCGCGAGGCGCTGTAGTGCAGCTTCACGCTGCGCCCGTCCGCGGCCGCCTGCTTCACCAGTTCCTTGGCCCGCTCGGGGTCGTACACCGCGGTGTTGTAGAGGGACGGGTCCCCGCCGAACACCGTCTTGGGAGCGCGCGTGCGCACCGGCGTCGCCTTGCCGCCGAAGAGCGTGTCGACGATCGCCTTCTTGTCGATCGCGAGGTCGATCGCCTCACGGACCCGGGGGTCCTTCGTCGCGTACTGGTCGTCCAGGCGCAGCACGAGCAGCATCACCCTGGTCGTCTCGCCGAGCTCCAGCGCGGTCCTGCCGGAGTCGACGCGCTTCCAGTCGATCACCGGGACCTCGGTCGCGACGTCGACGCCACCGGTGAGGAGTTCGGAGACGCGGGTGGAGTTCTCGGGAATCGTGCGGACCTCGACGCGCTTCCACTTCGGGGTGCCTCCCCAGTAGGCGTCGTTGCGCTCCAGGGTGACGCGGTCGTCGCGCTTCCACTCCACGAACTTGTAGGGCCCCGAACCGAAGGGGGCCTTCACGAACTCCTCGATGCCGTTCTTCTCGATGTAGGCCGAGGGAACGATGTCGGCGCCGCTCTTCGCCAGCACCGCGAGCAGGGTCGGCATCGCGCCCTTGGTCGTGATCCGGACCTCGTGGTCGCCGACCGCCGTGGCGTCGGCGATCTGCTCGAACCACCGGGCTTCGAGCAGCGCGGGGTCCTTCAGCCGGTGGATCGTGAACACGACGTCCTTGGCGGTCAGCGGCGACCCGTCCTGGAACGTGACGCCCTCGCGGAGCCGGAACGTCCAGTTCTCCTCGTCCACCTGCTTGTAGTCGGTCACCAGCTGGGGAACGATCTTCATCGACCTGTCCCTGGTGAACAGCCGGTCGTAGATGTTCCGGTTGATCCGGTCCGCCGAGGTCTGCACGGCGTTCTGCGGGTCGAGGTTGCGCGGATCGACGTTCTGCGCGAACACGAGGGTGTCCTTGTGCGCGCCGGCCTCTCCCCCGCCGCTCGCCACGGGCATGCAGCCGGCCAGCGGTACGGCTGCCACGGCCAGCGCCGCGGTGAATCTCTTCTTCATGGTCGGTCCTTTCACGAACGGTTCGCGTGCTCCCGCTGATGCCGGCGGGCCGGGTTGCGGTCGGAGGGTCAGCGCGTCCTGAAGGGCTCCGCGCGCGAGGACTCGATGAGCCGCCGGGTGTACTCGTGGCCGGGGCGGTGGAGGATGTCGTCCGCCGTGCCGTGCTCGACGACCGCGCCCTTGTACATGACGCTGATCCGGTCGCTCATGAAGTGGACGCTCTCCAGCCCGTGGCCGATGAAGACGTAGGTCAGGCCCAGCTCCTCCTGGAGGTCCTTGAGGAGGTTGAGGATCTGGCTCTGGATCGAGACGTCGAGCGCGGAGACCGGCTCGTCGCAGATCAGCACCTGGGGCTTTCGCGCCAGTGCGCGGGCGATCACCAGACGCTGCCGCTGCCCGCCCGAGAACTCGTGCGGGTACTTCTCCAGCGCCGCGGCCGACATCCCGACCTGGTCGGTGAGTTCGGCCACCCGCCGGGCGATCTCCGGCCGGCTCGCGCGCGGCGCCACGGTCAGCGGCTCCGCGAGGATGGAGCGGACGTTCATCCGCGGGTTCAGCGCGGAGTACGGGTCCTGGAACACCATCTGCGCCGCGGTGCGTCCCGCGGCCGTCGTGCGCCCCCTGGCGTCGAAGACCGGTGCGCCGGTGATCAGGACGTCGCCCGAGGTCGGCGTCAGCAGACCGGCCAGCATCCGGGCGACCGTCGTCTTCCCGGAGCCCGACTCCCCGATGATGCCCAGGGTCGCCCCCTTGGGCACGGACAGACCCACGTCGCGCACCGCGGCGAAGTCCTTCTTGCGTCCGAAGAATCCGTCGGCGACCCGGAAGGTCTTGCACAGGGCCGTCACGCGGACGGCCGCGTCCGGGGAGGCGCCGGACAGCGCGGTGTCGGCGGTCATCGTGCGCCCTTCGACTCGGTCAGACGGTCGGTGTGCCAGCAGGCCGAGGCCTGGCCCAGGAACTCCGCGAACGGCGGCTCGTCGGCGCACGCCCCGGTGGCGAACTCGCAGCGCGAGGCGAACCGGCAGCCGTCGGTCCACTCGTCGGGCGGCGGCACCCGCCCGGGGATGGCGGTGAGCCGGTCGGCCTTCGAGCCGAGGGAGGGCACCGAGCGCAGCAGGGCGTCGGTGTACGGGTGCCTGGGCTCGGACAGCACCCGTTCGGTCGGGCCGCTCTCGGCGATCCGCCCCGTGTACAGCACGGCGACCGTGTCCGCGATCCGGCGCACCACGTTGAGGTCGTGGCTCACCAGCAGCAGGGCGGTGCCCGTCTCGACGGTGATGTCGTAGATGAGCTTCAGCACCTGGTCCTGCACCGTGACGTCGAGGGCCGTGGTGGGCTCGTCGGCGAGGAGCAGCCGGGGCCTTCCCAGCAGGGCCATCGCGATCATGACGCGCTGGCGCATCCCGCCCGACAGCTCGTGGGGACGCTGGCGCAGCACCCGCTCCGGCTGGTGGAAGCCGACCCGGTCGAGCATCGACAGCACATCGGCGCGCGAGGCGGAGACGTGCCGGGCGGCCTCGCCCAGCTGGTTGCCGATCGAGAGGACCGGGTTGAGCGAGGTCAGCGGCTCCTGGTAGATCATCGAGATCTCACGGCCCCGCAGCTGCCGCATCCGGCCCGCGGAGACCCGGGAGACGTCCTCGCCCTGCCAGACGATCCCGCCGCCCGAGATCCGCAGTCCCCGCGCCAGCAGGTTGATGACCGCCATGCAGGTGAGGCTCTTGCCGGAGCCGGACTCGCCCACCAGCGCCACCCGTTCGCCGGCGCGGATGTCGAGCGACACGCCGTCGACGAGCGTGAGGTCGCGCTTCTCCGCCTTCACCCGGAGGTCCCGGATGCTGAGCATGGGTTCGTTCCCGTGCATCGTTCACACCCCCAGTCGCGGGTCGAGCGTGTCCCGCAGCCAGTCGCCGAGCAGGAGGATCCCGAGCACCGTGCCCGCGATCGCCAGGCCCGGCAGCGTGCTCAGCCACCACGCGTTGGTGATGTAGTCGCGGCCGCTGGTGAGCATCAGGCCCCAGGAGACGTCGGGGGGCTGCACCCCCAGGCCCAGGAAGCTGAGCGAGGACTCCGTGATGATGATGGTCGCCACGCTCAGCGTGGAGAGCACGATGAACGTCGGCATGACGTTCGGGGTGATGTGCCGCAGGAGGATCCGGGTGTGGGAGACCCCGAAGTTCTTCGCCGCCTCGACGAACAGGCGCTCGCGGATCTCCAGCACCTCCGCCCGGATCTGACGGGCGTACACCACCCAGTTCGTCAGGCCGAGCACCACGACGAGCGTCGTCAGACCCGGCTTCACCACGCCGAGGATGACGAGGATCAGCAGGATGCCGGGGATGGCGAGCAGCGCGTCGACCAGGCGCATGATCACCGCGTCGACGAACCGTCCGTAGTAGCCGGCGAGCAGGCCGGCCACCAGACCGATCGTTCCGGCCAGGACCACGCCGAGCACCCCGACCAGCAGCGAGATGCGCGAACCGTCGATGAGGCGGCTGAGCATGTCGCGGCCGAGGTTGTCGGTGCCCAGCGGGTGGGCCGGGTCGCTCCCCTCGAACGGGAGCGGCGGAATGAGCGCCTGCGACGGGTCGATCGCCGCGGGGTCGTGCGGCATTATCCACGGCGCGAATATCGCGACGACGGCCGGCACGATCAGCAGGACCATTCCGGCGATCGCCGGAAGGGGAATGCTCCGGATGGCCTTTCTGCGCCGCGCGGCGGTGCCCGCCCGCGGAAGGCCGATGGATTCAGTCAAGGTTGATCCGCCTGTCGACGAGCTTGAACGAGATGTCGGACAGCATGCTCAGCCCGATGACCATCACCGCCACGACGAAGACCGCCGCCTGCACGATGGGCATGTCCCGCTGTGTCACCGCTTTGACCAGGAGCTGTCCGAGCCCCGGCCAGGCGAATACGGATTCGGTGACGAGTGCGCCGCCGAGCAGCGCCGAGAACTGGAGCACGGTGATCGAGGCGACCGGGATGAAAGCGTTGCTGAAACCGTGCTTGAAGACGACGAGCGATTCCCGCAGGCCTTTTCCGTACGCGGTCCGGATGTAGTCCTGCCCGAGGATCTCCACCATGCTCGAACGCACGAGCCTGGTGATCTCGGCCGCGGTGCCCGTGCCGAGCGTGACCATGGGAAGTACCAGGTGGGCCCAGGTGCCGCTGCCGGAGACCGGGAGCCAGCCCAGGTTCACCGAGACGAGCATGATCAGCATGATGCCCAGCCAGAAGGTCGGCACCGCCTTGGCGACGACCGATATCGAGGACACCAGGTGGTCGACCGCCCCACCCCGGTGCATCGCCGCCCACACCCCCATCGGAATGGCGATGAAAAGCGCCAGGACGATCGATCCGACGGCGAGCATCAAGGTGGCCGGAAGACGCTCCAGCACGATTGCCAGAGCGGGCTCATGGTATTGGTACGAGTCACCGAAATCACCGGTGACGGCCGAGACGATGTAATGCCAGTACTGGACCGGCAGCGGGTCGTCCAATCCCATCGCGTCGCGAATCGCCGCAATGCGCTCGGGCGTGGCGTTCTCACCGAGCATCAGCGCGACCGGATCCCCCACGATGTACACGAGGAAGAAGACGATCGTCACGATCAGGAAGAGGGTGGGGACGACTTCCAGTAGACGTCGTCCGACATAGTAGCCCAACGATCCTCCTCATTCGGGTACATCGTGGTGAGCGGCTCTTGGCCGGGGGGGAAACGTTTAGCAGGGTTTTCCATCATGCGTCAATGGTTTTCCACGATGCGGAAAGGACGGGGACCGGGCCGGGGCCCGCGCGCGCAGCGCCGGTGGCGGACCTCCCGGATCGTTCTCAACGCACCGCGGGGAAAGGCGGGTTGACGATGGCATCCGCGGCGCGCCCGGGCGCCGCGGGCCCGCCGCGGGAGCGGCCGGCCCGCGGGGATCCCTATGCTTGCCCCCACATGACCCGGAGGTGAGGACCCATGGTGCGCCGGCCCACTGTCACGAGCGTGCAGATCGCACGGGAGGCGGGAGTCGCGCAGTCGACGGTCTCGCGCGTGCTGAACGGCGGGAGCGTCGCGCCGGAGACCCGGCGCCGGGTGCTCGACGTGGTCGCGAAGTACGACTTCCAGCCCAGCCAGGCCGCGCGGAGCCTGGTCGGCGCCCGGTCGGGCCTGATCGGCGTGGTGATCCGCGATCTGACGAACCCGTTCTACCCGGTGATGGTCAAGGCGATGGAGCCCGTGCTGCACCAGCACGGGCTGCGCCTGTCGCTGGTCACCGATGTGATGTCGGACGAGGAGGGGCTGGCGCTGCTGCGCCGCGAAGGCGTCGACGGGGTCGTGTTCACCTCGGCGGTCGAGCACGAGCCGCTCGCACACCGGATGCTGGCGCACGGGATCCCCCTGGTGCTGTGCCACCGCACGCTCAAGGACTTCCCGGCCGACCAGGTCGAGGCCGACAACCCGACCGCCGGCGCACTCGCGGCGGCGCACCTGCTGGATCTGGGACACCGCCGGATCGGCATGGTGCGCGGCCTGGCCGGGGCGAGCACCGCCCAGCAGCGCGCCCTCGCCTTCCGCCGGAAGGTGGCGGCCACACAGGGCGCCACCCTCACCGAGACCGACGGAGCCTACGACTACGCCACCGCGTACGAGGCGGTGCGCGCCCTGCTCGCGAGCGCCGAACCGCCGACGGCGCTGTTCTGCCACAACGACGTGATGGCGTACGCCGCGCTGAACGCTGCCGCGGCGGCCGGCGTCGCGGTGCCGGCCGAGCTCAGCGTCGTGGGCTGCGACGACGTGCCGCTGTCCGCGTGGGAGCGCATCGACCTGACGACGGTGCGTCAGCCGCTGGAGCGGATCGCCCGGGTCGGCGTGGAACTGCTCCTGGACCGGCTGGAGTCCCCGGACCTGCCGCACCGGCACGAGGTCCTTCCGGTGGAGCTCGTGCTGCGCTCCACCACGGCTCCCCCCGCCTGATCCCGCCGTTCGCGCCACTGGGGCCCGTCGCGCCGTTCCCGTCGGCCCCGCTGTTCCCGTCGGCCCCGCCGTTCGCGCCGTTCGCGCCGTTCGCGCGTGAACGGATTCCGAAATCGCCATGAACCACCCCTTGACCGCCGGGTCCTCGCCTTCCATGCTGTGGATACGTATCCAATGGATACGTATCCATTCACGATTGAGGAGCCCGGCGTGTCCCGTACCATCAAGGCCGCTGCCACCCGGTCCACCGCCCCCTCGGGCAACGACGCCGTCGCGAGGACCGTCCGCGAACTGATCGCCGATGTCCGCGAGCGCGGCGACGAGGCGGTCCGCGAGCTCTCGGCGCGCTTCGACCACTGGGAGCCGGAGTCCTTCCGGCTGGACGAGGACCAGCTCGCCGGCCTCATGAACAGCCTCGATCCGCAGGTCATCGAGGACATCAGGACCGTCCAGGCCAACGTCCGCCGGTTCGCCGAGGCCCAGCTCGCCTCGATGTCCGAGATCGAGATCGAGTCCGAGCCCGGCGTCCTTCTCGGCCACCGCCACGTCCCGATCCGGTCGGTCGGCGCGTACGTCCCCGGCGGCCGCTACCCGCTGACCGCCTCCGCGCACATGACCGTGGTGACCGCCAAGGCCGCCGGCGTGCCGCGCGTGGTCGCCTGCACCCCGCCGATCCGCGGCGAGATCCCCGCCGCCACCGTCGCGGCGATGCACCTCGCCGGCGCGGACGAGATCCACGTCCTCGGCGGCGTCCAGGCCATCGCCGCGATGAGCGTCGGCACCGCGAGCATGGCGCCCGTGGACATGCTGGCCGGCCCCGGCAACGCCTACGTGGCCGAGGCCAAGCGCCAGCTGTTCGGCGAGGTCGGCATCGACCTGTTCGCCGGTCCGACCGAGATCCTCGTCATCGCCGACGACACCGCCGACCCGTTCATCGCCGCGGTCGACCTGCTCTCGCAGGCGGAGCACGGCCCGGACTCACCCGCCGTCCTGATCACCACCAGCGAACGGGTCGCCACCGCGGTGCAGCGGCACATCGAGGAGATCCTGCCCGGACTGCCGACCGGCGACATCGCGGGCCCCGCCTGGCGCGACCACGGCCGGATCATCCTGGCCGACGACCTCGACGAGGCCTACCGCATCGCCGATTCCCTCGCCTTCGAGCACGTCCAGGTCCTCACCGAGAACCCCCGCGAGGCCCTGGACAGGATGCACGCCTACGGCGCCCTCTTCCTCGGCGAGGGCACCTGCGTGTCCTACGGGGACAAGGTCATCGGCACCAACCACGTCCTGCCGACCCGCGGCGCGGCCCGCTACACCGGCGGCCTGTGGGTGGGGATGTACCTGCGCACCGTCACGTACCAGGAGGTCCGCGACCCGAAGTCCTCCGCGGCACTCGGGGAGCTGTGCGGCCGGGCCGCCCGGGTCGAGCTGTTCGAGGGTCACGCCCGCTCCGGTGACGTCCGTACCGCCAAGTACGCGGGCACCCCGCTGCCGTGGACCGACCACTACGCGGGTGCGGACCGCTCCTGACCGTCCTCCCCCGTCATGCCCGCCGGCCGGCCGAACACGCCGATCGCACACGCACGGCACCGCCGGCCACGGCCCTCTCCCGGCGCCGGGAGAGGGCCTCGCCACCCATGTCGCCGGCCGCCTCCCGCCCTTCGGACCCGCGGGCGGCGCCGAGGAGCAGGGCAGAGAGTGGCCGAAAGTGTGTCCTTATGGTGTGAATATGCCCCTGGCACGTTCATCACGGCGAATCCGCCACTACCCTTCCGTGTCGGACATGCCCGAGTCGCGGCATTCCCACCGGCATGCGGTACCCCGCCGCGCCGTTTCCTTCCCGAACCCTCCGGAGGAGCCCGAGTGCCGGGTATCGACGAGTGCCTGAACCAGGCCATGGCGATCGCCGGGGCCCGCGCGGCGAGCCTGATCGACTGGAGCAGCGGGCTCGCGCTGGGCAGCGCGGGCGTCAGCCCGACCGGCGACCAGGACACCACGGCCGCCGAGGCGACCGACCTGGTGCGGGCGGCCGTCGAGGCCGCGACCTTCACTGCGGCGGAGGACCGGGAGGTACCGCTGCAGGACATCCTCCTGACCACCGACCGCGGCTACCACCTGCTCTGCTTCATCGACACCGTCTTCGACAGCCGGCTCGTCCTGCACCTGTGGCTCGACCGCGCGGAGGGCAATCTCGCCGCCGCCCGCTTCCGCCTCCAGGCGCTCACCGAGGAACTGGTGCTCGGATGACGCACACCCTCACGGACGCCCCACCGGCCGGTGCGGGCGCGGCCGTCGGCGCGGGCGCGGCCGTCGAACGGCTCGCCGGCGAGCACGCCACCGGTGCGCTGCGCGGCCCGGGCGGCGCCCTCTACCTCGTCGACGGTCTGGTCGCCCACGCCGAGTCCGACCGGGCGCCCGACCTCGCCACCCTGCTCACCGCCTGCGGCCGGCTCAGCCAGGAGACCTGGCAGGACGCCGTCCACCGGTTCGGCCCCCGGGCGCGGGTCGGCGAGGGCCTGGTCGGCCAGGGCCGGCTGACGCAGGGCGAGCTGGAACTCTGCCACCTCGGCGCGCTCTACGACGCCGCCTGCTTCCTGCTCGACGCCCCCGCCAACTCCGCTGCGGCCCCGGCCTCGTGGACCTTCACCCCGGGCGTGCGGCACTGGCTCGGCCCGGTGGCCGCGGTCGGCGCCCACCGCCTGCGCCGGGAGGCCGAACGACGGCGGCGCCTGCTGGACCGGATCCTTCCCTCGGCGCAGTTCGACACCGCGCCGCTGTGCCGCACCGCCGCAGCAGCCCCGCCGACCGCCGCCACCCCCGCACGCCACGCCCGCCGGCTCCGCCCGCCGACCCGTCGCCAGTGCGAGCTGCTCGACCACGCGGACGGCCGGAGAACCCCGGCGGAGCTGGCCAGGCTGCTCGGCCGCTCCGCGTTCGCCCTCACCGCGGACGTCCGCCGGCTCGCCGCCGCCGGCCTGCTGACCGGGACCGGTCCGGCCACCGGGTCCGCAGACGCACCCGGCTCCGCGTCGGCGGCCGGTGCGGAGCCCGCGGGCGGACCGCCGGACGGCGCGGCCGAGCGGGTGCCGGAACCGCGACCCCCCGGCGCCCTGGACAGCCGCGTACCGGGTGCGGCACTCGCCGCCCTCACCGGCGACGCGGCCGAACCGGCCCCGGTGCCGCCCCCCTCCCCCATCGCCGTCCCGGACATCGCCCTGCTGATCCGGGTCAGAACCCTTCTGGAGGCCCGACTTTGAACCACGCTCCGCCCGCGACCCCGCCCTCACGGTCATGAGGCGGGCACTCAGGCAGCGTGTCGAAAGGAGACAACTGATCGCCTTGGAGACCGAGCTGCTGGCCGAACTCCGCGCCCTCCGGCAGCGGGTGCCGCACCTCACCGGCGGCCTGGTGGCCAGTGTGGACGGACTGCCCATCGCCCACGACACCCACGGGACCGAGCCCACGGGCCTGGCGGCGATGAGCGCCGCCTCGCTCGGCCTGGCCCACCGGCTGGCCGACACCACCGGCCAGGGCGAGTTCCGGGAGTCGCTGGTGCGCGGCGAGCACGGCTACGTCGCCATCTACACGGCCGGCGGCAGCTGCGTGCTCACCGCCCTCGCCCACCCGGACACCAACATCGGCCGCCTCCACCTGGAGGCCCGCCGCTCCGCCCGGCGCATCGCCGCGCTCCTGAACGAGACGGCCCCGCCCAAGGAGGCCCGGGAGTTCTGACCGCTCCCGGCCGCACCACCCCTCGTCCTTCCCCTCCCCTTCCGTCCCCCTCTCCTTCCTTCCCCCTCCCCTTCCGCCCCTTCCCCTTCCATCCACGAACCGGAGACACCGACATGACCGACGCCGCAGGCGCGCTGAAGCAGGCCATGACCACCATCGAGGGCGCCATCGGCGCGGCCCTGGTCGACTACAACAGCGGCATGGCGCTGGCGACCCTCGACGGCCCCGGCGGCCTGGACCTCAATGTGGCCGCCGCCGGGAACACCGACGTGGTCCGCGCGAAGATGCGCACCATGGACATGCTGGGCCTCACCGACGGGATCGAGGACATCCTCATCACCCTCAGCAGCCAGTACCACCTGATCCGCCCGCTCGCCAACCAGAGCGGCAAGGGCCTGTTCCTCTACCTCGCGCTGGACAAGAGCCGGGCCAACCTGGCGATGGCCCGCCACCAGCTCACCAGGATCGAGGCCGACCTGGAGGTCTGACCGCCATCCGGCCCCGGGCCCGCACCGCGCCCCCGGGCAGCCACCCCGCTGCCCGGGGGCGTTGTGGTCTCCGCCCGTCGCCGCGCTCTTATGACAACAGCATTGACGTGTTTCGGCCTGCCCGGTTTCATGGCGCGCGCCTTCCCCCCTCCCCCGCGGCGCCGGCGGCCGGAGCTCCCCGCCGGCCGGGGCCCGCTCACCGCCCCCACCTCCGGCGGACGCACCCCCTGGTCCCCCACCTACGACGCGTCCGGCGCCCTCCTGTCCGCCTCGACCGCCGGCCCCGACGACCAGGCCCTCGTCCACCCGGAGGTCCCCGGATTCCGCCATGCCCTCAAGGGCCTTGGCCGGCCAGCCGGAGGGGGTTCGGCCGGCCCCCCTTCCGGTGGCCGCACGGCAAGTCCGGCTCCGGGAAGGGCCGGTGGGTGTCCGGAGCCTGCCGCGTCGGATGCGGATCGGTGTGGTGCGGTGCGCTGCCCCGTCCCGCACATTGACGGCCGGGGTCAGCCGGTGGCGGTCGCGAGGCGGGTGCGGCGGGAGCGTGCCGACAGACCGATCGCCACCGCCGCGCCGAGGAGCAGGACCGCCACCGCGACCCAGGTGGCGTGGCCCACCGCGTCGGTGAAGGCGGCGCGCGGGTCGTGGACGCGGACGAGGCGCTCCACGAAGCCCGAGGTGATCAGCGTGCCGAGGATGCTGGTGCCGAGCACGGCGCCGATCTGGCGGGCGGCGTTGACCGTGCCGCCCGCCTCGCCCTCGCGGCCGCGCGGGACGTGGCTGACGGCGAGCGCGGTGGACGGGGCGTTGGCGAGGCCGCAGCCGAGGCCGAACAGGACGAAGGCGGCGGCGTATCCGGTGAACGCGGTGTCCGGTTCGATCCGGGCGAACAGTGCGGCCCCGACTGCGGCCAGCAGGAGGCCCGCCGTGATCAGGGCGCGCGGGCCCAGCCGGCGCACGAAGATCCCGGCCAGGACCGAGGCCGCGATGAACGCCCCGAATTCCGCGAGGAGTTGGACGCCCACCTGGAGGGCGGTCAGCCCCCGCACCCGCTCCAGCCACATCACCTGGAGGAGGGAGAGGCCGACGAAGCCGAACAGGACGGACCCGGCCAGCAGGAGGGAGGCGCTGTAGGAGGGGTCGCGCATCAGCCGGAGGTCGACCATGGGGGCGCGGTGGCGCAGTTCGACGGCGATGAAGGCAGCCAGCAGCAGGACCGCCGCCGCGGCGGCGGCCACGGCCCGCGCGGAGCCGTAGCCGTGGTGGCCGCCGTCGATCAGCCAGAAGACCAGCAGCGCGAGTCCGGCGGCGGCGGTGCACTGCCCCGCCCAGTCCACGCGCCGGGCGGCCGGGTTGCGGGACTCGGAGACCCGGACCAGCGCGACCGCCGCGGCGAGGGCGGCCATGACGATGTTGAGCCAGAACGCCGTGTGCCAGGTCCACCAGCGCAGCGCGAGGCCCGCGACGAGGGGGCCGAGGGCCAGGCCCAGCCCGGAGGCGGCCGCCCACGCGGAGATCGCCCCGGCGCGGCGGCGCGGATCGCGGACGGCGTGGGTGATCAGCGCGAGCGAGCTGGGGGTGATCAGGGCGCCGCCCAGGCCGGCGACCGCCTGGCCGACGAGAACGGTGGTCAGGTCGCCGGCGAGCGTGAGGACCAGGGCGCCCGCGGCCATCGCCGCGGTCCCGGCGAGGAAGACGCGCCGGCGTCCCCACCGGTCGGCCAGCGCTCCCCCGCCCAGGACGCAGGAGGCCACCACCAGGGTGTACATGCTCGGCACCCACACCATGTCGGCGGGCTCGACGCGCAGGCCGGCCTGGACGGCGCCGAGCGTGCCGATGGTCTCCGTGGTCTGGAGGAACACCGTGAACAGCCCCAGGCAGGCGGCGACGAGGACCGGCCCGGGGCCGCTGCCGCGGGCCTCCCCACGCTCCCCCGGCACCGCCCCGTCGGACGCCTCGTCGGTGGCACCCGTGGCGACGGATGGTGAAGCCCTCATGCGGTCTCCTCGTTCGATCGGCCCCGCGGAGCACCCGGGCCGGAGAGTTGGAAAACAGGACTGACTCACTATAGATGTGTGAGTTTGAAAAACAAACCTTCTTTCCCGTCCTCCATGCCTCCCGGACACCGCTCGTCCGGCGGGCCACGCGGTGGCGGGCCGCCGGGCGGGAGTCCGGCCGCAGCGCCCGTTGCGTGCCGCGCCCTCCGCCGCCACCCTGAGCGCGGAATCGGCCTTCGGGGGAAGGACGCTCGATGCGGAAACAGCATGGAGACGGCCGGCTTCGGCCGCGCTGCCCGTTCCAGGCGGTTCGAAGTGCCGCACCGGCGCGGTCGCCAAGCTGGACACGGTCGGCTGCAGCGGCGTCCGCCCGGGGCGGGCGACCGGCCTGACGATCCGGCGGACGCAGCGGCTGGCGCGGGAGGACACCGAGCCGGAGGTCTTCCTGGGCCTCCAGGTGACGGGGACCAGCGTGGTGGCGCAGAACGACCGTCAAGCCGTGCTGGGGCCCGGGGAGTTCGCCCTCTACGACACGTCCGTGCCGCACACTCTCGGCTTCGACGGCGGTGTCGACCATCACTTCCTGCGCTTCCCGCGCTCCGCCCTCGCGGACTTCCACCGATTGGACCGGGCTTCGCCGTGCCATGACTCCAGGCCTCCCGAGCCGCCCCGGCTGTGCTGTCCTCGCAGAGAAATCGGCCAGGCGTGCACGGCTGCTCCGGGCCGGTCCGCGAGCGCACCGCTCGGCACCCGCCACCGGTCGCGGTTCCCGGCGGATCCGTGGCAGGTCCGCGGCGGGCTGCGCCGCGTGGCCGCCCGGCCGGGAACGGCACGGAAATGTCCCGGCGGGACTCATGTCCCATTGGGACATTTCCGGGTGTACGGTGGGGCCCGTGAGCATCGAGAAGGACGAGGCGGCCACCGACGGGCGGCGCGGGCGCAAGGCGCGGCGCACCCGGGAGGCGCTGGCCGGCGCCGCGCTGCGGCTGGTACTCGACCGGGGCCTGGCCGCGGTCGCGGTGGAGGACGTCACCGAGCTGGCCGACGTCTCCCGGCGCACGTTCAGCCGCTACTTCCCCTCCCGGGAGGACGCCGTGCTGGACTGCCTGCGGGCGGATTTCGACCGGATCAACGCGGCCCTGGCCTCCCGCCCCGCCGACGAGGCCCCGCTGACCGCCTACCGGGCGGCCCTGCGCCACTGGCTGCGGGACGAGGCCGAACCGGCCTGGCACCGCCGCCCGGACATGCCCGAGCTGTTCGCCCTGATCGCCCGCGAGCCCTCGCTGACCGCCGTCTACCGCCGGATCTGCGTGGACGCCGAGGAGGCATCCATCCGGATCGCCGCCGCGCGGCTGGGCCTGGACGCCGAGCGCGACCTGCGCCCGGCCGTGGCGATCGGGCTCGGGGTCGCGGCCCTGCTGGCCGCCACCCGCGCCTGGGTCCGCCGTCCGGCGCAGGACGACGGGGCGGGCGGGCTGCCCGAGCTGCTGGAACAGGCCTTCACGACGCTCGCCGCCGAGCCGCCCCCGGACCACCCGAGGGCCTGAGCACCACCTGCACCACCTGCACCACCCTCACAGCACCGAAGGAGCACCACCATGACCGCCACCACCGCCCAGCCGCAGGAGTTCACCGGACGCGTCGCGCTGGTGACCGGCGGCGCCTCCGGCATCGGTCTCGCCGTGGCGCGCCGGCTGGCCGCCGGTGGCGCCGCCGTCGCCGTCGCGGACCACGACGCCGAGGGCGCCCGCACGGCCGCCGCCGCCCTGGAGGCCGCGGGGGCGCGGGCGCTGGCCGTCGAGGTCGACGTGACCGACCCCGAGTCGGTGCGCGCCGCCGTCGAGGCCACCGTGACCGGCCTCGGCGCCCTGCACCTGGCCGTCAACAACGCCGGGATCGCGGGCGTGACCGCGCCGACCGGCGAGTACGACCCGCAGGACTGGCGCCGGGTGCTGGCCACCAACCTGGACGGCGTCTTCCACTCCCTGCGCTACGAGATCCCGGCCATCCTCGCCGCCGGCGGCGGGGCGGTGGTCAACATGGCCTCCATCCTGGGCACCAACGGCTTCGCCGGCTCCCCCGCGTACGCCGCCGCCAAGCACGGCGTCGTCGGCCTGACCAAGACCGCCGCGCTGGAGTACGCCGCGCACGGCGTGCGGATCAACGCGGTCGGCCCGGGCTTCATCGACACCCCGCTGCTGAGCCACGCCGACGAGGCCACCCGTGCCGCCCTGGTCGCCCTGCACCCGGCCGGCCGCCTCGGCACCGCCGAGGAGGTCGCCGAGCTGACCGCCTTCCTGCTGTCCGACCGCGCCTCCTTCATCCACGGCAGCTACCACCTGGTCGACGGCGCCTACGCGGCCCGCTGACCCCGGCGCCCGGCGGAGGACAGGATGCCGCCCCGGCCCGGCCGCCGCTCGGACTCCCCTGCCGGAAAGCCGAGTTGATCCCCCTTCCGGCCGGCACGCCCAGCGCGCCGGCCGGTCGGTGTCCGCCGCGGGCAGGCGGGTGCCGGGCGCTCGGCCCGGTCCACGACCGGGCAGGAGCCGAGCCGGTCCTCACCGGGATCCGGGTACTGCCCCGCAGGCGGGTGGCCGAGCGGAACCGACGGCCCCCGGCTCGCCGGCGAGGAGATCGAACCGCGCGGCCCCGTCGAGCCCGAAGCAGACCCCGGAAGCAGACCAGGGAGCTCCTCCTCGGCCCGGCCGATCGGAGGAGCCGACCGGGGACGTCAGGCCCGTGGCAGGGCGAGGGGAACGCGCCCGGTCGCACGGCCGGCGTCGTCGAGCAGCCAGCCCATGCGCTTGGGCGAGCGGAGGACGACCGTGCGGTCCCCGACCTCAAGGAGCGGGAGGCGTTCCGCGAGAGCCGGAGATCACCCGGATCAACTCCTTCCCGCTCACCGTCAACGAGCCCGGAGCCACCGGAGTCGTCCAGGCCTCGCTCACCACCGCGTTCGGCGACGGCCGCGTCTTCACCCTGCCCCAACCGCTCACCGGCAGCGAGGACTTCGGCATCTTCGGCGCGGCCCTCGGCGTCCCCTCGGTCTTCTGGCACTTCGGTGGCGCCGATCCCGCCCTCTACCGGGACGTCGATCCCGCCTCCCTGCTGGAGGACGGCCTGCCCGACACCGTCCCCTCCAACCACTCCCCGCACTTCGCCCCCGTCCCCGAACCCACCATCGAGATCGGCTGACGGCCCTGCTCACCGCCGCCCCCTGGCTCTGCGAAGCGTCCGGCCGTGCGTGACACCGCCCCCGGCCCCATCCTCACCGGCGGCCCGGCCCCCACCACGGCCCCCGCACCCCTCCGCGCCGCCGACGCCCTCCGCGCCGCCGGAGTCAGGGCACTCGGCTTCCCAAATACCGTCTTCTGCCACCGAGCTCACTGTCGGAACGACAGGATGTGAACCTCCGCCCCCCCTTGACTCCCAGCCATAGTCACCGCCCCTTTCCCGTCCGACGAGAGGGTAGGCCCGGACCGGCCGTGGACCGGCCCACGGCGCGAACGCGCCGCTCGCGCCCCCCGGGTACGCTGCCGTTCTTCGCCGGCTGCGTCGACTACGCCACCGCGCCGCCGCAGCCGGGCGTTCGTCCAGCTGACAGCCGGTCCGCACGGTCCCTGCCGCTCCGCTCGCCATGGAGGCCACGGAGCCCGAGCGGGCGTGCGCAGCGCTGCTCGTCCTCGGCGCTCTGCCGACAGCCAGGTACGCCGTTGCCAGTCGAGAGCGGCCGGCAACGGCGCTCGTGTCTATGGACGGATGGCAGGGCGCGTCACCGGTGTCGTCGTACTGCGGTGAATGGATTCGGTGAAGTCCTCCAGTGCGGCGGCGACGTGGGTGTGTTCCCTGCCCGGTGCCACGATCCTGCGGGTGGCGGTGACGAACTCCTCAAGGTCGCTCCACGGCATCGTGAGATGGGCCTGGCCCTGGGGTGGTTCCAGGCTCAGGTGAACCCTGCGGTCACTGTCCGGGGCGAACGCGCCGGCCGGGTCGCTCCAGATCCGCGCGTCGCCGGTTCCCGCCGGTCCTGTGAGTCCGTCGGTGACGAGGTCACGGGCAAGGGCCCAGTGCACCGATGGTGTTCCGGCCACGGTGAAGGCCAGCTCCACGGCATACGGGTCGCGGGAGCGGTAGACGAGTTCGGTGGGTACCTCGATGTGCTGTTCGCCTGGCGTGAGCAGATGCATGCGCACCCGCATGCGAAGCGCAGTGCCGGCATCGGAGACCTCGGTGGTCAGGCGCGAGCACTGATCGCCCGCTGATGGGCCTCGGCGGGTGCCCGCTGCCGGGTTGGGCTTGCGTGCGTCGGCATGACGACGTCCCGCCCGTGGCGTCCTGGCAGGCAGGAACAGGAGGCCGGGCGGCTGTGAGCGTCTGCCCGGGCGGACCAGGTAGACGGATCCCGGATCGTCGTCCAGCGAGCGGCGCAATGCGTCCAGCCGAAGGGCCAGATTCGTCGAGGCGGCCGGATCGCCCGGGCCGGCTAGTTCATGGGTGAACGGCGCCGCGGCCCTGCCCGGGCTACTGTCAACGAGAGTTGGAGGCTGGAAGCTGCCGTACGCTCCGGACGGAAGCGGGCCGAACAACCGCACTTCCTCGCCCGCACGACGGGTTCGCGACGCCCTGTCCACGGCCGGCAGGGGTGCGTGCTGTTGGTCCCCGATCCCGTAGTAGTGGTACAGCCGCCGGCATGGCCCGTCGTCCAGGACTGTCGTCGTACGGCAGTCGCCGTCGTCGGCGAACGCCGAACCGGCGAACAAGTCCAGGGTGTCGAGGACATGGGCGCCGAGTCGGCGGTACGGCCGAGGCCTGCCGTCGGCCCTTTCCACAGGTGCTTGCCGCGGCAGCGCGCATGTCTCCTCGTAGCCGCCGGCGCCCGCCGACATGGAGGCCCAGGCCGGCAGGGGAGGCAGCGACATGACGGTGTGCATGGACTCGGACCAGCTGCCATGCACGGCCGGGGAGGCAGCACACAGTTCGAGGGCCTCCCGGAAGGCAGTGCGGTACAGCTCCTCGGACACGGCGCCAGCAGGCCGACCATGGCGTCGAAGGCTGTCGAACAGCTCCCACAGGGCAGCGCCCGTCCTGCCGCTGCCGGTGTATCCGGCGGCCGTCGTTGGGCGTGGTTGCCCTACGCACGCCCTCTTCTTGCGGTCTCCCCACCGCGCAAGGGCCTCCTCAAGGTACAGGTGGCACGGCGCCAGGTCCGGCCCCAGGTCCGCACCGATGAGGTCCGCTGCGTCGAAGAGCTCGTGCGCGGACACACCGGCTATGGGCCGTGCACGAACGCGCTCCGCGCCGAGCAGGGCCCACAAGAGGGCGGTGGCCGCGGACTTGCCCGGACCGTTGTGGGCGGAGAGCAGCAGGGTCTGCGGCTTCGGCGGGGCATCGTGGTTCCTGGTCCAGAGCGTCAGCCCGGGGAACCCGCTCGTGGCGGGCCTCCGGTCTCCGTCGTGCGGGCAGCCTTCGGCGGCCCGCTGTGGCGCCGGGCTGGAGTGCGCCCGGCCGCCGTCACCTTCGGCGCTGTCGTCGCAGGTGTCGGCGTCGAGGTGGCGGGTGATGTGTGCGCCGGCCGTCGCCGGCAAAGGCGCCATCATGGCCACCACGTGTGGTGCACCCAGGCTGGAGGCAGCCAGCAGGTCGTCGAACCCGAGGGCCGGGTCGGGGGCAGCCTCATCGGCAGCGAGTACGGCCGGCGTCTGATCGTTCCGGATGGTCATCGTCCCCCCTTACTTGCTGACGGATTCCGACGCACTGCCGCCTCGCAGTCCGGCCCGGGCACGGCCGAGCCGGCTCTCCAGCGCCTTGGTGCTGAGGTCGACGCAGTCGGCGGCCTCGGACTGGCTGAACCCGGCGGCCCGCAGGATGACACCCGCGCGTACCTTGGGATCGGTGATGCGTGAAAGGGCCTCAGCGACCCGGCTGTTCAGGACGACCGCTTCGAGCGGGTCGACGGCTCTCTGGTCCGGCAGCGCGGCCAGCACCTGCGCGGCATCGTCACCGGCCAGATGAAGGTGAAGCGCCTTGTGGTGGCGGAACCAGCGCAGGTACTCGCCCTTGAAGGCCAGAATGCAGGCGCCCACGAAGTAGGTCGTCAAGCTCGCGCCGCCTTCGGGTGTCCAGACGCCGTTGACCAGGGCGTGATTGCGGAACAACCTCTCCCCGGCGATGACCGTCTCGGTCGTGACCTCCTGGCGGTCCTCCTCCTCCCACGTGTGGGTGATCGCGGCCTGGGGCACCGGCCGGCCGAACGCGCGGGCCCGGCTGAATATCTCGCCGCTCTTGCACCAGGGGGCGAGCACGTTCCAGCCGTAGGTCATCACCTGCTCCATGTACCGCTGGTACTGGTCACCGCGGAAGCCGGCCAGGCGCAGGTGGCGCACGACCTGCGCATCGGCGGCGAGCCGAGCCTCCCGGCCGTGGGGACTCCCGCCGCCCGCCCGGACCAGATCGCTCTCGAGGGCAGCCAGTCTCAGGCCGCGGTCCACGGCGTCGCCAGGCTGAGCGCCCGGAACAGCCGAAGCCGGTTGACGGCCTCCACGGTCAGCAACCTCGTCCGCCACACCCGCTCCTCCTGGACACTTCCACGCCGAATCCCGACGGCCCGTCACCTGACTTGTAGGCCCCGGCCAGGAATCACCCCTCGCCCCGACCAGAACTTTCCCGTGTGATCCACGTCATGCGAGGGGTGTGGGTGGCGCGCCGCCTACACCCCTGGTGCACGGGCACCGCGCACCAGCCGCACCGCCCCTCGGACCAGCCCCACGGGAGCCGACATGAACAACAGCCAGGGCCCCCTGCTCGGCCAGCGCGCCGCAGTGGTCTTCCTCCTCGGCGTCATCTGCGCCGCAACCGCCGGAGTCCTCACCTCGCTCTCGGGGGCGGCCCCGGCCACTGGCTTCCTCGCCGCAGGCGGCACCTTCGTCACCGCCGTGGCGTTCTTCCACATGATCATCGAATAGACGCACGCTCGTCCCAAGGGTCACAGGCCCGGCCCGGGGAGCAGCCAAGGCGCCAGCGGACCCGCCGCCCGCCGGAGAGGGGGTTCGCCGGCAGTCACCGGTGCTCTGCGGCGGTCTCCTGCCGGGTGGTCAGCCACCTGCGGTAGCGGCGCAGGGCCTGCCGCTGGCGGCGCTGCTCGGCGAGCAGGGCGATGGCCGGGTGGACGCCGGGCCGCGGGTCGGTGCCGCGGGCGAGGCGGCGCAGTTGGCGGCGGACCTGTGCCATGCTCGCAGCGGAGGCGAGGGGCTTGTCCTTCCAGGTGACGGGGCGCATCCCGCGTCCGGCTTCGTGGCCCTTCGCCCAGCGGTCGGGGAGATCCGGGGTGACGGCGAGGGCGGTGCCCATGCCGACGAGGGAGACGCCGTTGGCGAGGACCTCTTCGGCGGTCCGGCGGCGGGTGATGCCGCCGGTGAGCATCAGGGGGACGGGGCTGCTCGTGACCAGGTCCTTGGCGAGTTCGAGGAAGTAGGCCTCGCGCGCCCGGGTGCGGCTGTCGGCGGCGCGCCCGGTCATGGCCGGGCTCTCGTAGCTGCCGCCGGAGAGTTCGACGAGGTCGACGTCGAGCGCCGAGAGCCACTCGATCACCCGTCGGGCGTCGTCGGCGTCGAATCCGCCGCGCTGGAAGTCCGCAGAATTGATCTTCACCGCCACCGTGAAGGACGCGGAGACGGCGGCGCGCACGGCGCGGACGGTCTCCAGGAGCATCCGGGCGCGGTTCTCCAGGGATCCGCCCCAGATGTCGGTGCGCTTGTTGACGAGGGGCGACAGGAACTGGGAGAGCAGGTAGCCGTGTGCGGCGTGGATCTCCACGCCGTCGAACCCGGCCTGCTCGGCGCGTGACGCGGTCAGGGCGAAGCGCCGCACTGTGGCTGCGATCTGCTCGGGCGACATGGCGGCCGGGCGGCCGAAGCGGCTGCTGCGCCTGCCGAGTTCGACGCCGACGTCGGAGGGGCCCCAGACGACGCCGGGCATGTCGGCGGCGACCTGGCGGCCCGGGTGGTTGATCTGCATCCAGACCGCTCCGCCGCCCGATCTGGCGGCCTGCGCCCACTGGGCGAACGGCTCCAGCGGCGCGGCTTCGTCGAGGACGACGCCGGCGGGGCCGGTCAGGGCCTCGGCGTGGACCATGACGTTGCCGGTGATCAGCAGTCCGGTCCCGCCGGCTGCCCAGCGCCGGTACAGCTCGATCAGTCGCCGGCCGGGGAGCTGGCCGGCGTCGGCCATGTTCTCCTCCATGGCCGCCTTGGCGATCCGGTTGGTCAGCACCGCCCCGGAGCCCAGGCGCAGGGGCGTGAACAGTTGGCTGGCCATCGGCCGGTCCCTCGTTCCTGTCGACTACTATGTGTGCGTTGTTTACATTAAAGGAAAGATGTAAGCGCTGCAAACATTGGAGAGGGTGACCCATGGCACAGGCGAGCGCCTCGTACCACCACGGCGATCTGCGGGCCGCGTGCGTGCGCGCCGCCCGGGAGCTCCTGGAGGAGGACGGCAGCGCAGGCCTGTCCCTCCGGGCCGTGGCGCGCCGGGCCGGCGTGTCCGCGACCGCCCCGTACCGCCACTACGCGGACCGTGACGCGCTCGTCTCCGCGGTCGCGGCCGAGGGCTACGCCGAGCTCGCCGCCCACCTGGCAGCCGCGCACCCCTCGCCGCGCACGCCCGGGGACCTGGCCGACATCGCTGTCGCCTACGTGCGGTTCGCGCTGGACCGGCCCGCGATGTTCCGGGTGATGTTCGCCGAACCCTGCGACCCGACGAACGAGGAGCGCGCGGCGGCGACCGCCGCCATCCGGGCGTACGTCCACGACATCGTCCGCGGCGTCTTCCCGGACTCCGAACCGGAGGCCCTGTCCACCGCGGTGTGGGCGGTCGTCCACGGCCTGGCCTTCCTGCACCTGGACGGGAAGCTGGACGCCTCGGCCCCCGACGTGGTCGCCGGCCAGGTCCGCGCCGCCGTCCGGGCCCTGTTCGGCGCCGCTCCGGCAGGGGCGGCGCCGACCGGTCCCTGACCGCCGCGCGGCCTGCGGCCCGTCCCGCCCGCGGACCGGTGCGGCGGCCCTCGCGCGGATCGACGGACCGTCAGCCCAGGTTCTCCACCAGGCGGTTGGCGAGCTTCTTGGACGAACCGGGATTCTGGCCGGTGTAGAGGGCCCGGTCGACCTCGATGTGGGGCATCAGCGGCAACGCGCCCTTCGTGTAGCGGGCGCCGCTCTCGCGCAGCCTGTCCTCCAGGTACCAGGGCGCCTTGCGGCCGAAACTGTTCAGCTTCTCCTCGACGTTGGACAGCGCGGTGATCCGGTACCCCGCGAACGGCCAGGCCCCGTCGCCGCTCCTCGCCGCGAGCAGGGCGGCGGGTCCGTGGCACAGCAGGGCCAGGGGACGGCGCGAGGCGAGCCTCTTGGCGAGGAGCCGCCCCGAGGCCTCGTCCTGGGACAGGTCCTCCATGGGCCCGTGGCCGCCGGGGTAGAAGACCAGGTCGAAGTCGTCGGGGTCCGTCCCGCCCAGCACCGCCGGGCTGTTCAACGCGCCCTGGATCGTTGCCAGGTGGGCGGCGACCTCGCGGAGAGTGCCCGGCAGGCCTGCCGTGCGGCCCATGCTGATCTTGTCCAGGGTGGGCCGCTTCCCGCCCGGAGTGGCGATCGTGATCTCCCATCCGGCCTCGCCGAAGATCTTGTGCGGAATCGCCAGTTCTTCGCCCCAGAAGCCGGTGGGGTGCTTGGTGCCGTCCTTGAGCGTCCAGGTGTCGGCCGCCGTCACGACGAAGAGGACCCGGGTCATGGTCTCGCCTTTCTCTTCCGTGCGGTGGGGGCGCCCGCCCGCACGACGATGGTGCCGCACGGGAGGCCGGACGGGCCGGTCGGTGACGCTCCGTGTCGCCGTTCCGGCGCCCGGAGCCGTTGCGGGTTGCGCATGACGGACAGGGACCGACGATGGAGAGGAGGCCAAAGGGCCTCGGGGGGAGCGCGGGAACGGGCACACGTGTGCCGCGACGCACTGGGGAGCGACCCATGACTGATCTTCCTCCGCCGATCACGCCCTACCTCGAACCTGCCGCGCAGCAGTTGTGCGAGGCGACCGATCCGCATCCGCGGATCTACGAGGTGCCGCCCGAGCAGGGCCGTGACATCCTCCTGGGCCTGCAGACCGGGCCGGACGTGCCACGACCGGCGGTCGACGAGGAGTGGGTCGAGGTGGATGCCGGCGCATGGGGCACCGTCCGCACCCGCATCATCCGCCCCCAGGGAGCCGACGGCGCACTGCCCGTCGTGTTCTACATCCACGGCGCCGGCTGGGTGTTCGGCGACGCCGTGACGCACGACCGGCTCTTCCGCGAGCTCGCCGTCGGCGCGGGCGCCGCAGGCGTCTTCCCCGTCTACGACCGCGCGCCGGAGGCGAAGTACCCCACCCAGGTGGAGCAGAACTACGCGGTCGGCCAGTGGGTGATGGAGCACGGCGCGGAACACGGCCTGGACACCTCCCGGATCGCCGTGACCGGTGAATCGGTCGGCGGCTGCATGTCCACGGTCTTCGCGCTGATGAACAAGGAGCGCGGCGGCATCGGCCTCAAGGCCCAAGTGCTGCTCTACCCGGTGACCAACGCGGACTTCGACACCCCGTCCTACCGGCAGTTCGCCGAGGGCTACTACCTCACCCGCGACGGCATGAAGTGGTTCTGGGACGCCTACACCACCGATGCGGCCCAGCGCGCCGAGCACCACGCCTCCCCCTTGCAGGCCACCCTGGAGCAACTGGAGGGCCTGCCGACCACCCTCGTCATCACCGACGAGGCCGACGTCCTGCGCGACGAGGGCGAGCAGTACGCCAACAAGCTCCGCGAGGCCGGTGTCGACGTCACCTCCGTCCGCGTGGCGGGCATGGTCCACGACTTCCTCCTCCTGGACAGCCTCCGCGACACCCGCGCCGCCAACGTCGCCCGCAAACTCGCCGTCGACGCCCTCAGGACGGCACTCCACGACGGCTGACCCGCCCAGGCTTGTGCGCGCGCGGACGGCGCCGCACTACCGGCGGCTCGCGGCGCTCGGGGCTCAGGACGCATCCCCCGTCCAGGTAGCCGCCGCCGTCATCGACCGCTTCCACCTGCTCCCACCACAGGGCGGTCTGACCACCGGGCGCGACGCGCGACGCCGGTCAGGCCGCCGCCGGCCCGCCGGCGGGGATCCGGTCGCCCGGGTGGTCCCCGACGTGGCACCACCAGGTGGCTTCGCCGTCGTGCGTGACGGCGTGCAGGCCCACCTGGTGGCGCGGACAGAGCGGCCACACCGTCCGGTACCGGTCGGCCAGGTACGACTGGACGGCGTCGGCGACCTCCGCCCGCACCCGCGGCCCGTCGAACGACTGGATCGCCGATCCGGCGACCGCCACGTCGCCCGCCGGGAACCCGGGGGACGGGTTGGTGAACTCCGGCAGGATCTCCAGGTCGTGGTGCGTGGACTCCCGCGCGTCGGCAACGACCTGGCGCAGCGCCTCCGTGACGGTCCGGCACTTGTGGTCGAAGGCGAGCCATGCGAAGCGTTCCACGGGCAGCTCGCCGTGCTCGCGGTAGACCCTCCGGATCCAGGCGGTCGGCCCGTCCGCCGGCAGGACGGCCAGCTCGCCGTCCATGCGTGCCAGCCAGTGCGCGAAGCGGTCCTCGTAGCGGGCCTCGAACTCGCGGTCGTTCATCGGGTGGTGTCTCCTGGCGACGAGGAAAGGCCGACCCGGCCGGAGGAACCGGCCGGGTCGGTGCGGTGCTGAACGGGTCTTGCGGTGGGACGTGTCCTGAAGACTCTCAGGCCTCAGCCCGAGTAGCGGCCACCACCGCCGAAGTTCTGGAACCGCTGCCAGTAGAACTGGGCGACGCCGATCGCGGCCCTGCCGGTGGCGTAGAACTGGACGGAGTCACCCGGGTCGAGGAAGCAGATGAAGAACCCGTAGCAGCTGTGCCTCCCGCGGGCGCCGTTTCCGTACCAGTACCCGTGGAAGTTGTACCAGCCGAGCTCGCCGTGGCTGTAGCTGCCGGCGGCCACCTGGTCGCCGTTGACGGAGAGCCGGTAGCGCCAGCCGGCGTAGATGTAGGCGCCGGCCCAGCCCTGGCGGAACCACATGTCCCACTGGAGCGAGCACTTGCGGCTCGACTTGTCGCAGATACGCCGGATGCGGACGCAGTTGTAGTAATTGCAGTCGGTCTGGACGCGCTCCATGAGCGCATTGCCGTCCAGGTCGTACTTGTTCAGCGGATCGGCACAGGTGTACTCGTACCGGTTGCAGCTGCCGTTGGCCACCGGGTCGACGGACAGGAAGCGGCCGGTGGCCGGGTTGTACAGCCGGACGCCCATCAGCATGACCGAGCCCACGGTCTCCGCGGACCGCTCCTGTGCACCCAGCCAGCCGTAGCGGGCGGCCGCCTGGCCGGCCCGGGCGTTGCCGTACTCGTCGCTGTCGAGCGCGACCGGCGCCTGGGAGGTGTCCAGCGGGAGCTGGAGGGCAATGTCGCCGTGCAGGTTGGCGAGCTGGAGGATGGTGCCCCCGGTCTTGGTGGTGGTGGCGCCGAGGCCGCCGACCAGGCCGCCGACGTTGCGGGTGAGGTTGCCCGCGCCGTCCTCGGCGATCCAGCTGGGGCTGTCGCTGTCGCTGGAGTAGTGGTTCGTCTTGGTGCCGCTCTGGGTCCAGGTGCCGGCGTTGTTGGTCTCGGTGGTCCAGCCGCGGAAGCGCTGGGCGGGGTCGAGGGTCCAGGTCTGGCGGTTGGCACCGGTCGTCTGCTGCTGGACCAGGTCGCTGGTGTAGTAGGCGACGGTGGATCCGGGCAGGGCGGTGGTGCGGCCGAACGCGTCATAGGTGTG
This sequence comes from Kitasatospora sp. NPDC015120, assembly GCF_043080305.1. Lineage (NCBI taxonomy): Bacteria > Bacillati > Actinomycetota > Actinomycetes > Kitasatosporales > Streptomycetaceae > Kitasatospora > Kitasatospora sp. NPDC015120. Next base: position 43,829 of record NZ_JBIBVJ010000013.1, on the reverse strand, counting down.
ACCGGGGTTCACCAGGCGGTCGGCGGTGTCGTAGGTGTTGGTCTGGGTGGTCGCTCCGGTGGTGGTGCAGTCGGTGCCGCGGGCCGCGACGGCCGTGGCGAGCGAGGTGCGGTTGGTGTTGTTGTCGAAGCCGTAGCTGCGGGTGGTGCAGACGGCGTCGGTGGAAGTGTCCTGAACCGTCGTCAGACGACCGGCCTTGTCGTACGTGTAGGTCTGGGCCGGGGTGACGCCGGGGGTACCGGTGTGGGTGGCCCGCTGGCCCTGGACGGTCTCGGTGATGCCGTCGGAGAGCACGACCGTGCCGTCGCTGTCGCGGGTGTACACGCGGCCGGTGGCGGTGCCGTTCGGGGCGTGGCGCTCGGTCATGGTGTACCCGCCGGGCAGGCCCTGGGTCACCACGGAGCCGTCGGCGTCGTAGCGGGCCGTGAAGGTGCCGGCGATCGAGTCGGTGACCGAGGTCGCCAGGCCGCGCGGGTCGACGGCGGTGTCATAGGTGTAGGTGGTGGTGGACGGGACGCTGTCGGTGACCGTGACGGGTCGGTCCAGCGCGTCGTACTGGGTCGTGGTGGTCGAGCCGTCGGCGTCGGTGTAGGACGTCAGGCGGCCGATCGCGTCATACGCCTTGGTGATGGTCCCGCCGGTGCCGGACGTCTGCTTGGTGACCGCGCCGGTGATCGGGTCGTAGGTGGTGGTGACCGGCGGAACCGCCGCGCCGGTGCCGCCGGTGACGGTGGCGGTCACCGGGCGGCCGGCACCGTCGGGCGTGATCGTGGTGGTGCGGGTGACGCCGTTGGCGGTCTCGTCGGTCTGGGTGATCTGCCCGAACAGGCCGTACTGGACGGTCTTGGACGGCAGCTGGGCCGGGTTGGAGCCACCGCCGGTGATGTCACCGGCCGGGCCGGTCCGGCAGACGAGGTCCGCCCACTCGGGGCGGCCGGCGCAGGTGCCGGTGCCGGTCGCGGACCAGTAGGTGGTGCGGGTGGTACCCGCGTCCGACCCGTTCGACCGGGGAAGCGACTTGGAGGTCTCCCGGCCCTGGCTGTCGTAGCCGGTGACGGTGGTGAGGTTCAGGCCGCCGACGTCCTGGATGCGCTGGGTGGCGACGTCGAGGACCCAGTCGTAGACCCGCTTCTCGCTGCGGGTCTCGACGAACACGTCCGGCCAGGCCCGCAGCGCGCCACCCGTGACGGTGGACGTGACCAGGTCCTTGACCTTGGCGGTGCCGTCGGTCGGGCGGCCCTCGTCGTAGATCTTCACGACGCGGGTGCGGGAGAGCGCCTCGGTGCCGGCCTTGGCGACCGTCGCGCCGCCGGACACCACGTCGGCGCCGAGGGTGACGCGGTGCAGCGGGCCGTAGCTCTCCGTCTCACGCAGCCCGTCGACGCTGATCACGCTGGTGCTGGAGAGCAGCTGGGCGCGCTCGCCGCTGGGGAGGGTGTTGATGCCGAGGTCGGCCAGCTGGGCCTTGGCGGCGTCGGTGGTACCGAGGGCGAGTTCGCGGTTGGCCGCGGAGAGCGTTCGGACGCTGTTGCCCGACCTGTCGTACTCGGTGGTGGTGATCCGGTGTCCGGGGGTGGCCGTGTTGACCTGGCGGCCGGAGGCGTTCAGGTAGTTGACGGTGGCCCTGGTGTAGTCGCCCGCGTTCAGGTCGGTGCCGCTGTTGGAGGCGGGAACCTGGTCGGCGGGGAAGACCGCAGTCGCGTCGGTCGGCAGGTCGGTCTGGCCCCAGGTCAGGCCGGCGGTGGCCGACAGGTCCTCGGGCGCCTTGCTGCCGCTGGTCGGGACGCCGTAGACGATGGTGGTGTTGGCGGTGCCGTTGACGGTGTTGGTGCCCGGGGTGAGGGTGTTGGTCCACACCTTGGTGAGCATGCCGTCGCCGGCGGACGGGTTGGCCGCGATGCTGCCGTAGGCCATGTGGTAGCCGCCGTTGATGCCGGGCGGCAGGATGCCGGCCAGCGCCCCGTTGGAGGAGGCGGCGGCAACGTACGAGTACTGGGTCTTGGTTCCGGCGCCGAGGCGCGGGTCCCAGGTCTGGCGCAGCGAGCCGCCGAGGTCGTAGCGGTAGGTGGCGACGTCGGTGGCGGTGGCGTTGGCCGCGCCGGGGGCGGTGGCCCACAGCTTGATGGTCGACACCTGGCCGGCGAAGTCACCGAAGTCGGTGCTGCTGGCGTAGCCGGTGGCCGTGGTGGCGGTGGCGTACACGAACTGCAGGACGCGGCAGCCCTTGGTGGCCGGGTTGGCCGCACACGCGGCGGCGGTGACGGCGGAGGTCGGCGCGATCATGTACTTCGGCCGGGCCAGCGTCTTGCCGTTCACCACGGTCGTCTCGGAAATGACCGTGGAGGTCGAGTTGTCAAGGCCGTCATGCAGGCTGGACGTCACCGTCCAGGTCGCGGCGGCCGGGTCGACCTTGGCGAAGGTGGTGACCGAGCCGTCGGTGTCGGACAGGGTGAAGTCGCCCGAGGCGAAGGTGCCGCGCAGGGTCAGTGCCTCGCTGCCGGGCTCCGGGACCCAGCCGTTGCCGGCCGCATTGGCGGTGAAAGCGACGGTGCCGCCCTCGGTGAGGACCACGTCCAGCGAGGTGTTCGAGGTCTTGCGGATCTCGGTGTAGGCGGACTGGGAGACCTCCGCGCCCACGCCGGAGGTCCAGTTCGGCCCGAAGATCGCGGCCTGGCCGTCCTGGTTCGCCGCGGCCTTCGGGTCGCGCGAGGAGTGCGTACGGCCGACCGACAGGTTGAAGAACGAGGCGTCGGTGACGGAGACGCTGTAGTCACCGGTCAGCAGGTTGAGCGTGCCCGGGCCGACCTGCGTGGAGGCGGCGCCGGACGCCTTGCGGTCGACAACCACCTTGACGCCCTCGGAGGAGACCGCCGCGCCGTTCGGGCCCGTGAAGTCCGCACGGAGCTGCGCCGCGCCGTCGGGGCTGACGGTGCTGGTGGCGTTCCAGGTGAGCGACGGGCTCTTGCCGGTGGTCAGTGCGACGGGCCAGTTCACCGTGTTGCCGCCGTTGGTGACGTCCGTGGCCGGGATGGTGGTCCACGGGTCGGCGTCGGAGCGGCGCCAGGAGAAGCTGACGGCGTTGTACTTCGCCGCGTCGGCCTCGGCGATCAGCGGGAGGCGCGCCGCGGTGCGGGTGCCGTCGTTCGGCGAGATCACGCCGCCCGCGCCGACCTGGAAGGTGTACGACAACGCGTCGGACTTGTTCTCGGCCCGGCTGGCGGCCCGCACCTGGAGGATCTGGGTGCCGGCCCTGTCCGGGGTGACCGTCAGGTTGACCGGGGCGGCGGAGCCGTTGGTGGGGACCTTCGTCCAGTTGGTGCCGTCGAGCGTCCACTCCAGGGCGCTCTGGCCGCCGGACGCCGGGGTCACGGTGAACACGCCGGCCTGGCCGGCGCCCTTGACCCACTGCCCCGACGGGTAGTCCGTCGAGGTGATCGCGGTCGGCGCGGACGGCTTGGAGGTGTCGACCGTGAAGTACGCCCACGGCGACCAGCCGAGGTTGTAGTGCATGCTGTCGTACGGCGAGGTCCGGAAACGGTACGTCTTGCCGTTGGCCAGCAGGCCGGCCGGGACGGTCACCGAGGCGGGCTGGCCCGAGGCGACGTACGGCGAGACCAGGACGTTGCCGACCTGCGCGTTGGTGTCGTTGTCGAAGATCTGGAAGGTGCCGTTGACCTTGTCGTTGTTCGGGTCGACGAAGGTGTCCCGCAACGTCGGCGTGGTCGAATTGACCCACCAGGTGCCGTTCGCGTCCTTGTAGAACGGCGAGCCGGCCTGCTGGTCGGTGCCGGTCCGCGGGCGGTAGTTGTAGGTGACCGTCAGCTTCGGCACGTTCGAGCCGGCCTCGGAGGAGTTGACCTCCTTCCAGTACTTGGTGTTGGTCTCGTCCGGCGCCCGCAGGCCCATGCCGGAGGTCGACTTCTTCGCCGACGTCCAGGTCTGCACCAGATTGGTGACGTCGGCGTTGATCCAGCCGTCGTTCTGGCAGCCGGTGCGGCCCGCGGTCTCGTTCGACGAGGCGAGCTTGGAGTTCCAGGCCGGCTGCGCCGTCCAGCGGGACGCGGTGGACGCGAGCCCGGTGTCGTAGATGTCCCAGGCATAGGCGGCGCAGTCGCTGTTGCCGGAGTGGAAGTTCCACAGCGACAGCGTCGCGTTCATCACCAGCGCGTCGGCGATCGGCCCGGTGTTCCAGTTGATGAAGGCGCGGGCCTCCCGGGAGGAGCCGTCGGCGTTCTTGGTGCCCGAGTTGCCCCAGTACAGTTCGGTGTCCGCCGACCAGTCGACGGTCTCGCCCTTCTGCACCCGCGTGTCGAAGACGTTGCCCAGCGCGATCGTCGACGGGTCGACGGTCACCGGGAACTGCGTCCTCGCATCGGCGAGGAACGCCGCATCCGGCGTGAACACCAGGTCGATGTTCTCGCCGTGCTGGACAACCTTCAGACCGACCTCGGCGCGGTTCGGGTGCTCGTGCGATCCGGCGATCGAGGTGGCGTCCCACATCACCGGCGCGGGCAGCACGGCCCGCTTCTCACCGGTCTTCCGGTCGGTGAACAGCACACTGCCGTCCCCCTGCGCCTCCGCCTTCAGGCCCTTGGCCTTCAGCGGCATCGTGTACGAATAACCGGCCGTCGTGGGGCGCTGTTTGAGCACCGTGAACTGTTCGAAACCGGTCCGGGTGGCCTCCACCACCAGGTCCGCCGCGCCGTCCGCGATCGCGTCCCTGTACGTCGCCTTCGTGCCGTCGAGCTCCGGCTTGGGCAGACCGCCCTTCCACTGGAGCTCGACCTGCTGGTCACCCTCGCCGAGCGTCACCAGGGTGCGGTCCTCGTTCTTGCCCGCCTGCGAATCCGCGAACGAATTCGCCCGCGAACCGCCCGGCGCGGCCAACTTCAGCCCGCGCGGGTGCGCCTTCGGCGCCACCGAACCGTCCGCCTGCGGCTGGAGCGTCAGATCGACGTCCGTCCACTCCCCGCCGCGCTGGAAACGCACCGGACCGGCGAACAGCTCGGTGGTCAGCGAACCGTCCTTGTTGACCCACGTCGTCGATGTCTCGGTCCGCTCGGACAGCGCCTCCACCCGCTGCCGGGACAGCCGCGCCGTGACCCGCGCCGACGGCACATCGGCCGCCGTGGTGGCCCACTGCGCACTCTGACCGCCCTGCGGTCCACCGGCGTTGCCCTGACCGGGCGCGGCCAGCGCGGTCTCCGTCCCGACCAGCACCGACACCGACACGGCCATCGCCACGGCGACGCCCACCCCCCGGACACCCGGCGGCATCGACCGCCCGCGGCGCCCTGATATGCGATCGCGCACATCATCTCCCTTGTCATGATCCCGCCCGTGTGACGGGGCCGCACGGATCGTATGCGAGGGAGCAATGGGCCATATGACGCCCTGTCAGGACAAGGACGCTCAAGAAGTTCCCAGGAAACCCGAAGCTGTTATTCAAGTGGAATATGGGGCACCCGTGAGGACAGTGCGGGTTTTCCGTGGCGCATCGACGGGAAGCAGTCGGACGCTCGGCGGCGAGACCCGAGGCTTGGCCCGGGCCTGCTCACCGGCCTCGCCACCACCGGGGTCCTCCTCCTGCACCGGTACGGTCAAGCCCTCACCCACAGGGCCGGGGCCGGCGCCGGGCCTGCCACCACTACGGGCCTGACGACCCATCGGCACGTGCCGCACCGAGCCGAGGCCAACCGGCCCGCACGCCCCGCCCGGGAGTGGCGCACCGCCGAACGCCGAGGGCCGGCAGGTGCGCCGGTGGACGAGGACGTCCCGAGGCCGGTCCGCCGGTTCAGAGCGGTCAGCCGGTGCCGGCCATGCCGGCCCGGGCGGGCAGGCGGACGCGGAACGTGCAGCCGACGGCGGTGTCCTCGACGGTGAGGGTGCCGCCGTGGATGCAGGGGGTCAGCGCTCAGTGCCCGCTCCGGGCCGTGGCTGCCGCTTCGGTGTCCGGGTGGCGTGTGCGGAAGGCCCAGGAGCCCGCGATGCCGATGCCGACGAGGAGCCATCCCAGGCCGAGGAGTTGGGCGTGGGGATCGGCGTTCCACAGGGCGTAGCCGAGCACCAGGGTGCCGAGCAGTGGCGAGGTCCAGTGCAGGAACCAGTTCCGGCTGCGCCCGCGGATCCCGAAATGGACGATGACGGCGATGTTGAGCAGGATGTAGGCGGTCAGCGCGCCGAAGGTGACGAGCGTGGTGAGCAGTTCCTGTCGGGTGGTGCCGGCGATGCCGATGACGAGGGACAGCCCGGCGATCAGGAACATGGCGTTGCGGGGAACCTGGTGCTTTCCGACTTCGGCGAAGACGGCCGGCAGTTGACGGTCGCGGGCCATGCTGAACACCAGGCGGCTTGAGGTGGCCTGGGAGGCGATCGAGTTCGCGAAGATCGCGATGAGGGCGGACGTCAGGGTGATGACCACCTTGAACCAGGGTCCGACGACCTTGCCGGCGATGTCGTAGAACGCGTTGTTGACGGGATCGCCGTCGGCGAAGACGGTGTCGGCCGGCACGAAGACCGCGGCGAGGTACACCTGGGTGACGAAGAGCAGGGTGACGACGACGAGGACGACCATGGTCGCCTTCGACACCGTCCTTCCGCCCCCTTTCGCCTCCTCGTTCAGGGTGGAGATCGCGTCGAAGCCGATGTAGCTGAGGGCGGCGATGGGGATCGCGCCGAAGACGATCTCCCAGGAGAATTCATCGGCCCGGAAGACCGGGTCGAGGGTGAAGGCTCCGCGCCCCTGGGCGACGGCGACCGCGGCGCCGATCACGAAGACGGCGAGGACGAGGCACTGGATGACCAGGAACACCAGGTTCATGCCGGCGGTGAGCGTGATGCCGCGCAGGTTGACCGCCGCCGCGAGAACCACGAAGAGGATCACCCACACGAACTCCGGAACGCCCGGCAGGACACTCGTCATCGCCGCTGCGGCGAACACCGAGAGCAGGGCCGGGAGCAGGAGGTAGTCGAGAAGGATCGCCCATCCCGAGACGAATCCGAAGAACCGGTTGATGCCGAGGCGGACGTAGGAGTAGACGGAACCCGCGACGGGGAAGCGCTTCGCCATCTCCTTGTAGCTCATCGCGCTGAACACCATGGCGACGCCGGCGACGACGTAGACGAGAGCGGGCATGCCGTGGGAGAAGTTGTAGATGATGCCGAAGACCGCGAGCGGCGCCATCGGAACCATGTAGATGAGCCCGAATGCGACGACATCGCCGAGCGACATCGTTCGCTTGAGTTCTTGCGCGTACCCGAGCTCTTCGAGCGTGGTGTCAGGTCTTGACGGCGCATCAGGGAGCGGACTGGCCAAGGGATTTCCCTTCGGAGCTAGTGGGCGTCGAGGAAGCCGCGGATCGCGGAGAGATACGCCCCGGGCTGTTCGAGGTGAACGTTGTGGGTGCCCGGCAGGACGACGAACTCACTGTGCGGGTTGGCTCCGGCGAACCCCCGGAGCGTGTCGGGACGCGCTTCGTCGTCCGAGCCGGCGATCCAGAGCGTGGGGACGTCCACGGAGGCGGCGACCCCCGAGAGATCGGTTCCGCGGAGGGTTCCCGTCTGGCTGAACTCGTTCGGCCCCCACATGGTCTCGTACACATCGGTTGCCAGTCGGCTCATCGAATCCCGCAGTGGATCCGGCCACGGGTCCAGGGCGCAGAAGTGCCGGCGGTAGAACTCCTTCTCCGCGTCCGCGTAGCCCGGCGCGCCCGGCCCGGCGTCGATCGCGTGCCGCAACGGCGCCGGCAGTGCGTCGGTCAGTCGCCGGGCGTCCTCGCACCACCGGTCGACGCTGACCAGGGGACTCGCAAGGACCAGTGACGCGACGCGTCCGGGGTGAGCGGCATAGGAGGAGAGCGCGAGGAGCCCGCCCCAGGAGTGCCCGAAGAGGTGCACCCGGTCGCAACCGAGGTGCTCGCGCACGAGATCCACCTGCTCGGTGAAGACCTCCAGGGTGAGAGCGGCCGGATCGGCCGGTCTGTCGGACCGCCCGCAGCCGAGCTGATCGAACAGGATCACGGGGCGTTCGTCCGCGAGTTCGAACAGCGGGGACAGATACTCGCCGGGCATCCCCGGCCCCCCGTGCAGCACGAGCAACGGGGGCTCGGCGATGCGGTCCGGGACGAGTGCGCGGTAGGCCAGACGCCCCTGCGGGGTCGGGACGAAACCCGTCCGGACGTCGACGTCACGTCGCATATGCGGAGATGTCAGCACCTCGGCTCCTTTGGCTGGGGCCCACCTTCTCACAAAAGGTTCCATGGGGGAACCTTTAGTCGGACGGATCCTTGGCGGATGATGGAGGGATGCCGGCCCCTGAAGAGACCCACCTCGAACCGTTCCCGCGGGACACCCAGTCGCGGACGCTGGGGGAACAGATCGGGGACCGCCTGATCGTCGCGATCGCGATCGGCGAGTACCTGCCCGGGGTGCAACTCCCGCCCGAGCGGGAGCTCGCCGAAGCCCTGGGGGTGGGACGGGTGACCGTGCGCGCCGCGATCGCCCGGCTCGTGGACCTCGGGCTCCTCCGGAAGCAGCGCGGACGCACCGGCGGCACCTTCGTCATCGGCTCGGACGCCGTGCGCACGGAGCCCGCGATCCTCCAGGTCCTCGCCGCCGCACGCGCACGGCTTCTCGACCAGTACGAGGCGGAGAGCTGGCTGCACGGAGCCGTCGCGGCGGCGGCGGCGCAACGCCACACCGGATCCGACCGGGAGGCGCTGCTGATCCGCCTCGAAGAATTCCGGGCGGCGGGCTCGGGACCCGAGGCCCAGGCCGCGGACGAACTGCTGCACGAGACGGTCGCGAACGCGGCTCGGAGTCCGGCGCTGCACGAATCCCTGCTGACGCTGGAACGCCGCCTCCACATCCGTGCTCCGCTGCACCCCTGGGGTACGGAGCCGACCTGGCAGGACATGGAGCGCCGCGCCCTGCGCGACCACGAACGCCTCGTCGAGGCCATTCTCGCGCGGGATGTCGCCGCGGCCCACGAGATCGGACGCCTGCATGCCCGCATCAATATCGAGCACGTCGAAGCAGCCCACGTCACCGTCCGGACAGATGCGGACAGGTAGTCCGAGGCCTGCGGCTCATCCCGGGGAACGCGTGGTTGCGGTGGCCGGGGCCGGCGTGAGTCGTTCCCCGCGCGGGCCTCGCGGGGCCGGCCACGGGCCGGGCCCGCCGGGTGCTACGCGGCGGGGGCGGTGCGCCCGGGTGCCCGGTGGCCGGCGGAAGCTCCGCGCTCGTCACGGCCGGCGGCCGTCCGGGTGCCGCCGCCCGCATGAGCGGGACGGCCGTGCCGGCCGCGGCTGCCGGAGGCGTTGCGGCGCGGGCGCTCGAAGGCGGGTCCGGGGATCACGACGGGCACGCCGGTGGGCACGCGGGCACCGGTGATGCGGGCGAGTTCCTCGCCGCCTGCGAGGACCTTCGTGGTGACGGGAACGATGCCGGCCGAGGTCATCAAGCGGGCCGCCGCACGGCGCTGGCCGGGCAGCACCAGCGTGACGACGGTGCCGGACGCCCCGGCGCGGGCGGTGCGTCCGCCGCGGTGCAGGTAGTCCTTGTGGTCGATCGGCGGATCGAGGTTGACGACCAGGTCGAGGCCGTCGATGTGGATGCCGCGGGCGGCGACGTTGGTGGCGATCAGCGCGGTCACCTCGCCGGTGCGAAACTGCTCCAGGGTGCGGGTGCGCTCCGGTTGGGACTTGCCCCCGTGCAGGGCCGCCGCCCTGACGCCCTTCGCGAGGAGGTCATCGACCAGGAGGTCCGCTCCGTTCTTGGTGTCGGTGAACATGATCACCCGGCCGTCGCGGGCGGCGATGTGGGCGATCGTGGCGTTCTTGTCGTAGGTGTGCACCTGCAGCACGTGGTGCTCCATGGTGCTGACCGCCGCCGCGGACGGGTCCACCGAGTGCGTGACCGGGTCCTTCAGGAAGCGCCGCACCAGGCGGTCGACGTTGCGGTCCAGGGTGGCGGAGAACAGCATCGTCTGTCCGCCGTCGGCGACCTGTTCGAGGATCTCGGTGACCTGGGGCAGGAAGCCCATGTCGGCCATCTGGTCGGCCTCGTCCAGGACGGTGGTGCCGACCCGGTCCAGCCGGCAGTCACCGCGCTGGATCAGATCCTTGAGCCGGCCCGGGGTGGCCACCAGGACCTCGGCCCCGCGGTTCAGCATCCGCGCCTGGCGGCCGATCGACGTCCCGCCCACCACGGTGGCCGTCCGCAGGCACACCGCGTGGGCGTAGGGGGTGACGGCTTCGGTGACCTGCTGTGCGAGTTCGCGGGTGGGAACCAGGACCAGGGCCAGCGGGTGGCCCGGCTCGGCCCGCCGGCCGGCGGTGCGGGCCAGCACGGCGAGGCCGAACGCGAGGGTCTTGCCGGAGCCGGTCCGGCCCCGGCCCAGCACGTCGCGGCCGGCCAGCGAGTTGGGCAGCGTCGCGGCCTGGATCGGGAACGGGGCGGTGACGCCCTTGCGGGCCAGCAGCGACAGCAGCGCCGTCGGCAGGTCCAGTTCGTCGAAGGACTCGACGGGCGGCAGCACGGGGGTCGCGCTCACCGGCATGGCGAACTCGTCCGGGGAGGAGGAGCGACGCGAAGGACCCCGGTCCTGGCCCCGGCCGCGGGACCGCCGGCCGTCGGCCGGGTCCGGCGCGTGCGAGGGGGAACCGTCCCCGGAGCGGGGTTCGGTTCTCCGGTACGAGGGGCGGCTGGGGCGGTTCATGCGGGAAGACCTTCCTTCGGGCGGCGCGTCACGAGGAAGGCTCTGCGGCGCGGGGCCGGAGAAGACCGCAAGGGAACGGGCCGGAGATGCGGCGGGCGGAACGTGGACGGCGGACCCGTGGGCCACGTCGCCCGTGGGCGGCGCCTGCCGGGAAGGGCGGGCATGGAGGGCCTTGGGCCCCGGACACTCACCACGAACGGCCGGACATCGGCCCGGACGCCGCACTGCGCGTCCCGCCCGCCCCGTGACGGCCGCTGCCGCCCCGTGACGGCCACGGCCGGCGGGGGCGCCGGCCCGGCCGGGGGCGCTTCGACGGCGCCCGAAAACGCCGAGGCCCGCACCGGGCAACATGTCTCGGTGCGGGCCCCTCGCTACCGGGCGGGTGCCGGAGCAGAAACTACAGCGGGCGGATGTTCTCGGCCTGCGGGCCCTTCTGGCCCTGCGTGACGTCGAACTCGACCTTCTGGCCCTCAAGCAGCTCACGGAAGCCGTTGGCGTTGATGTTCGAGTAGTGGGCGAAGACGTCCGGGCCGCCACCCTCCTGCTCGATGAAGCCGAAGCCCTTCTCCGAGTTGAACCACTTCACGGTGCCATTAGCCATTAAAATCTCCTTCATGGGCTGTCCGAAACCCGCACGGCGCGGACTTCGAGTCGCCGCGATGAGCACCCACCCGGGGAAAGAGCCGGGAAACAAAAATGCGCCTGCGAAACATCAGCAGGCGCACACAAAGTTCATGGGAACCACTACTGCAACTATTAACGACTGTAGCAGGCCCGGGCCCGCAACGGGTGAACATTTCGCCCCGGGTTTCGAAGGGGCCGTCCCCGAGGTCGCACGTCCGGCCGCCGCCCCTTCCAACTCGCCTGCGCCCCAACCCACTTGGAGTTCCCATCGCCCGCCGTCCGCTGCCGGGCCTTCCCGGCGGGGCGGCGCGGCCCGCCGGGAACCTCCCCCGGCGGCCCCGTCCGCGACCGGCACCGCGCACCCGGGGCGTATCGAACGTGCCGTACGCCACACGGATTTCGACGCCGCCGACTCCAACGCTCCGGAGGGTTCCGCTGCGGTGTTTTCCGGCGCATACTGGCCGGAAATGACGAAATACTCGGCAGCCCGCCGCCACCTGCCCACCAGCCCCTTCCAGGCACGGCCTGAAGCGCCGCGCAAGCACTTCGCCCCCGGCGACCGCGTCACCCACGACAGGTACGGCCTCGGCCGGATCGTCAGCGTCGAGGAGACCGGCGACGCCGCCGTGCTCGTCGACTTCGGATCACACCAGCAGCGCATCGTCCAGCCGTACCACGCCATGTACGCACTCTGACCCCCGGCTCGGCCGCCCGCCGAGATCACGGAAGGCCGTCACCGTCGACCCGGAGCACCGGACTCCGGGCGTCGACCCGGAGCACCGGACTCCGGGCGCTCCGCCGCCACGAGGCGTTCGCCGCCCACCTCGGACGCGCCGTCACCTACGAAGCGCTCACCCCGGCCGCCTCCGGCGGCCTGCCCGCCCCGGTGCCGGGCACCGACACGGCCGCCGGCCCGGTGGGACTGGATGACTTCCTGGGCACCTTCCCGGACCGAGCGACCGCCCCGGCCGCTCCGCCCGGGCCCGGCTCGACGGGGTTGTCGTGCAGGCGCAGGTCCTGGGTGAACAGGGCGATGGAGACGGTCACGGGCGGTGCCTCGCAGTGGGTGCGGTCGCGGTGTTCGGGTGCCAGCGCGGTGGCAGCGGGATGAAGCCGCTGGTACGGGAGACGTACTCGGCCCAGCCCGGCCGTCGGGTGGCCATCTGGCGTTCCAGCACGGGTTTGCCGCTGCCGAACGCCAGCAGCCAGGTCATGAGGACCGGGCTGAGGACGAAGGCCCAGCCGGCGGGGGTGTCGGCGACGAGCAGGAACAGGCCCCACCAGACGCAGGCGTCGCCGAAGTAGTTGGGGTGGCGGGTGTAGCGCCACAGGCCGCGGTCCATGATCCGGCCCCGGTTGGCGGGGGCGGCCTTGAAGTGGGCGCGTAGCGGATGTGCAGGCTGACGGCCCAGGTGGCGAACGGGTGGGTGAGTGCGGCGCGCAGCAGGGCGGCGGGGCCGGCCGGGCGCGCGGTGCCGCGGACGGTCGCGGTGAAGGCGCGACCGCCCCCGCGCTCCAGGTGGACCGTCAGCCGCAGGTGCCCGCCCGGTTCGGGCAGCACCATCGTGTAGCGGCCGTCGACGGGGAAGAACGGTGAGACGTAGAACTCCTTGGCGCTCTCCGCACGGCCTTCGGGATCGGGCGCGAGCAGGTAGCGGTGCCGGCCGCCGTAGGTGTTGTGGACCTCGGCGACCGTGCACAGCGCACGGCCCGCCCCGTCGCGGCACCAGTAGACGGTCAGCGGGTTGAACACGTGCCCGAGCGAGCGGGCCTGGGTGAGCATCAGGACCTGTCCGTCGCCGAGCCGCACGCCGTGGTGCGCGAGGTAGCGCTGCAGCTCCCGGCGCGGTGTCAGCGGATCGCCGCTCGGGTCCGGGGCGTGGTCGCGGGGAAGGAACCGGGCCAGCGGCCGAAGCGTCCGAGGCACGGCCGGCAGGTGGTCCAGGTCGACCAGCCACAGGTACCCGCGGTGGCGGAACGACCGGAGCCGGGGTGTGGTGCGCACGTGCGTGGTGACGGTGTCGTAGAGGAGCGCGCCCCACGGTCCGGGCAGGGCGGTCACGGCGCGCTCACCCCGAGCAGGGCGCGGGCCGCCTCGCTGCCGGAGCGGCAGCCGTCCTCGTGGAAGCCCCAGCCGTGGTAGGCGCCGGCGAACACGGTGCGGGCGGTGGTGAGTTCGGGCAGTCGGCGCTGGGCGGCGACGGAGCCCGCGGTGTACACGGGGTGCTCGTACACGGTGCGGGAGACCACCAGGTGGTCGGGGACCGCGTGCCGGCGGTCCTCGTTGAGGGTGACCAGGTAGTCCTCGGCGGTGTCGAGGTGCAGCAGCCGGTTGAGGTGGTAGCTGACCCGGACCCGGTCGGCGGGGGCGGTGCAGTGCGGCATGCGGTAGTTCCACGATCCGCGCGCTCCCCGGGCGGAGGGGAGCACCGCCGGGTCACGGTGCAGCACGGTGGGGTTGCGCGAGTAGGTGAAGGCGCCGAGGACCTCCGTTTCGGCGGCGGTGGGGTCGGCGAGCAGGCGCAGGGCCTGGTCGGCGTGGATGGCGACCACGACGGCGTCGGCCTCGGTGCGGCGTCCGTCCTCGCAGGTCACGGTGACGCCGCCGGGGTGCCGGTGGACCGCGCGGACCGGGGTGGAGCGGTGGACGGCGGTGAGCCGCTCGGCGATCCTGTCGACGTAGGTGCGGGAGCCGCCGACGACGGTGCGCCAGCGCGGTGAGCCGGTCACGGAGAGCATGCCGTGGTTGTCGAGGAACGCGAACAGGTAGCGCGCCGGGTAGTCGCCCGCCAGGTCGGGGGCGCAGGACCAGACCGCGGAGACCACCGGGGTCATGAAGTGGTTCACGAAGTACCGCGAGAAGCCCCTCGGCGGCGAGGAAGTCGCGCAGGCTCGGGTCGCCGGCGTGCGGGTCGGCGAGCAGCCGGCGTGCGAGCCGGTGGAAGCGCGGGACCTCGGCGAGCATCCGCAGGTACCGGCCGCGCACCAGGGCGTGCGGCCCGGCGAGGAGGCCGGCCGGTCCGCGTGCACCCGCGTACTCCAGACCGCAGCCGTCACAGCGCACGGACATGCTCATCTCGCTGTCCCGGGTGCGCACGCCGAGCTCGGCGAAGAGCCGCACCAGGTGCGGGTAGGTCCGCTCGTTGTGCACCAGGAAGCCCGTGTCCAGCGCGAGTGCCCGCCCGTCCCCGGCGGTGACGTCCTGGGTGTGGGCGTGGCCGCCGAGCCGCGCGTCGGCCTCGTACACGTCGACCTCCACCCCGGCGCGGCAGAGCTCGTAGGCCGCCGTGAGCCCGGCAACGCCTGCCCCCACCACCGCCACGGTGCGCGGGCGCGCGGCGCGATCCGCACGGGCTCCGGCCCGGGGGGTGGAAACGGTGTCGAACACGGTCACGAGAGCCCCTCCCGACCGGGCCCCGAAGCGGCCCGCGCTGGTGTCGTACCGGGTCTTCGGAGCCGGCAGCGGCTCGGATTGGCCCGGATCCGCATCCCGGGAGAAGCAGGGAGCAGGACACCGCCTCGTGGTGGGAGCCACCGAGGTGCCCGCGGTCTGCGGGCACGGCCGTGCGACACGCCGCGCGGTGCACTCGCCGGCGCGCCGCCGCCCACGAAGACGGTGTCCCCGCGCTCCTGGGGTGCCGAGCAGGAGCGCGGCCGGAGGTGGGGCGGTCCGGCGGTCCGGGTAGTCCGGGCGGTCCGGGTAGTCCGGGCGGTCCGGGCGGTCCGGGTAGTCCGAGCGGTCCGGGCGGTCCGGGCGGTCCGGGCCTCGAAGGGGGTTCAGGCCGTGACGGCCTGTTCGAGGAGGTCGACGGCGTCGGCGAGGGTGGCGGGACGGGCGACGCCGGCGGGGGGCCGGTGCCGGGCCCAACCGGGACCGGCGGCCACCACCACGGCCCCGCTGCGGGACCCGCGCGGCCCCCACGTGCTGTCGCCGATCCTGCGCACCAGCTCGCGGTCCGCGGTGTGCTGGTCCTGGGACCAGATCATCACAGCCCCCGGGCCGATCCGCCGGACGGCGTCCAGCAGGGCTCTGGCCGGGACGGCCGCGCCCAGCATCCGGAAGGGCACCGAGCGCTCCGCCAGTGCCGCAGCGGTGGCCTCCAGCGGGAGGGTGTGCAGATCCAGGGGAGTCGCCGTCAGGAGGACCGGACTCGCCCGACGGGCGGTGAACGCGCCGACGGCCACGCCTCTGAGAGCACTGGAGACGTGCCAGGACAGCAGGTGCTCGACCTCGACGTACTGCTCGCCGTCGGCTGCCCATTTGCGGCCCGCGGCGCGCAGCGCGGGCATCATGACCTCGGTCCATGCGTCGACCACTCCGAGCGCGTCCACCGCTTCCCGCAAGATCCTGGCGACCTCCGGCGCGTCCAGCCTCACCGCCGCCCGGGCCAGGCCCCGGCATTCCGGGCGGACCGACCCGACCCGCAGGGCCCGGCTCCCGCCCGGACCGTGGCCGGGAACGAGCCCACCGCTCGGCCGGCCCGTTCCCGGCTCGGGGCGGGCAGGCCGCGGTTCGGCGCGAACCGCGCGGTCGCGCTCGGCCAGGGCGACGCGGGCGGCCTCCCCCGGAGGGACCCCGCGTGCCGTCAGCCGGCACATGTTCTCCAGGACGGCGATGTCCTCGGGACGCCAGCGGCGGTGGTGCCCGGCTTCCCGGTCGGCGGGGCCGATGCCGTAGCGGCGTTCCCAGGAGCGGACGGTGGTGGGCGACACCCCGAGGCGCCGGGCCACACCCCCGGTCGGGAGGCCCCCGTTGTCCACCGGGCCCGGCGCCGGAACCGGCTCCCCGGGCAGGGCTGCGGCCCGTGGTCCCGTCGGGGAGTGAGCCCGTGCCGTCACCACCCCGCGATCCTTCCCCCGTCGCATCGCACGCGGCTCACCCACGGCCCCTGGTTGATCGAGGTCTTCATGGTCCACCGGCCGTCTCTCCGCATCACATCGCAGCGCTTCCGTAGCGGCCCGGCCCGGGCGAGCGGCCAGGACGGACGCTGCCCGGCCGGCTCCGGCCGCCGTCAGGAGCGAAGGCGTCCCCCAGCCGGATGAGGCCATCGCGGATCCGCGTCTTGACGGTACCCAGCGGCACGCCGATCAGCTGCGCGATCTCCCGGTGTGAGTACCCGTCGTAGTAGGACAGCATCACCGCCTCGCGCTGCGCCGGACTCAGCTCCGCCAGAGCGGACCGGACCCGCAGCCGGTCCAGCGAGCGGACGGCCTCCTCCTCCGGCGACTCCTGCAGCAGGGGCTCCCGGTCCGCGGCCGCCTGATCGCGCCGATCGGCCGCCCGGGCGGAGCGCACACGGTCCACCGCGCGGTGGTGCGCGATCGTCAGGACCCACGTCATCACCGAACCCCGCTCGGGCCGGTAGGCCGCCGCCGTGCGCCAGACCTCCAGCAGGACCTCCTGGGCGACCTCCTCGGCATGAGCGGTACTGCACAGGGTCCGCAGCGCCACACCGTAGACAGGCGCCGCGACCACGCGGTACAGCGCCTCGAACGCCCGATCGTCGCCGCGTGCCGAAAGATCGAGAAGCCCGCGCAGATCAGCGGCCGCCGGCACGTGCCCGCTGCCGCACAGCGCGCCGGTTCGATTTCGCGTGGTCCAGGTCACCTCGCCACGGTGCAGCGATTCGACGCCCTGAGCCCAGTCGAACCGTTTGTGCAGCGTTTCCGTGCTCGCGGGGCGGAACCGCCGCGGCACCGCCGCGGCTCTCCCCCTCGGCGGCCCCGGCCGATCCCGCAGAAGAGGCCGCACAGTGCGTGCTGGTGATCGCCACCTTCGGCATGTACGGCCGGTGAGCGACAACCTGCCGCCCGACAACCCCTACTGGCGCCACCGCCACCCCCGGTCGGCCGACCGCAACGGCTCGGAAGGGATGGCCGGCGGGGTGGTGCGTCCCGGCCTACAGGTGGGGTTCCTCGCCACCTCGGCGAGACTGTCCCAGCGAGGAAGCCCCGGGGACGGGGTGCCGCCAGGCAGGTCTGGCGGCCTGGAGGGCTTTCCCGGCGGCATGTGCCAACCGTGAGCCGCGGAATTCCCGCCGTTCTGTCCGGGTCCGCCGGTATCCTCCCGGTGCAGCCGGTACGTAGATCGCTTGACCAGCGGCCCCCCGGGCGCGGAGGGAATTCCCCGTGATAGATCTCAGCAACTACGAACTGGCTTGGCCCGTCGGCCTCTTCACCGCTGAGGGCAAGCACATCGCGGCGTCCGGACGGCGCGACTGGACTTCCAGGGCGCAGTGGCTGCTCACCGAGGCGTTCCAGGGGGCCAGCGCATGCTCGAAACTTCGACGACCTGCCGGCCGCGGCGCCGAGGAGCGACGATCCCTGGGGCCAAGTGGACCCTTCTCCCTGGGGCGAACCAGGCGCGCTGTGTCAGGACCGGCTCCTGGTCTCCGGCGCGGTACCTGCCGCGCGCCCAGGCCCGGTGCGGCTCGGCTCCGCCTGGCTGGTCGCGGAGTTGGAGGGCAGGGGCTATCTGGTCGAGCACTTCGGCGAGGAGTGCGTTGATGTCGACGAGGTGCTGCCCGAACTGGAAGATCCTGCGCGACTGCCGTCTCAAAGGCGACGGCGTTCACCACTCCATGCTCGGCATCGCCCGCCTCCATAACCTGCTCCAAGCCGCGTAGCAGTACCGACCAGCGGACGACCGGTCCCGCCTCGACCTCTCAAGGATCAGTTACGGGACAGGCTCTTAGAAGTTCTTCGCAAACTACACATCAGGAACGAGGGATTGTGAACGTCGACACCGGAGCCGATCCGGCAACTACTGTCGCCAGGCCGATCAGCGTATGGCGACAACGCAACTTCCAGGCGATGTGGTCGGCGCACACTGTCAGCCAGTTCGGGACACAGGTCACCTTCTTCGTGATCCCCGTACTCGCCCTGACGACACTCTCGGCGACGACCAGTCAACTCGGCATCATATCGTCGCTGGAGACGTTACCCTTCCTCCTGGTCGGACTCCCCGCGGGTGCACTGCTCGACCGCTGGGACCGCAGGCGTGTGATGGTCACGGCTGACATCGGCCGGGCCGTGGCCATCGCCCTGCTTCCGATCGGCTACCTCACGGAGCACCTGAGCCTGCCCCTGCTCGGCGCGGTCGGATTCACCATCGGCCTGTTCACCGTGTTCTTCGACATAGCGGACCAGGCGTTCCTGCCGACCGTCGTCTCCCGGCAACAGACCGCAGACGGTAACAGCAGGCTGGAGTTCTCCCGCTCGACGGCGGAATTGGCCGGGCCCAGCATCGGGGGTCTCCTCCTGCAGACGGTCGCCGCGCCACTGATCCTCGTCACCAATGCGGTGAGCTACCTGGTGTCCGCCGTCTTGCTGGGCTTCATCCGGATTCCGCAGGCCGAGGCGCCGAAGCCCCCGGCAAGGACCAGGATGGGCACCCAGATCGCCGAGGGGCTGCGCTTCGTCTTCCGCCACCGGATGCTGCGGGCCTTGGCTGTTGCGACCGGAATCAGCAACTTCGTGGGACTGAGCGGCGCGCTCGGGGCTGTGCTGACCGCCTACGCCCTGCAGGACCTGGAACTCTCGCCGGGGGAACTCGGGCTCGCACTGACGGTGGGGAACTGCGGCGCGCTTCTGGGCGCCGTGCTCAGCGGCCGGCTCATCAGACTGGCTGGCCTCGGCAGGGTCCTGATCGCAGCCAAGTCCATGTCGGGAATCGCGGTCGTCATCCTCGCGACGGCGACCGAGGCCCGGGGAATACCCACGCTGATCGTCACCACCGGCGTCATGGCCTGCGGCATCACTGTCTACAACATTGGACAGGTCAGCCTTCGCCAAGCGATCACACCCACCGGGATGCAGGCCCGGATGAACGCTTCCATCCGGTTCGCCATCTGGGGCACCCTGCCGGTCGGGGCCCTGGTCGGCGGGTACCTAGCCTCGCTCATCGGCATACGTCCCACCTTGTGGTTGATTGCCGCAGTGGGCCTTCTCTCCTGCTTGCCCTTGATGGCGACCAAGGATGTCCGAGCACTGCGCACCTTTCCAGCGCAGCTGCCCTGACGGCAGATCGGTACAGAACGCCCCGTGGTAAGAGCTTCGAGAGAACGAGGAAAGCACCCAACCACCCGACTGCAAATCAAGCGAGAGGCATTTGACCGCCCAAATCGGGCGGTCAAATGCCATTTGTAGCCGGCCGCGAGCACGCCAGCCGGTCGACGCTGCCCTCGGCGGCCGTCGTCGCCCAGGCGACGTGCCCGGAGGCGACAGGAACGGACAGAACTGCGCCGCATAGACACCGCAGATCTCGTGCACCGGGGCCTCGCCGCTCCAGATGGCGTCGACGCTTCCTCCTTCCGGCATATGCATGACGAACTGCCACCGCGCCTCGTCGCGGAACGGCAAACCGCAGACCGCGCACCAGTCGAACGTCGCGAGGACCAGCTTCCTGTGCTCGTCGATCGAGCCGAAGTCGACGCCGTCACTGCCGCGGTCCACCGTCGCGATCACTGGATACCCACGAGGGTCACGACTGAGATGCCCCAGGCGCTGAGGGATGGTGATGTCTCCGGGTTTCACGGCCGCTCCTAGATGATCTTCGCTGCACCAGTGGCGCTCGCCGATCGGGTGCCAGTCGGAGTCGCACCTCATCGGTCCGGGAGCCTGCGTCCTGCGTCCGACAACGCCGCGACAGGTCCGGACCTCGGAATCGAGGCCTTCGGCAGCAGGGCTCGGACGGAGCGCGACCTGCGACCCTCGCTCGGACCGCCCGTCAGCATGCTGTCGTAGCTGTGAGGGAGGATCACGGCAGCCATCGAACACTGCGGCGGCGACCACCCGCCGCTGACCCCACTGTCGAAAGGGAGAGGCGTGTTTCTCGAATCGCCCGCCGCAAACTGGGATGCCGTGCCAGTTGAGGAGGCGCTGGATCAGTACGACATGGCCGAAGCGAGCACCCGCACCAGCTGGGATGTCGACGACTATTTCGGTGAGCAGCCCGAACATTTCTACGTCCACCGCGGTGACCTGACGATCGACGGTGCGCTGGCGCTGGGCAACGCGCCCTGCGAGGACGAGGACACGGTCTACGTCATCGATGGCGATCTGACCGTCAGCGGTCCCCTCACTTTCTGCAACGCGGACGTCTACACGACGCTCTACGTCACCGGCTCGGTCGCGGCACAGGATCTGGTGTGCCTCTGGGACAGCTGCCTGTTCGTCGGCCGGTCTTTGACCGTCCGGAACCTTCTCGCGACCTCGCTGTACGACCCGGCCGCCCTCGTCGTCAACGGCCCGGTGTCCGCCCATACCTGGCTTGAGATGGGCGGCCGGGGCTGCATCTACTTCGCCGGCAAACCCACGACCGACACCTGTATTCGCGGGCACCTGAACGAGTACGCCGAGGGAGCCAACGCCGCTGTCCACCTCGGCGGGGAAGGCAAGGTCGCCGGCGTTGCGGAGGCGGTCCTCCCCGAGTTCCTCCATGAGGACAGATCCTGCAAGAGCCTGGAGATCCTGAAGGCGGTGCTTGAGGGCAGGCCCGTCCTGCGGTAGGCACCCGCCCAGGCGCGCTGTTGCGGTCGGTCCGGGGTTCCCGCGAGCGCGCGGACCCCGACCGTCGAAGCCAACGGCACCGTCGGCGAGGACGCGTGGGACGGGGCTGGTCGTGCGGAAGCAGTGCCCATGCTCTGCGAGTTGATCCCCGTCTTCGGCAAACTGCGTCTGGAGGACCTCGCGCACGAACCACATCTCCGCCTACGCCCACGAGCAGCTCGACGCCGGCCGAAGGCGCCAGGCGGTCTACCCCTGCTTCGCCACACGCTCCAGCGCCCTGGGCGCGGCCGTGCGCACGCACCGCCTGCCGTTCAACGCCGCCCAGCCCCTGCCCATGCGCAGGCCCCGCCCCGACGAGCGCGTGCCGTGGACCGCGGAGCAGGCCGTCGCCTTCTCTCCCACTGCCGAGGTGTCGACCCGGCCTTCGCCGACCTCTTCGAGGTCATCATCGGCACCGGCCTGCGCAAGGGGGAGGCACTCGGCCTCCAGCGCCCGTGCGTGCGGCCGGACGACCGCGTCATGTACATCCGCCACACTCTGTCCGATCGAGGATCGCTGCACGGCGATCCTCGATCACGCCGACCTGTCCTACCTGTTGTGGAGCAGCCGGCCGCCGTCGACGACCAGGGTGTGCCCGGTGATCCAGGCCGCATCGTCGGAGAGCAGGAAGGCCACGGCCGCACCGATGTCGGCGGGCGTACCGAGCCGCTTCAACGGGATGGAGCCGACCACCTTCTCCTGGCGGCCCTCGACGTTAGCCCTGGTGAAATCGGTGAGGACGGTGCCAGCCTCGACGCAGTTCACCCGGACTCCGGGCGCGAGCTCGTTCGCCATCTGCCGGGTGAAGTGGTTCACCGCTGCCTTGGCCGTCCCGTACGAAGTACCGTCGGGGACGGCAAGCTTGCTGGCGATCGAGGATATGTTGACGATGGCGCCGCCGTGCTCGGCAAGCCAGCCGTGCCAGGCCGCCTGAACCCAGGTCAGTGCGGACATCAAGTTGAGCTCGATAGTCCGCCGGTACGCCGTGACATCGGTGTCGACCAGCCGGCGGCCGTCCCGCTCCGTGCCGCCGACGTTGTTCACCAACAGGTCCAGCGACCCAAACCGCTCGACTGCGGCCGCCACCGCGTTCCGCGCGTGCTCGGGATCGTTGGCCTCGCCCGCGATCCCGAAAGCGTGTTCTCCGCCGAGTTCGGCGGCTGCCACACGCAGCTTGTCCTCACTGCGCGAGGTGATCACCACATTGGCACCTCGCTCAACCAACGCGGTAGCGATGCCGAAGCCGATGCCTGTCCGACCGCCGGTCACCAACGCAGTCTTGCCATTCAAGCCCGTCACAGTCCACGAACCTTCCTTTGTGGCGCCTGCCGCTACTTTCGGATCACCGCCCCTGGAAAGCAAGAGGACGGAGACCCTTCTGAAAATTGATTCAATCAGCACCAGAGGGCGGCAACAACCCGCCCAGGGATCACATATTTTAGTTCTCTTGTCAGTCACGAACACGCCACGAATATGCCTCCAGCACCCTCGCGCAAAGTTATATCCGATGGGGGCGATGAGGCCGATGGAGGCCGCCTTGCTGACCGCTTCGAGTCGGGAACTGGCCTCCAGCTTCGTGAAGATGGCCCCCAGGTGCCGCTTCACTCGCCCTCAACAATGGTCAGCCGCCGCGGGATCTGCCGATTGCTCATGACCTTGCTCACCAGGGTCAGATCCCAGCTCCCGTTCGGCGAGCGTCTCCGGGTAGTTCGACGCCGAGACGATGCGGGTCAGTGCCTCGGCGGACGCGAGCAGCACGATGCGGACGTCGTCGGCGTACACCGCGCGAATACTGGACACCAGATCGGCCCGGCTCACCGACTTTCGTTTGATTTGTCAGCATCTCGAATTCCGGGTCGATCAGCGTTTCCCGGATGACAGCCAGGTCGGCCGCGGTCAGGCTGGCCTGGCTCAGCAGGCAGGGCTCCAGCATGCTGCTGTGCAGCCGGGCGAGCAGCGCGGTCGGCTCTCCACCCTGCCCCGGTGCTTGGTAATCCCGCACCGTGACCTCCTGATGACCAGCAACGGCGAGCACGTCCGCGTTACGCGACGCCCAGGAGAAGTCCATACCGGTCTCCACGCCGAGCTTGTACACGGCCTCGTCGGCATCGGGTCGGACAGGCCCAGCCGGAACTGCTGCACGCTCACCGTGGCCAGCTGCGCCGGCAGCAGCCCCGGGCGGCGGTCGCGCGGACCAGCCGGTGAAGTCCTCGTCCGCCACAGATCGTCAAGGCGGTCAGGCACCCGCATCGCCGTCGTACCGCCCAGGTTGCTGGCCCGAGCCATCCGCGTCGTCAACACTGGGAGCCCGACACCCGGACGGGGGACGGATCGACATCTCGCACTCCTCGGGAATCTCGCGGGCGTCGTACACCCGCGAGACTGGCGCACCACCGTGATCACCGGCAGCGGCACAACCGAGATCCCCGACAGAGTCCACCTACGCGGATCAGGTTTCCGGACAGGTGCGGAGTCCCGCTCCACGTCCGGGAGCGAGACGCGCAAGGTTCGTCAGTGGACCTTAGCGGCTTGGCTGGTCCAGGTCGCGTACATCTGGGTGTACTTGCCGTCGGCGGCGACGAGTTGGTCGTGCGAACCGATCTCGACGATCCGGCCCTCGTCGATGACGATGATGCGGTCGGCCTTCATAGCAGTGGAGAGCCGGTGCGCAATCAGGATCGCGGTGCGGCCCTCCAGCAATACGTCCAGGGCATCCTCAATCTTGGACTCGGACCGGAGGTCCAAGTTGGACGTGGCCTCGTCCAGGACCAGTACCCGGGGCTGGGCCAGGAACGCCCTGGCCAGGGCGACAAGCTGCCGTTCGCCGGAGGACAGGGACTGGCCCCGCTCCTGGACGACGGTGTCGAGACCGTCGGGTAGCCGCTCGACCACCTCGTCCAGGCCGACCACCCGCAGTGCCTCCCGGACCTGGTCGTCGGAGGCGTCCGGGGCGGCAAAGCGGATGTTGTCCCGAAGCGGCCCGGCGAACAGGAAGGGCTCCTGCGGCACGACGCCGAGCTGCCGGCGCAGCGAGTCAATCCGCACGTCCTTCAGGTCGCGCCGGTCGATGAGCACCCGGCCCGAGGTCGGGTCGTAGAACCGGGCGACCAGTTTGGCGAGGGTGGACTTGCCGGCACCGGTCGGACCGACGAACGCCACGGTCTCGCCGGCCTGGATCTCCAGCGACACGTCGGAAATCACGGGCCGGTCGGGCAGGTAGCCGAACGTCACGCCGTCAAAGACGACTTCGCCCTCGACCTTCGGCAGGTCGACCGCTCCCGGGTCCTCCTCGACCTCCGGCCGGGTGCCCAGCAGCTGCTTTAGCTTCACGATCGACGACTGCCCCTGCTGGTACGTGTTGTGCTGCTGCACCAGCTGCTGGATGGGCTGGAAGAAGGCGCCGAGGGAGAGCAGGAACGCCACCAGCTCGCCGATGGTCAACTGCCCGTCGGCGACCATGCCGGCGCCGATGGCCAGCAGCGCGATCTGCCCGGCGACGCCGATGACCTGGGTGCTCGGTGTGTAGACCGAGTTGATCCGGGCGGTCCGCACGTTGGCGTCGTAGTACGTGCCGGTGACCTGTCGGTGGTGCTCAGTGTTGTGCTGCTGGCGGTTGTGCGCCGTGATGATGCGAACACCCTGCAGGCTCTCGGAGAGGTCGGCGATCACGTCGGCGAGGGTGTCCCGCACCCGCACGTAGCCCTTGCCGGTCGCCCGGTGGAACCACAGGGACAGCCCGGTCAGGATGGGCACCACCAGCAGGATGGTGATGAGCGCCAGCCACGCGTTGTAGCTGAACAGCACCACCGTGACCACGACCATGGTCAGGCCCTGGACGGCGAACTGCGCCAGGCCGTCCTGCAGCAGTTGCTGGAGGTTCTCGATGTCGCTGGTCATCCGGCTCATGATCACGCCGGCCTTCTCTTCGGTGTAGAAGTTCAGCGACAGCCGCTGCAGCTGGGTGAAGACCCTGATCCGCAGGTCGTTCATCACCCACGCGGCGATCCGCCCGGTCACCTTGACCCGCGCGGCCTGCGAGAGGCCGGTGAGCACCAGGCTGGCCAGGTAGACGACCGTGACCACCACCAGGGCGCCGAAGTTCTTCGCCGTGATGCCGTCGTCGATCCCGATCTGGGTCAGCTTCGGCCCGGCCTGCAGGGTCAGCGCCTCCACGGCCACCAGCAGGCCGGCCAGCAGCACCATCGGCCAGTACGGGCGGATCAGCCGGCGCAGGCTCAGCTTGGCGCCGTCAGGATCGGGCCGGCTGTGGTCGAAGACGACGTCGGGCTCGGAGCGCTCCGGCTCGGCCTTGAGCAGCTTGTCGATGCTCGCCTGCATCTCCGGCGGCACGCCGGCGAACGGCAGGCCTGGTGCGGTGGCGCTGCCGCCGCCGTTGAACGCCGCGCCGCCACCTCCGGGAGTCGTCATCGACCCACACTCCTCAGTTCCTCGATGCTCTCGTCCGCCTGCGCGAGCACCTCCGCGTACAGTGGTGTGCTCGCCAACAGCTCCCGGTGCGTGCCGTCGGCGACGATCCGCCCGCCGTCCAGCAGCACCACGCGATCGGCCAGGCTGATGGTGGACGGCCGGTGCGCGATGATCAGCGTCGTCCGGTCGGCGAACAGGGTCCGCAGCCCGGCGTGGATCTCCTGCTCCACCTGGACGTCGACGGCACTGGTGGCGTCGTCGAGCACCAGCACCGGCGGATTCACCAGCAGCGTCCGGGCGATCGCGATGCGCTGGCGCTGCCCGCCGGAGAGGGAGTAGCCGCGTTCGCCGATGACGCTGTCGTAACCGTCGGACAGCTCGGTGATGAACTCGTGCGCCCCGGCCAGCCGGGCCACGCGCTCGATGTCGGTGATTTCCGCGTCCGGCCGCCCGTAGGCGATGTTGTCGCGGACCGAGGCCGAGAACAGGAACGGCTCGTCCAGCACGACGCCGACGCTCTCCCGCAGGCTGTGCAGGGTCAGGTCCCGCACGTCGTGTCCGTCCAGGGAGACGGAACCGCCGCGCACGTCGTAGAACCGCGGCAGCAGTCGGGCCAGGGTGGACTTCCCGGAGCCGGTCCGGCCGACCACCGCCACCGTCTCGCCGTGGTTCAGCCGCAGCGAGAGCCCGTTCAGCACGTCCGGGCCGTCGCCGTAGCCGAAGGTGACGTCCTCGAACCGGACGTCACCGCGCACCCTGGGGATCGCCCGTGCCCCGGGGGCGTCCACGATCTCCGGCTTCTCGTCCAGTACCTCGTACAGACGCTTGGCCGCGGCCGAGGACCGCTGCCCCAGCATGAGCAGGTTGCCGAAAACCTGGAACGGCACCTGGAGCATCAGGAGGTAAGCGTTGAAGGCGAGGATCGCGCCGATTCCCATGTCGCCCTGGATGACGAGGTGTCCGCCGTACAGCAGCACGATCGCCATGCCGACGCGGGGCAGGTTCTGCACCAGGGGCGTCCAGCGGGCCCGCAGGTCGGCGTCCTTGACGTTCGCCCAGCGGACGCCGGTCGCGGCCTTCTGGAGCAGCGCCAGCTGGCTCCGCTCGGCAGCGAAGGACTTGATCACGCGTACGCCGTTGATGTTTTCGTCCACCACGGTCGCGACCTCGGCCAGCCGGGCCTGGATCAGCCAGGACAGCGGGAACATCGAGCGCTGCATGCGCCGGCTGGTCACGAACAGCAGCGGCATCGGCAGCATGGCCAGGACGGCCAGCGGCACGTTGATCGCCAGCATGTACACGAAGGCCACCAGCGAGATGCCGCACTGCACCAGCAGGTACGGCGCGAACGACAGGTACATCTGCACGGCGCGGATGTCGGAGTTGGCGCGGGAGATCAACTGCCCGCTCTGCGCCCGGTCGTAGAACGGGAACGACATGCCGGTCAGGTGCCCGTACACGATGTTGCGCAGGTCGTACTCGATCTTGGCCGCGGCGCGGAAGAGTAACTGCTTGGACAGGTAGCCGACGACCAGCATCACCACCGTCAGCGCGACCAGCCACCACAGGTAGTGCGACAGCGGCACCCTGTCCGACACGATCGAGTTGTCCACCGCGTCCTGGATCAGGGTCGGCACCTGCACCGCCACCAGCAGGCCAGCCCCGGACATCACCAGTGCCGGGCCGAACATCCACCCGTGCGCCCGCACCAGCGGCCACGCCCGCCTGAGCCAGGAGCGGCTCGGGTCGGGGTCGATCGCCGCGCTCGGCGGCGGATACGTCTTGCTCACCTGGGTACCCCTCTGTACGCGCCCTGCCCGGGCGCCCCACTCGGCTTGCTGACTGCTCGGCGACGACCGGCCGCCACCGCTGCGCCGTGGTGACCGGTCGTCAGGGTCGTTACTTACCGGGCGAGTCAGAGCGCTTGGCGAGCTCGGCCTTGACCGCCGCGTGCAGCCCGTCCGCCGTGAAGCCGAGCTCGCGCAGGATCTGCGCGGCCGGGCTCTGGGCGGTGCGGATCAGGCCGAGCAGCGCGTGCCCGGTGCCGACCCAGTCGTTGCCGAGCTCGGCCGAGGCGCGGGAGGCCTGCTCGATGGCCTCCTTGCTCTCCGGCCGGAAGGGGATGTGGCCGCGCAGCGTCTTCTGCCCGGCCGGCGGCAGCGCCGCCTCGATGGCGTCGCGGATGGTCTGCTCCGATCCGGTCTCGGCCAGGAGCACCTTGTACGCCAGGCCCTGCGGCTCACCGAGCAGGCCGAGCAGGAGGTGTTCGGTGCCGATGGAGTCGTGCTTGTACGTCCGGGCGGCCTCCTGCGCGAGCACGATGCCGTGCCGGTTGCGCTCGGTGAACCGCTCGAAGGGGTTGGAGGTGTGGCGCTGCTGGGCGGCCTGCTTGGTCACCCCGATGGCGTCACCGATCTCGCTCCACGACGCGCCGGCCTCCTTGGCCTTGCTGACGTAGTGGTCGACGAGCTGGTTGCCGAGGTCGGTCAGGGTCCGGTTGCGCAGTTGGGCCTCGCTGATGCGGGCCAGGTGGTCGGCGCCGGGCGTGTCCTCGTCGAGGCGGGCGATCAGGTCGGCGAGGCCGATGTTGAGAGGGCTCATGTCGTCAAGACTAACTTGACGCCCCTAGGGCGTCAAGAAGAAATTGACGCCCGTCCGGGGGACTCACGCGATCGACATCCCGCCGTCGATGGAGAGCACCTGACCCGTCATGTAGTCGGCGTCCAGCAGCAGTTCGATGCCGCGAGCCACCTCCTCGGGAGTGCCTATTCGGCCGAACGCCGTCCTGGCCAGCAGCGCGGCGCCGACCTCGGCCGGCACCTCCGAGGTGATCGCCGAGGCCATCAGCCCGGGCGAGAGCGCGTTGACCGTCACCTTGGACCGCCCGCACTCCAGGGCCAGGCTCCGGGTCATCCCCACCACGCCGGCTTTGGCCGCCGAGTACGCTGTCTGGCCCTTGCTGCCGATCAGGGCGGCGGGCGAGACCACGTTGACGATCCGCCCCCAGCGGGCCCGCAGCATGTCCGGGAGCACCGCCCGGCAGGTATGGAAGGTGCCGGTCAGGTCGACGGCGATGGTCCTGGTCCAGTCCTCGACCGACTGGGTGACCAGCAGACCGTCACGGCGGATCGCACCCGCGTTGACGAGCACGCTGATGTCGCCCAGCTCGGCGCGCACCTGGTCCACCATGCCTTGCGTGGCGGCCCAGTCGGCCACGTCCGCCTGCACGACGGTACTGGGCCCGCCGAGTCCGGCCGCGAGCTCACGGGCCCTGGCCTCGCCGGTAGCGTAGTGCAACGCGAGCCGGTAGCCGCGGCGGTCGAGGACGCGTGCGACGGCGGCGCCGAGCGCCCCCGAGGCTCCGGTGACGAGGGCGACACGGCCCTCGCTGCTCTGCGGCATCATGGGTTGCCCTCCGGCAGTGCTCGACTCGGTCAATTCGGCAGGCAGACAGGCAGGCCGTCGCGCCCGCCAGGGGGGGCGGGCGCGGCGGTCGGCAACTGCCTACCAGGTGACCGGCATCGTCTTCGGTCCGAACGCCTGGATCGAGTGGTACTTGTACGTCAGCTCCGCCTCGGGCACGGCCAGCGCGAGCGTGGGGGCCTTCTCGAACAGCGTCGTGTAGACCATCCCCAGCACATCCGGCGTCAGCCGGTTCGCCGGGCACTGGTGCGGCCCGTGGCCGAACGCGATGTGCCGGACGGGCTGCTCCCGCAGGAGGTTGAGCTCGTTGGGGTACGGGCACGTCGAAGGGTCACGGTTGGCGGGCAACGTCGGAATGGCCACGCCGTCACCGGCCTTGACCAGCGTGTCCCCGACGAGCACGTCCTCCACGGCCACCCGCATCGGGGTGCCGTCGTTGATCGAGAAGAACCGGAGCATCTCGTCCGCCGCGGCCGACATCCGGCCCGGCTCGGCGAGCAGCGTAGCCCGCTCCTGAGGGTGCGACAGCAGGGTGAGCACGCCCAGGGAGATCATCGTGGAGACCGAGTTGTGGATGCCCTGGGCGTTCGACAGCATCATGGGCGCCATCCGGTACCAGTCCACCTCGCCGTGCTCGGCGCGCTCCTCCACGATCAGGCGGCTCATCATGTCGTCGCCCAGGTTGTCCGCCTTTTCCTTCAACACCTCGATCGCGTGGTTGTTGAGGATCGCGGCGGCCGCCTTCTCCTCCTCCTCGTTGGAGGTCCGCAACAGCAGGTCCCACACGTGGTCGCGCATCTTCTTCAGCTCGGCCATGGGGACGCCGATGAACATCTCCTGGAACTTCCAGGCGATCGGGTACGCCAGCTCCGCCACCAGGTCGACCGGCTTCGTCTGCTGCGCCAGCATCGCGTCGGCCAGCTCGTTCACGGCCACGTCCATGCGGCTCTCCAGCGAGACGAGCCGCTCCCCGGAGAACTCCCGGATCATCACCCGCTTCTTCTCCAGGTGCTCCGGTCCGTCCAGGTTGATCATGAACGGCGCGCAGTGCTTGAGCTTGTTCAGCGAGTTCGGCGTCAGCTTCGGGAACTTGCCGCTGGTCTTGTCCGAGCTGAACCGCGGGTCGGACAGCACGAACCGGGCGAACTCGGGCCGCACCACCAGCCAGGCGAACTTGCCGGTGGGCAGCACCACCCGGCCGATGCCGCGCTCCCGCAGCGTCTCGTACTCGGCCGGCAGCACGCTCGGGTGCTGCCGGCGGATGGGGAAGGTCGGAAGCTCGGTCATGCGGACACCTCTGCAGCCCAGTGGTAGAAGCGAGTGGCCAGGGACTTGCCGGCGGGGTCGTACGGCGGAATGATCCGCGTGAGGTCGTCGACGAGCTGCAGGAAGCGGGGGTCGCCCTCCGTCCACACCGAGTTGATCACCTCAATGCTGTTGGTCTCGGCGAAGTCCTGGATGTGCAGGTAGATACCGCGCCACAGGTAGATCTGACGGCGCAGCGTCCCCATCCTCTGCGGGATGTCGGTCTCGTCCGACTCCGCGAACAGCCGCGACACCTCGGGGATGTGCTCCTGCCGCTGGGTGTTGACGATCACCGCGCTGTACGAGTGCTCCAGGTTCTCCAACTGTTCGGCCGGCCACAGGTAGAACCGCTCGGCCGTGGGCCGGTCCACCGGGCCGTCCCAGTCCTCCGTCGGGGCGTGCCCGCCGAAGTAGGCGGACAGGCGCTCGTCCAACTGGGTGCACCGGGGGTCGGTGGCGATCAGCCGCTGCGCCTCGCCCTCGTCGGCGACGTCCCAGTCCTGCAAATGGATGTACAGGTCGCTGTAGTGGAAGACCTGCCTCCGGCGCAGCCGGGGGAGCCCTGGTGCAACTTCGCCGTCGAACTCCCGAAGGATCTTGGTGACGTCGGCGACGCCACTGCTGTCGAACGAGCCGACGGTGACGATGGTCGTCACGAGCTCTCCTCACGGTTGGCGGTGTTCCGGGATCGCGCCGAGCTTGTGTCCTCGCCTTCGACGCTGGATCGACGCTGGATCAACGGCGGAAGGGGACGCTCCAGCGGCCGTCAAAGGGTTCTCGACGTGCGCTCGAACGGCGGCGGACATGGTCTGAGCAACAGAGGCCACGACGCTTGTGAGGTGTCTCGCAGTGACGAGTGTTCAGCAGCAGGTTGATCACGACCTGGTCATCGATGCCGACTTCGGGACAGTGTTCAACCTGGTCGCGGACGTCGAGCGCTGGTCGCAGTTCCATGCGTCCGCCGTGCACGCGGAGGTGCTCCACACCAACGAGAAGGGCGAACTGGTCCAGCACTGGTCGCTGGCCGGCGACAGCGCCGTCCGCACCTGGCGGACCGTGCGCCGCACCGACCGGCCCGGGCGCCGGATCGCCTTCACGTACATGGATACCGAGGCGCCCGCCACCGAGATCCACGGCGAGTGGGTGTTCACCGAACTGGCGCCGAACCGGACCAGGGTCGAGCTGCACCACCACGTCGAGGCGCCGGCCGGCGCCGACCTCGCCCCGTTGCTCGACCGGATCGGCCAAGACGGCAAGGAGCACCTCGACACCCTGCGCGTCACGGCGGAACGGCGTGCCGACCTGGACGAGCTGGTGCTCTCCTTCACCGACCCGCTGTTCATCTCCGGCTCCATCGAGGACGCCTACGAGTACCTCTACCGGGCGGACCTCTGGCCCGAGCGCATCCCGCACGTGGTGGGTCTGGCCATGACCGAGGACGTGCCGAACATCCAGTTCTTCGACATGGACACCAAGGGCCCGGACGGCACCGTGCACACCGTCCGTTCGGTACGGATCTGCCTGCCGTCCAAGCTGATCGTCTACAAGCAGATCTCGCTCCCCGCGATGCTCGACGCGCACACCGGCCACTGGCGGTTCACCCAGACGCCGGAGGGCGTCATCGCGGAAGCCCGGCACACCAGCACCATCAAGCGCTCGGCGCTGTCGCTGCTCGGCGGCGGCACGACGGTCGGCGAGGCGCGCCGTTACCTGCGGCGCCTGCTGAGCTCCAACAGCATGAGCAACCTGCGCCTCGCCAAGGAGTACGCGGAGGAGCGCGCCGACAGCTGAGGCGGGTGCGCGTACCAGGAACCTTTCATGCCGGGCAGGGCGACGGGGCAGCCGTCGAGTCAGGAGGAGCAATGGCCGAGGAGACGACCGCCAGGGGCGGGGGAATATGGGCAGCCGCGGATCTGGTGACCCCGATGGCCATCCGGGTGGCGGCGACCTTGCGGTTGGCCGACCACATCGCCGCCGGTACCCGGACGGCCGAAGCGCTGGCGGAGGCGGTGCACGCCGACCGGGACGTGCTCGGGCGACTGCTGGACCACCTGGTGACGGCCGGCGTGCTGTCGGGTGCGGAGGGGGCGTACGAGCTGACGGCCATGGGTCGGTACCTGTGTGAGGGGCAGCCGGACGCCATGCAGTCCGTGCTCGACATCGAAGGTGCCCTCGGGCACGCCGAGTTGAGCCTGGTCCACCTGCTGCACACGGTCCGCACCGGCGAGCCCGCGTTCCCGCAGCAGTACGGGGTGACCTTCTGGGAGGACCTGTCGGCCGACGACGGGCGGGCCGAGTCGTTCGACTCGCTGATGGGCGCCCGGCTGGCGGTGCACGCGTCGGCGGTGGCCGGGGCGTACCCCTGGGGCAGGCTGCGCCACCTCGTCGACGTCGGCGGCGGCGACGGCAGCATGCTGATCACCATCCTGCAGGCGCACCACACCCTGCACGGGACGGTCCTCGACCTGGCCGGGCCGGTGCGCCGCGCCGGGAAGGCCATCGCCGCCGCCGGTCTCGACCACCGGGCCCGCACCGTGGCCGGCAGCTTCTTCGACGAGCTGCCCGCCGACGGGGACGGCTACCTACTGTCGAGCATCCTGCACAACTGGGACGACGCCTCGGCCGCCCGCATCATGCGGCGCTGCGCTGACGCGGCGGCCACCACGGGGAGCGTCTTCGTCGTGGACTACTTCAACAACCAGAGCATCCAGACCGAGGGCGACCTGCGGATGCTCTGCTACTTCGGAGGCCGCCAGCACAGCCTCGAACAGCTGGGCGGGCTGGCCGGATCGGCCGGCCTCGGGATCGTCTCGGTCCTGCCGGCCGGCCGGATGTCCGTCGTCGAACTGCGGAGGAACTGATGCGTGTCGTGATCGTCGGCGGTGGCACCGTCGGGCTGTGCACCGCTGTCTTCCTCACCCGCCAAGGCGTCTCGGTCCACGTGCTGGAGCGCCGGGCGCAGGCCAACGACCACCCGAGGGCGTTCGGCATCACCGACCGTTCGGCGGAGATCCTGCGCGAGGCCGGCATCGAGGTCGAGACGGACAGCCGCGTCCGGGGCCTGATGACCGGGCCGAGCCTGGCCGAACTCACCACGGAGACGGCCGCGTTCGAGCCGCCGGAAACCGGCCCGGCGAGGCTGGGTAGCTGCCCGCAGGACCGCGTCGACCGAGCCGCCCTGGAACGGCTGCGGGAGCTCGGCGGCCGGGTGGACTTCGACAGCGAGGTGGTCGCCGTCTCGGACGGCGGCGTCACCACGGCGGACGGCAGGGTCGTCACGGGCGACTACGTCATCGCCGCCGACGGAGTCCGCAGCACGGTACGGGAGTTGCTCGGCATCGGCGTCACGGGCCCGGGCCGGATCGGCAGCAGCCACATGCTCAATGTGCTGTTCCGCGCCGACCTGCCGACCCCGCCGTTCTCCATGACGTTCCTCCGCAACGAGCGGGCCTCCGGCATCCTGCTCAAGGTCGACGACGAGCGCTGGGTCTTCCACATCCCGAACGGCGACCCGGACACCCCCGTCGACCGGATCCAGCAGCAGATCAGGGACGCCACCGGCGTCACCGACATCGAGCCGGAGATCATCAGCCTGCTGCCCTGGTCCTCCACGGCCCTGGTGGCCGACAGGTTCCGCCAGGGGAACGTCTTCCTGGTCGGCGACGCGGCACACGTGGTGCCGCCGGTCGGCGGTCTCGGGCTCAACGTGGGCATCGCCGACGGCCACAACCTCGCGTGGAAGCTGGCCGCCGGTGGTGACGCACTGCTCGACACCTACGAGGCCGAGCGCCGGCCGGTCGCCCTGTTCACCATGGAGCAGGTCGTGATCCGCGCCCACAACCGCGACCTGCACTGGGATAACGACCCGAGCCGGGCCGCCGACCGCGCGGCCGTCGGCATGGCAGGCATCATGCTCCCGGTGGTCGGCTACCGGTACGACTCCCCCGCGGTGATCGACCCGGAACCGCTGTCGGACTTTGAGAACCTCACCCTGGACGGTGCACCGGGCAGCCGCCTGCCGCACCGCCGGCTCCCGGACGGCCGATCCACGGTCGACCTGGTGGACGGCTTCACCCTGCTCACCGGGACAGCGGCCGGCCACTGGCTGGCGGCCGCACGGGAGCTGGGCATCACGGCCCACGCCGTCGAAGGCTGGGCCGCGGCCGCCGGCATCAAGGAGGACGGCGCCGTGCTCGTCCGCCCCGACGGCTTCGTCGGCTGGCGCGCGGCTGCCCCCGGGGACGGCGAGGCGACCAGCACCCAGCAGTTGCAGGAGGCCCTCGACCGGCTCCTGTGCCGGCAGCACTAGACCGAATCACCTCGCGGCGCCGGATCGGTCCGGGCGCGAAGCCGCCTCGAACCGGCGCCGCGAGGATCTGCAAGCGGAGGTGGACGATGGATTTCGGCGATGACCCCTACCCCCAGTACGCGTTGCTGCGTGAGCAGGAGCCCGTCCGGCAGGTCATGGAGGGCAAGGGCCTGTACGGACTGCTGGTGACCCGGTACGAGGACGTGCGCAGCCTGCTGTCCGACCCCAGGATGAGCAAGGACCCGCGCAATGCACCGCTCGACTGGCAGGAGGCGGGCAAGGGGCGGCCGTTGGAGGATCGGACCGGGCTCGGGACGCACCTGCTGACCACGGACGCGCCCGAGCACACCAGGCTGCGCCGGCTGGTCTCGACCGCCTTCACCACCCGCCGGGTCGAGAACCTGCGCGGCCAAGTGCAGGAGATCACGGACGGGCTGCTCGACCGGATCGTGCCGACCGGGCGCGCCGAACTGCTCAGCGAGTTCGCGTTCCCGCTGGCGATCACGGTTATCTGCGAGCTGCTGGGCGTGCCCCGGGCGGATCAGGACGTCTTCCGTCAATGGACGAAGGACTTCCGCCGGTGGACGAACGACACCGACTCCGTCCGGACCAGCCAGGAGGCCGCGCGTCCGGTCGGCCTGCGCGACCTGCTCGGTTACCTGACCGATCTGGTCGACCAGCGCCGCAAGGAGCCGGCCGACGGTCTGGTGGACGCCCTGATCGCGGCGCGGGACGCCGACGACCGGCTGGACGAGACCGAGCTGCTGTCGATGATGTCCCTGCTGCTGGTCGGGGGCTTCGAGACGACGGTCAACCTGATCGGCAACGGGACCCTCGCGCTGCTGCGCCACCCCGACCAGCTCGCCCTGCTGCGCGAGCGGCCGGAGATGCTGGACTCGGCCCTGGAGGAGATGCTCCGCTACGACGGGTCGTTCGAGACGGCGACCTGGCGGTTCCCGCTCGAACCCATCGAGATCGCGGGCACCCGCATCGAGAAGGGCCACCCGGTGCTGCTGTCGCTCGCGGCGGCTGACCGGGACCCGGCGAAGTTTGCGGCACCGGACCGCTTCGACGTCACCCGCGCCGAGAACGGGCACGTGGCGTTCGGCCGGGGTGCCCACTTCTGTCTCGGCGCTCCGCTGGCCCGCTTGGAGGGCCGGATCGCCTTCGAAGCACTGCTGCGCCGGCTGCCGGGCCTCGCCCTGGCCGTACCGCCCGCGCAGCTGCGGTGGCAGCGCAGCCTCACGATCCGCGGACTGGAGGCGCTGCCGGTCACGTTCGACGTCTGAGGCCCACCTCGCGAATACCGAAGTCAGCTGCTAGTAGGAAGAGACTCGCATGCCGAATGCCGTGTTCAGAGTTCGAGCGGGGAGGGCGCGTTGAGCCGCCGAGTAGCCGTCACCGGCATCGGCGTACGCGCCCCCGGTGGTGGAAACACCAAGGAGTTCTGGGAGTTGATCTCCTCCGGTACCACGGCCACGCGCACCATCTCGCTGTTCGACGCGTCCAAGTTCCGTTCGCGGATCGCGGGTGAGTGCGACTTCGACCCGGTGGCGGAGGGCCTGTCCACGCAGGAGATCCGGCGGATGGACCGGGGCGCACAGCTCGCGGTCGCCGCGACCAAGGAGGCGGTGACGGACTCCGGTCTCGACGTGGACGCCATCGATCCGCACCGCGTCGGCGTCACCGTCGGCAGTGCCATCGGCGGCACCATGAGCCTGGACCGGGAGTACAACGTCCTGTCCGACGGCGGCCGCAAGTGGCTCCTCGACCACGAGTACGCGGTGCCCCACATGTTCAACTACCTGGTGCCGACCTCGGTCGCCGCCGATGTGGCCTGGGTGGTCGGCGCAGAGGGCCCGGTGGGGCTGGTGTCCACGGGCTGCACGGCGGGGATCGAGTCGGTGGCCCACGCGGCGCAGCTGATCCGCGAGGGCGCCGCCGACGTGATGCTGGCCGGCGGCTCGGACGCGTCCATCTCACCGATCTGCGTGGCCTGCTTCGACGCGATCAAGGCGACGACGAACCGCAACGACGACCCGGCCACCGCCTCCCGCCCGTTCGACCGCTCCCGCAACGGCTTCGTGCTCGCCGAGGGCAGCGCGATGCTGGTACTGGAGGAGCTGGAACACGCCAGGAAGCGTGGTGCGCACATCTACGCGGAGATCAGCGGCTGGGGCGTGCGCGCGAACGCATACCACATGACCGGGCTGCGGACCGACGGCCCCGAGCTGGCCCAGGCCATCGAGGTGGCGATGCGGATGGCCGGGCGCTCGCCCGAGCAGGTGGACTACGTGAACGCGCACGGCTCCGGGACCGTGCAGAACGACCGGCACGAGACCGACGCGTTCAAACGCACCCTCGGCGAGCACGCGTGCCGGACGCCGGTGAGTTCGATCAAATCCATGATCGGCCACTCCCTGGGGGCGATCGGCTCGATCGAGATCGCGGCCTGCGCACTGGCCATCGAGGCCGGGCTGATCCCCCCGACGGCCAACCTGCACGAGCCCGACCCGGACCTGGGCCTCGACTACGTGCCGCTCACCGCGCGGGAGGCTGACCTGCGCACGGTGCTCAAGGTCGGCAGCGGGTTCGGCGGCTTCCAGAGCGCAATGGTGCTGACCAAGGAGGGGAGCCGATGAGTACCACGATACCAAGGCCTGACACCGGCACCGAGGCCGGAAGCGGCACGGCACCGAGGCTCCGCCGGGCGGTGATCACCGGCCTCGGGGTCGTCGCACCGAACGGCTTCGACACCGCCGAGTACTGGGACGCCGTCCTGCACGGGCGCAGCGGGATCGACCGGGTCACCCGGTTCGATCCGGCGCAGTACCCGGCTCAGCTGGCGGGTGAGGTGCCCGACTACGACGTCCGCAAGTACATCCCTGGCCGTTTGGTCCCGCAGACCGACCAGAGCACCCGGCTCTCGCTGATCGCCATGGAGACGGCGGTCGGCGACTCCGGCCTCGACCTGGCCACGGTGCCGCAGGACCATGTCGGCGTCGCCACCGGCATCTCCGTCGGCGGACTGGAGTACAGCCAGCGCGAGTTGGAGAAACTCTGGAGCCTCGGCAGCGACCATGTGAGCGCCTACCTCTCGTTCTCCTGGTTCTACGCGGTGAACACGGGGCAGATCTCCATCCGGCACGGCCTGCACGGCCCCGGCGGTGTCCTGACCGGTCACACCAGCGGCCTGGAGGCCATCGCACAGGCCCGCCGCTACGTGGCCGACGGGCTGCCGGTCGCGATGTGCGGTGCGGCGGAGAGCGGGTTATGCCCGCTCGGGTGGGCGATCGAGCTGACGACCGGCCGGCTGAGCACGGTGACCGACCGCACGCGAGCCTATCTGCCGTTCGACACCGCCGCGTCCGGGTACGTGCTGGGTGAGGGTGGTGCCCTGCTCGTGGTCGAGGAGGCCGCACACGCGCTCGCTCGCGGGGCCCGGCCGTACGGCGAGATCGCCGGCCACGCCACCACCTTCGACCCGCGGCCAGGGTCCGGCCGGGAGCCCGGGCTGCGCCGGGCCATCGAGCTCGCGCTCGCGGACGCCGGGGTGACGCCGGCCGACGTGGACGTGGTGTTCGCGGACGCGGCCGGGGTCGCGGAGCTGGACCGCGCCGAAGCCGCCGCCATCACCGGCCTGTTCGGCCCGCGTGCGGTTCCGGTCACCGCGCCGAAGACGATGACCGGGCGACTGTACGCCGGCAGCCCGGCGATCGACGTGGCCACGGCGCTGCTGAGCATGCGGCACGGCGTTATCCCCCCCATGATCAATGTGACCGACCCGGTCCCCTCCGATCAGCTCGACCTGGTACTCGGCCGGCCGAGGGAGGTGCCCGTGTCCACGGCGCTGGTCCTTGCCCGCGGCGAGGGCCTCAACTCCGCGATGGTACTGACGGCTCCGTAGCGCACGCCGGTACCCCGGAAGCGGATCCGCCAGGCCGGTCATCCGGGCAGACGAGCAGCCGAGGGACTTCCCCCGTCCCTCGGCCCTCGGCCCTCACCACCGCCCGGTCAGCTACGCCGAGGTGCGCCAGTCCGACCAGGAGTCGCGCCCGGCCAGGACGTCCTGGTGCAACTCCTGTAGCACTTCCGAGGGTTCGAGCCCGAGCTCGGTGGACAGCGTCTTGCGCAGGCGCTGGTAGGCGACCAGCGATTCGTTCCGTCGACCGCTGCAGGCCAGTGCCTTGATCAGCTGAGCGTGGCACCACTCGTTAAGTGGGTCGGCCATCAGCATGGCCTTCAGCTCTCCGACAAGTTCCCGGTGCCGGCCGAGCATCGCGTCGGCCTGGATGCGCAGCTCCACCGTGTGCGCGCGCTGTTCACTGAGATGGACGATGTGCGCTTGGATGGACGGACCGGCCGTCACGTCGGCGAGCGCCGGCCCCGACCAGAGGTCGAGCGCCTGCCAGAGCAATTGCCTCGCCGCAGCCGGATCGCCGGCGGCGAGCGCGAGGTGCCCCTGCTCGGCCAGCCGGAGGTACGCCTCCAGATCGAGCTGGCCCGGGTTCAACTGGAGTACGTAGCCGGTGCCGCAGGTGGCGAGCACCTGCTCGGCCTTGCCGTTCGGCAGCCACGGTTCGAACTGGCGTCGCAGCTGGTAGATGTACGTCTGCGCGGTGGGGACGGCGCTCTTCGGCGGCTTGTCGCCCCACAGTTCGTCGATGATCGCGTCGAGCGTGACGATGTTGTTCGCACACAGGAGAAGCTGAGCCAATACCCGGCGCACCATCGGTGCAGTTGGTGTGCAGTCGGTCAGGTCGTTGGTGACTTTCAGGCGGCCAAGTATGTGGAAGTCTAACAAGGTTCGTCCCCGTTCACGCGGTATTCGAACAGAAGCCTCGTACGTGAATCTTCGCTGGGCTCGCGTTTGGGAGTGTGCACCGACTGTCTGACAGCCGTCAAGGTAGACACAAGTGGTGCGCTTCTGACACCCGGACACCAACTGTCGAGGGCCCGTGAGCGGAAGCAGAAGCTCAGCGTCCGTCGGGCCAGCTGGACAGCGTCCCTCGATCCAGGCTCTGTTGATCCATCTGTTCGGCTTGCCATGCTCCGGGGTGGAGGCCCTCCCGGTGCCCTTCCACCCTCCGCCGAGACCGGAATGAGAATCCGCTGTCATGACAGAGAACTTCGTGGAATCGAACGGTCACGACGTTGTCGCGGTGGTCGGGCTGTCCTGCCGCTTTCCGGGCGCGAGCTCGCCCGAGGCGTACTGGGACCTTCTCTCGGCGGGTGCGGAGGCCGTCGGCGACGTCCCTGCCGACCGCGTCTCGCACGTCGGCACGCGGGTGGGCAGAGCCGGGCTGATCGACGGGGTCGCGGACTTCGACGCGGACTTCTTCGGCGTGTCGCCACGCGAAGCCGCAGCAATGGACCCGCGGCAGCGGCTGGTGCTGGAACTGGCGTGGGAGGCCCTCGAACTCGCGGGCGTCGACCCGTCGGTGGTGCGCGGCAACCGGGCGGGAGTCTTCCTCGGCGCCATGGGGGACGACTATGCCCAGCTGGTGCACGACCAGGGCGTGGGAGCGATCGACAGCTTCACCCTGTCCGCGCTCCAGCGCGGCATCCTCGCGAACCGGATCTCGTTCTTCCTGGGTCTGTCCGGCCCGAGCGTGGTCGTGGACTCGGCGCAGTCCTCGGCTCTGGTCGCCGTGCACCAGGCGTACGAGAGCGTGCGTCGTGGAGAGTCCGCC
The DNA here is from genome assembly GCF_043080305.1 of Kitasatospora sp. NPDC015120. NCBI lineage: Bacteria > Bacillati > Actinomycetota > Actinomycetes > Kitasatosporales > Streptomycetaceae > Kitasatospora > Kitasatospora sp. NPDC015120. The sequence continues at coordinate 3,781 of NZ_JBIBVJ010000013.1, read as the reverse complement.
TGGGCGCTGGCCGGCGGCGTGAACCTGACCCTCTCGCCCGAATCGACCGCGGCCGCGAGCGAGTTTGGCGCGCTGTCGCCGGACGGCCGGTGCTACACCTTCGACGCGCGCGCCAACGGCTACGTACGCGGCGAGGGCGCAGGCCTGGTGGTACTCATGCGGCTGGAGGACGCCGTCGCGAACGGCCACCAGGTGATCTGTGTGATCCGCGGCGGCGCGGTGAACAACGACGGCGGTGGCGAGCAGTTGACCACTCCGAGCCGACCGGGGCAGGAGGAGCTGCTGCGGGCGGCCCTCTCCGCAGCGGGGACGGACCCCACCGAGGTGGGATACGTGGAACTGCACGGCACCGGCACGCCGGTCGGGGACCGGGTGGAGTCGGCTGCGGTGGGCTCGGTCTTCGCCAACCGGAGCCGACCGCTCGTGGTGGGGTCGGCCAAGACCAATCTGGGGCACCTGGAGGGGGCAGCCGGGATCGCCGGCTTCATCAAGGCGGCACTGTCCGTCCAGCACGGCCAGGTGCCGGCGAGTCTGAACTTCACCGCTCCCCCGAGCGACATCCCGCTCGCCGACCTGGGCATCGAGGTCGCCACCGAGCTGCGCGGGTGGCCGGGCGACGGGCAGCGGGTGGCAGGCGTGTCGTCGTTCGGGATGGGCGGCACCAACTGCCACCTGGTGCTCGCTCAGGCTCCGGAGCCGTCGCCCGTCCGGCAGAGCCGCCCCGAGAAGGCAGGCCCGATCCCGTGGCTGGTGTCCGGCGACACCGCCCAGGCACTGCGCGCCCAGGCCGATCGGCTGGCCGGTCATGTCGCTGCACAGGGCGAGCCGGATCCGCTCGACCTCGGCTTCTCGCTGGCAACCACCCGCGCCGCGCTCACGCACCGCGCGGTCGTGATCGGCGCCGATGCGGCCGAGTTGAGCGCCGGCCTGACCGCGCTGGCGGCGAACGTTCCGGCGCCGAACGCGGTGTCCGGGGCAGTCTCCGAGGGCGGCACGGCGTTCATGTTCACCGGACAGGGCGCGCAACGGACTGGCATGGGCCGGGAGTTGTACGCGCAGTTCCCGGTGTTCGCCAAAGCCTTCGACGCGGTGTGCGCGGAACTGGATCCGTTGCTGGGCAGCGGGTTGCGGGAGATCGTGTGGTCCGGCGCGGAACTGCTCGACCGGACCAGGTACACGCAGGCGGCGCTGTTCGCGGTGGAGACAGCATTGTTCCGGCTCGTGGAGTCGTTCGGAGTACGGCCGCAGCACCTGATCGGTCACTCGATCGGTGAGGTCACCGCCGCGCACGTCGCCGGCGTGCTGTCGCTGCCCGACGCCTGCACGCTCGTCGCGGCGCGGGGACGGTTGATGCAGGGGGCGCCGTCCGGCGGGACGATGGTGGCCGTCAACGCCGACGAGTGCGAGGTGCGGGCGCTGCTGCCGGAGTCCGGGGTGGGCATCGCCGCCGTCAACGGGCCCGGTTCGGTCGTGATCTCCGGCGACACCGGCCCGGTGCTGGCAGTGGCTGAATCCTTCCGTACCAAGGGAGTGAAGACCAAGCAGCTGAACGTCAGCCACGCCTTCCACTCCCACCACCTCGACGGGATCCTGGACGAGTTCGCCGACGCCATCCGTGGGCTGACCTTCCACGCCCCTCGGATCCCCGTCATCTCGAACATCACCGGGCGCCCCGCCGCCACGGACGAGCTGACCGACCCCGGCTACTGGGCACGCCAGATCCGTGGCACCGTCCGCTTCGCCGACGGCATCCGCACCCTGCACGACGCAGGCGTCTCCCGCTACCTCGAACTCGGCCCCGACCCCGTCCTCACCGGCCTCGCCCGGGAGACCCTCGCCGAGCAGACCCCCACGGCGGTGTCCACCCTGCGCGCCGGGCAGGACGAGGTCCGCACGCTGCTCCGGGCGCTCGGCACCCTGCACGCCACGGGGGCGGGAGTGGACTGGACGCCGCTGCTGGACGGCGGCCGCAGGGTCGCGCTTCCCACCTACGCCTTCCAGCGCAGCCGGCATTGGTTCGGCGAGGCGCGCGAGGCCGCACCCGCCGCAGGGCCTGCTTCTCTCCGCGACCGCGACGGCCTGCTCGGCCTGGTGCTCACGCACCTCGCGGCCGTCCTGGGGTACGACGCGGGCCACCTGGAGCCGCTGACCTCCTTCAAGAACCTCGGGCTGACCTCCCTCACCGCGGTCGAGCTGTGCGCCGGGCTCTCCGGAGAGCTGGGTCTGGTCCTGTCCGGCTCTCTGGTCTTCGACCATCCCACCCCTGACCGGTTCGCGACGTACCTGCACGCGGAGCTCACCGGGCATCGCGACGCGGGTGCCGCGGTGAGCGCTCCGGCAGCTGGTGACAGCACCGCCGACGATCCGATCGCCATTGTCGGGATGGGGTGCCGGTTCCCCGGTGGTGCGTCATCGCCGGCGGGGTTGTGGGACCTGGTGCAGTCGGGGCGGGATGCGGTCGGCGAGCTGCCACGCAATCGCGGCTGGGACTTGGACAACCTCTTCGACCCGGACCCGTCGACATCCGGGCGGACCTACGCCCAATACGGCGGTTTCCTCGATGACATCGCCGGCTTCGACGCCGGGTTCTTCGGTATCTCTCCGCGCGAGGCGCTGGCTATGGATCCGCAGCAGCGGTTGCTGCTGGAGACGGTGTGGCAGACCTTGGAGGACGCCGGGATCGAGCCCGGGTCGCTGCGCGGCAGCAACACGGGCGTCTTCATCGGTGCCATGGCGGGCGACTACGGCCCGCGGCTCGACACTCCGTACGGTGGGGTGGACGGATACGTGCTCACCGGTGTGAGTGGCAGTGTCGCCTCGGGCCGGTTGGCGTACTTCCTCGGCCTGGAGGGGCCCGCGGTGACGGTGGACACGGCGTGCTCGTCATCGCTGGTCGCCCTGCACCAGGCAGCCCAGGCCGTACGCAACGGTGAATGCGCGCTGGCCGTGGCCGGTGGCGTGAGCGTGATGTCCTCACCAGGGATGCTGGTGGAGTTCTCCCGGCAGCGAGGCCTCTCCGTCGACGGACGCTGCAAGGCGTTCGCGGCAGCGGCCGACGGCACCGGCTGGGGCGAGGGCGCAGGGCTGGTGGCACTCGAACGCCTCTCCGACGCCCGCGCTCATGGGCACCGAGTGCTGGCCGTGCTGCGGGGATCGGCCGTGAACCAGGACGGCGCCTCGAACGGGCTGACCGCGCCGAACGGCCCGTCACAGCAACGGGTCATCCGCACCGCACTGTCCAACGCCGGGCTAACCGGTGGGGATGTCGACGTGGTCGAAGCGCACGGCACCGGCACCAAGCTCGGCGACCCCATCGAGGCGCAGGCACTGCTGGCGACCTACGGGCAGGAGCATTCCCCGGACCAACCACTGTGGCTGGGCTCGCTGAAGTCGAACATCGGCCACGCCATGGCAGCAGCCGGAATCGGCGGCGTCATCAAAATGGTGGAAGCCCTACGACACGGCATCCTGCCACCTACCCTGCACGTTGACGAGCCGACCCCCCACGTGGACTGGAACGCGGGAGGCGTCCGGCTGCTCACCGAACCCCGCGAATGGCCCACCACCGGCCGGCCACGCCGCGCCGCGGTGTCATCCTTCGGCATCAGTGGGACCAACGCCCACCTCATTCTGGAGGAGGCTCCACAGGCCGAGGAGGTCAGCTCAGAGCAGTCGTCGTCATCCTCGGGGCCGGTCGGGTGGGTGCTGTCGGCGCGGACCGGGGAAGCACTGCGCGCCTACGCGAGCCAGATCGCCACCGCCGCCGGCCCCGCACTGCCGG
>NZ_JBIBVJ010000012.1:0-258783 GCF_043080305.1 Kitasatospora sp. NPDC015120 | reverse complement strand
ACGCCCGGTTACATTCCGAACCCGGAAGCTAAGCCTCACAGCGCCGATGGTACTGCAGGGGGGACCCTGTGGGAGAGTAGGACGCCGCCGAACAAATTGTGAGAAGAACCCCCGCCGGTATTCCGGCGGGGGTTCTTTGCGTTCACCGTGCAGTCCGTGGACTCACATGCCGGGGAAGGCGTAGCCGTCGGCTTCGTCCCACGGGACGTCCAGGTCGTCCATGTGCACGTCCCATTCCGTTCCGGGCAGAGCCCGGCGCAAGGCGCTCAAGGTGCTCAGCACCTCGGTCATCACTGGCAGCAGCCGGCTGGGGTCGGACGGCAGCTTCGTGGCCCCGCACACGAGCTCGTCCGGCTCGGTCTCGTCGTAGTCGTACGGGGCGACGCCCTCCTCGTCGGAGAAGGGGAACGAAGCGGCGTGGGCGGCGAGAGCCTGCTCGACGGAGGCGGTCTCGGCCTCGGTCAGCGGGGTGGCGCGACGTGCGGAGTAATAGATGGAGACGCTCATGGACGCGAGCGTACTGAGGGGGTGTGACGACAGCGCCCGCCGGCCCTGACGGCCGGCTCAGAGGCGGCCGGCGGCCTTGAGGGCGAGGTAGGTGTCGGCGAGGGCGGGGGCGACCGAGGCGGGCGGGGCGTCGATGACCGTGAGGCCGGCGCGGGTGAGGCGGTCGGCGGTGCGGCGACGGTCGGCGCGGGTCTGCTCGGCGGCCGCGGCGCCGTAGACGGCCTCGACGGTGCCGCGGCCGGCGGCGAGTTCGTCGAGGTGGGGGTCCGAGACGGAGGCGAGGACGACCTCGTGGCGCTTGGTGAGCAGCGGCAGCAGGGGGAGCAGGCCGTCCTCGGCCGGGGCCGCGTCGAGGCCGGTGAGCAGGACGATCAGCGAGCGGTGCGGCGCCATCGTGAGCGCGGTGGCGACCAGCGAGCGCATGTCGGTCTCGTAGAGGGCGGGCTCCAGGACGGCCATCGCGTTGGTGAAGGCCGGGAGGATCTCGTTCGGGGAGCGGCCGGCCACCGAGACCCGCTTGCGCAGGTCGTGGGCGAGCAGGTCGACCCGGTCGCCGGCCTTGGTGGCGAGGGCGGTGAGCAGCAGCGCGGCGTCGAGGGAGGCGTCGAGGCGGGGGGCGTCGCCGACCCGGCCGGCGGAGGTGCGGCCGGTGTCCAGGACGACGAGGATGTGCCGGTCGCGCTCGGGGCGCCAGGTGCGGACGGCGACGGTGTGACGCCGCGCGCTGGCCCGCCAGTCGATGGAGCGGACGTCGTCGCCGGGCAGGTACTCCCGCAGCGAGTCGAACTCGGTGCCCTGGCCGCGGGTCAGGACGGAGGTCCGGCCGTCGAGTTCGCGCAGCCGGGCGAGCCGGGACGGCAGGTGCTTGCGGCTGGCGAACGGGGGCAGCGCGCGGACCGTCCAGGGGACGAGGTGGGATCCCTGACGGCCGGCCAGGCCGAGCGGGCCGAGCGAACGGACGGTCACCTTGTGGGCGTGGTGGTCCCCGCGGCGGGTGGGGGTGAGGACGGTGGTGACGCGGCGTCGCTCGTGTCCGGGTACCCGCAGGGTGTGCCGGGAGGCGGCGGTCCCGGTCCCGGGCCGCCAGGCGGACGGGGCCCAGGCGTCGCGGATCCGGGCGCGCAGGGGCCGTCCGGCCGGGTTGGTGACGGTCAGTTCGACGACGGCGCTCTCGCCGAGGCGGACCGTGGTGTCGCCGCCCCGGGTGATCCGCAGGCTGCGGACGGGGGCGGCGAGCACCAGGTCGACGACGACGCCGAGCAGGACCGCGCCGGTGACGGCGCCGATCCCGGCCCAGGAGGGCAGCAGCAGGCCCGTGACGAGGGCGCCGAGCGCGGCGAGCAGGGCGGTTCGCCCGGTGAGGGCCATGCGGTGCGTTCCTTCGTCGGGGCCGGTGGTGGGCCGGCCGGAGGGGCGAGCGGGCGGGGCCGGCTCAGCGCGGGGCGGGCGTCTGGGCGAGCACCGCCTGGATGACGGAGTCGGCGGTGACGCCCTCCATCTCGGCCTCGGCGCGCAGGGCGACGCGGTGGCGCAGGGTGGGCAGGGCGAGCGCCTTGACGTCGTCGGGGGTGACGTAGTCGCGCCCGGCCAGCCAGGCCCAGGCGCGGGAGGCACCGAGGAGCGCGGTGGCACCGCGCGGGGAGACGCCGATGGAGAGCGAGGGGGACTGCCGGGTGGCCCGGCAGAGGTCGACGATGTAGGCGAGGATCTCGGGCGAGACGGTCAGCCGGGCGATCTGCTCGCGGGCGGCCGCGATGTGCTCGGGGCCGGCGACCGGGCGCACGCCGGCGGCGGTGAGGTCGCGGGGGTCGAAGCCGGCGGCGTGCCGGGCGAGGACCTGGAACTCCTGGTCGCGGTCGGGCAGCGGGAGGATCAGCTTCAGCAGGAAGCGGTCGAGCTGGGCCTCGGGCAGCGGGTAGGTGCCCTCGTACTCGACCGGGTTCTGGGTCGCGGCGACCAGGAACGGCACCGGCAGCGCGCGCGGTTCGCCGTCGACGGTGACCTGCCGCTCCTCCATGGCCTCCAGCAGGGCGGCCTGGGTCTTCGGCGGGGTGCGGTTGATCTCGTCGGCCAGCAGCAGGTTGGTGAAGACCGGGCCGGGCTGGAAGGAGAACTCGGCGGTGCGGGCGTCGTAGACCAGCGAACCGGTGACGTCGCCGGGCATCAGGTCGGGGGTGAACTGGATGCGCTTGGTCTCCAGGCTGAGCGCGGTGGACAGGGTGCGGATCAGCAGGGTCTTGGCGACGCCGGGGACGCCTTCGAGCAGCACGTGGCCGCCGCAGAGCAGGGCGACGACCAGGCCGGTGACGGCGGCGTCCTGGCCGACGACGGCCTTGGCGATCTCGGCGCGCAGCGCGGTCAGCGCCGCGCGGGGGTCGCCGAGGCGCGGGTCCCCGGACGTCGCGCTGTCGGACGCGGTGCCGCCGGGGACGGTGCTGCCGGGGGTGGCGGGTGCCGTGCCGGGGGTGATGCGGAGCTGGGTGGTGGCCTTCTCGGTCACGGCTTGCGTACCTGCCTTTCGAGGGCGTCGAGGTCGTCGGCGAGCCGCAGCAGCGCGGCGTCGTCGGTCGGGGGCGGGCCGTACAGCAGGGCCCGTGCGTCCCCGGCGGACCACTCGGGGAGACGGTCGGCGACGGCCGCGCAGAGGGCGGTGGGGTCGGGCGCGCCGGCCACGGGGGGCACGCCCAGGGCCGGGGCGATGCGGTGGGCGGCGGCGCGGCGCAGGGCGTCGGCGGCACGGCCGCGGGCCCTGGCGCGGCGGTAGAGGCGGGCGCGGCCCTCGGTGGTCTCGGAGGCGCGGACCACCACGGGCAGGTTCTCGCTGACGACCGGGCCGAGGCGGCGGGCGCGCCAGAGCGCGGCGAGGACGACGGCGACGGCGAGTTGGTAGCCGGCCCAGGTCCAGCCCTCGGGGACGAAGTCCCGGAAGCTCTTCCGCCCGCCCTCGGCGACCGGGGCGGTGTAGTCGGGCAGGTGCCAGGTGACGCGCGGCTGGGCGCCGAGCAGGCCGAGCCCGAGGGCGGCGTTGCCGTCCTTCTTGAGCAGTTGGTTGGTGAGGAACTCGCCGCTGCCGAGGACCACGACGTCGGTGGCGCGGCCGAGGGGGACGGAGACCAGCGGGTAGCCGTGGCCGCGCGGGTAGCACCCCTCGCCGCGGCTGCCGGAGGTGTAGAGCAGACCGCCGACGTGGGCGCTGCCGGCCCGGACGGCCTCGGGCAGGGAGCAGCCGGGGTCGGTGCTGTGGACGCGGGCGTAGGGGATGCCGCCGTTCTCGTCGGACATGCGGACGCCGGGGGCGAGCGCGCTGAGGGCGGCGGGGCCGGGGGAGACGAGGACCAGCCGGGCGTGCCGGGCGGCGGCGACGGCGGCCAGCTGCTCGGGGCTGAGCAGGTCGGGTTCCGGCAGGACGAGGGTGTCGGCGCCGGCGGGGCGGCCGGTGGGGTCGGGGGTGACGTCGACCTTGAGGCCCTGGCGTTCGAGCAGCGCGACCACGGCGTGGCTGCCGGTGGGTTCGTAGGAGCGCGGATCCAGCGGCGGGTACTGGCGCTCGTCCTTGGCGGCGGCGAGGACGACGGCGGCGAGCAGGGCGAGCACGACGGCGAGCAGGTACCAGCGGGCGCGTCGCCACAGGCCGCGGCCGGTGGGGGCGAGGCTGGTGGCGGCCGGGGAGGCCGGGGCGGGCGCGGCGGTGGGCGGCGCCGTCGGCGGGGCGGGGGTGGCGCTGGTCATGCGGCTCCTCCGGCGGCCGGGGCGAGGACCGGGCGGGTGCGTTCGAGGGCCCGGTCGAGGTCGCGCAGCAGCTGGTAGGCGGCCTGGTCGGCGGTGCGCTCGCCGTAGGCGATGTCGTCGAAGGTGCGGGCGGCCGCGGTGAGGGCGGCGGCGTGGCCGGGCAGCGCGCGGCCGGCCTCGGCGGCGGCCTCGTCGGCGGTGCGGCCGGGGCGGGGGTCGAGCAGGGTGCGTTCCTCCAGGCCGCGGACCAGGGCGCGCATCTGTTCGCGGACGGCCTCCGCCCAGCGGCCGGCGGCGGCGTGCCGTTCGGCGTCGGCGCGGTGCTCGGCGGCGCTGCGCGGGCCGGTGCCGCCGAACACGCCGAGGTCGGTGCGGGCGGCCCGCCGGGGCGCGCCGAGGCGCCACCAGAGGGCGGCGCCGATCACTGCGGCGACCACCAGGAAGAGGACCAGGCCGGTGGTGCCGCTGGTGCCGCCGCCGGCGAGCGCGCCGAGCGCGTCGTCGACGCGCTCCATGATCCAGTCGAAGATCCGCTGCTGGATGCTCGGGTCGTGGCGGTGGTAGTCCGCGTTGACCAGTTCGTCGCGCGCCGCGTCACGGGCCGCGTCGCGCGGGGTCGTGACCGGGGCTCCGGCCGCGAGCACGACGATCTCCCCCCAGGCCGGCACCGGGCTCAGAACCTTGCCGGGGCGGGGCCGGCCTGGTCGCCCCAGCCGGTGCCGCCGTACTCGGGCAGGCCGGCGGCGCGGGCGAGCTCGATGTCGAGGGCCTCGCGGCGGATCCGCTGGTCGACGTAGAGCAGCACGCCGATGGTGGAGGTGAAGGGGAGCGTGACGGTGGAGGAGAGGATCCCGCCGATGGCGAGGGTGACCAGCATGGCGGTCGGCATGGTGGCGCTGTCGCCGGCGTCGAGCTGGCTGGTGAGGTCGCCCCAGCCGAGCACCATGCCGACGACCGTGAACGGGGTGCTGATCACGCTGGCGACGATCCAGGAGATGACCAGGCTGAGCAGGGTGATGCCGAAGATCCGCCACCAGGAGTGGCGGACCAGGCGGCGGGAGCGGGAGAGGGCGGCGATGACGCCCTGCTTCTCCAGCATGAGCGCGGGCGCGGCCAGGCTGAGCTGGATCCCGAGCCAGACGACGACGGGCAGGCTGAGCAGGCCCACGACGACGAGCAGGAAGGTGATGCCCGGTTCCTCCGCCCCGGCCACGGCGTAGCCGATCAGCGGGGCGCAGGCCAGCAGGACGATGCCGCCGAGGATCAGGCCGTTCAGCACGGTGAGGCCGACGAGCTGGAGCATCCGGGGCCGGGCGTCGCGCCAGGCCTCCCGGAGCGTGACGGACTGCCCGAGGATGGCGCGGCTGACCACCATGGTCAGCAGGGCCGAGGCGATCACGCCGAGCAGCCAGGCGAGCGGCATGCTGACCAGGGAGGTCAGGACCGGGGTGAGCTCGCCGGTGTCCCCCTGGACGGCGAGCTGGGCGCCGAGCGCGACGCCCTGCTGGACGACGGCGACGCCGAAGGAGAGGCCGAGGGCGACCCGCCAGTGCTTGCGGACGGTGGAGACGGAGCCGTCGAGGATCTCGCCGAGACCGAGCGGGCGCAGCGGGATGACGCCGGGCTTGGGGCTGGGCGGCGCTCCCCAGCCGTAGGGCCCGCCGGGCGGCCCGTAGGCGGGCTGCTGTCCGTACGGCGGCTGCTGCCCGTAGGGGGGCTGCGGTGCGCCGGGGGCGGTGCCCCGGGCGGGCGGGGCGTCGTGGGGCGGTGCCGACTGGCCGGGCACGGCGGAGGGCGCGTCGGCCGGGGGCCGGACACCGTCGCGGGGCGGCTCGGGCGAGCCGGGCGAGGCCCAGCCCGGAGTGTCGGTCATCACTGCTCCTCGGAGGGCGTCAGGGTTCGCGGCGCCGGGTGGATCTTCACCAGGGCGCAGCGCCCATCGTGCCATGGTGCCCGGACGCGCCCCAGGGGGAGCCGGTTGCTGAACGGCAACGGCCGCCGCGTGGACGGCCGGTGGGCCCCGAGGGGGGCTCCGGAGGTGGGTGGGGCCGGACCTTTCGCCCGGTATGGCCGGAATTCGCCGGGCCGCCAGTTGGCCGTTCTGGAGCAATGGGACTGCTGTGCGGCAGGTCACAATCCGGTAATGAGAGGATGGAGCCATGAAGGGACGCGTCCTCGTCGTTGATGACGACTCCGCACTGGCCGAGATGCTCGGCATCGTGCTGCGTGGTGAGGGTTTTGAGCCGTTTTTCGTCGCCGACGGGGACAAGGCACTAGCCGCGTTCCGGGAGACCAAGCCCGATCTGGTCCTGCTCGACCTGATGCTGCCCGGCCGGGACGGCATCGACGTCTGCCGGCAGATCCGGGCGGAGTCCGGGATCCCGATCGTCATGCTGACCGCCAAGACCGACACGGTGGACGTCGTGGTGGGTCTGGAGTCGGGCGCCGACGACTACGTCACCAAGCCGTTCAAGCCCAAGGAACTGGTGGCCCGGGTGCGTGCCCGGCTGCGCCGTGCCGAGGAGCCGACGCCGGAGCAGCTGACCATCGGCGATCTGGTGATCGACGTGGCCGGCCACTCGGTGAAGCGGGACGGCCGGGGCATCCCGCTGACCCCGCTGGAGTTCGACCTGCTGGTCGCGCTGGCCCGCAAGCCCTGGCAGGTGTTCACCCGCGAGGTGCTGCTGGAGCAGGTCTGGGGCTACCGGCACGCGGCGGACACCCGGCTGGTGAACGTCCATGTGCAGCGTCTGCGCTCCAAGATCGAGAAGGACCCGGAGCGCCCCGAGATCGTGGTGACCGTCCGCGGCGTCGGCTACAAGGCCGGGCCCAGCTGACGTGAGCGACCAGTCCGACGAGACCCCGGCGGGTGCCGAGACCGACGGGGGCGGTTCCGCCGTGCGCGGAGACGTGCTGAGTTCGACCGTCCGCAGCCGCCGGCGGAGCGGGCCGGCGGCGCTGTTCGCGCTGGTGAGCCGTCAGCTGCGGCGCCCCGTGCACCGGGTGGCGGCGCTGTACCGGCGGTCGATCCAGCTGCGGGTGGTGGCGGCGACGCTGCTGCTGTCGGTCCTGGTGGTGCTGGTGCTGGGGGTCGTCGTGGTGGCGCAGGTGCGCACCGGGCTGCTGGACACCAAGCGGGCCGCGGCGCGCGACCAGGCGGTCGCGGGCTTCCAGACCGAGCTCAAGAAGATCGACGAGGCGAAGGACCTGCGGCTGCGGGGCGGCGCGGCCGCGGACCTGACCGCGGAGGAGTCCGGCACCTGGCTGCTGCGGCAGGTCGGCGAACTGGCCGCCAGCGGGCAGAACGTCTTCTCGGTGATCGCGATGCTGCCGGGCAGCGGCCAGTCGGTGCAGTCGGGCCGGACCAGCTTCGGTCCGCGCTACTCGGGCGACATCTCGCCGGACAGCGTCCCGGCCGCGCTGAGGGCGAAGGTCGCGCAGGAGGCCGGCCAGACGTTCAGCCAGCCCACCCGGATCCAGCGCTCGGAGAGCGGGAAGACCGAGCCCGGTCTGGTCTTCGGCCAGCAGTTCTACGGCCCGGACGGCACCAGCTACCAGCTGTACTACGTCTTCTCCTTCGGCGTGGAGACCAAGACCCTCAATCTGATCACCGGCACCCTGGCGACCGCCGGCGTGTTCGTGGTGATCATGATGGGCGGCATCGCCTGGCTGGTGGTGCGCCAGGTGGTGACCCCGGTCCGGATGGCCGCCGGGATCTCCGAGCGGCTGGCCGCCGGGCACCTGGAGGAGCGGATGAAGGTCACCGGCACGGACGACATCGCCAGGCTCGGCGAATCGTTCAACCGGATGGCCAACGCGCTGCAGGCGCAGATCCGCCAGCTGGAGGAGCTGTCCCGGGTGCAGCGGCGCTTCGTCTCGGACGTCTCGCACGAGCTGCGCACCCCGCTGACCACCGTCCGGATGGCCGCCGACCTCATCTACGACAGCCGCGAGGACCTGGACCCGATGGCGGCCCGCTCCGCCGAGCTGCTTCAGGGACAGCTGGACCGGTTCGAGTCGCTGCTCGCCGACCTGCTGGAGATCAGCCGCTTCGACGCGGGCGCGGCCGTCCTGGACGCCGAGCCGGTGGACCTGCGCGAGATCGTCGGCCGGGTGGTCGAGGCCGCCGACCCGCTGGCCCAGGCCAAGGGCAGCGCGGTGGTGATCCGCGGCGACGGCGAGCCGGTGGTGGCCGAGGTCGACTCCCGGCGCATCGAGCGCATCCTGCGCAACCTGGTGGTCAACGCGCTGGAGCACGGCGAGGGCCGCGACGTCGTGGTCCGGCTTGGCTCGCAGGACGGCGCGGTCGCGGTCGGCGTGCGCGACTACGGCATCGGCCTCAAGCCGGGCGAGGCGTCCCGGGTGTTCCACCGCTTCTGGCGGGCCGACCCGTCCCGGGTGCGGACCACCGGCGGCACCGGCCTGGGCCTGTCCATCGCGGTCGAGGACGCCCACCTGCACGGCGGCTGGCTCCAGGCCTGGGGCGAGCCCGGCGGCGGTTCGCACTTCCGGCTCACCCTGCCGCGCACCCGCGGCGGCGAGATCAGCCGGGCGCCGTTCCGGCTGGAGCCGGAGGACTCGCGCAACAACCGTGGTCTCGGCACGTACGGGACGCCGTACCGGCGGGCGATCCGCCCGTCCGGTTCGACCGCGCTGGCCGCGGTGGAGGAGACGGGCGTCCCGGAGACCCCGGAGGCCTCCGGCAGCGGGTTCGGCAGCGGCCTCGGCGGTGTCCTGAGCATCGGCCCGGGTCTCGGCCGGCGGCTGCCGGACGGCCCGCGGTCGGACCCGTCGGACGTGCGCCCGGCCGGTTCCGGGTACGGTGCCACCGGCGCGCAGGTCATGGTGGACACCGCGCCGGGCCGGCCGTCGGTGGCGCAGCGGACCGCGGGGCCGGACGGTGCCGCCGGGGCGGACGGCACGGGTGGAACGGACACGGAGGGGTCGCAGGGTGCGAAGGACCAGCGGCAGGACTGAACCGCGGCTGGCCGGGGTGGCCGGTGCCCTGCTGGGCACCCTGCTGGCCGGCGGCTGCGCGGCGATGCCGGATTCCGGGGGCGTCACCAAGATCGAGCTGTCCAAGAGCCCGGCGGACAAGAACTTCCAGGTCAGGGTCTTCCCGGTGGAGCCGACCAAGGGCGCCAGGCCGCAGGAGCTGCTGGCCGGGTTCCTGGACGCGCTGACCGCCGACGACGACTACGGCACGGCCCGCAAGTACCTGACGCCGGCCGCGGCGGCGCGCTGGAACGCGGAGACGGGCGTCAAGGTGCTCGGCGGCACGCCGACCCGGCCCGAGGTGAACGTGACCGAGTCCGACATGGACGTCTCGATCCCGCTCCTCGGGCAGTTGGTGGCCGAGGTGGACGAGCGCCACTCGTTCAGGACCGAGGCGCCGCGCGACCTGCGCATCGACTTCTCCTTCGTGCGGGAGAAGGCCGGCGGTGAGTGGCGGATCGACAAGCTGCCCGACGGGCTGATCCTCAACGAGGCCAACTTCCGCAACAGCTACCGCCAGGTGGACCGGTTCTTCTACGCGGCACCGGACCCCTCCGCCGCGTCGGTCGGGTCGGTGACCAACCAGGACGTGCTGATCGCCGACCCGATCTACCTGCGGCGCCGAATAGACCCGCTGGGCTCCGCCGCCAACGCGTTGGTCGCCGGCCCCTCGAAGTGGCTCGCCCCGGTGGCCCGCTCCGCCTTCCCGGACGGCGCGAAGGTGCACGCGGTGACCCTGGACGGCAACCAGACCGGGCACGTGACGCTCGCCGACGTCGACCTGGGCAGCCTCACCACCTGCCGGCGGATGGCCACCCAGCTCCTCTACACCCTCGCCGACCAGGGGACCGGGCAGATCGACCAGCTGGAGCTCAAGGGCACGCGCGGCGGCCCCGCCTGCCAGGCGAGCCGCGGCGACGAGCCCGTGACCGGGCCCGGCTCGCTGGCCGGGCGGATGGCGACCCGGCAGTTCTACCAGCGGGAGGACGACGGCGCCCTGTACGAGTCGCGCGGCAGTGACGGCGACGGCGTGCCGGTGCAGGGACCGCTGGGCCGCGCGCAGCCGTCCGGCCGGCGGCTGGGCACGATCGCGGTGGCCCGGGACGGCGAGCACGCCGCGGCGATCAGCGGGGACGGCCACCAGCTCTACACGGTGCCGTTCACGGACGGCGCCGGCGCGACGATGCCGCCGCCGGTGCTGACCACCCCGTCCCGCCCCGGGACGAAGGCGGAGGACGGCCTGGCCTCGCCGACCTGGGACGGGCGCGGCGACCTCTACGTGGTGGACCGCGACCCGCAGAGCCCGAAGGTGCTGCTGGTCCGCGAGAAGAAGGTCGTCGAGGTGCCGGTGGAGCGGCTGGACGGCCGCTCGGTGCAGGGCATCAAGGTCTCCTCGGACGGCGCCCGGGTGGCTCTGCTGCTCAAGGACGGCAAGGACGGCAAGGACGACGGCAAGGGGTACTCGCTCTGGCTGGGGCTGCTCGTCCACGAGGGCACCAAGGACGCCCCGAGCGCGAAGATCACCGGTCTGCGGCTGGCCAACCCGGCCTTCGAGGAGGTGGTCTCGGTCTCCTGGGCGGAGGCGGACCAGCTGCTGGTGCTCGGCAAGGAGAAGGACAAGCTGCAGCAGCTGCACTACGTCAGCACGGACGGCTCCCCGAACCCCGACGCGCGGCTGCCCGGCGGCGGCGAGATGACCACGGTCGCCGCGTCGGAGTACCGGGGCAACGGCAACGGCGGCACGCCGCTGGTGCCTCCGGTGCTGGCGCTGCAGGGGGCGCAGGGCAAGCCGTACCGGCTGGTCAACAGCCAGTGGCGGGAGCTGGGGCTGCTGTACCGGGTCTCCTCGTTCATCTACCCGGGCTGACCGGCCGCCCGGGCCGGGACCCGCGGGGGTGTCCGGCCGCCGGCCGGTGACCTCACCAGCGCCGGTCGTCGCCGTCCGGCCCGTCCGGGTGGCTCCCCGGGCGCCGCTCCGCGCCCGCCGCCGCGACCGTGGCGGCCGCGCCGGGCGGCAGTCCGGCCGCCGACAGGGCCCGGGCCGCCTCGGCCAGGCTCGCCCCGGTGGTCACCAGGTCGTCCACCAGGACCGTGCGGAGCCCGGCGGGCCGGCGGTGGGCGAGCGGCCGCACGGTGAGCGCGCCGTGCAGGTTGCGGCGGCGCTCGGCGGCGGGCAGCCCGGCCTGGTCGGCGACCGGGCGGGTGTGGCGCAGCAGCGCCGCGACGCGGACGTCCAGGCCCTCCCGGCGCAGCGCGCGGGTGGCCGCGGTGGCCAGTCGCAGGGTCGGGTCGTGGCCCCGGGCGCGGACGGCCGCGCGGGCCGAGGGCACCGGGACGAGCAGCAGCGGGGCCCGTCCGCCCTGCGGGCCGACCGCGGAGCGCACCGCCCGGGCGAGGGCCTCGCCGAGCGGGCCGGCCAGCCGCAGCGCGCCGCGTTCCTTGTGGGCGAGCAGCAGCCGGCGGACCGGGCCGTCGTAGGGCGCGGCGGCGTGCGCCCAGGGCAGGGCGGCGGAGGGCGCGGGCAGGTCGGCGGCGAGGGCGTCCCGGCAGTCCGGGCAGAGCTGGCCGCCGGTGGCGCCGCAGCCCGCGCAGGGCGCCGGGAGCAGCACGTCGAGCAGACCGGCCAGGGCGTGGGCGAACGGCCCGTGGTCGGACGGCGGTCGGGGCGGTGCGGAGGGCGGCGGCACTGCTGCTCCTTCCGGCTCAGGAACGGAGAGTGAGCAAAGAATGCGCCGTACGGGGGGTGTTGTCCAGGTATTTACCTGTGTTTCACTCACAGGAGGGTAGACAGGGGGCAACGGCTTGACGGGTTGCCCCATTGGTCCGTCATACCCGGACTCTCCGCTGGGGAGGCGAAAACTCCGTGTGAGGTGTTCGATGAGCCCCAGGGGGTTTCAACCGTCCCTGGTGGGGAGGAAGTGAGGTGAGGGCCAGTCGTTCCCGTCGTTGCCGGCGGGAGGGAGGGCCGGCGGAAGGATTGGCTGGTCCGGCTGGTCTCAGTCCGGTCCGGTAGCACCCGGACCGGCGACAGAACGAGGGATCGGAGTTCTGCGTGGACATCGTTGTCAAGGGCCGTAAGACCGAGGTGCCCAAGAGGTTCCGGGATCACGTGGCCGAGAAGCTGGAGAAGGTCCAGAAGTTCGACACCAAGGCGATCAGCCTCGATGTCGAGGTGTCCAAGGAACACAACCCGCGGCAGGCCGACCGGTCCGACCGCGTGGAGATCACTCTCCGTACCCGTGGTCCGGTGATCCGGGCCGAGGCCGCCGCCGCCGACCCCTACGCGGCACTCGACCTGGCCTCGGCGAAGCTCGACGCCCAGCTGCGCAAGTCCGCGGACCGGCGTCGGGTCCACAAGGGCGGCAACGGCCGCACCCCGATCAGCGTCGCCGAGGCGACCGCGGCCCTGGCCGCGCTGCCCGCCGAGACGAAGCCGTCGGAGAGCCCGGCCAACGGGGCCGTCCGCAAGACCAAGATGGGATCCCTGGAGGTGGAGGGCGAGGGCCCGCTGGTGGTCCGGGAGAAGACGCACCCGGCCGCCCCGATGGCGCTCGACCAGGCGCTCTACGAGATGGAGCTGGTCGGTCACGACTTCTACCTCTTCGTGGAGAAGGACAGCGGCCTGCCGAGCGTCGTCTACCGCCGGCACGGTTACCACTACGGTGTGATCCACCTGAAGGCCGACGGCACGACCGTCGAGGGTGGTGGCGCCGGTGGTGCGATCGGTGCGGGTGACGACGAGGACTGACCGTCCGAGCAGCATGGGAGGGTGACCCCGGTGGCCGCGGCCGCCGGGGTCACCGGCGTTCCGGGGCCGGCCGCCCGCGGTGCCGGGCCGCCGCGCAGGTCACCCGATGCGGGGCGATCGGCGCCGGAGGGTGACCGCAGGGGGCTCCGGCCGTGGAATGATTGGCGCACGACGACCGGCGACGGGGGAGGAGCGGATGGGGGATCACTTCGGGCTGGGGCCCGCCACGGGGCCGGTCGCGGGGGTGTCGCCCGGCCCGGGGGCGGAGCCCGGGTACGCCCTCCGCCGGGGGGAGCCGATCCGCGTCCTGGTGGTGGACGACCACGCGCTGTTCCGCCGCGGCCTGGAGATCGTGCTGGCCGAGGAGGAGGACATCACGGTCGTCGGCGAGGCCGGGGACGGCGCGGAGGCGGTGCTCAAGGCCGCCGACCTGCTGCCGGACATCATCCTCATGGACGTCAGGATGCCGCGCCGCAGCGGGATCGAGGCCTGTACCGCGATCAAGGACGTCGCACCCAGCACCAAGATCATCATGCTGACGATAAGCGACGAGGAGGCCGACCTCTACGAGGCGATCAAGGCGGGCGCCACCGGGTACCTGCTCAAGGAGATCTCCACCGACGAGGTCGCCACCGCGATCCGCGCGGTCGCCGACGGGCAGTCCCAGATCAGCCCGTCGATGGCCTCCAAACTGCTCACCGAGTTCAAGTCGATGATCCAGCGCCGGTCCGACGAGCGGGAGTTGGTGCCCGCGCCGCGGCTGACCGACCGGGAGCTGGAGGTGCTGAAGCTGGTGGCCACCGGGATGAACAACCGGGAGATCGCCAAGGAGCTGTTCATCAGCGAGAACACCGTGAAGAACCATGTGCGCAACATCCTGGAGAAGCTCCAGCTGCACTCCCGGATGGAGGCCGTGGTGTACGCGATGCGGGAGAAGATCCTCGAAATAGGGTGACGGCGGGGCCCGTCGGGCCCCTGCCGCCGTGCCCCCGGGTGCTCAGCCGAGCAGCTTCTCCAGCGCCGGGCGGAGCGCCTCGTCGTGCAGCGTTCCGACCCGGACGGCGTCGCAGCCCACCCAGGAGGCCGCCTCGCGCAGCGCCCCGGCCAGCGCCTCCAGGTGGCGGGGGGAGTCCAGCGAGACCTGACGGGCCACCAGGGTGCGACCCTCGCGGGCCGGATCGACCCGGCCGACCAGCTGTCCGCCGGCCAGCAGCGGCATCGCGAAGTAGCCGTGCACCCGCTTGTGCCGGGGCGTGTAGGCCTCCAGCCGGTGGGTCATCCCGAAGATCCGCTCGGTGCGCGGGCGGTCCCAGATCAGCGAGTCGAACGGCGAGAGCAGGGTGGTGCGGTGGCGTCCGCGCGGCGGCGCGGCGAGGGCCGCCGGGTCGGCCCAGGCCGCGCCGGGGGAGCCGTCCGGGCCCCAGCCGGCCACCTGGACCGGGACCAGCCCGGAGTCGGGCAGCACCGCGTCCAACTGGTCGGCGCGCAGCCGGTGGTAGTCCAGCAGATCGGCCCTGGTCGCCACGCCGAGGGCCGCTCCGGACTGCGCGACCAGGGTGCGCAGGCACTCCTCGTCCGTCGGCTCGGCCGCGAACAGCTCGGCGGGCACGGCCTGTTCGGCCAGCGCGTAGACGCGCTTCCAGCTCCGCCGCTCGGTGCAGACCACGTCGCCGAAGGCGAGGGCCCGCTCCACCGCGATCTTGGTGTCGGACCAGTCCCACCACTCGGCGGTCTTCTTGGCGCCGCCCAACTCGGTGGAGGTGAGCGGTCCTTCGGCGCGCAGCCGGTCGAGCACGGTGCGGTAGGTCGCGGCGTCGACCTGCTTGCCCCAGACGTGGGCCCTGGCGCGGTAGCGCCGGCGCCGGAAGGCGAACAGCGGCCACTCCTCGACCGGCAGCACGCAGGCCGCGTGCGACCAGTACTCGAAGCTCGCGCCGGAGCTCCAGTACGCCGCCTCGACCGCCGGGCGGCCGACCGCGCCGAGCCGCGCGTACGGCACCAGTTCGTGCGAGCGGGCCAGCACCGAGATGGTGTCGAGCTGGACGGCGCCGAGCCGGCGCAGCACCCCGCGCACGCCGCCGCGGCGGTCCGGGGCGCCGAGCAGGCCCTGGGCGCGCAGGGCGATCCGGCGGGCGTCGTCGGCGCCGAGGACGGTCACCGGGGCGGGGGCGGCGGGGCGTGGGACGGAGGCCGGGCGCGAGGTCGAGGCGGTCATGCCGGCGAGCCTAGACGGGGGCACCGACAACGGGCCCCGGGCGTCCGGGGCCTGCGGCGAGCGGCCGTTCAGTCCGTGAGGTCCTCGGCGAGCAGGGAGGCGATCCAGGTGTCGAGGAACCGTCCGCGCTGCTCGGAGTAGGAGCGCAGGGTGCCCTCGAAGCGGAAGCCGACCCGCTCGGCCACCGCGCGGGAGCCCTCGTTGCCCACGTAGGCGAGCCATTCCAGCCGGCGCAGCCCGAGCTCGCGCAGGCCGAAGCGGGCCACCGCGGCGGCGGCCTCCGCGGTGTAGCCGCGGCCGCGGAACTCCTTGGCCGCCCACCAGCCGACCTCGGCGGCGCCCGGCCGGCCGGGGCAGGCCGTGAGCCCCTGGCTGCCGACCAGCGCGCCGGACTCCCGCTCGAACACGGACCAGACCAGGTTGTCGCCGGTCCGCCAGCCGTCGGCGGCGAAGTCGTGGACGAAGTACTCGGCGTCCTGGCGGCCGTACGGGACCGGGACGACGGTCCAGCGCTGGATCTCCTCGTCCTGGCAGGCGGCGAGGATCGCGTCGACGTCGCCCTCGCCCGGGGCGCGCAGGACCAGGCGGTCGGTGGTGAGGACGACGGGCTCGGCGGCTCCCGGCCCGTTCTGCTTCTCCTGCTGCTCTTCCATGGGCGGATTATTCCGTACAGAGAGAAATCCGGGTGTCCGATGAACGGACCGGCGCGTTCAACTGGCCGGACGGCCGTCCGGTTTGCCCCGGTGCGAGGGACTATCGTCGGAAGTGCTCGCGCGGGTGACACGGGAATACCGTGCTGACGCACCTCCCGGGGCATTGGGCTCCTCGCATACGATGGCCCGTGCGGTGGGGTGGATCCGCCGTGCAGTCGTCCAGTGCCAATACAGGCAAGGAGCCCGCTCACGTGTCCGTCTTCGACAAGATCCTGCGCGCCGGCGAAGGCAAGATCCTTCGCAAGCTGCAGCGGATTGCTGCCCAGGTCAACTCCATCGAAGAGGACTTCGTCAACCTCACCGACGCCGAGCTGCGCGCACTGACCGACGAGTACAAGCAGCGCCTCGCCGACGGCGAGAGCCTGGACGACATCCTCCCCGAGGCGTTCGCCACCGTCCGCGAGGCCGCCAAGCGCGTGCTCGGCCAGCGGCACTACGACGTCCAGCTCATGGGCGGCGCCGCGCTGCACCTCGGCTACGTCGCCGAAATGCGCACCGGTGAGGGCAAGACCCTGGTCGGCACGCTGCCCGCGTACCTCAACGCGCTCACCGGCAAGGGCGTGCACCTCATCACGGTCAACGACTACCTCGCCGAGCGCGACTCGGAGTGGATGGGCCGGGTGCACCGCTTCCTCGGTCTTGAGGTCGGCGTGATCCTCGGCAACATGACGCCCGCCGAGCGCAAGCGCCAGTACGGGATGGACATCACGTACGGCACCAACAACGAGTTCGGCTTCGACTACCTGCGCGACAACATGGCCTGGTCGAAGGACGAGCTGGTCCAGCGCGGCCACAACTTCGCCATCGTCGACGAGGTCGACTCGATCCTCATCGACGAGGCCCGCACCCCGCTGATCATCTCCGGTCCGGCGGACCAGGCGACCAAGTGGTACGCCGACTTCGCCAAGCTGGTGCTCCGTCTGAAGATCGACCGCGACTACGAGGTCGACGAGAAGAAGCGCACCGTCGGCATCCTGGAGGAGGGCGTCACCCGGGTCGAGGACTACCTGGGCATCGACAACCTCTACGAGTCGGTGAACACCCCGCTGGTCGGCTTCCTGAACAACGCCATCAAGGCGAAGGAGCTGTACAAGGCGGACAAGGACTACGTCGTCATGAACGGCGAAGTCATGATCGTCGACGAGCACACCGGCCGCATCCTGGCCGGCCGCCGCTACAACGAGGGCATGCATCAGGCGATCGAGGCCAAGGAAGGGGTGGAGGTCCAGAACGAGAACCAGACCCTGGCCACCATCACCCTCCAGAACTTCTTCCGCCTGTACGACAAGCTGTCCGGCATGACCGGTACCGGCACCACCGAGGCGGCCGAGTTCCACCAGATCTACAAGCTCGGCGTGGTGCCGATCCCGACCAACAAGACGCCGCTGCGCATCGACCAGCCCGACCTGATCTACAAGTCGGAGCCGGCCAAGTTCGCCGCCGTGGTCGAGGACATCGCCGAGAAGCACGAGAAGGGCCAGCCGGTGCTGGTCGGCACCGTGTCGGTCGAGAAGTCCGAGTACCTGTCGCAGGAGCTGCGCAAGCGCGGCATCCCGCACGAGGTGCTGAACGCCAAGCACCACGAGCGCGAGGCGCAGATCGTCGCCCAGGCCGGCCGCAAGGGCGCCGTCACCGTCGCCACCAACATGGCCGGCCGCGGTACCGACATCATGCTCGGCGGCAACGCCGACCACCTCGCGGCCGCCGAGCTGGCCCAGCGCGGACTCTCCCCGGTGGACACCCCGGAGGAGTACGAGGCCGCGTTCCCGGCCGCCCTGGAGAAGGCCAAGGCCGCGGTGAAGGCCGAGCAGGACGAGGTCAAGGAGGCCGGCGGCCTCTACGTCCTCGGCACCGAGCGGCACGAGTCCCGCCGGATCGACAACCAGCTGCGCGGCCGTTCCGGCCGTCAGGGCGACCCGGGCGAGTCCCGCTTCTACCTGTCGCTGGGCGACGACCTGATGCGTCTGTTCAAGGCCGGCATGGTCGAGCGCGTGCTCTCGATGGCCAACGTGCCCGAGGACGTGCCGATCGAGTCGAAGATGGTCACCCGGGCCATCGCCTCCGCGCAGACCCAGGTCGAGCAGCAGAACTTCGAGATCCGCAAGAACGTCCTCAAGTACGACGAGGTGCTGAACCGCCAGCGCGAGGTCATCTACGGCGAGCGCCGCCGGGTGCTGGAGGGCGAGGACCTCCAGGAGCAGGTCGGCCACTTCATGGACGACACCGTCGAGGCGTACGTCCGGGCCGCCACCGGCGAGGGCTTCGAGGACGACTGGGACCTCGACAAGCTCTGGACCGCGCTCAAGCAGCTCTACCCGCTCACCCTGGACCTGGAGGAGCTGGAGGAGGAGGCCGGCGGCACCGCGGGCCTCACCCCGGAGTTCCTCACCAAGGTCATCCAGGAGGACATCCAGGCGCAGTACGGCGCCCGCGAGGACCAGCTCGGCACCGAGATCATGCGCGAGCTGGAGCGCCGCGTCGTGCTGTCGGTGCTGGACCGCCGCTGGCGCGAGCACCTCTACGAGATGGACTACCTCCAGGAGGGCATCGGCCTGCGGGCCATGGCGCAGCGCGACCCGCTGGTCGAGTACCAGCGCGAGGGCTTCGACATGTTCACCGCGATGATGGAGGGCATCAAGGAGGAGTCCGTCGGCTACCTGTTCAACCTGGAGGTCCAGGTCGAGCAGCAGGTCGAGGAGGTCCCGGTCGAGGACGCCCAGGTCGTGCTCGACAAGCTGGAGAAGGACGCCGCCCGCCCGGAGATCAAGGCCAAGGGCCTGGAGGCCCCCAAGCCGCAGCGGCTGCACTACACGGCCCCCTCGGACGAGGTCGGCGGCGGTGTGGTCGAGGGCGACTTCGAGGACCTCGGCGCGGAGGACGAGGGCGACGGGCTGACCCGCGCCGAGCGCCGCAAGGCGGCCAGGTCGGCCAAGGGCCGCCGCCGCAAGGGCTGAGCCGGCGGCCGGTCCGTGCCTCGGACCGGCCCGCCGCCGGGCAGGGCGCCGCTCCCGTACGGGGGCGGCGCCCCGCGCCGTTCCAGGGGGCGCCGCGAGCGGATCGCGGGCGGGCGGCGCGGCGGTGCGGGCGGCGTTCACCGCGCCTCCACGGCGGTGCACTGCCACTGGCCGGAGGGGCCGCGCGGCTCCAGCCGGAACGCCACCACGTGGTGCCGGGCGCCGAGGTCCACCCGGACACAGGCCTCGACCGCGCCCGGGGAGGGCGAGCGGTCGTGCACCGGGCCGAGCCGCGGCCGCTCGTCGGTGCCGGTCCGGCGCAGGGTACCGGCCCGGACCAGGGTGGAGAGCTGGCCGTAGCAGTCCAGGGTGGTGTGGCGCAGCAGCTGGCCGGACGGCCGGGCGCCGGTGAGGACCTCCACCAGCCGGTGGGCGAACCTGGTGCTCAGGGCGCCGAGCGGGTCGCGGACCGGAGCGCCGGTGCACCCGGCCCGGGGCCGGCGGGGCCGGCGCGGGGGCCCCGGGTGGTGGTCCCGGGCGGTGCCGTGCGGGCGGTAGGGGCGCGCGGAGAGCACGGCGGGCGGGCCGAGGGGCGGTGCGGCGCGGTTCGGGCACGTGGTCATGGGCCTTCCTCGGGGGCGGTCGGCGCGGGGCCGGTGCGGTGGTGCGGGTACGGACGGGTCCTTGCTAGTGGCCGCCCGCGTGGGGCGGCAACGGGTTTGCCGCGGTCTGCCGAAGGACCTCGAAGTTCACCTATCCGGGTGAGCCGGCCCGTGCGGCGGCTGGCCTGCGGGCACCCCCGTGAGCGCCGGGTTGACGGGCCGGGGAGGGCGGCGGGGTCCGAAAGGGGACGGTCCGTTCGGCAGGACGGGCGTTGCGTCCGGGGCCGGTCCGCGCGCAGGATCGAAGGCCGGGCGGTACGCCGCGCATCCGGCCGTGCCGGCACCGCGGCAGCACCAGCCCCGGCACCGCACCAGCACCGCCCCGACGACGACAGGCGGCCGGTATGACGACATGGGTATCCGGGACACGTCCGGCGCCGCCGCCGAGCGGCGGCGCTCCCCGGCGCGGCCTGGTGCTGGGCGGCGGCGGCATGCTCGGCGCGGCCTGGACGGTCGGCGCGCTGTGCGCCGTCGAGGAGGCGACCGGCCGGGCGCCGGGCGACGCGGAGGTGCTGCTCGGCACCTCGGCGGGCGCCATCCTCGGCGCCCTGCTCGCGGGCGGGGCGGACGCCGGCCAGCTGCGCGACCACCAGCGGGGCCTGCCGGTCACCTCCGGGCCGCTGGCCGGGACCGGCTTCGACTACGACACGGCGGTCGGCGGCGCGCTGCCGCCGCGCCCCCGGGCGGGCATCGGCTCGCCGGGCCTGCTGCGGGACGCCGTCCGGCACCCGCGCACCTACCCCTGGCTCACCATGGTCTCGGCGATGGCGCCGCACGGCCGGGGCTCGCTGGCGTCGGTCGGCGCGCTGGTCGGCGGCCTGTTCGGCGACGACGCCCCCGGCGGCCGGGGCGCCCGGGGCGAGGACGGCGGCTGGCCCGCGGGTTCGGCGCTGAGGGTCGTCGCGGTGGACTACCGCAGCGGCCGCCGGGTGGTCTTCGGCGACCCCGGCGCACCCCCGGCCCGGGTCGAGGAGGCGGTGATGGCCTCCTGCGCGATCCCCGGCTGGTTCGCGCCCGTCCCGGTCGGCGGCACCGAGTACGTGGACGGCGGCTGCTGGTCGGCCACCAACGCCGACCTGCTGCTCGACCGGGGCCTCGACGAGGTGTACGTGCTCGCCCCCATGGCGCTGCGGCCCGACCCGCCGGGGCGCCCGGAGCCCGACGGCGGCGCGTCCGCCGCCACGCGCGCCCGGCGCGTGCAGGAGTGGCTGCACGCCTCGCGCGAACGGGACCGTCCGAGCGGGGTGCTCGCCCAGCTGGTCGCCCGCTACCGTCGGACGGTGACCCGGCAGCTGCTGCGCGAGGCCCGGCTGCTGCGGGCGGGCGGCGTGCGCGTCCACCTGCTCGCGCCCACCCCCGCCGACCTGCGCGTGATGGGGCCGAACATGATGGACCCCGCCCGCCGCGGCCCCGTCCTGGAGAGCGCGCTGGACACCTGCCGGCGCTCCCTGGAGGCCGCGCGCTGACGGTGCGGGGAGCCGGGCGCCCGCTCCGGCGGTGCGGGGGTGATCACGGCCGGCCGTCCGGAGCTTATTCTTGGGGCGCTGGAAGCTGTGCCGCTGGACGAACCGGAGAGTGCCACCGATGCGCGTGTACGTGCCCACCACCCTGACCGGCCTGGCGGCGGCGCACTCGGGCGGCGCGCTGGAGCAGTCCGCGGCGTACGCCGTGACGCCCGCGCTGCGCGAGTGGTACGTCAGCGACGACCTGGAGGAACTGGAGTACGCGGCGCTGAACCGGGCCGCCCAGTCCTCGCTGCGCCTGCTGGCCGCCGCCCCCGACGCCCCGCGCCGGCGCGTCGTCGTGGCGCTCGACGTCGCCGACTCGGCGGTGAAGCCGTTCCCCGGCGACGAGTACCAGGACCAGGCCTCGCTCGGCCGGGTGGTGCTGGCCGGTCCGGTGAAGCTGGCCAAGGCCGCCGCGGTGCACGCGGACGTCGCCGACGCGGACGTGGTGGCCGACGTGACGGCGGCCGTCGAGGCGGTGACGGCCGCGGACGCGGGCGACCAGGACGCCCAGTTCACCGTGGACGGCGCCGAGGACCACGACCTGCTCTGGTTCGCCACCCAGGAGATCGCCGCCCTGCTGGCCTGAGGCCGGTGCGGGCGCCGCGGGCGGGGTGAGCCCCGTCCTACCGGTCCGGCGCCGCCCGGCGCTACCGTTCACGGGTGCGCACACATATCGTCTGGGACTGGAACGGAACGCTCTTCCACGACATGGAGGCGGTGCTCGGTGCGAGCAACGCCGCCTTCGCGACCATCGGGGTGGGCCCGATGACGCTGCAGGAGTACCGGGAGCAGTACGAGATCCCGATCCCCCGGTTCTACCAGCGGCTGATCGGCCGGATGCCCTCCGAGGACGAGTGGCTGCGCCTGGACGACGCGTTCCACGACCGCTACCGCGAGCTGAGCACCGCCTGCGGCCTCACCGAGGGCGCCCGCGAGCTGCTGGACGGCTGGCGGGCGGCCGGGTGCAGCCAGTCGCTGCTGTCCATGTACGAGCACGAGCGGCTGCTGCCGGTGGTCGAGGGCTTCGGCCTGACCGGCCAGTTCCTGCGGGTGGACGGGCGCAACGGCCCGGCCGGCGGCCAGAAGGCCGAGTACCTGGTCCGGCACCTGGCCGCGCTCGGCGCGCAGGTGGACCCGGCCCGCACGGTGCTGATCGGCGATGCGGCGGACGACGCGCTGGCCGCGCTGGAGGCGGGCGCCCACGCGGTGCTGTACACCGGCGGCTCGCACACCCGGGAGAAGCTGGAGCCGGTCGGCGTGCCGGTGGTGGACACCCTGGCGGAGGCGGTGGAGCTGGCCGGCCGGCTCGCCGGGTAGCGGCGGGCGGCCGGGCGTGGCGCGGGCCACGTCCACCGTTGGCGTGTCCGGGCGGGCGAAGCGGCCCGCCGCTGGTCAGGCTGGACGGGTGCCGGGCCCGTCGTCGGAACGGGCCGGCCGCCCGACGAGGAGCGGAGCCCGCCATGCCCATCGACGCAGTCACCCAGGTCCCGGTACCGGGCAACGAGCCGGTGCTCGGCTACGCGCCCGGCAGCCCGGAGCGGGAGCGTCTGGTGCGCCGGCTGGACGACCTCGCGGCCGAGCAGATCCCGCTGCCGATGACCATCGGCGGCGAGCAGCGGTTCGGCGGCGGCGAACGGATCGACGTCGTCCAGCCGCACCACCACGCGGCCAGGCTGGGCGTGCTCGGCAACGCCACCCGGGAGGACGCCCGGGCCGCGGTGGACGCCGCGCTGGCGGCCGGGCGGGAGTGGCGCTCGCTCTCCTTCGACGACCGGGCGGCGGTCTTCCTGCGCGCCGCCGACCTGCTGGCCGGGCCGTGGCGGGAGACGCTCAACGCGGCCACCATGCTCGGGCAGTCCAAGACCGCGCAACAGGCGGAGATCGACTCGGCCTGCGAGCTGATCGACTTCTGGCGCTGGAACGTGCACTTCGCGCGGGAGATCCTGGCCGACCAGCCGGTCTCCTCGCCGGGGGTGTGGAACCGCACCGACCACCGCCCGCTGGAGGGCTTCGTCTACGCGATCACCCCGTTCAACTTCACCGCGATCGCCGGCAACCTGCCGACCGCGCCCGCGCTGATGGGCAACACGGTGGTGTGGAAGCCCGCGCCCGGCCAGACGCTGGCCGCGCACTACCTGATGCGGCTGCTGGAGGCGGCCGGACTGCCGCCGGGGGTGGTCAACCTGGTCACCGGCGACGGACAGCAGCTATCCGCGGTGGCGCTCGCCGACCCCGCCCTGGCCGGACTGCACTTCACCGGCTCCACCGCGACCTTCCGCGCGCTCTGGCAGACCGTCGGCGCCAACATCGGCGGCTACCGGGCCTACCCGCGGATCGTCGGGGAGACCGGCGGCAAGGACTTCCTGCTGGCGCACCGTTCGGCCGACCCGGAGGTCCTCAAGGCGGCCCTGATCCGCGGCGCCTTCGAGTACCAGGGCCAGAAGTGCTCGGCGCTCTCCCGCGCCTACCTGCCGCGCAGCCTCTGGCAGCGGATCAAGGACGACTTCCTCGGCGAGGTGGACGCGCTGGCCGTCGGCGACGTCACCGACCTGTCGAACTTCATGGGCGCGCTGATCGACCGGCGCGCGTTCGAGAAGAACCGGGCCGCCATCGACCGGGCCAAGGCCGACCCGACGGTCGAACTGGCGGCCGGCGGCCAGTACGACGACGCGATCGGCTGGTTCGTCCGCCCGACCGTGCTGGTCTCCTCGGACTTCCGCAACGAGATGTTCCGCACCGAGTACTTCGGCCCGATCCTGGCCGTCCACGTCTACGAGGACTCCCGCTGGGACGACGTGCTGGGCCGGGTCGACGCGGGCGCGCCGTACGGGCTGACCGGCTCGGTGGTCGCCCAGGACCGCTACGCGATCGCGCAGGCGGTGGAGGCGCTGCGGTTCGCCGCCGGGAACTTCTACATCAACGACAAGCCGACCGGCGCCGTGGTCGGCCAGCAGCCCTTCGGCGGCGGCCGGGCGTCCGGCACCAACGACAAGGCGGGCGCCGCGCAGAACCTGCTGCGCTGGACCTCGGCCCGGTCGATCAAGGAGACGTTCGTCCCCCCGACCTCGCACGTCCACCCGCACATGGGCTGAGCGTCCACGCTCCGCACACGGATTCCGCACGGCGCTCCGGGCGAAGTTTCGGCTTTCGGCGCAAACCGGCAGGCTGATTGGACAAGCTGTCCAGGACGGCTCGATCTTCCTGCAGGTTTGCGCCTGGTTGTCCCCTGACACCTTGGATTGATCCCGTTAGGCTGGCTGGCGTCGTCGGGTGGTTCCGCAGAGGCCGAACGTCTCGTCCTACCCGCTGCAGAGGTGTTCCATGCGCGCCTTGGGATCCTTTCAGCAGGACGGTGCGGCAGGATTGCGGGAGACCCCGGCGGTGCGAACCGAGACCACCACCGAGTCACGCAACGGCGCGCGACAGGAGCCAAGAAGTCATGCAGACCAAGCTGGACGCAGCCAAGGCCGAACTGCTCAGGAAGGCAGCAGCAGCCGCTGAGAAC
Organism: Kitasatospora sp. NPDC015120; assembly: GCF_043080305.1. Lineage (NCBI taxonomy): Bacteria > Bacillati > Actinomycetota > Actinomycetes > Kitasatosporales > Streptomycetaceae > Kitasatospora > Kitasatospora sp. NPDC015120. Next base: position 234,247 of record NZ_JBIBVJ010000012.1, on the reverse strand, counting down.
AGCCAGGTGGGGGGAGCGGCGCCGGGGGAGGGACTGAGCAACGGCGCTCTGTCCGCGTACCTGCACCACTACTACCTCCACACGGCGCCGGAGGACCTGGTCGACCGCGACCCGGTCGACGTCTACGGCGCGGCCGCCTCGCACTACCGCCTGGGGCTCAAGCGCCCGCAGGGCACCGCCGAGGTGCGGGTGCACACCCCCTCGGTCGAGGAGAACGGCTGGTCCTGCGGCCACACGGTGGTCGAGGTCGTCACCGACGACATGCCCTTCCTGGTCGACTCGGTGACCAACGAGCTGTCCCGCCAGGACCGCGCGATCCACGTCGTCATCCACCCCCAGCTGGTCGTCCGCCGTGACATCACCGGCAAGCTGCTGGAGATCCTCGACGTCGACGCCTGCGCCCGCAGCCAGGCCGCCGGCACCGAGTGGCCGGCCGACGCGACCGTCGAGTCGTGGATGCATATCGAGATCGACCGCGAGACCGACCGCGAGGACCTCCGCGAGATCGAGACCAACCTGCGCCGTGTGCTCGGCGACGTCCGCGAGGTCGTCGAGGACTGGGCCAAGATGCGCGACTCCGCGCTGCGCCTGGCCGACGAGCTCGCCGAGCAGCCCCCGGCCGGCCTGCCCGAGCAGGAGGTCGGCGAGGCCTGGGAGCTGATGCGCTGGCTCGCCGACGACCACTTCACCTTCCTCGGCTACCGCGAGTACGACCTCGTCGAGCACGAGGGTGAGGAGGTCCTGCGGGCCGTCGCCGGCACCGGCCTCGGCATCCTGCGCTCCGACCCGATCAGCCGCGACGAGCAGCACCACGCCGTCAGCGAGGCCTTCGGCCGGCTCTCCGCGCCGGTGCGCGCCAAGGCCCACGAGAAGAAGCTGCTCGTCCTCACCAAGGCCAACAGCCGCGCCACCGTGCACCGCCCCGCCTACCTCGACTACGTCGGCGTGAAGAAGTTCGACGCCAACGGCGAGGTCATCGGCGAGCGCCGCTTCCTCGGCCTGTTCTCGGCCGCCGCCTACACCGAGTCGGTCAGCCGCATCCCGGTGGTCCGCCGCAAGGTCCAGGACGTCATCGCCGCCTCCGGCTTCTCCACCGAGAGCCACGACGGCCGCGACCTGCTGCAGATCCTGGAGACCTTCCCCCGGGACGAGATCTTCCAGACCCGGGCCGCCGAACTGCTCCAGATCGCCACCAGCGTCCTCTACCTCCAGGAGCGCCGCCGGCTGCGGCTGTTCCTGCGCCAGGACGAGTACGGGCGCTACTTCTCCGCGCTGGTCTACCTGCCGCGCGACCGCTACACCACCCGCATCCGGCTGCGCCTCATGGACATCCTGATGCAGGAGCTCAACGGCGCCTCGATCGACTACACGGTCTGGTCGACGGAGTCGGTGCTGACCCGTCTGCACTTCGTCGTCCGGGTCACCCCCGGCAGCGAGCTGCCGCAGCTGACCGACGCCGAGGTCGAGCGGATCGAGGCCAAGCTGGCCGAGGCCGCCCGGTTCTGGATGGACGGCTTCAACGACCAGCTGCACACCGAGCTGGGCGAGGAGAGGGCCGCCGAGCTCTCCCGCAAGTACGCCAACGCCTTCCCCGACGGCTACCGCGCCGACTTCACCGCGCGCACCGCCGTCGCCGACCTCAAGCAGATCGAGTCGCTGCAGGGCGAGGGCGACTTCCGGCTCAACCTGTACCAGCCGGTCGGCGCCGGCGACGACGAGCGCCGCTTCAAGATCTACCGGGTGGGCGGCCCGATCTCGCTCACCGAGGTCCTGCCGGTCCTCCAGCGCCTGGGCGTCGAGGTGCTCGACGAGCACCCCTACGCGCTGACCCGCTCCGACCACACCACCGCCTGGGTCTACGACTTCGGCCTGCGGCTGCGCGAGGCCGTCGAGCTCACCGACGAGGCCCGCGAGCGCTTCCAGGAGACCTTCGCCGCCACCTGGACCGGCAAGGCCGAGAACGACGGCTTCAACGAGCTGGTCCTCACCGCCGGGCTGACCTGGCGCCAGGCGATGATGCTGCGCGCGTACGCCAAGTACCTGCGCCAGGCGGGCTCCACGTTCTCCCAGGACTACATGGAGGACGCGCTCCGCAACAACACCCACACCACCCGCCTGCTGGTGAACCTCTTCGAGGCCCGGCTGAGCCCCAGCCACCAGCAGGGCGCGCTGGAGCTGACCGAGGGCATCCTGGAGGAGCTGGCCGGGGCGCTGGACGAGGTCGTCTCGCTGGACGAGGACCGCATCCTGCGCTCCTTCCTCCACCTCATCAAGGCCACCCTGCGGACCAACTTCTTCCAGCACGACGGCTCGGGTGCGTGGCACTCCTACGTGTCGATGAAGTTCGACCCGAAGGCCATCCCGGACCTGCCGGCCCCGCGCCCGGCGTTCGAGATCTGGGTCTACTCGCCGCAGGTCGAGGGCGTGCACCTGCGCTTCGGCAAGGTCGCCCGCGGCGGTCTGCGCTGGTCCGACCGGCGCGAGGACTTCCGCACCGAGATCCTCGGCCTGGTCAAGGCGCAGATGGTGAAGAACACCGTCATCGTGCCGGTCGGCGCCAAGGGCGGCTTCGTCGCCAAGCAGCTGCCGGACCCGTCGGTCGACCGTGACGCCTGGCTGGCCGAGGGCGTCGCGTCCTACAAGACGTTCATCTCGGCGCTGCTGGACATCACCGACAACCTGGTCGGCGGCGAGGTCGTCCACCCGGCCGACGTGGTCCGCCACGACGAGGACGACACCTACCTGGTCGTCGCCGCCGACAAGGGCACCGCGACCTTCTCCGACATCGCCAACGGTGTCGCCGAGTCCTACGGCTTCTGGCTGGGCGACGCGTTCGCCTCCGGCGGCTCGGCCGGCTACGACCACAAGGGCATGGGCATCACCGCCCGCGGTGCCTGGGAGTCGGTCAAGCGCAACTTCCGCGAGCTGGGCCACGACACCCAGAGCGAGGACTTCACCGTCGTCGGCATCGGCGACATGTCCGGTGACGTCTTCGGCAACGGCATGCTGCTCAGCGAGCACATCCGGCTGGTCGCCGCCTTCGACCACCGCCACATCTTCCTCGACCCCAACCCGGACGCGGCCGTCTCCTACGCCGAGCGCCGCCGCCTCTTCGAGGTGCCGCGCAGCTCCTGGGACGACTACGACAAGTCGCTGATCTCGGCGGGCGGCGGCGTCTTCCCGCGCAGCGCCAAGTCGATCCAGCTGTCGCCGCAGGTGCGGGCCGTGCTGGGCGTCCCCGACACCCGGCTCACCCCGGCCGAGCTGATGAAGGCCATTCTCCAGGCGCCCGTCGACCTGTTCTGGAACGGCGGCATCGGCACCTACGTCAAGGCCTCCACCGAGACCAACGCCGAGGTCGGCGACAAGGCCAACGACGCCATCCGCGTCAACGGCGAGCAGGTCCGCGCCCGGGTCGTCGGCGAGGGCGGCAACCTCGGCTGCACCCAGCTCGGCCGCATCGAGTACGCGGCCGGCGGCGGTCCCGAGGGCACCGGCGGCTGGATCAACACCGACGCCATCGACAACTCGGCCGGCGTGGACACCTCGGACCACGAGGTCAACATCAAGATCCTGCTCAACCAGGTGGTCGCCGACGGCGACATGACGGTCAAGCAGCGCAACACCCTGCTCGCCGAGATGACCGACGAGGTCGGCCGCCTCGTGCTGCGCAACAACTACGCGCAGAACGTGGTGCTGGCCAACGCGGTCGCCCAGGCGCACAGCATGGTCAACGTCCACTCCCGGATGATCAACCGCCTGGAGGCGGACGGGCAGCTCGACCGGGCCCTGGAGTTCCTGCCCACCGAGCGGCAGATCCGCGAGCGCCAGCAGAACGGCCGGGGCCTGTCCCAGCCCGAGATGTCGGTGCTGCTCGCCTACACCAAGATCACCCTGGCCGACGAGCTGCTCGCCACCGACCTGCCCGACGACCCGTTCTTCCGCACCGCGCTGCACGACTACTTCCCGAGCGCGCTGCGCGGCCGGTTCGCCGAGCAGATCGACCGGCACCCGCTGCGCCGCGAGATCATCACCACGCTGATCGTCAACGACACGATCAACCGCGGCGGCTGCACCTTCGCCTTCCGCCTGAAGGAGGAGACCGGCGCCACCTACGAGGAGGTCGCCCGCACCCACACCGCCGCCCGGGCCGTCTTCGGCCTGGAGGAGATCTGGTCGGAGATCGAGGGCCTGGACAACAAGGTCCCCGCCCGGGCGCAGACCAAGATGCGGCTGCACGCGCGCCGCCTCGTCGAGCGCGCCACCCGGTGGATGCTCAACAACCGGCGCCAGCCGCTGGACATCGCCGGCACCATCGAGTTCTTCCACGACCGGGTCAACCAGGTCTGGGGCTCGCTGCCCAAGCCGCTGCGCGGTGACGACCTCGTCTGGTTCGAGAAGGTCTACGGCGAGCTCACCGGGGCCGGCGTGCCGGAGGAGCTGGCCACCCGGATCGCGGGCCTGTCCTCGACCTTCCCGACCCTGGACATCACCGAGGTCGCGGACCGCTCCGGCAAGGACGTCGCCCAGGTCGCCGAGCTCTACTACGACCTCGCCGACCGCCTCCAGATCACCCACCTGCTCGACCGCATCATCGAGCTGCCCCGCACCGACCGCTGGTCGTCGATGGCCCGCGCCGCCATCCGCGAGGACCTCTTCGCGGCCCACGCGGCCCTGACCGCCGACATCCTCGCCTGCGGCCCCGACGACGCAGCCCCCGAGGAGCGCTACACGGCCTGGGCGGACCTCAACTCCACCCTGCTGAACCGCGCCAAGAGCACCCTCGACGACATAAGGGGTTCGGACAACTACGAGCTGTCCAGCCTCTCCGTCGCGATGCGCGTCATCCGCACCCTGCTCCGCACGGGCTCGATGCGCTGACCCCGGCCGGCACGGCAGTACGGCGGGCCCGCGTCCTCTCCCGGACGCGGGCCCGCCGTCGTGCTGTCCGGCCGCGGAACTCCTCCCGGGCGGCGGACAGGTGGAGGTGTGGAGTTGTCGCAGCGGGGACGGATACGGGATGGCGATCAGTGGGCGTTCGGGGAGCTGTTCGACGAGACGGCGGGTGATCTGTACCGCTACGCGGTGCGGGCCACCGGGGACTGGGCGGTCGCGGAGGACGTCGTCCAGCTGACCTTCCTGGAGGGGTGGCGGCTGCGGCACAAGCTGCGGGACGACGGCGGGGCGGTGCGGCCCTGGCTGTTCGGGATCGCGGCGAACGTCCTGCGGAACACCGTCCGGACGGCGCGCCGGCACCGGGCGGCGATGGAACGGCTGCCGCCCCGGGAGACGGTGCCGGACTTCGCCGACGAGCTGGTGGGGCGGCTCGACGACAGCGCGCAGCTGGCCGCCGCCCGGCGGGCGCTCGGGCGGCTGCGCACGGCCGAGCGGGAGGTGTTCGGGCTCTGCGTGTGGGCGGGGCTGGACTACGCGGGCGCGGCCGAGGCGCTGGGGGTGCCGGTCGGCACGGTGCGTTCGCGGCTCTCGCGCGCCCGTACCAAGCTGCGAGCGCTCGCCGAGGAAGAGCTGAGGAACGGGCGGGAACCGCGCCCGGCCCCCGGACAGGTACGGGTTGGCCGCGTCGGAGCGGCCCGGTCGACACGGGAGACGAACCGATGAACGAGGACGAACGTGCCGAGCTGGACCGGCTGGTGCCGGGACCGGCGAGGCCCGAGCTCTCCGCCGACCGCCACCGGTTGTTGAGGGGACATCTGATGAGTGAGATCCGGGAGACGAAGCCCGCGCGGGCCCGTCGCGGCAGGCTCGGCTGGGTGGCGGTGCCCGCACTGGCGGGCGGACTGGCACTGGCGGTGGTGCTGAGCAGCGGCGGCGGCGAGGGCGCCCCGGCGCCGCAGCAGCAGGCCGCGCAGCAGACCACCGGCACGCTGGACGCCGCCCCCGTGGGCGCCGTGCAGCTGCTGACCCAGGCCGCCGACACGGCGGCCGGCAAGCCCGACCCGAAGCCGGGCAAGAAGCAGTTCGTGTACGTGGACAGCCTGGTGGCGTTCTCCAGCGTCAACCTGGCCACCGGCGAGTCGAAGGTCGACCCCGCCCACCGCCGCCAGGCCTGGTTCTCGGTGGACGGCGGCCAGTGGGGCGTCCTCAAGGAGGAGCGGGGTGACGGCAAGGCCATCGCCCCGGAGAAGACCAAGCCCGGGGAGCCGGCGCCGCGCACCGACGGCGGTCACTGGCTCGACCCCAACGCCAGGCCGTCCCTGAACGCCCCGACGTACGAGTACCTGGCCGGGCTGCCGACCGACCCGGACGCGCTGCTGAAGAAGATCTACGCCGAGACCAAGGGCCAGGGGCAGACCCCCGACCAGGAGGCCTTCGCGACCATCGGCGACCTGCTGCGCGAGCAGCTCGCCCCGCCGGCGGTCAGCGCCGCGCTCTACCGCGCCGCCGCGAAGATCCCCGGCGTCACCGCGGTGGACGACTCGGTGGACGCCTCCGGCCGCCACGGCGTGGCCGTCGCGCACGTGAACGCCGGCACCCGCACCGAGTGGATCTTCGACCCGAAGACCCACGAGTTCCTCGGCGAGCGCGAGGTGGTCGTCGGCGAGGGCAGCGAGACGGGCAAGCCCGGCACGGTGATCGGCCACTCCGCCGTCCTCGGCCGCGGAGTCGTCGACCAGCCGGGGGAGGAGCCCGGGCAGAAGAACGCCTGAGCCGCGACGGCTCCTCCGAAGGACAGGTGAAGCCGTGGGGCCCGCTCGTAGCGGGCCCCACGGTGTCGTCCGGCGGACGGTGCCTGTGGTCTGCCGGTCCCGTCGGGCCACCCTCGGGAATAACTTGTGCCGCATATAGCTTGTAGCGCATACTCTGGGCGTGGCATGGGAAGTCTCGTTACATGAAGAGGTCGATGCCTGGCTCGTTCGGCTCAGCGAGGAGGAGCCGGGGATCGCCGACCAGGTTGCGGCAGCCATCGACAAGCTTGAGGCCGATGGGCCCACCTTGGGCCGACCGCTTGTCGACCGGATCAAAAGGTCGAAGCATCACAACATGAAAGAGCTGCGGCCTCGCACGAGCAGTGAGACCGAGATCCGCATCCTTTTCGCCTTCGACCCCGATCGCGAAGCCATCCTCCTGGTCGCTGGTGACAAGACCGGCGCCTGGAACAGGTGGTACGACGAGAACATCCCGGTCGCCGATGCCCGCTTCGACGAGCACCTCGAAGCACTCAGGGGAAGATGAGGAGAAAATGGCCAGGTCCTGGAAAGAGGTCCGGCCCGAGGTTGTTTCCGATGAAGCCCGGGTCGCCACGCATCGCGCCAAGCTGGACGCCGAGGTCCGCGCCTACCGGCTCGCGGAGATCCGCAAGGAGCAGGCGCTCACCCAGGTTGAGGTCGCCGAGATCATCGGCGTGACCCAGCCGAACGTTTCCCGCCTGGAGAAGGGCGAACTCGACGCCGCGGCGCTTGCCACGATCCGCGCCTATGTGGAAGCCCTTGGCGGCCGGCTTCGCCTGGTCGCCGATTTCGGCGACCGCCAGCTGGTTATCCAGTAGCGCGGAGGCGTCGAGCGAAGCTGTGGGGCCCGCTGCAAGCGGGCCCCACAGGCGTCTCCGGGTGCCTCAACCGCACGGCTGCCCCTTGTGTCAACCGGTGATGATCGCGCCATCGAAGGCCGCATTCCGGTCCGATGATCGGTTCCTCGGGACGATCGCCTGCGGGCCTTCGAGAGGCATGCCAGGGTGTCGTCATGCCATATGTGAAATGTCACGTATGGCATTCCCCGGAGGAGGAGTAGGACGATGCGAACGAACCGACTCGCCCTGGCGTTGGCCGGTGCTGCCGGTGCGGTGGCGATGCTGGCGGCGCCGACCCAGGCGAGTGCCGCCCAGGCCGGTGCGACGGGTGCGACCGCCACGACGGAGATCTGCAGCTCGACCAAGCTGCAGGCCGGGCTGGCGACCTGGCTCTGTGCCGAGGTGAACGGCAGTGACGTGCAGCTGGTGGGCTGGATCTACCTGGCCGGTCCGCCGAGCCCGGGCGGCCCGTACCCGCAGCCCGAGGACCTGGTGACCGTGCTCTCCGGCGAGGTCGTGGGCGGTGCCTCGCTCGGCACGGTCAACAAGTGGACGCGGTTCAACCTCACCCAGACCCCCGTGCGCGGCGTCGGCGGGACCGTGGCCTGCGGTTCCACCGTGCACGGCAGCTTCAGCGTCACCAAGCCGGGCTGGGGGTCCACGCCGGTCACTCTCGACGCCGTGGTGCCCTGCTGACCGGCAGGTAGCGGGGGTGGACGCGGCCCCGGGGTTCGGGGGACCCCGGGGCCGTTCTCAACAGCCGGGTGCCGTGGTGAGGCCGCGTTGCCCTCGGAGGGCAGCGCGGGCGCGGGCAACGCCGGCGGTGGTCGATTCGACGGGGGCGGCCGGTCTGGGCACGAGGCCGGCGCAGGCGCGGCAGAGGCCGGGGCGGGGAACCGGGTCATGGCAGCCGGGGCACTCGGCGTAGGCCGGGGGAGCGGCCTCGGCGCGTGGGGGTGGCAGCTTGCGCTGGAGGCGGTCGCGGAGGATCGCGACGGGCGAATGCAGGGGTGAAGGCAGGCCCGGGAGCAGGGCATGGGCCAACTCCACGGCGGTGCTGCCGCGTTCGAGCCACTGGCCGACGAGCGGTGCGAGCGTCCGCGCCTCGGGCTCGCCGAGCCGCAGACGCGGTTCGGGGCGGATCGCGCGGAAGAGCGCCGCCACCGCCGCCCGGGTCTGCTCGTCGGGCAACTCGACGGGGAGGGTGGGTACTTCTTCCGGGTTCTTTTCAGGAAGGGCGTCAGTGCGGCCGGTCTCCCGCCCACCGGCGACCGGACGGGCGACACCCGGTGCCGCGCGTTGCGGGACGTCGAAGACGTGGGCCTCGGACCGAATGGTCCCGTCGGCCAGCCGGACGCGGACGACCCGGTAGTACCCGGCCTCGGTGAGCTCCTTGAGCGCCCGCCGGACGGCGCCGCGCCCCTGGGTGCTGGTGTCCGCCATGTGCCGCCCGTCCTCGCGCCAGCCATCACGCCGGGAGAGCAGATCGGCGAGCAGCCCGCGCGCGGTGTAACTGAGGCGGCGATCCTGCAACAGGCCGTTGGGAAGCACGGTGAATGAGCGCGCGTGGGCGCTACGATGAATCTGCATCTGGAGGTCTTGCTCCTGGTGCCGGGCCCCGGGGTGTTGGTAGCACCGCCGGGGTCTTCTATGTTCTGTTGATAATGCGGAACGTAGCACATCCACCACGCAGAGTGCGAAGTACTGGAGGGGTGCAGTACGGTTCTCGGGTGTCCTGCGGGTCGAAGCCTGCTGTCGCTGTCCTGCCCCACTCTCCGTCAACTGTCGCAGTGCTGAGAGATGGTGGGCTGACGGATGGGGTCGACCTCTGCATGCAGGTGGGGCGCCAAGCTGAACTCGGCGGTGACCTTTGGTTTGGGGTGAGGCCGAGGGCGGTGGCCCTCGGCCTCACCCTGGGGGATCGGGGTCATGTGGCGGCTCCGATGGGGTGGGGGCCGCACTCGCACCAGACGACCTTGCCGATGCCGTTGGGGCGGGGGGAGTGGCCCCAGGCGAGGGAGAGGGCCTGGACCAGGAGCAGGCCGCGGCCGCAGCCGTCGGTCGCGGCCGGCCGTCGGGGGACGGGAGGGTGGTCGCTCGCGTCGTGCACCTCGATGCGCAGGCGGGTGTCATCGACGTCGAAGGACACCCGGATCAGGCGACCCGGCATCCCCGAGTGCAGCACGGCGTTGCCGACCAGCTCCGAGGTGAGCAACTCGCCCACCTCCAGGAAGTCCTGGCCACCCGGCACGGTGTCGAGCAACTCGCGCAGCATCCGCCGCGCGAGCCACGCCGATCTGCGGGAGCGGGGGAACCAGGCGTCGCGGGCGGCCGTGGGGTCGGTGGGCCTGTCGGTTCCGGGCATGGGGGAGCCACCTCCGGTGGGGTTGAGGGATGTCCGGGCGAACTGGCAGCCCGGAGGCAGGTATTGGGCATAGGGATGCCCGGTCGTCGACCGCAGCGATTACGCTTTGTGCTGCAACCGTCTACTCCACGTAGCATGCTCTGGTTTCTAGATCGTTTGCAACGTTTCCCGGAGAAACGGTGAATTGGCTTTCCATGAGCTGCTCGGGGTGCAGACTGGCTGTCGATCAGAGGGGGTCGAATGCAGGGAGAGCGTCCATCGAGTGCGCCATCGACGGTGCTGGGGCGGCAGTTGGGCGATGAGCTGCGTACCATGCGGGAGCGCGCCGGCCTGACGACGGCGGCGGTCGCCGTCGAACTGGACTGCACCAAGGGCAAGATCTCGCGAATCGAGAACGGCCGCAGCCCGGTGCGGGGCCCTGATCTCACCGCGATGCTCCGCCTGTACGGAGTCGATGAACAGGCAGTTCAAGCGCGTCTCGCCGAGCTGGCTCGCGCGGCGAACAAGCGGCGACGCGGGAGCGGCTGGTGGAGCGAGTATGGCGATGTACTCGCCGACACCTACCGCGACTTCATCGAGTTGGAGGCTGCCGCATCGTCGGTGCGGACCTTCCAGAGCCAGATGATCCCCGCGTTGTTGCAGACGCCGGACTACGCGCGTGCGCTCACGGTGGCTGGGCGGCGGTGGAAGAAGCCGGAGGAGATCGAGCAGTTCGTCACAGTCAGGTTGATACGCCAGAACCGATTGACCGCCGAGGACCCGCTGTCGGTCTGGGTGGTTCTGGCCGAGGGGGCGCTGCGCCAGCAGGTCGGTGGCCGGGACGTCATGAAGGCGCAGCTCGACCACCTGGCGAGATCGGCGGGCATGCCAAACGTGACCGTCCAGGTGGTTCCGTTCCGGGTCGGAGCGCACGCCAGCATGGCGGGACCATATGTGATTCTCGGGTTCCCGTCCGAGGCGGCGATGGATGTCGTCCTCCTGGACAACCCGTCGGGATCGATGTGGCTTGAGGGCGTGAAGGAGGTGGAGGCGTATCAGGGGCTCTGGGACGATGTTCGAACCAAGGCGCTTTCACCTGTGGAATCCCTGGAACTGATCAACTCGATCAAGGAGTTCGGCGCATGACCCAGCCCTTTGACCACTCTTTGGCCAGGTGGAGGAAGAGCACGTTCAGTGGGCCCGACAACGAGTGCATCGAGGTCGCGGACGGAGTGCCCGGGGTGCTCCCCGTTCGTGACTCCAAGGACCCTCTAGGCGCCACTCTCCTGTTCGCGCCCGATGCTTGGGCGGCCTTCGTCGCGGGTGTCCGTGCGGGGGAGTTCTGCGCCGGCGAGTGAGTGTTCTTCATCGGCGGGCCCGCGTCCTTGGACGCGGGCCCGCTGTTCGTTTCGATTCCTCCCTGGCCGTGACCCATCCGGGGCGCGGCCAGGGCCTGGTCAATCACTTCTCTGTTTTCTTCCATCCCCTCGAAGCCTCAGCGGGCCGCGGCGCGTTGGAGGGCGCTGGCGAGGAGGGCGAGGTCGGTGGGGCCGTTGCCCAGTTCGCGGACGGGGCGGCGGGCGGGTGGGGCGCCGAGGGTGAGGGGGTCGATGGCGACGACGGTGGGGCGCAGGGTGGCGGTGCGGGGGATGCGGCCGCTGATGCGGGCGGTCTGGAAGGCGGTGACGCCGCCGTCGGGGAGACGGAGGTAGCCGCGGCCCGGGGTGGTCTCGGGGAGGGCGGCGGCGTCGCCGAGGTGGATGAGGAGGTCGGAGTCGGCCGGGTCGTCGGTGCGCAGGGCGATGCGCAGCAGGGCGGCCTCGTCGACCTCGGTGCCGGTGGTCTCGTCGGGCCGGCCGGTGGTGACGGCGAGGTGGATGCCGAGCGGGCCGCCGCGGCGGGCGACGGCGGCGAGGGCGCGGGCCAGCGGCCGGCCGACCGGGGAGGTGGGGGAGAGCAGGGCGTCGTAGTCGTCGACCACGACGACGAGGCGCGGCGGGCACGGCCCGGCGGCGGGGGCGGCCGCCGCGGCGCCGGGGGAGTCGGGGCTGCGCGGGTGGATGACGCGGGGGGTGGCGGCCGGGGCGGCCGGGGCGCCGACGGTGGCGGGGACCGGGACGGGCTCGCCGTCGAGGATGCGGGCGGCGTGCCAGGAGGCGAAGTCCAGCCCGTCGAAGAGCTGCTCGCGCAGCGCCAGTTCGTCCTCCAGCGCCTCGGCGGCGAGCAGCGCGGCGCGCGGGTCGGCGGCGGCGTTGACCCGGCCGGTGACGTGCGGCAGTTCGCTGCACCCGGCGAGGCCGTCCTCGGTGGCCCGCCCCTCGACGATGCTGACGGCGAGCCGTTCGGGCCGCTCGGAGGCGGCCAGCGAGGCGACCAGGGTGCGCAGCAGCTCGGTCTTCCCGGAGCCGCGGGCGCCGCCGATCAGCAGGTGGGGGCCGCCCGGGTCGGGGGAGGGGAGGGCGAGCTCGGGGTCGGCGAGGTCGAGCACGCACAGCTCGTCGCGGGTGGTGCCGAGCAGGGCGGTGGCGGCGCCGATGCCGCCGGCGTGCGCGGCCCAGCGGGCGGAGAGCTTGGCCGGGGTGACGGTGTCCAGCTGGAGCAGGTCGAGCAGGCGCAGCGCGTCCGGCAGCGGCCCGCGGTTGGCCGGGGCGGCCTCGCGCAGCGGGGCGAGGACGCGGGCGAGCCGCTCGGCCCAGGCGTCCGAGACCGCGTCCAGGGAGACCTCGTGCAGGGTCTCGCGGCCGCGGGTGACCGGCCCCGGGCGGTCGAGCGAGAGCTGGGTGCCGACCTCGCCGGTGATCAGCGCGGTGGCGCCGAGGCCGCGGGGCAGCAGTTCGGGCTGTTCGGCGAGGCAGACCGGGAAGATGCCGACGGCCGGGCCCTGGCGCAGCAGCAGGTCCAGCGCCAGCCGGGCGGACTCGGTGCCCGGGCGGCCGTCGACCACGACGACGGTGGCGGGGTGGCCGCCGAGGCCGACCGGGCCGCTGAGCCGCGCGGTGAGTTCGGTGAGCCGGGCGGTGGCCTGCTCGTCGTCGAGGCCGAGCAGCAGCCGGCAGTCCTGGCCCTCGGCGGGGCGCAGATGGGGCAGCCACAGGGCCCAGGCCCAGGTGTCGGCGCGGTCCTGCGGGGGGCGGGCCGGGTCGGCGTCGACCACGACCAGGCTGAGCCCGGTCGGCGGGTGCAGGGCGGCGAGCTGGGCGACGACGGCGCGGGTGAGCGCGTCGAGGCGTTCGCGCGGGCCGCTGAGACCGAGGCTGCCGGCGGTCTGGAGGTCGACGGTGACCGGCACGGCGGGCAGCACGGTGCCGGGGGAGGTGCCGGGGCCGCCGGGCCGGTCGGCGGTGCCGAGCCGCAGGGTGAGCGCGTCGGGGTGGCCGGGGCCGCGCTCCCAGAGCCGGGGGCCGGGGCCGAGGGCGTTGAGCAGCAGGGTGGCGAGGTCGGGCCAGCGCTCGCGCTGGGCGGCGGCCTGCCGGGTGCGGACGGCGGCGTGGTGGCGCTCGGCGCTCTCCTCGGCCGGTTCGGCGGCGGAGCGGCCGAGCCGCAGCGAGAGCAGGCCGCGCCCGCGCCCGGCGGGCGGTTCGGGGGCGGCGGGCGGTTCGGCGGCGGGCGGCGCGGGGCGGACCGGGGCCGGGGCGGCGAGCTGGAGGTGGCCGTGGCCGTCGGGCAGCGCGGCGCGGACGGGCGCCCCGGAGATGTCCCGGGGTTCCGGGGCGGTGACCCGCAGGGTGGTCTCGCCGATCCGCAGCAGGGCGGTGCCGTCCAGCGGGACGGCCTCCTCGGGCGGGCCGGGCGGGACGATCCGGCCGTCGGCGGTGGTGCCGTTGGTGGAGCCGAGGTCGCGGACGCTCACCGTGCCGTCGTCGGCGAGGTGCAGGGCGAGGTGGAGCCGGGAGACGTCGGGGTCGTCGACCGGGACGTCGGCCTCGCCGGAGCGGCCGACCCGGATCTCCCGGCCGTGCAGGCGGTGCACCCCGCCGGCGTCGGGTCCGCCGACGACGCGCAGCTCGGCGGCGGCCGGGGTGTCGTCCGGGTCGTCGGCCGTCGGGTCCGGCTCGTTCAGGGAGAGGACGGCGCCGTCGAGCAGCGGGGGGTGGCCGAGCAGCGTGTGCTCGTCCACCCGGTTGGCCCCGGCGTAGAGGTGCACATGGGTCGCCGCCCGTGGCCCGCGTACGCCGACGGCGCCCGCGAGGGCGCCCGCCAGGGAGCCGAGCGCGGTGCCGACGGGAGCGGTGACCAGCACGTCCACATAGGGGATGGCGGAGCCGGCGGCTGCCGGGCCGCTGCGCGGTCGGAGGACGGTCAGCCGGATCTGCATCTCGCCCGCGGTCCCTTCTGCTGGTGTGACGCCTTGTGCCGCTGCCTCGGGCCGCTGCGGGTGAGCGGGGATGGCCGCGACACCGCTTGGGCCACAAGAGTGGCGAGTGTCATCCTGCCATCCGTCACGGACAGTCCGCGCACCGTACCGGATTTGACGATCTTGCGATCATCGCCATGGTGGAGGCGACGGAGAATCAGGTCAACCGGCGCCCGGAAGGGCAGAGCCCGCGACCGCCGTGGAACCGTCCGCGAACGCTCCGGGTCTTCCCGTAGGGGATGTCCCCCAACCCGGGCGAACGCCCCTGCCGGTCGCCTCCGAAACGTCCACGGACCCCGTTAGAGTGGCCGGAACACGGGCCCGGCAGGCTCACCGCACCGGCGGAGGAGCGCCCCGCGCGGGCGGCACGACGAGGAGTGCGAGTGCGGCCAGTCGGCAGCAAGTATCTGCTGGAGGAGACCCTCGGACGGGGAGCCACCGGCACCGTCTGGCGCGGCCGGGTCCGCGCCGACGTCGAGGTACCCGGCAGCGCGCCCGGGCAGCTGGTGGCGATCAAGATCCTGCGCGAGGAGCTCGCCGCCGACCCGGACGTCGTGATGCGCTTCCTGCGGGAGCGCTCGGTGCTGCTGCGGCTGACCCACCCGAACATCGTCAAGGTCCGCGACCTGGTCGTCGAGGGCGAGCTGCTGGCCCTGGTGATGGACCTCGTGGACGGCCCCGACCTGGCCCGCTACCTGCGCGAGCAGGGCCCGTTCAGCCCGATCGCGGGCGCCCTGCTGATGGCCCAGGTCGCCGACGCGCTGGCCGCCAGCCACGCCGACGGCATCGTGCACCGCGACCTCAAGCCGGCCAACGTGCTGCTCGCCACCGCCGTCGTCGACGCGACCGAGCAGATGCACCCGATGCTGACCGACTTCGGCATCGCCCGGCTCGCCGACTCCCCGGGGATCACCCGCAGCCACGAGTTCGTCGGCACCCCCGCGTACGTCGCGCCGGAATCCGCCGAGGGCCGGCCGCAGACCTCCGCGGTGGACGTCTACGGCGCCGGGATCATGCTGTACGAGCTGGTCACCGGCCGCCAGCCGTTCCAGGGCGACAATCCGCTGGCGATCCTCCAGGCGCACCTCGCCCAGGAGCCACAGCGGCCGTCGACCATGCCGGAGCCGCTCTGGACGGTGATCGAGCGCTGCCTGCGCAAGGACCCGGCGCAGCGGCCGAGCGCGGTGTCGCTGGCGGGCGCCCTGCGGGTGGTCGCGGCCGGGGTGGGCGTGCACGCCTCCCCGGCGGCCGTGGACGCGGCGCTCGCCGTCGGCGCGCTGCTCGCGCCCGACCCGCAGCCGGCCGCCGTGCCGGGCGCGCCGGTGGGCGTGCCCGGGGGGCTGCCGGGGGGCGTGCCGTCCGGCGCCGAGGACCGCACCCAGGTGCTCCCGGCCGGCCAGCAGCCCGGTCAGCAGGACCGGCCCGGCCAGGGGCAGCAGTACGACCCGGCGGCCGCGACCCGGGTGATGGGCACCCAGCCGCCCCCGTTCGATCCGGCGGCCGCGACCCGGGTGATGCCGCCCGCCGCGGTGCCCCCGCCCCCGCCCGGCCCGCCGCAGGCCGAGACCCCGCACCCGTGGCAGACCCAGCTGCGGGCGGCCCGGGACCGCAACCAGCAGACCGAGATCGCCTACTTCGGGCCCGAGGACTTCGAGGCCCCGCCGGTCGCGCCGCCGCCCTACCAGGCCGGGGCGGCCGGCCGCCCGCCCCAGGGCGCCCCGCAGGGCTACCAGCAGCCGGGCCGGCACCAGGGCCACCCGGGTCAGCACCCCGGCCAGCAGCCGCCCGGCGGCTACCGGCAGGCCCCGCCGCCCGGCTACGCCCAGCGCCCCCCGGTCGCGCCGCCGCCCTACCAGGGCGGCCACGGCGGCCAGGGAGGTCCGGACGGCCGCCCGCAGCCGCCCGGCGGCTACAACCAGCCCCCGCAGCCGGCCCCGCCGTACGGCGGCCGGCAGCGGCAGCAGCAGCCCCCGGCGGCCCCGCAGCGTCCCGCCCCGCAGCAGGCGGCCCCCGCCGCCCCGCCGCGCCGGGCCGAGCCGCCCGCGCCGCAGCACCGCGAGCCCCCGCAGCGCCGCGCCGAGCCGCCGCGCGAGGCGCCCCGGGAGGCGCCGCGCCGCGAGCCGCGCCCGCGCAGCCGCAACCGGATGTACATCCCGGGCCTGGGCTGCCTGAAGGGCTGTCTGATGGTGCTGCTGGTGCTGGCGCTGGCCGTGGTGGCGCTGTGGAACTTCACCCCGCTGCCCGAGTACTGGGCCGACGTGCAGGACTGGTTCACCAGCGCGAAGGACTGGGTGACGGACATCTTCAGCAGCGCGAAGAACTGACCGGGGACGCGCGCGAGGAACCACGAAGAGCACACAGCAGGACAACCGGTCCCGGGGGGCTTTCGATGAAGGTGCGACACACGTCCGGCCGGTGGGGAGCGGCCCTGCTGGGCGCTCTGCTCGCCGTCGCGGGGGCGCTGCTGCCGGCCGGACCGGCGGCGGCCGGTGCGGCGTGGACGCCGCACTGCGGGCAGTACGAGACGGTGCCGGTGGCGGGCGGCCGGTACGTGGTGGACAACAACGCCTACGGCCCCGGCACGGCCATGTGCCTGGGCACCGACGGCGGCCCCGGGTTCACGGTGCTGTCGTCGAACGCCTCGGCGAGCCCGCCGGCCGGCCCGGTCGCCTACCCGGAGATCTTCGACGGCTGCCACTGGAACACCTGTTCCACCGGCAGCGCGCTGCCGCTGCGGGTCTCCGAGCTGGGCCGGGCGACCAGCAGCTGGTCCACCACGCTGCCCGCCGGCGGGGACTTCAACGTGGCGTACGACCTGTGGTTCCACACCACCCCGGCCACCCCGGCGGCGAACGGCCAGCCGGACGGGGCCGAGCTGATGATCTGGCTGGACCGCCGCCCGGCCGGGGCCGGCCCCACGGGGTCCACCGCGTACGTGGCCGGGGCCGGGTACACCAGCTGGCAGCTGACCATCGCCGCCAACGGCCGGCAGTGGCCGATGGTCGCCTACCAGGCGCAGACGCCGACCACCTCGGTCACCGACCTCGACCTGCGGGCCTTCGTCCGGGACGCGGTGGCCCGGGGGGTCGTCGACCCCTCCTGGTACCTGGTCTCGATCGAGGCGGGCTTCGAGCTCTGGAGCGGCGGCGCCGGACTGCGCACCGACTCCTTCTCCACCGACGTCCGCCCGGGCCGCCCGACCGGGCCGGTCGGCGCCCCCGGCGGCCAGTGCCTGGCGGACCTGCCCGGCACCGTGGCGGGCGGCCCCGAGCCGGTCGCCCTGCTGCCCTGCGACGGCTCTGCCGACCAGCGGTGGACGGTCGAGACCGACGGCACGCTGCGGCACGCGGGCAAGTGCCTGGGCACCAACGGCAACGCGGCCTCGCTCAATCCGTGCAACGGCTCCCCGTACCACGTCTGGCTGGCCGGCCTGGCCGGCGCGCTCTGGAACCAGGGCGCGGCGGGCTGCCTGCGCGACCCTGCGGCCGGGTCCGTGCCGGGCGGCGGTGCCGATCTGGCCGGCTGCGACGGATCACCGGGGCAGCGCTGGACGCTGCCGGCCACCGTGGTCTGACGCAGCGCCCGGGACGGGGCGTCGCCGTCCCGGACCGCCCGCCCCGCCGGCACCCGCCCGGGCCGCACGACAGGATTGGCTCTTTATCGACAATTCACGAGATTTCCCGCCGTCCGGTACCCGCCAGGCGCCCCAGGCGGCCCGCGGAGGGCGTTCGGGCGCGTAGGTTGGTCGCTGTTGTCCCGCCCCACCGAGCGCCCCGGACCCTCCCGGAGCGCTCCCGCCGCCCACGGAGCAGCATTGGCACGCAAGATCGGCAGCCGCTACACCGTCCACCAGGTGATCGGCCGGGGCTCGGCCGGGACGGTCTGGCTGGGCGAGGGCCCGGACGGTCCGGTCGCGGTCAAGCTGCTGCGCGAGGACCTGGCCGCCGACCAGGTGCTGGTCGGCCGCTTCGTCCAGGAACGCGCCGCGCTGACCAGCCTCGACCACCCCCGGGTGGTCGGCGTGCGCGACATGGTCGTCGACGGCAGCGACCTCGCCCTGGTGATGGAGCTCGTCCAGGGCACCGACCTGCGCTCCCGGCTGGAGCGCGACGGAGCCCTGCCCCCGCAGCTCGCCGCCTCGGTCATCGCCGACGTCGCCGACGGCCTGGCCGCCGCGCACGCGGCCGGCATCGTGCACCGGGACGTCAAGCCGGAGAACGTCCTGCTCGACCTCACCGCCGCCCCCGGCCCCGGCGGCGCCCCGCGCGCCAAGCTGACCGACTTCGGCGTGGCCCGGCTGGTCGACGCCCCGCGCCGCACCCGCGCCACCCGGATCATCGGCACCCCCGACTACCTCGCCCCCGAGATCATCGAGGGCCTGGAACCGCGCGCCGCCGTCGACATCTACGCCCTCGCCACCGTGCTCTACGAGCTGCTGGCCGGCTTCACCCCGTTCGGCGGCGGCCACACCGGCGCGGTGCTGCGCCGGCACGTCACCGAGCAGGTGCCGCCGATCCCCGGCCTGCCCGACGGCCTGTGGCGGATCATCGCCGAGTGCCTGGCCAAGGCCCCCGCCTCCCGGCTGCGCGCCGCCGAGCTGGCCTCCCGGCTGCGCGAGCAGCTGCCCGCGCTGGCCGGGCTGCCGGTGCTGGCCGTCCCGCAGCAGGGCCGGGCGCCCGTCGAGGAGCAGCTGACCCCGGGCGAGGCGGTGTACGCCGAGGTGGACGCCGCGCCCGGCACCCACAAGCGCCGCCGCGGCCCGGCCGTCCCGCTGGTGCCCGGCACCGCCCCGGACTCCACCCGGGACACCCACACCAGCCTGCGCCGCCCCTCCGCGCACGAGCTGGCCTCCTACGCGGCCGAGTCGCGGGCCCAGCGCACCGCCCCGGGCGCGGCCCACCGCCGGGACCGCCGGGCGCTGCTGCGCCGCCGCCGGGTGCTGGCCGTGCTGCTGGCGGTGGTCCTGCTGCTGGCCGGCGCCGCCGCGGCCTGGACCGCCTTCGCCGCCAGCGCCCCGGACCCCGGCTCCGGCCCCCGCCCGGCCACCGTCCCCACGGCGCCACGGGCCCCGTAGCGGGCCGCCGGCAGGGCCCTTCGGAGGCCCGGGGGAGGCCCGGAGGGGGCCCGCGGGCGGGTCGTGCGCGGACCGGACGCCCCCGCGGTCGTCAGAAGCCCCCCGGGAACCATTACCCTGGGGGCGTGGCAGCCGTCGATCCTTCCGAAGAGCTCAAGAACCTCGAAACGACCATGGGGTCGATCGAGGCCGTCCTCGACCTGGACAAGATCCGGGCCGACATCGCGCGTCTGGAGGAGGAGGCAGCCGCCCCCGACCTGTGGGACGACCTCGCGAACGCGCAGAAGGTGACCAGCAGGCTCTCCTTCCTCCAGGGCGAACTGCGCAGGGTCGAGAGCCTGCGCGGCCGCATCGAAGACCTGGGCGTCCTGTTCGAGCTGGCCGAGGCCGAGGACGACGCGGACACCCGCGCCGAGGCCGAGGCCGAGCTGACGTCCGTCGCCAAGGCGGTCGAGGAGCTGGAGGTCCGCACCCTCCTGTCGGGCGAGTACGACGCCCGCGAGGCGCTGATCAACATCCGCGCCGAGGCCGGTGGCGTGGACGCCGCCGACTTCGCCGAGCAGCTGATGCGCATGTACCTGCGCTGGGCCGAGCGGCACGGGTACCCCACCGAGGTGTACGACACCTCGTACGCGGAGGAGGCCGGCATCAAGTCCGCGACCTTCACCGTCAAGGCCCCGTACGCCTACGGCACCCTCTCGGTGGAGCAGGGCACGCACCGCCTGGTCCGCATCTCCCCGTTCGACAACCAGGGCCGCCGGCAGACCTCGTTCGCCGGTGTCGAGGTGCTCCCGGTCGTCGAGCAGTCCGACCACGTCGACATCGACGAGTCGGACCTGCGGGTGGACGTCTACCGCGCCTCCGGCCCCGGCGGCCAGGGCGTCAACACCACCGACTCGGCGGTGCGCATCACGCACCTGCCGACCGGCATCGTGGTGTCCTGCCAGAACGAGCGCTCGCAGATCCAGAACAAGGCGTCCGCGATGAACGTCCTCCAGGCCAAGCTGCTGGAGCGGCGCCGCCAGGAGGAGAAGGCGGCGATGGACGCGCTCAAGGACAGCGGCAGCTCCTGGGGCAACCAGATGCGCTCCTACGTGCTGCACCCGTACCAGATGGTCAAGGACGTCCGCACCGAGTTCGAGGTCGGCAACCCGCAGGGCGTGCTGGACGGCGACATCGACGGCTTCATCGAGGCCGGCATCCGCTGGAGGAAGCAGCGCGAGACCGCCGCGCAGTAGCGGCGGCCCGTACGACGGAAGAGCGAAGGCCCCCGACCGGTTCACCGGTCGGGGGCCTTCGCGTGCACGTACGTCTCAGGCCAGCGCCTGCCGCGCGATCAGCGCCACCGCGAGCAGTCCGGCCAGCACGGCCAGCAGCATCGCGGGGGAGAGCGCGGCGAACGGGCCCTGCTGCTCCTGCAGCCGGGCCCGGGTGGCACGGCACGCGGGACAGCGGCCCTCGCTGACGCGGCCGTTGCAGTGGGCGCACACCAGATGGTCGCAGGTCATGCGATCTCCTCCTCGCTGCTACTGCAAACGCACCGGACCGGGCCTTGGTTCCTTCTCGTGCCCTGTGCGGCGGAGCGGTCGTGCCCGACCGCACCCTCCACTGTGCCAGGTTCCGGGCGTTCCGGCCCCCGGGCTGTGAGATGGCTCCCAATTTTCGGGGCATACCGGGGCATTCTCCCCCGGCCCCGCGCCCCTGTCGCGGCCGAACCTGCGGGCCGGGCGCCCGTTCGCGTATGGTCCCAAGCCGGGAGCGGCCGTTCCGCTCCCCTCGCCCGCCCCGGGCCGGGCATGCCGAGGGGCGGACCGACCCAGGACTGGCGCCGCCTAGGATGGCCTCCGTGATGCAGCCGTGATCAGATTCGACAACGTCTCCAAGACCTATCCCAAGCAGAACCGTCCCGCCCTGGACAACGTCTCGCTGGAGATCGAGAAGGGTGAGTTCGTCTTCCTGGTCGGCTCGTCCGGCTCGGGCAAGTCCACCTTCCTGCGCCTGTGCCTGCGGGAGGAGCGCCCCAGCAGCGGCGAGGTGCACGTCCTGGGCAAGGACCTCGGCAAGCTGTCCAACTGGAAGGTGCCGCACATGCGCCGCCAGCTGGGCACCGTCTTCCAGGACTTCCGCCTGCTGCCCAACAAGACGGTCGCGCAGAACGTCGCGTTCGCGCTGGAGGTCATCGGCAAGCCGAAGAGCGCCATCGGCAAGGTGGTGCCCGAGGTGCTCGACCTGGTCGGCCTCGGCGGCAAGGAGGACCGCATGCCGGGCGAGCTGTCCGGTGGTGAGCAGCAGCGCGTGGCGATCGCCCGGGCGTTCGTCAACCGCCCCATGCTGCTGATCGCGGACGAGCCCACCGGCAACCTCGACCCGCAGAACTCGGTCGGCATCATGAAGCTGCTCGACCGGATCAACCGCACCGGCACCACCGTGCTGATGGCCACCCACGACCAGGCCATCGTCGACCAGATGCGCAAGCGCGTCATCGAGCTCGACAAGGGGCTGCTGGTCCGCGACCAGGCCCGCGGCGTCTACGGGTACCAGCACTGACCGCTCGGCGCTGACCCCGTGGGCCGCCCGCCCGCCTCGCCCGACCAGCAGTACCGACCCTGGAGTTGTTGAACGCATGCGCGCCCAGTTCGTCCTGTCGGAGATCGGTGTGGGTCTCCGCCGCAACCTGACGATGACCATCGCGGTCGTCGTCAGCGTCGCGCTCTCCCTCGCCCTCGCCGGTGCCTCCCTCCTGGTCCGCGACCAGGTCAACTCGATGAAGGGGTACTGGTACGACAAGGTCGAGGTGAGCATCTACTTCTGCACCAAGGCCGACGCCCGGAACTCGCCCCAGTGCGACAAGGGCGCGGCCACCGACCAGCAGATCGCCGACATCAAGACCCAGCTCGACAAGATGGACTCGGTGGTGCAGTCCTCGACCTTCGAGAACTCCGCCGAGGCGTACAAGCACTGGAAGGAGATGAACCCGGACAACCCGCTCATCTCCGTCCTCGGCCCGGAGGCCATCCCGCAGTCCTGGCGGGTGAAGCTCAAGGACCCGACCAAGTACGACGTCATCCAGAGCGCCTTCGCCGGCAAGCCCGGCGTGAAGTCGGTCGAGGACCAGCGCAAGATCCTGGAGAACCTCTTCGGCCTGCTGAACGGCCTCCAGACGGCGGCCTTCGTCATCATGGTGCTGATGCTCTTCGTCGCCCTGCTGCTGATCGTCAACACCGTCCGGGTGTCGGCGTACAGCAGGCGGCGCGAGACCGGCATCATGCGCCTGGTCGGCGCCTCGAACTTCTACGTGCAGATGCCGTTCATCGCGGAGGCCGCGTTCTCCGCGCTGCTCGGTGCGGTGATGGCCTCCGGCCTGCTGCTCTGCGGCCACTTCTTCGTCCAGAACTGGCTCGCCGAGCGGGTGCAGTTCATCCACTTCATCGGCCTGTCCTCGGTGCTGGCGGTGATACCGCTGCTGGTCGTGGTGGGTATGGGCATGGCCGGCATCGCGGCCTTCTTCACCCTCCGCAAGTACCTCAAGGTCTGAGTCCGCGACGACCCGCACGGCCCGGCGGCCCCGGACGGCACTGCGCCGTCCGGGGCCGCCGGCGTTCCGCCGCCGCCGCTTCCGGGCTGCGGCGTTTCCGGGAGGTTCTAGACTCCGGTCCATGCCCGTCTCTCCCCGCGCGGTACGTCAGCTGGCCACCCTCAGCCTGGTGTTCGGCGTGGTCCTGCTGGCCGGGGCCGCCACCGGCGCCTGGGGCGAGCCCGGCGTGACGCCGCGTCCGCCGTCGGCCGACACCGCCCGGGCCGCCGCCGCGACCATCGGCGCCGGCCAGGACCCGGCCGGCGCCGACCTCTCCGAGCAGCAGGCCGAGCACCTGATCGGTGCCACCGGCGACCGCTGGGGCGCGTACTACAGCGCCCAGGAGTACGCCGAGTTCAGCCAGGGCCTGGACGGCCGCTACCTCGGCGTGGGCCTGTCCGTGGGCCGCGGCGAGGACGGCGTCACCACCGTCTCCCAGGTGCTGACCGCAGGGCCGGCGGCGGCCGCCGGGATCGCGGCAGGCGACCGGCTGCTGCGGATCGGCGACGACCCGGCGGACCGGCTGCCGGTCACCGAGGTGGTCGCCCGGCTGCGCGGACGCGAGGGCGCCGAGCGCCGGCCAGGCTCGGAGGTGGTCCTGGCCGTGCAGCGCCAGGACGGCGAGGAGCGCGAGGTCCGGCTGCGCCGCGCCCTGCTGGACAGCCAGCAGGTGACCGTGGAGCACCTGGCGGGCGGCGCGGTGCGGATCGCGGTGCGGGCCTTCACCTCCGGTGTGGCCGAGCAGGTGCGCGCCGCCGTGCGCGGCGCACGGGCCGGCGTGGTGCTCGACCTGCGCGGCAACTCCGGCGGGCTGGTCGACGAGGCGGCCGGCACCGCCGGAGTCTTCCTGGACGGCGGCCCGGTCGGCTCGTACCAGGACCGCGGGGGCGTCCGGGAGCTGACCGCCCCGCCCGGCGGCGACCAGCGCACCCCGCTGGTGGTGCTGGTCGACGGCGGCACGATGAGCGCCGCCGAACTGCTCACCGGCGCCCTCCAGGACCGCGGCCGGGCGGTGGTGGTGGGCGGGCGCACCTTCGGCAAGGGCACCGTCCAGCAGCCCAGCCGGCTCGCCGACGGCGCGGTGCTGGAACTGACCGTCGGCCGCTACTACACCCCGGCCGGCCGCTCCCCGGAGGGCACCGGGCTGGCCCCGGACGTCCCGGCGGACGCCTCCGAGGACGCCGCGGCGCTGGCGCTGCGGGTCCTGGCCGGTCTCGGGACGCGTGCGTAAAGGGGCTGCTCGGCACCGGGCGGAGGTGCGAGAATGACCGCGCTATGGCAAAGGAAACCGGACACAAGCTGATCGCGCAGAACAAGAAGGCGCGACACGAGTACACCATCCTCGACACCTACGAGTGCGGTCTCGTGCTCACCGGCACGGAGGTGAAGTCACTGCGCGAGGGGCGGGCCAACCTGGTCGACGGCTACGCCTACATCCAGAACCACGAGGCGTGGATCGACAACGTCTTCATCCCCGAGTACACCCAGGGGACGTGGACCAACCACGCGGCCCGGCGCAAGCGCAAGCTGCTGCTGCACAAGCTGGAGATCCGCAAGATCGAGACGAAGGTCCGGGACGCCGGCCACACCCTCGTCCCGCTCTCGCTCTACTTCAAGGACGGCCGGGTGAAGCTCGAACTGGCGCTCGCGGTCGGCAAGAAGCTGTACGACAAGCGGCAGACCCTGCGCGAGAAGCAGGACATCCGCGAGACCGCGCGCGCGGTGGCGGCCGCCCGGCGGCGCCAGCGTTAATCGGCTGGACCCTCGCTGGTCGCCTCGCGTACCATGGGGCCCAGCACCACGGACGGGAGACCGTCCGCGCTGTTTCTCAACAAAACATGGGGATGATCGGTTTCGACAGGGGATGTTGAAACAGGGGAAGCGAGCCGAGGAACGCGGCAATGATCTCGTTAACCACGTGTCGCAAAAAAATAATCGCCAACTCTAAGCGCGATTCCCAGCAGTTCGCTCTCGCTGCCTAATAAGCACCGATAGCGCTTGGGTGTCAGACCGGGGGGTTCCCGACCCGGACCCTGGCATAATCTAGGGAACTCAACCGTCCGCCCGGGCTGCGGGGGCGGACGGGAAATCAAACAGCAGCTGGGCCTGTTGGCGGCTTGTCCGTGTGACCGCCAGGGCCGAGAAAAGCACAGCGGACTGCGCTCGGAGAAGCCCTGAATTGACTCCACTGGACCCGGGTTCGATTCCCGGCATCTCCACCACCCCATGTTCACACTGTGAAGGCCGTCCACCGCGTTGCGGAGGGCGGCCTTCACGTTTCCCGCGGCCGGGGCGTAGGATCGTCCGTCCGCTCGTTTCCCGGAGCCGGATTCCGCCGCAACCACCGAGGCCATGCAGAGCAACACGGACACCAGCACCACGGACACCGCCGCCACCGACCACGAGACCGTGCGCGAGCGCGAGATCGCCGGCGAGCAGCGTCACCTCGACACCGTCTACCGGCGGCTGGAGGAGAAGCTCGCCGAGGCCGAGTACATCCTGGAGGACGCCGCCAAGCGCGTGCACGTCGGCACCCCCGGCGCGCTCGCCGAGCGCGACGCCCAGGTGTACCGGGCCGGCGCCCACCTCCAGCGGCTCAACAACGAGTTCGAGGACTTCCTGTTCGGCCGCATCGACCTCCAGCGGGCCGACGCCCCGGAGGAGCACGGCATCCCCTCCAACACCCCGCTCGACCCGGCCGACCCGGCCGTCGCCGAGACCCTGCACATCGGCAGGCTCGGGGTGCTGGACGCCGAGTACGGTCCGCTGGTGATCGACTGGCGGGCCCCGGCCGCGGCGCCGTTCTACCGTTCCACCCCGCTGGAGCCCGGCCGGGTCGTCCGGCGCCGGGTGATCCGCTCCAAGGGCCGCAAGGTGATCGGCGTCGAGGACGACCTGCTGCGTCCCGACCTCACCCCCACCCTGGACGGCGAGGAACTGGCGGTGGTCGGCGACGGCGCGCTGATGGCCTCGCTCGGCCGGGCCCGCAGCCACTCGATGCGCGACATCGTCTCCTCCATCCAGAGGGAGCAGGACGAGGTCATCCGCGCCGCCGCGGCCGGCGCCACCCTGGTCACCGGCGGCCCCGGCACCGGCAAGACCGCGGTGGCGCTGCACCGGGCGGCCTTCCTGCTCTACCAGGACCGCCGCCGCTACGCCGGGGGCATCCTGGTGGTCTCGCCGACCCCGCTGCTGGTCTCCTACACCGAGGGCGTGCTGCCCTCGCTCGGCGAGGAGGGCCAGGTCGCCATCCGCGCGGTCGGCTCGCTGGTCGACGGCATCGAGGCGGGCACCTACGACACCCCGGAGGCGGCCCGGATCAAGGGCTCGGCGCGGATGGTCCAGCTGCTGCGCCGGGCCGCCCGGGCCGCGCTGGAACTGGGCGCGCCGCAGGAGCTGAAGGTGGTCGCCCGCGGCGAGGTGCTGAGGCTGGACGCGGGCCGGCTCAAGGCGGTGCGCGGCAACGTCGTCGGCTCCGGCGGCACCCCGCTCAACCTGCTGCGCCCGCGCGCCCGCCGGCTGCTGCTGGACGCGCTCTGGCAGCAGGCCACCCGGCACCTGCCCAGGCCCGCCGACCACTACGCCCGTGAGCAGCGCCAGGAGGAGAAGGAGGCCTTCGACGAGTACGTCTCGGACGAGGCGCCGTTCCTGGACTTCCTGGACGCCTGGTGGCCCGCGGTCACCCCGCGCCGGGTGCTCGGCACCCTGAAGCAGGCCCGGCACATCAACCGGATCGCCCGCCGCGCGGTCACCCCGGAGGAGGCGAGGGTGCTGGCGGCGTCCTGGCGGCACCTGTCGGAGCGCGGCGAGGGCGCGCTGTCGGCGCACGACGTGGCGCTGGTGGACGAACTGCAGGTGCTGCTCGGCGAGCCGGCCCGCCCGAAGGTCCGCGAGGTGGACGCGGTGGACCTGCTGAGCGGCCTGGAGGAGGTCACCACCTTCGCCGACCGCTCCGCCCGGCAGCGCGAGCGGGTGCCCGTCGAGCGCGTCGAGTACGCGCACGTGATCGTCGACGAGGCGCAGGACCTCACCCCGATGCAGTGGCGGATGATCGGCCGCCGCTCCCGGATGGCCACCTGGACCATCGTCGGCGACCCGGCGCAGTCCTCCTGGCCGTTCCCGGAGGAGGCGCAGGCCGCGCTGGACGAGGTGCTGTCCGGCAAGCCGCGCCGCCGCTTCACGCTGACCGTGAACTACCGCAACCCCGCCGAGATCGCCGAGGTGGCGGCCAAGGTGCTGGCACTGGCCGCGCCCGGCACGCCGTCGCCGAGCGCGGTGCGCGAGGTGGGCGTCGAGCCGCGCTTCGCGGCCGTCACCGACCCCTCGCCGCAGGCCTTCGGCGCGGCCGCCCGGGCCGAGCTGGAGCGGCTGCTCGGCGAGGTGGACGGCACGGTGGCCGTGGTGGTGCCGATGGACCGGCGGGCCGAGGCGGCGGGCTGGGCCGAGGGGCTGGGCGAACGGGTGGTGGCGCTGGGCAGCCTGGAGGCCAAGGGCCTGGAGTACGACGCGACCGTGGTGGCCGACCCGACCGGGATCGCCGGCGAGTCGGAGGCGGGCCTGCGGGTGCTGTACGTGGCGCTGACCCGGGCGACCCAGCGGCTGACCGTGCTGTCCGGTCCGGACGACCTGCCGGACGCGGCCGGGGTGCCCGCGCTGCTGCGCGACTGACGCCGGGGCCGGGGGGCGTGCGGCCGGCCGCACGCCCCCGACCGGCCGTGACCACGGCGCGTGACCACGGCGAAGGCCCCCCACCCGGCGGGTGAGGGGCCTTCAGAAGCTACGACACCGACCCGCCATGCTCGCCTCGCGGCAAGTGGTCCCTCGAAGGGACGAAGGTTGGGCCCGGGGGCTTGGATCGAGCCGGTGTCCCGTCCAATGTAACGCATCGGGCCGTGGAGGCAAGAAGTTGTCGGGTCCGCACACTCAATGAACGTTATTTCTGACTACGCCCCGGTTGGTGCGACCATCGATGTCTAGCATGCGCAGGCGAGGGACCCCGGCGAACGGTCGACCTCGTGGACGGACGGACGGAAGAAGGAACGTCGATGGCGACGGTGCCCAGTGTCTCGAACTCGATCACGGTGCGGCTGGAGGTGCCGGCCAGAGGCAACGCCGTCAGCGCGATCACCACGGCCGTGGAGTCCTCCGGGGGCTCGGTGACCGGCCTCGACGTGACCGCCTCCGGCCTGGAGGCGCTGCGGATCGACGTGACGGTGGCCGCCTCCTCGGTGGCGCACGGCGAGGAGATCGTCGAGAAGCTGCGGGCGATCGACGGCGTCACCATCGGCAAGGTCTCGGACCGCACCTTCCTGATGCACCTCGGCGGCAAGATCGAGATGTCCTCGAAGCTGCCGATCCGCAACCGTGACGACCTCTCGATGATCTACACCCCGGGTGTCGCCCGGGTCTGCCTGGCGATCGCCGAGAACCCCGAGGACGCCCGGCGCCTCACCATCAAGCGCAACAGCGTCGCGGTGGTCACCGACGGCTCCGCCGTGCTGGGCCTGGGCAACATCGGCCCGGCCGCCGCGCTGCCGGTCATGGAGGGCAAGGCGGCCCTGTTCAAGCGCTTCGCCGGGATCGACGCCTGGCCGATCTGCCTGGACACCCAGGACACCGACGAGATCGTCGCCATCGTCAAGGCGATCGCCCCGGGCTTCGCCGGCATCAACCTGGAGGACATCTCCGCGCCGCGCTGCTTCGAGATCGAGGCCCGGCTGCGCGAGGCCCTGGACATCCCGGTCTTCCACGACGACCAGCACGGCACCGCGATCGTGGTGCTGGCGGCGCTGATGAACGCGCTCAAGGTGGTCGGCAAGGAGATCGGCGACATCCGGGTCGTGATGTCGGGCGCCGGCGCCGCCGGCACCGCGATCCTCAAGCTGCTGATGGCGGCGGGCGTCGAGCACGCCACCGTGGCGGACGTGAAGGGCGTGGTCCACGAGGGCCGCGACGACCTCAACGACAGCCTGCGCTGGATCGCCGAGCACACCAACCGCTCGGGCCGCACCGGCAGCCTCAAGGAGGCCGTGGCCGGCGCCGACGTCTTCATCGGCGTCTCGGCCCCGAACGTGCTGGACGGCGACGACCTGGCCACCATGGCCCCGGACGCGATCGTCTTCGCGCTGGCCAACCCGGACCCGGAGGTCGACCCGGCGGTGGCCCGGCAGACCGCCGCGGTGGTCGCCACCGGCCGCAGCGACTTCCCGAACCAGATCAACAACGTGCTGGTCTTCCCCGGCGTCTTCCGCGGCCTGCTGGACGCCCAGAGCCGCACCGTCAACACCGAGATGATGATCGCCGCCGCCCGGGCCCTGGCCGCCACCGTCGGTGACGAGGAGCGCAACCCGAACTACATCATCCCCAGCGTGTTCCACAAGGACGTCGCCAAGACCGTCGCCGCCGCCGTCCGGGAGGCCGCCCTGGCCGCCGCCTCGGAGGAGCCCGCCCCGTCCCGTCCGACCCCGGGCATCGTCGGCACCCTCGACACCTCCTCCTTCCCGGCCGTGCGGCTCTGACGCCGGACCGCGCCGCCGGATCCCTGCGCCGGACCCGGCGGCACGCTCCCGCGGCGGCCGGTTGCGATGTGTCGCGGATCGGTCAAATGCCCGATTAGCGGTCGTACCCGCCCGTTCCCGCCCCGAACCCTTGCGACACAAGGGCGAGGGGCGTGTTTGGGCTTGTCGGACCTAGGGCGTACGGTAGCCCTGCACGGGGCAGGCGTGTCCGACAAGTACGGAACGTCCCCCTGGTCTTCCGGCGTGTCCTCCCGACCGCCGCCCGCGCCCGGTCCGCCGGAGCCGACGGAGCGTCACACCTCCGGCGGGCGGGCGCTGTTCGGGTCGTGCTGCCGGGGCCCGATTGGCATTCTCGGGGCCGGTCGGGGCAGGATTCGTATCCGGGCAGGCAGGCGGGCCTTCGACGGCACGGCGCGCGGCACTGGGTGCGGACCCGGCCCGCGACCACGCATTGCCTGCATGAGCACAGTGTGCGGACCTGCGGCCCATCCGGGTGCCCCCGGTGGGAGCACCGATGGGCCCCCGTACACCGCAAGCGAACAGACCACAGGAGTACACATGAACCGCAGTGAGCTGGTGGCCGCGCTGTCCGAGCGCGCCGAGGTGACCCGCAAGGACGCCGACGCCGTTCTGGCCGCCTTCGCCGAGATCGTCGGCGAGGTCGTCGCCAAGGGCGACGAGAAGGTCACCATCCCCGGTTTCCTGACCTTCGAGCGCACCCACCGTGCCGCTCGCACCGCCCGCAACCCGCAGACCGGCGAGCCGATCCAGATCCCCGAGGGCTACAGCGCCAAGGTCAGCGCCGGCTCCAAGCTGAAGGAAGCCGCCAAGGGCGCCTGAACCACCCCTTGAACGCCCGGGAGGCCGGGTCCCCCTCGTGGGGACCCGGCCTCCCGTCGTCGGCGGGGGCGCCGGTCAGGCGCCG
Source organism: Kitasatospora sp. NPDC015120 (assembly GCF_043080305.1). Taxonomy (NCBI): domain Bacteria; kingdom Bacillati; phylum Actinomycetota; class Actinomycetes; order Kitasatosporales; family Streptomycetaceae; genus Kitasatospora; species Kitasatospora sp. NPDC015120. Next base: position 203,930 of record NZ_JBIBVJ010000012.1, on the reverse strand, counting down.
ACCAGCTCCTCGCCGGCCCGCTCGCTCGGCAGCTCGACGTGGGCGCCGAGGTCGCGCAGCTTGTCCATGAAGTTCTCGTAGCCGCGGTTGATCAGGTCGATGCCGTGCACGGTCGAGGTGCCCTCGGCCGCCAGCGCCGCGATCAGGTAGGAGAAGCCGCCGCGCAGGTCCGGGATGACCAGCTCGGAGCCGATCAGCTTGGACGGGCCGGAGACCACCGCGGAGTGCAGGAAGTTGCGGGCGCCGAAGCGGCACGGGGTCGCGCCCAGGCACTCGCGGTAGAGCTGGATGTGCGCGCCCATCTGGTTCAGCGCACCGGTGAAGCCCAGCCGCGACTCGTACACCGTCTCGTGCACGATGGACAGCCCGGTCGCCTGGGTCAGCGCGACCACCAGCGGCTGCTGCCAGTCGGTCTGGAAGCCGGGGTGCACGTCGGTCTCCAGCGCGATCGCCTTGAGCTCGCCGCCCGGGTGCCAGAAGCGGATGCCCTCGTCGTCCACCTCGAAGGCGCCCCCGACCTTCCGGAAGGTGTTGAGGAAGGTCATCATCTCCAGCTGGCGGGCGCCGCGGACGTAGATGTCGCCCTTGGTGGCCAGCGCCGCGCAGGCCCAGGAGGCCGACTCCAGGCGGTCCGGCAGCGCCCGGTGGGTGTAGCCGTCCAGCTCGTCGACGCCGGTGATCAGGATGGTGCGGTCGGTGCCCAGGGTGATGATCGCGCCCATCTTCTGCAGCACGCAGATGAGGTCGACGATCTCCGGCTCGATGGCCGCGTTGCGCAGCTCGGTGACGCCCTCGGCGAGCACCGCGGTGAGCAGCACCTGCTCGGTCGCGCCGACCGAGGGGTAGGGCAGCTCGATCTTGGTGCCGCGCAGCCGCTGCTGGGCGACCAGGTAGGTGCCCTGCGGGTGCTTCTCGATGGTGGCGCCGAACTGGCGGAGCACCTCGAAGTGGAAGTCCACCGGGCGCCCGCCGATGTCGCAGCCGCCCAGGCCCGGGATGAAGGCGTGGCCGAGGCGGTGCAGCAGCGGGCCGCAGAACAGGATCGGGATGCGCGAGGAGCCGGCGTGCGCGTCGATGTCGGCGACGTTGGCGCTCTCCACGTGCGAGGGGTCGAGGATCAGCTCGCCCTCCTCGTCCCCGGTGCGCACGGTGACGCCGTGCAGCTGGAGCAGCCCGCGGACCACCTTGACGTCGCGGATGTCCGGGACGTTGCGCAGTCTGCTGGGACCCTGCCCGAGCAGGGCGGCGACCATGGCCTTGGGCACCAGGTTCTTCGCACCGCGGACGCGGATCTCGCCTTCGAGCGGGTTTCCGCCGTGGACCAGCAGGACGTCGTCGGTCATCGTTCTCGCAATCCGGGGTGCCAGAGGAGTGGGTGCGGCTCGGCGACGAGCCATGCGGTGGAACGGTTGCACGGGCGCGTCGGGCCCCCGGCGTGACCGAATCGGCACCGTGGACGGGCGTCCACCATCAGTAGATGGTAGTGGTCGTGCCGATGGTTCCCGTGAGCCTCTCCCGTGATGGTGCTCTCCCCGGGCCGCGCGGCGCGCGCCGGTGCGGCCGTACGGGTGTTCGCGGCGCGTTCCCCGGCCCGCCGGTCTTCGGGTGTCCGCCGCCGGGGGTTCTGCGGGATCATGTGGGCATGACGGCGGCCCATTCGCACGCAGGCCGGTCCCACACCGGCCGTCTGCTCGTCGCGACGCCCGTGCTCACCGACCCGAACTTCGCCCGGGCGGTGGTGCTCCTCCTCGACCACGACGCCGAGGGGGCGCTCGGCGTCGTCCTGAACCGGCCGACCCCGGTGGAGGTCGGCAGCGTGCTGGACGGCTGGGGCGTGCTGGTCGGCCGGCCGGCGGTGGTGTTCCAGGGCGGACCGGTGGCCCTGGACTCGGCGCTCGGCCTGGCGGTGGCGCCGGGGGAGCCGGGCACCGGGGAACCGCTCGGCTGGCGGCGGGTGCATGGCGCGATCGGCCTGGTGGACCTGGAGGCGCCGCCCGAGGTGCTGGCCGGCGAGCTCGGCGCGCTGCGGATCTTCGCCGGGTACGCGGGCTGGGCGCCGGGGCAGCTGGAGACGGAGATCTCCACCGGAGCCTGGTACCTGGTGGACTGCGAGCCGGGGGACATCTCCAGCCCCGAGCCGGAGCGGCTCTGGCGCGCCGTGCTGCGCCGCCAGCGCGGTCCGCTGGCCCTGCTGGCGAGCTACCCGGACGACCCGACGCTCAACTGAGGCGGCCGCCGGACGCGGCATGACACGGGCCGGGGCCGCGACACTGGCCCGGTCTCGCGGGGCGCCCATAGACTTGGCACCCATGAGCACTCTTGAGCCCGAGCGCGGCCTCGGCACCGGCACCCTGGTCGAGCCCGTCCCGCAGGTGTCCCACGGGGACGGCGACCACGAGCGCTTCGCGCACTACGTCCAGAAGGACAAGATCATGGAGAGCGCTCTCTCCGGATCCCCCGTGGTGGCGCTCTGCGGCAAGGTGTGGGTGCCCGGGCGCGACCCGAAGAAGTACCCGGTCTGTCCGATGTGCAAGGAGATCTACGACGGCATCGGCAAGCCGCAGGGCGGCGACGACAAGGGCGAGTAGGCCGTTCCGCTCCTCGCACCGCCGTTTTGCATAGCGCGGCGATTGCCGGGTGGTCTATGCCAGTCGCCCGGGCCGGGGGAGGATGGCGCAATGGACCTCATTCCCGCCCCCGTGAGTTCCGTCCGCCTCCCGGACCAGGACTTCCCGCTCGACTCGACGACCACCCTGACCGCGCCGCCGGAACTGGCCGGGGCCGAACGGTGGCTGCGTTCCTCGCTGAGCGCCGCCACCGGCCTGCCGCTCGCCCCCGGGCGGCCCGGTGAGGGCGTCGAACTGGTCCACGACGACACGCTGGCCGCAGAGGCCTACCGGCTCTCGGTGCGCCCCGGCCACGCCGTGATCACCGCCGGCGGCCCGGCCGGCGCGCTCTGGGGTGCCCAGACGCTGCGCCGGCTGCTCGGTCCGGACGCCTACCGGCGCGCCCCGCTGCGCTCGGAGTGGGTGCTGCCCGGCGTGGACATCGAGGACGCGCCCCGGTTCGGCTGGCGCGGCGCGCTGCTGGACGTCGCCCGGCACTTCCTGCCCAAGGCCGACGTGCTGCGCTTCGTCGACCAGCTGTCCGCGCACAAGCTGAACGTGCTGCACCTGCACCTGACCGACGACCAGGGCTGGCGGGTGGAGATCAAGCGCTACCCGCGGCTCACCGGGACGGCCTCCTGGCGCGAGCGCTCGATGGTCGGCTACCGGGCCGGCCAGCGCCGTGACGACCGCCCGCACGGCGGCTTCTACACCCAGGCCGACCTGCGCGAGATCGTCGCCTACGCGGCCGAGCGGGGCGTCACGGTGGTGCCCGAGATCGACCTGCCGGGCCACACCCAGGCCGTCGTGGCCGCCTACCCCGAGCTGGGCAACACCGACGTGGTGGACACCTCGGCGCTCGGCGTGTGGACCGACTGGGGCGTCAGCCACAACGTGCTCAACGCCTCCGAGGCCACCCTGCGGTTCTTCGAGGGGGTGCTGGAGGAGGTCCTGGAGCTCTTCCCGTCCGAGTTCATCCACCTCGGCGGCGACGAGTGCCCCAAGGAGCAGTGGAAGGAGAGCGCCGCCGCGCAGGCGCGGATGCGCGAGCTGGGCCTGGCCAACGAGGACGAGCTGCAGAGCCACATCATCCGGCACTTCGGCCGCTGGCTGGCCGAGCGCGGACGGCGGCTGATCGGCTGGGACGAGATCCTGGAGGGCGGCCTGGCCCCCGGCGCCGCCGTGTCGTCCTGGCGCGGCTACGGCGGCGGGATCGCCGCCGCCGAGGCCGGGCACGACGTGGTGATGTGCCCGGAGCAGCACGTCTACCTCGACCACCGGCAGGCGCCGGGCGAGGACGAGCCGATCCCGGTCGGCTTCGTGCGCACCCTGGAGGACGTCTACCGCTTCGAGCCGGTGCCGCCCCAGCTCGACGAGGCCGCGGCCCGCCGGGTGATCGGCACCCAGGCGAACGTGTGGAGCGAGTTCATGCACAGCGCCCGGGACATCGACTACCGGGTCTTCCCGCGGCTCGTGGCCTTCGCCGAGGTCGCCTGGTCGGCGCTGCCCACGGACCCGGCCGCGCGCGACTTCGCCGGCTTCGAGCGGCGGATGGCGGGCCACCTGGAGGTGCTGGACGCGCTGGGCGTCGAGTACCGCCCGGCCGCCGGTCCGCACCCGTGGCAGACCTGGCCCGGCGTCCAGGGCCGGCCGATCGAGGGGCTTCCGCCGGTGGTCTGACGGCACGCCGGGAGGGCGGACGGACGATGCGCGCGGGAACTTCCGGGCAGGCGTCGGACGTCAAGAACAGATGAACATCCGACCCGGTCCGGTACGGACCGGGTCGGATACCGCCCGGTATCGGTCCCAATCGGGCAGTACCGTTCGCCCGTCCCGAAATGATCATCGAGCATTGTGTGCCAGAGTTGCCCAACCCGGCCCGATCGCCCGTACCCTACGGGCCAGGCCGGGCTGCCGGAGCGGACACCCGGTCCAGGGCCGCGGGCGGCAGGCGATCGATGAGCAAGTGGAGCACGGTGGGACCCAGGTGAACCGGACGATCATGCTGCCGGCCTCCCTCGACGAGGCCGTCGAAGCGCTGGCCGCTCACCCGGCCGCGGTGCCGGTGGCCGGCGCCACCGACCTGATGGAAGCCGTCAACGCCGGGCGCCTGCGCCCCGCCGCCCTGGTGGGCCTCGGACGGATCACCGAACTGCGCGGCTGGCGTTACGAGGACGGCGGCACCGCCGTGCTGGGCGCCGGGCTCACCCACGCCCGGATGGACCGCCCCGACTTCGCCGCGCTCATCCCCGCGCTCGCCGACGCCGCCCGCACCGCGGGCCCCCCGCAGGTGCGCAACGTCGGCACCCTCGGCGGCAACATCGCCACCGCCGCCCCGGCCGGCGACACCCTCCCGGTGCTCGCCGCACTGGAGGCCAGCGTCACCCTCGCCCGGGCCGGCGCCACCCGCGAGGTCCCGGTCAGCCACCTGCTCACCGGCCTCGACCCGCTGCGCCCCGGCGAGCTGCTCACCTGGGTGCGCGTCCCGCTGCTGCACGCCCCGCAGGTGTTCCTCAAGGCCACCGGCCGCAGCGGCCCGGCCCGCGCCACCGCCTCGGTGGCGCTCGTCCTCGACCCCGCCCGGCGCGCCGTGCGCTGCGCCGTCGGCGCCGTCGCCCCGGTGCCGCTGCGGCCGCTGGAGGCCGAGGCCTGGGTGGCCGGCTGCATCGACTGGGACGGCTCGCGGGAGATCGACCCCGCCGCGACCGCCGCCTTCGGCGACTACGTGGCCGCCGCCTGCGTCCCCGAGGGCTACGGCGCGGAGGGCGCCTGGGAGGCCGTCACCGAGGGGCCGAGCGCGGCCGCCGTCCGTCTGCGGCGTACCGTAGCCGTGCTGGCCCGCCGGGCACTGGGAAGGGCGCTCAAGTGACCACAGACCACCCCATCGAGGCCCTGGACGCGGGGCTGCTCGACCACGCGCACGACCACGCGCCGCAGGTCAGCCGCGAGCTGCGGCCGACCACCTCGTACACCCTGCGGGTCAACGGCTTCGAACGGCCCGTCAGCGACGCCTGGATCGGCGAGAGCCTGCTCTACGTGCTGCGCGAGCGGCTCGGCCTGGCCGGCGCCAAGGACGGCTGCGAGCAGGGCGAGTGCGGGGCCTGCTCGGTGCAGGTCGACGGGCAGCTGGTGGCCGGCTGCCTGGTGCCCGCCGCGCTGGCGCAGGACAGCGAGATCAACACCGTCGAGGGCCTGTCGGCCGCCGGCGGCGCCAGTGACGTCCAGCAGGCGCTGGCCGAGTCCGGCGCGGTGCAGTGCGGCTACTGCGTGCCCGGCCTGGCGATGGCCGTGCACGACCTGCTCCAGCGCAACCACCGGCCCACCGAGGTCGAGGCGCGCCAGGCGCTGTGCGGCAACCTCTGCCGGTGCACCGGCTACCGGGGCGCGCTGGCCGCCGTGCAGAGCGTCGCCGACGCGCGCGCGGCGGAGGCCGGGGCGGCGGACGCCGCGCCCGCCGCCGAGGAGGGCGACCGGGCCGCGGCGGCCCCCGCCCCCGCCCCCGCCCCCGTGCCCGCCCCGGACCCGGCCCCCGCCGCCGGGCCCGCCGCGGAGGAGCCCGCGACCGCCGCCGACCTGCCGGTGTACACCGACGGCGACGCCTGGATCGAGCACGTCCCGCAGCCCCCCGCCGAGCCGGCCGCCCCCGCCCCCGGCGCGCCGTACGGCACCGCCGACGGCCCGGGCGGCTACGACAGCGGGGTGTACGACACCACCGTGCTGGCCCCGGTCCGGGACGTCCCGCCGCCGGCCGACGGCTCCACCGGCTTCCACCCGGCCCACCCCGGCGGCCCGTACCCGGCGGACACCACCCCGGCGCACGGCACCTACCCGCCCGGGACCGGCTACCCCGGGACGGCCGGCTACCCGCAGCAGCCCGGCTACGACCAGGCCCCCGGCTACGACGCTCCGGTCTACGACGGCCAGGCCTACGACGGGCCCGTGTACGAGACCCCGGCCGCCGGCACCCCGCTGCCGGGCTACGACGCGGCCGGGTACCCGCAGCAGCCCGGCCACGACGGCGGCACCCCCGCCCACGGCACGCCGTACATCCCCACGCCCCCGCACGGCGGCGCCCCGGCCGGGGGCGCCGCCCCCGCCGGCGTCCCGTACGGCGCCACCCCCGCCCACGGCATCCGGCTCCCCGAGGACGACCACGCATCATGACGTCGCCTACCGACATCGGCGCAGCACTCCAGCAGGACGGCGACGCGGGCGGCACGACGGAGCCGTTCGGCCTGGGCAGCTCCCCGCTGCGCAGCGACGCCCTGCCCAAGGCGCTCGGCATCTACCCGTACGCCGCCGACCTGTGGGCCGAGGGCCTGCTGTGGGGCGCGGTGCTGCGCTCGCCGCACCCGCACGCGCGCATTCGCGGCATCGACACCTCGGCCGCGCTGGCCCTGCCCGGCGTGCACGCCGTGGTCACCGCCGCCGACCTGCCGGCCGGCCCGGACGGCCTGCCGGACGGCGCGCCGACCGGTCCGATCGTCGCCGACCGTCCGGTCCTCGCCGCCGGAGTGGTCCGCCACCACGGCGAGCCGGTGGCCGCGGTCGCCGCCGACCACCCCGACACCGCCCGGCTCGCGGTCGGCCTGATCACCGTCGACTACGAACCGCTGGACGCCGTCACCGACCCCGAGCAGGCCTTCACCGCCCCGCCGCTGCACCCGGACGGCAACCTCTTCCGCCACCTGCCGCTGCGCACCGGAGACCCGGAGGCGGCCGGCGAGATCGTCGTCGAGGGCCTGTACCAGGTGGGCCGCCAGGACCCGGCGCCGCTGGGCGCCGAGGCGGGCCTGGCCGTGCCGCGCCCGGACGGCGGGGTCGAGCTGCACCTGTCCTCCACCGACCCGCACGGCGACCGCGACCGCACCGCCGCCTGCCTGGGCCTGGAGCCGGACCGGGTCCGGCTGGTGGTCACCGGTGTGCCCGGCGCCACCTCCGACCGCGAGGACCCGTCCTTCCAGGTCACCCTGGCGCTGCTGGCGCTGCGCACCGGCCGCCCGGTGAAGATGACGCTCACCCGTGAGGAGTCCTTCCACACCCACGCCTCGCGGCACCCGGCGCTGCTGCGCTACCGCCACCACGCGGACGCCGAGGGCCGGCTGGTGAAGGTCGAGGCGCAGATCCTGCTGGACGGCGGCGCCTACGCCGACGTCTCGGCCGAGGCGCTGGCCGCCGCCACCGCCTTCTCGGTCGGCCCTTACAACTGCCCCAACGTCTTCGTGGACGCCTGGGCGGTGCGCACCAACAACCCGCCGGCCGGGCGGATGCGCGGCGAGGGCGCGCTGCAGGCGTGCTTCGCCTACGAGTCGCAGCTGGACCAGCTGGCCGCCCGGGTCGGCATCGACCCGGTGGAGGTGCGCCGCCGCAACGTGATGGCGACCGGCGACCCGCTGCCCACCGGACAGGCCGTCACCTGCCCCGCCCCGGTGGGCGCGCTGCTGGAGGCCGTCGCCGCCGAGCCGCTGCCGGCGCTGCCGGTGGACGACCCGGACGCCGAGTGGCTGCTGCCGGGCGGGCCCGGCGGCGCCGGGGACCCGGCCGCGGTGCGGCGCGGCATCGGCTACGCGCTGGGCATGGTGCACATGCTGGGCGCCGAGGGCGAGGACGAGGTCGCCACCGCGACCGTGCGGGTGAGCGGCGACCACGCCACCGTGATCTGCGCCGCGGTCGACGCGGGCCAGGGCTTCGCCACGCTGGCCCGGCAGATCGTGCAGAGCGTGCTGGGCGTCGGCGAGGTGTACATCGCCCCGGCCGACAGCGACCAGTCGGTGGCCGGGCCGTCCGCCCGCGGCCGGCACACCTGGGTGTCCGGCGGCGCGGTCGAGCGGGCCGCGCTGATGGTCCGCCACCAGCTGCTCCAGCCGATCGCCGCCAACTTCGGGATGTCCGCGGAGCTGCTGCAGATCGCCGACGGCAAGATCACCTCGTACGACGGGGTGCTCGGCATGCCGGTGGCCGAGGCGCTGGAGGGCAAGGAGCTCTGGGCGACCGCGCAGTGCCGCCCGCACCCGACCGAGCCGCTGGACGAGGCGGGGCAGGGCGACGCCTTCGTCTCCATCGCGTTCTGCGCGATGCGCGCGGTGGTCGACGTGGACATCGAGCTGGGCGCCGTCCGGGTGGTCGAGGTGACGGTGGCCCAGGAGGTCGGCCGGGCGCTGAACCCGCGGCAGATCGAGGACCGGATCGAGGCCGGGGTCGCCCAGGGCGTCGGGCTGGCCCTGCTGGAGGACCTCCGCACCGAGGGCGGTCTGCTGGCCAATCCCTCGCTCACCGGCTACCGGCTGCCGACCGCGCTGGACACCCCGGAGATCCGGGTCGCCGCCCTGCTGGAGGAGCGCGACGTGGTGGCGCCGTTCGGGGCCAAGGCGGTCAGCGCGGTGCCGGCGGTGACCGCACCGGCGGCGGTGGCCGCGGCGGTGCGCGCCGCGACCGGTCTGCCGGTGGGCCGGCTTCCGATCCGCCCGGAGGACGCCGTCACCGCCTGAGCGGCCGGCCGGGGAATTCGCCGGGAGGGCCCGTCGAATTCCCCGGGGAAATGCATGACGAATTGCCGGCGGGCGCTTTTCGCGCCGACCGGCAATTCGTTTTCGGAGGCCATGACGGGAATCGAACCCGTGTACACCGCTTTGCAGGCGGTTCCCTCAACCACTCGGGCACACGGCCATGGGGGTGAAACTGGTGACAGGCTGGACTGCGGGGGCGCCTCAGGCGCAGCGGCAGCAGCGACAGGCGCGACAACAGAGGGGAGCGGGGGCGCAGGTGCGGGGCGCGGGGGCCGCCGTCTTCCTGTCCATGTCCGACTCCTGTCGTCGTCCGCCGTGTTGGTGAATTCAGTTTGGCGGAATGCCGGGCGGAACGTCAATATCCTTTTGTAAATTCCGTGTGGCGAGGTGTGTGCTACCGTCGGGGACAGGCGGGTCCCGCGCGGACCGCCCCGGACGAGCGCGTCGTACCCGGTCAGGACAAGACGGCGCAGTGACAGCGGCAACCCGGCCGCTGCCGACTGCGGAAGGTGCGATCGTCATGGCTTGGCTCGTTCTGGTTCTCTCCGGCATCCTGGAGACCGTCTGGGCGGTTGCCCTGGAAGCCGGCAAGGGGTTCTCCCGCCTGGTCCCGACCGTGGTGTTCGGGGTGGCGCTGGCGCTGTCGATGGGCGGCCTGGCGTACGCGATGCGCTCGATCCCGATCGGCACCGGCTACGCGGTGTGGGTGGGCATCGGCGCGGTCGGCACCGCGCTCTACGGCATGGCGGTGCTGGGTGACGCGGTGACCCTGGCCCGGATCGGCTGTCTGCTGCTGATCGTCTCCGGCGTGGTGGGCCTCAAGGTGCTGCACTGACCCCGCGCCCACCCCAGGCCCGGTCCTAGGACCGGAGGCGGAGCCGGAATCCCGACCGGAGTCAGGGGCCAACGGGCTGGACGCGCCTTACGATCATACGTATGACCACAGCCTCCGCCGCCCCGGCCGACACCGATCCCGTCCCGATGCCGACCGACCCCGGCGGCGGGGTGCTGGGCGACCGCTTCCGGGCCCTGACCCTGGGGATCGTCTCGGTGGTCCTGGTGATCGCCTTCGAGGCGACGGCCGTCAACACCGCGATGCCGGTGGCCGCCCGCGAGCTGGACGGGCTCGGGCTGTACGCCTTCGCCTTCTCCGGCTACTTCACCACCACCCTGTTCGCGCTGGTCGTCTCCGGCCAGTGGTGCGACCGCAGCGGCCCGCTGCAACCGCTGTTCACCGGCATCGCGGTGTTCGGCGCGGGCCTGCTGGTGGCGGGTGCGGCACCCGGGATGTGGATCTTCGTCGGCGGCCGGGCGATCCAGGGCCTCGGCGGCGGCCTGGTGATCGTCGCGCTCTACGTGGTGGTCGGCCGGGCCTATCCCGAACGGCTGCGGCCCGCGGTGTTCGCCGCCTTCTCCTCCGCCTGGGTGCTGCCCTCGATCATCGGCCCGGTGGTCTCCGGCGCGGTCACCCAGCACCTCGGCTGGCGCTGGGTGTTCCTCGCCGTGCCGGCGCTGATCCTGCTGCCGCTGGGCGTCATGGGCCCGGCGCTGCGCCGCTCGGAGAAGGCGCAGCCGGTGCTCAGGGGCGCCGCGTTCGACCGCCGCCGCACCGGGCTGGCCGCGATGGCCGCGCTCGGCGCCGGGCTGCTGCAGTACGCGGGCCAGCGGCTGGACCTGGTCGGTCTGCTGCCGGCCGTCGCCGGGGCGGCGCTGCTGCTCCCCGCGGTGCTCGGCCTGCTGCCGGCCGGGACGCTGCGGGCCGGGCGCGGACTGCCGACGGTGATCCTGCTGCGCGGGGTCGCGGCGGGGGCGTTCTTCGCGGCCGAGGCGTTCATCCCGCTGATGATGGTGACCGAGCGCGGCCTGTCGCCGACGCTGGCCGGGCTCACCCTGACCAGCGGCGGGCTGTCCTGGGCGCTCGGCTCCTGGATCCAGGGGCGGCCGGGGGCCGAGCGGTACCGCACGCTGATGATCCGCGGCGGCTTCGTGCTGACCGCGGTGGCCATCGCGGGGGCCTCGCTGGTGCTCGTCCCGGCGGTGCCGGCCTGGGTGGCGGCCGTCGCCTGGGGCGTCGGCGGGATCGGCATGGGCCTGACGGTCGCGAGCGTCAGCGTGCTGATGATGAAGCTGTCGACGCCGGAGGACGCCGGGGCCAACTCGGCCTCGCTCCAGGTGAGCGACGCGCTGGGCAACGTGCTGCTGGTGGGCCTGTCCGGGGTGCTGTTCGCGGCGCTGGGCGGAGGCTCGGTGGCCGCCGCCCACGACGGCGCCGCGGGCACCGGCTCGACCGGCGCGTTCGCGGTGATCTTCCTGACCATGACCGGGGTCGCGCTGCTCGGCGCGCTGGTCTCGGGGCGGGTCCGCAAGGCCGGCTGAGGAACCGGCCGGCGGCGGGGGCCCGGCGGGCGGGGCGTCAGAAGCTCTCCCAGCCGCCGGCCGGGGCCTGGCCGGGGCCGAGGGTCTGCAGCTTGCGCAGCACCGCCGGGTCCTGGGCGTCCAGCCAGTCCACCAGCTGGCGGAAGGAGACCAGCCGGACCTCGGGCCGTCCGGCGATCGCCCCGAGCACCTCCTCGACGGCGTTCATGTAGATGCCGCCGTTCCACTCCTCGAAGTGGTTGCCGATGACGAACGGCGCGCGGTTGGTGGTGTAGGCGCGCTCGAAGCCCATCAGATAGGCGTCCCGGGCCTGGGTCTGGAAGCCGGGGTGGAGCGACGGGTCGGCCTTGGTGTTGCTGCCGCACTGGTTGAACATGATGTTGTAGTCCATCGACAGCACCTGGAAGGTGTGCCCGGGGAACGGGATGGACTGCAGCGGGAGGTCCCACAGCGCGCCGCCCTGGATCTTCTGCGGCCAGGTCTGGGTGCCGTTGCCGCTGCTGTCGTAGCGCCAGCCGCGCTTGACGGCGGTGGGCAGCAGGTTGCGCTGCCCCTCCAGGCAGGGGGTGCGGCTGCCGATCAGCTCCTTGCGGTAGTCGAACGGCAGGGCCGGCAGGTCGGTGAAGCCGGTGTTGGTCCGCCAGTTCATCACGAAGTCCATCGCCTGCTGGATCTCGCTGTCCCACTCCTCCGGCGACCACTTGCCGACGCCGGTGGCGCCGCAGAAGTGGCCGTTGAAGTGGGTGCCGATCTCGTGGCCCTCCGTCCAGGCGGCGTGCAGGTTCTCCAGGGTGTCGCGGATGTGCTGGTCGCTCAGGTAGCCGATGTCGGAGGCGCCGGCCTTGTGCTGCGGCGGGCGGTAGAGGTCCTTGCGGGACTCCGGCAGCAGGTAGAGGCCGCTGAGGAAGAAGGTCATCGAGGCGTTGTGCTCCCGGGCGAGCCGGCGGAAGCGGGCGAACAGCCCGTTGTCGAGCTCGCCGGCGCCGTCCCAGGAGAAGACCACGAACTGCGGCGGGCGCCGTCCGGGCTGCAGCACGTCGGGGACGGGCTGGCCCGGCTGGGGGCCGGTGTCCGAGGTGGAGCCGTCGCCGATCAGGGTGACCGGGGGCTTGGCCGCCTCGGTCGGCACCGCCGCGTGGTCCTCGGCCGGGGTGGCCGGCGCCGGGGCCGGGGCCGGAGTGGTCGCCTGCCCGTCGCCCGGGTCCCTCCGGGCCCCGCAGCCCGCGGCGAGGGCGGCGGCGCCGGCGGCGCCCGCGGCCAGCAGGGTGCGACGGGAGAGGGCGTCCATGGTCACTCCGTTCGTGGGGCGTGCGCGGGGCGGGGCACGGCAGGCACGGCGCGCGGTCCTCCGGGCGGCCGGGGCCCGGTCGGACAAGTGCGGTGATAGGCCTGTGAACGGGGTCAGCATGGCATGCGATCGAGATCGATCAATGCTGCACCACGGGCGGTCGGAACTCATCGCCCGAAGGATGCAACCGGGACGGCGTTCCTGAGTGTCCGATGAAGAGATCGTCGTCATTCCTGGGAACCGCCAGGTGACCGGAGGGTGGCGTGACGGTGACGTCTCGCCCCTAGGGGCAGGGTGATGCCCCATTGGCCCTGCCGATCGGCGGGAGTGAGTACGACCAACGTATGAATGTGGCATAGGGTCCGATCCGGTTGCATGGTTCCCAGGAACTTCCCAGGAACCGGTGACCGGTCCGACGTCAGCAGAGGGGAGCGCCGGTGGGCGCCCAGCAGAGCAGGAGCCCGTGGCCGGGCACCTTGGCGGCCGGTGCCGCGCTCGTGCTGGGGGCGTGGCTGCTGCACGACGGCCCGTCCGCCGTGCTCCCCCCGGCCCCCGGTGCCGGGCAGGCCCTCACCGGCTTCGCCCCGGTCTCCGTGGTGCCGCCGCTCGGCCCCTCCCGGCCGACCCGGATCCGCATCCCCGCCGTCCGGCTCGACGCCCCGGTCACCGGCCTCGGTCTTGACCGGGACGGCCGCCTCCAGACCCCGCCGCAGGAGGACCGCAACCTCGCCGGCTGGTACCGGGACGGCGCCGCCCCCGGGCAGCGCGGTACCGCGATCATCGCCGGCCACGTCGACAACGACAGCGGGCCCGCCGTCTTCTACCACCTGGGCGCCCTGCACCGCGGGGACCGGATCGAGATCCTCCGCGAGGACGGCCGGACCGCCGTCTACCAGCTCTACGCCATCGAAGTGCACGACCGAAAGGACTTCCCGGACGAGCGGGTGTACCGCCAGGCCGCCGACGCCCAACTCCGGGTGATCACCTGCGGCGGAGGCTTCAGCGAGGAGCACGGCTACGACGGCAACGTCGTCGCCTACGGCTTCCTCGCCGACACCACGCGTCCCGGGAAACCGGTATGACCTCCCTCGCCCTCACCACCGCCGCCACCGAACTCGCCGTTCGCTGGAACCCGCTCGACTGGCCGCTCACCCGCGGCCCGATCCCGTACGCCGTGCTCGCCGCCGGCTGCGCCTCGCTGGCGCTGCTGTCCCTCTCCCGCGACCGGCGCTGGCTCGGCCTGCGCCCGGCCGGTGCCGCGCTGCTCACCGCCGCCGTCACCGCCGCGATCAAGATCGTCGTGGACGGGTGGTGGCACCCCTTCCCCGAGGGCACCCCCGACTACGTGCTCGGCTGGGTCGCGCTCGCCGTCCTCGCCCTGGCCCTGGCCGGCTTCCGCGCCCCGCTGCTGCCCGGCCGGCGGCGGTTCCTGGCGGCCGGCGGTGCGGTCCTGGTCGTGCTGATGGCGGCCTCGCAGGTCAACCGCGGCTTCGACCAGTACCCGACGGCCCGCGTCATGCTGGCGCCCAGGACCCAGGCGCTGACCACCGGCAAGGCGCCCGAGGTGGTCGCCGTGCCGGCCGGCAAGGTGCTGGAGGAGGTCTGGCAGGCCCCGGCCGGCCTGCCCGAGAAGGGCACCGTCTCGACCGCCCCGATCCCCGGGACCAGGTCCGGCTTCGAGGCCCGCGACGCCTACGTCTACCTGCCCCCCGCCTACCAGGCCAGCCCCCGGCCGCTGCTGCCGGTGCTGGTGCTGATGGCCGGCCAGCCCGGCAACCCGTCCGACTGGGTGAACTCCGGCGGCATGCAGGAGCGGCTGGACGCCTTCGCCGCCGAGCACCGGGGCCTCGCCCCGATCGTGGTGATGGTGGACCAGATCGCCACCATGTGGGGCAACAGCCTCTGCATGGACTCCAACGTCGCCCGGGCCCAGACCTACCTCGCCGAGGACGTGCCCGACTGGATCCGCGGCCACCTGCAGACCGCCGCCGGCCGCGGCGCCCTCGCCATCGGCGGCGCCTCGCTCGGCGGCACCTGCGCGCTCCAGCTGGCCGTCAACGCCCCGCACGTCTACGGCTCGTTCATCGACATCTCCGGCCAGGACGAGCCCACCCTCGGCAGCCACGGCGAGACCGTCGAGAAGGCCTTCGACGGCGACGAGAAGGCCTTCGCGGCCGTCGACCCGGCGCAGCTGATGGCCACCCGCCGGTACCCGGACACCGCCGGCGTCTTCGCGGTCGGCGCCGGTGACGACGACTTCCGCCCGCAGCAGGAGACCATGTACGCCGCCGCGCAGAAGGCAGGGATGAAGGTGGAGTTCCAGCCGATCCCCGGGGGCCACAGCTGGACGGTGTTCCGCGAGGCGCTCGACCGCAACCTGCCCTGGCTCGGCCGGCAGACCGGGATGACCCGGTGATCCGGCTCGGCTCCGCACCCGCCCGCGGCGCGGTGGGCGAACGGAAGCCGCGGCGGGACGGCGAACAGCCGTGCCCCAGGGTCCCCGAGCAGTCCCGCGGCACGGGTTCCGCCCCCGGCCCCGGGGCCCCCGCCCCGCGTTCCCCGCGGCGCCTCGCCGGAGCCGCCGCCGGCCTCGGCGCCCGGGTGGCCGTCCGGCTCGGCGAGGCCCCGCTGACCCTGGTGCTGCTGGTCGGCCTCTGGGCCGTCGGCGCCGCCACCGGCAGCCTCGGCCGCGGCCCGTCCGGGGCCCTGCTGGAGCAGGTGGGCGTCGGCACCCCCACCCTCGGCGCGGGCCGCTGGTGGACGCCGTTCACCTCGCTGTTCTGGTGCTCCGGCACCGGTGCCTACGTCTTCACCAGCCTGCTGCTGCTCCTGGTCGCCCCGGCCGCCGAGCGCCGGCTCGGCCCGCTGCGCACCCTCGGGGTGGTGGTCGCCGGGCAGCTGGCCGGCACCCTGGCCGGTACCGGCGTGGTCGCGGCCGGGGCCGCGTTCGGCGAGCAGTGGACCGCCTCGGTGGTCGGCCAGACCGCCGTCGGCCCCGGCGTCGGCCTGTTCGCGCTGGCCGGTGTGCTGGGCTACCGGCTGACCGTGCTCTGGCGGCGCCGGCTGCACCTGCTGGTGGTGCTGGTTCCGCTGGTGATGACGCTGTACGTCGGGCACCTGCAGAGCGTGCAGCGCTTCTCCGGCGCCCTGGCCGGACTGGCCGCCGGCGCGCTGCTCACCCGCGGCCGCCCGCACCTGCGCTCGCACCGCTCCTCGCACACCGAGACCCGGGTGCTGGTGGCGCTCTGCCTGGTCGCCGCCGCCCTCGGCCCGCTGATCGCCTCGCTGTACGACAACGCGGCCGGCCCGTTCAACACCTTCTCGGAGATCTACCTCTCGCACCGGCTCAGCCCGGACGAGGTCGCCGACTTCTGCGCCGTCTCGGCCCACGACTGCGCCCGCGCGCACGCCGTCGAGCGGATCTTCGACACCCCGGCCCGGCTGATGGCGGCGCTCTTCCCGGCCCTGCTGCTGGTGCTGGCCGAGGGGCTGCGCCGCGGCCTGCGGCTCGCCTGGCGGATCACCGTCGCCACCGAACTGCTCTGGGCCGCCATGCTGGTCTGGCTGTTCACCGAGTCCGGCACCGGCTCGGGCGGCGCCTTCCAGTACGTCGTCGAGGCGCTGCTGCTGCCGCTGCTCACGGCCGGCCTGCTGCTGGCCACCCGCAAGCGCTTCCCGCTGCGGCTGCCGCGCGCGGTGCTCGGCCGGCTGGCCGCCGTGCTCGGCGGCGCGCTGGTCCTCGCCGGCGCCGCGTACACCGGGCTGGGCGTGCTGGTCGCCGGGCAGTTCGAGCCGGGCGCGACCTTCGGCGGGCTGGTCGCCGGGCTCCCCGCCCAGTACCTGCCGCCCGCCTACAACGACCTGCTGCCCGACTACCCGATCGCGGTCGGCCCGTTCGCCCGGATCCTGGAGACGTACTGCGGGCCGGCCTTCTGGGCGGTCGCGCTGGGCGCGCTGCTGATGGTCTTCCGCCGGCCGGTGGTGCACGTCGACGCCGAGGACGCCGCGCGGGCCCGCACCCTGCTCACCGAGCACGGCGGCGGCACGCTCTCCTTCATCACCACCTGGGACGGCAACCACTACTGGTTCGACGAGGACGGCCGGGCGGCCGTCGCCTACCGGGTGCTGAACACCGTGGCGCTGACCACCGGCGACCCGTTCGGCGAGCCGGAGGCGCGCGCCCGCGCGGTGGCCGGATTCGCCCGGTACTGCGACGCGCGCGGCTGGACGCCGTGCTTCTACAGCGTCACCCCGGAGACCAGGGCCGCCGCCGGACAGCTCGGCTGGCGCTCGCTGCAGGTCGCCGAGGACACCGTGGTCGCGCTGCCGGGCCTGGCGTTCACCGGCCGCAAGTGGCAGGACATCCGCACCGCGCTCAACAAGGCCGGCAAGCAGGGCATCACCGCCGAGTGGTGGTCCTACGACGAGGCGCCGCTCGCGCTGAAGGAGCAGATCCGGGCCATCTCCGAGGAGTGGGTCTCGGAGAAGGGGCTGCCCGAGATGGGCTTCACCCTCGGCGGCCTGGAGGAGCTGGCCGACCCGGCGGTGCGGCTGCTGGTCGCCGTCGGCGAGGACCGCACGGTGCACGGGCTGACCAGCTGGATGCCGGTCTACGAGAACGGCGAGACGGTCGGCTGGACGCTGGACTTCATGCGCCGTCGCTCGGAGGGCTTCCGCGGCGTCACCGAGTTCCTGATCGCCTCCGCCGCGCTGGGCTTCAAGCAGGAGGGCGCGCGTTTCCTCTCGCTCTCCGGCGCACCGCTCGCCCGCTCCGAGAAGGAGCCGCCGACCGGGCTGCAGAAGACGCTGGACTGGCTGGGCCGGGCGCTGGAGCCGGTGTACGGCTTCCGCTCCCTGCTCGCGTTCAAGGCGAAGTTCCAGCCGGAGTACCGGCCGATGTACATGGCCTACCCGGACCCGGCCGCGCTGCCCAGCATCACCCGGGCGATCGGCAAGGCGTACCTGCCGCACCTCACGCCGGCGCAGGGCGTGCGGCTGATGCGCAAGCTCTCGGCGTAGGGGGCGCCGGAGCGGCCCGGTCACGTGCCCGCCCCGGAGGCGGGTGGGCGGGTGGCAGCAGCAGGCGCCCGGGCCCGGTCCCGGGCGGCTGCCGACACCTCGCCGGGCCGCTCAGCCGAGCAGCTGGGCGAGGGCGCGGTCGGCGTCCAGGTGCAGGTGCTCCTCGCCCTCGGGGACGAGCAGGCGGCTGCGCCACAGGAAGCGCCGCAGGTCGGCGGTGTCGAACTGGACCATCGCGGTGCCCTCGGGCGCGCGCAGCTCGACCACGGTGCGGCGGCCGAGCGCGGGCCGGACGTGGACGTCGCCGATGCCGGTGGGCACCTCCAGGCCGGCGGCGAGCAGCGGGCGGGCGAAGACCCAGACGATGTCGTCGCAGTCCGGGCCCCCGTCGGCCGGATCGTCCAGCGAGAACTCGGCGGGGAAGGCCATCCGGACGGCGAGCGGGTCGTCCGGGAGGTAGGTCAGGGTGACCCGCAGCCGGACGGAACGGTGGGCGGAGAGGATCAGGCGGGCCTGGACGGTCTCTTCGGCGATGGCGTGCACGGCGGTTCCCTTCTGTGGGGTGGGAGGCCGGTGGCGGCTGTGGGGTTGGGGCGGCCTCACCCGGAAGAGAGGCGGTGGAGGGGGTTCCGCTTACCGCGTTTTCCGGACTTTCCCGGGTGATACACGTCACATCGATTTCCGGCCGAACCCGCCGCCGACCGGGCCCGACCGCGCCCCGCCCGGCCCCGCCGCGGCCGCCCGAACGGCCCCGGGACCGGTACGCTGGGCGGGTTGTCCGAACGCCGCCCGACCGTGGGACGGGGCTGCAAAACCGCCTCCGGCCTGCGACGATCCCCCCTCGGAGACCGTGAGTACTGCCGCCGCCCCGATGCCGCTCTTCTCCGACGCCCAGGAGCCGCACGCGCCCGTCCGGGGCGCCGGCCAAGCCGCGCCGGCCTCCTCGCACCACCTGTCCCCGGCCTTCCCCGGCCGTGCCCCCTGGGGCACCGCGGGAAAGCTCCGGGCCTGGCAGCAGGGGGCGCTGGACAAGTACATCGAGAACCAGCCGCGCGACTTCCTCGCCGTCGCGACGCCGGGCGCGGGCAAGACCACCTTCGCGCTGACCCTGGCCTCCTACCTGCTCCACAACCACCTGGTGCAGCAGGTCACCGTGGTCGCGCCGACCGAGCACCTGAAGAAGCAGTGGGCCGAGGCCGCCGCCCGGATAGGCATCAAGCTGGACCCGGCGTACTCCTCCGGGCCGCTCTCCCGGGAGTACCACGGCATCGTGGTCACCTACGCGGGGGTCGGCGTGAACCCGATGCTGCACCGCAACCGGACCGAGGCCCGCAAGACGCTGGTCATCATGGACGAGATCCACCACGCCGGTGACTCGAAGTCCTGGGGCGAGGCCTGCTTCGAGGCCTTCGAGCCGGCCTCCCGGCGGCTGGCGCTGACCGGTACGCCGTTCCGCTCGGACACCAACCCGATCCCGTTCGTCCAGTACGAGGCGGGCGGCGACGGCATCCGCAAGTCGGTCGCCGACTACACCTACGGCTACGGGCACGCGCTCGCCGACCACGTCGTCCGCCCGGTGATCTTCCTCTCCTACAGCGGCAACATGCGCTGGCGCACCAAGTCCGGCGACGAGCTGGAGGCCCGGCTCGGCGAGCCGATGACCAAGGACCTCATCGCCCAGGCCTGGCGCACCGCGCTCTCCCCGCAGGGCGAGTGGATCCCCTCCGTGCTGCAGGCCGCCGACCGCCGGCTCACCGAGGTCCGCAAGGCGATCCCGGACGCCGGCGGCCTGGTGATCGCCACCGACCAGACGGTGGCCCGCGCCTACGCCAAGATGCTGCGCGGGATCACCGGCGAGAAGGTCACCCTGGTGCTCTCCGACGAGACCGAGGCCTCGAAGCGGATCTCCGACTTCGCGGCCGGGACCTCGCGCTGGATGGTCGCGGTGCGGATGGTGTCCGAGGGCGTCGACGTGCCCCGGCTCTG
This sequence comes from Kitasatospora sp. NPDC015120, assembly GCF_043080305.1. NCBI lineage: Bacteria > Bacillati > Actinomycetota > Actinomycetes > Kitasatosporales > Streptomycetaceae > Kitasatospora > Kitasatospora sp. NPDC015120. Next base: position 184,149 of record NZ_JBIBVJ010000012.1, on the reverse strand, counting down.
CGTCGGGGTGTACGCCACCTCGATCTCCACCCCGCTGTTCTTCGCCCAGGCCGTCGGACGCTTCGTGCGCGCCCGCAAGCGCGGCGAGACCGCCTCCGTCTTCCTGCCGACCATCCCGATGCTGCTGGGCTTCGCCAATGAGATGGAGCTCCAGCGCGACCACGTGCTGGACCGGCCGAAGAAGGAGGGCGAGGGCCTCTTCGACGAGGAGGACCGGCTGCTCGCCGAGGCCGAGCGGGCCAACGACGGCCCCGACGGCGCGGGCGGCGAGGAGTTCTCCTACGAGGCGCTGGGCTCCGAGGCGGTCTTCGACCGGGTGCTCTACAACGCCATGGAGTTCGGGATGCAGGCGCACCCGGGCAGCGAGGAGGAGGAGGACTACCTCGGCATCCCGGGCCTGCTGGAGCCGGACCAGGTGCAGATGCTGCTGCAGAAGCGCCAGCACCGGCAGATTCAGCGGAGCAAGGGCAAGCCGGCCGAGGAGGCCGACCTGCTGGAGCTGCCGGCCGAGCAGCGGCCGGTGGTGACCCACCAGGAGCTGCGCGAGCTGCGCAAGGAGCTGAACGCGCTGGTGGCCGCCTGGCACCACCGCACCAGCCAGCCCCACGGGACCATCCACAACGAGCTGCGCCGGCAGTGCGGCGGTCCGCTGACCGCGCAGGCGACGGCCAATCAGCTGAAGGCGCGGATCGCCAGGATCAGGGAGTGGGCGAAGTAACGATCCGTCGGCGCGCAACGGACCGCGGGACCGTAAAGGTCACATGACGTTCGGATATACGCGAAGGATTTGTGGAGACATTCGGTCGGATGATCGGCTAGTGTTCCGCGTGCCGCGCCGCCTCCGGGCCGCCGACGCCGCACGCCCCCCGTCCGGGGCCGGCCGTCGCAGCCCCCGGTGATTCCGGTCGGCACCTCACCGACCCGGGGGGACATGACGCTCCGTCGTGCGCCCGGGCCTGTCTGTCTTTCAAGGAGTACACCGAACGTGTCGTACCAGCAGCCCTACGCCCAGCAGCCCGAGCTCTCCGACAAGTCGAAGGTCGTCGCGGGTGTCCTGCAGATCCTGCTCGGCGGCCTGGGTGTCGGCCGCTTCTACACCGGCCACATCGGCATGGGCATCGCCCAGCTGCTGACCTGCGGCGGCCTCGGTGTCTGGTCGCTGATCGACGGCATCCTGTTCCTCACCAGCAACGACCGCACCGACGCCCAGGGCCGTCTGCTGCGCAGCTGAGCCTTGGCCACGTCCGCGAAGGCGCGCCGCCGCCCCGGCCACACCGGCCGGGGCGGCTTCGCCGTTCCCGGACGGCTGCGCACGGCCTGGGCGCCGGTCGCGGTGCTGGCCGGCGGCGCGGCCGGTGCCGCGTACCTGTGGTCGCGCGACCCCCACCGGCCGGGGCAGGCGCTGCCGTTCTGCCCCTGGCGCAAGGTCACCGGGCTGCAGTGCCCCGGCTGCGGCGGCACCCGGATGGCCTACGACCTCCTGCACGGCGACCTCGCCGCCGCCTGGCACGACAACGCGGCGCTGCTGCTCGCGCTGCCCCTGGTGGCCGGGCTCTACCTGGTCTGGCTGCGGCACGGCCTGGCCGGCCGGAGCTGGCAGCCGCCGCTCGGCCGGCGCGGGACGGCCGTGCTGCTCGGGGTCGCGGCCGGCTGGACCGTCCTGCGCAATCTGCTCTGACCCGGCGTCCCCTGCGACACGATCCGTTCCGGTACGACCTGTTCTGACGCCTTCTGACCGGACGCCGGCCGATCCGTCCGGAACTCGGACTGTGGTCGAACCTGCGAACGCCTGGTCGGGGTTGTTCGTTCTGCTTTGTCCTGATTTGACGAGGCGTGAAAAGTTGATCTTGCCCGAATTTTGGACAAACACTTCCGCCGCCGCAATTCCTTCACTACCTTTCCCACACGCTCTCCCGCCGGGCGACCCCCGCGAGACGGGCGCCGCAGGGCCCCAGGACGTCAAGGACGACTCTCCGCGGCCCGAGCGCGGCCACCCACCTGCGCGCGACATCCGAGTCGTGGACCGGTCAGTCGATCCGCGACCCGCCGCGGAAAGGAATTGCGTGTCGTGACTGCAGAGACCTCCCAGACCCTGGACCGCGGTGTCCGGGTCCTCAAGCTGCTCGCCGACTCGGAACGCGGGCTCACCGTGACCGAGCTGGCGGCCCGCCTCGCCGTCAACCGGACCGTCGTCTACCGGCTGCTGGCCACCCTGGAGCAGCACGGGCTGGTCCGCCGGGACATCGGCGGCCGCGCCCGGGTCGGCCTGGGCGTGCTCCGGCTCGCCCACCGGGTCCACCCGCTGCTGCGCGAGGCGGCGCTGCCCGCGCTGCGCAGCCTCGCCGAGGACCTCGGCGCCACCGCCCACCTCACCCTGGTCGACGGCAACGAGGCGCTCGCGGTGGCCGTCGTCGAACCCAGCTGGACCGACTTCCACGTCGCCTACCGCACCGGGCTGCGCCACCCGCTGGGCGAGAGCGCGGCCGGCCGGGCGATCCTGGAGGCCCGGGCCTTCCCGAGCCAGCGCCGGCCGGAGCAGGGCTTCGTCATCACCCGGGCGGAGGAGCAGTCGGGGGCGTCCGGCGCGGCCGCGGCGCTGCTCGGGCTGAGCGGCATCGAGGGCAGCGTCGGCGTGGTGATGCTCAACGGGCTCGTCCCGGAGCGGGTCGGCCCCCGGGTGGTGGAGGCCGCCACCGAGGTCGCCGACGCCCTGCGCTGACCGCCCGGCGGGGCGGGGGCCGTCCGGGTGGCCGTGTGCGTGCCCGCCGGGCGGCCCCGGTGTGTTTGGATGCCCCTGTGTCCGACACCAAGCTGCCCCCGGCCCTCACCTCTCCCCGGACCCGCGCCCTCGCGCTCTGCGGAGCCCTGGTCACCGCGCTGTTCGGCGTGGCCGCGTTCGTCCCGCTGCCGTACACGCTGACCTTCCCCGGCGTGACCGCGGACACCCTCGGCAGCTACCAGGACCGGCCGGTGCTCACCATCACCGGCGCGCCGGTCCGCACCCCCCGGGGGCAGCTGCGGATGGTGACCATCTCGGCGACCAACCCGGGGGAGCGGAACACCTTCTGGCGCTCGCTGCGGGCCTGGTTCGACGAGGACGAGGCCGTGCGGCCCACCGAGACCGTCTACCCGCAGGGCGACCCGGCCAAGGCCGAGGAGGTCACCGCCCAGCAGATGACCGAGTCCCAGGACGCCGCCACCGCCGCCGCGCTCTCCTACCTCGGGCTGTCGCCCGCCCAGGTGAAGGTGAAGGTCGACCTCGGCGACATCGGCGGCCCGAGCGCCGGCCAGATGCTCGCGCTCGGCATCATCGACAAGCTCGCCGGGGACGGCAAGGGCGGCGACCTCACCGGCGGGCTGACCGTCGCCGGCACCGGGACCATCGACGACCAGGGCGTGGTCGGCCCGGTCGGCGGGGTGCCGCTGAAGACCCAGGCGGCGGCCCGGGACGGCGCGACCGTCTTCCTGCTGCCCAAGGACGAGTGCGCGGACGCCAAGGTGAACACCCCCGCCGGGCTGCGGCTGGTGCCGGTCGGCACGCTGGCGGAGTCGGTCTCGGCGCTGGAGGCGCTGCACGCCGGCGGGCCCGTCGCCACCTGCTGAGCCGCGTCCGCCCGGCGGTCCGCGCCCGTCGGCCGCGCCGCGCCCGTCCGTTGCGCCGCGCCCGCCGTCCGCGCGGCTCCGCGACTACTCGGCGGCGGCCTGGTCGACCAGCGGCAGGATCCGGTACGGCACCGGGTTCTCCAGGGCGATCGCCGTCGAGGAGCGGACGATCCCGTCGAAGCCGACCACCCGGTCGATCACCCGCTGCAGATCGGCGTTCGACCGGGCCACGATCCGCACCATCATGTCGCCGTGCCCGGTGATGGTGTGCAGCTCCAGCACCTCCGGCACCGCCGACAGGTGCGCGCGCACGTCCGCCCCCTGGCCCTGGGAGATCTCCAGGGTCGCGAAGGCCGTCACCGGGTAGCCCAGCGCCGCCGGGTCCACCTCCGGGCCGAAGCCGCCGATCACCCCGCGCGCCTGGAGCCGGTCCAACCGGGCCTGCACCGTGCCGCGCGCCACCTGGAGCCGGCGCGAGCACTCCAGCACCCCGATCCGCGGCTCCTCGGCGAGCAGCCGGATCAGCCGGCCGTCCAGCACGTCGATCGCGTCGTTGGTGCTCCCGGCAGGGCCGCCGGGCGCTGCGGAATGTCCGTGCCCGGAAGGCGAGTTGGACGATCCGAGGGCGCCCGGGGAGCTGGGGGAGTGGGCGGGGGGCATCGAGGGCTCCGTCCTCCGGTGGGCATTCTGTACAGCGGTGCGTCCGATTGTCCCGTCCCGGAGCACAGCTTGACCAGGAGGAAACGGAACAGTTGCGCGGACGTCGGCCCGGCGCCACCCTCCAGCCACAACCCCGTGCACCCGTCCCCACCCCGGGGCGCCGGGGGCGACCCGTGGTCCCGCACCCCGACCGGGAGAGCCGACATGACCGACACCGCCGCCGAACGCGTGCTGCTCGCCGCCGGCCCGGACCCGGCCGGCCCCGGCGCGTCCGCGCCCGTCCCGGCGGGCGCGGAGGAGCCCGGGCTGCTCCCGATGGGCCGCGCCGACGCGGTGGTCTTCGCGGTCGGCGACGCCGAGCGGGCGGCCCGCCGGTACGCGGTCGCGCTCGGGCTGCGCTGCACCGCGTACGCCGGGCCCGAGACGGGCGAGCCGGAGACGGTCTCCTACGTGCTGCGGGCGCCCGGGACCAGGTTCGTGCTGACCTCGCTGGTCCGGGCGATCGGGCCGCGCGGCCGGGAGCTGGCCGGGCACCTCGCCCGGCACGGCGAGGGGGTGATCGACCTCGCGGTGGCGGTGCCGGACGTCTGTTACGCGTACGACTACGCCGTCGACCGGGGCGCCGCCTCGCTCGCCGAGCCCTACGAGGTGCGGGACGCCTACGGCACCGTGCTGCTCGCCGCGATCGAGGTGCCCGGCGGGACCAGACACACCCTGGTCGAGCGCTCCCGGTACCGCGGGCCCTACCTGCCGGGCTACGTGCCCTTCGACCGCTGGTGACCGGCCCGCTCAGCGGACGACCCGGTCGACCCTCGGCGGGTAGCCGTTCCAGGAGACGATCACCGAGTTGGCCTGGTCGTCCTTGGTGAAGTCGACCCGGAACCACTGCGGGCCGTTCCAGACCTGCATCTGCCAGCCCGAGTCCGGCGTCGCCGAGACCAGCGAGGCGTGGTCGGACTGGAGGTCCACGGCGACCCGGCCGCCCGGGACGGGATAACTGTGCACGGAGGACGTGGTGCTGGTGGCCGGTGCCGGGCGGGGAGTGGCCGTCGCGGTGGGCGACGGGGGCGCGGAGGCCGTCGCCCTGGCCGGGGGCGCCGACGCCCGGCCGGTGGACGGCGTCGCGGCCGGCTCGGTGCGGCCGGCCGGCTGCGGCTGCGTCGCCGAGGGCGTCGGCGTGGGTCTCGGCCCGTCGGCCGCGGCCGGCGAGGGCAGCGACAGCGCGGTGGGCTGTTCGAAGGCGGCGCCGGTCAGCACGGTGTGCACACCGAGCCAGGACAGCGCCACCGCCGCCCCGGTGGCCGCCGCCCAGGCGCCGAGCTGTACCAGTCCGTTCCGCATCGTGCGCACATCCTGCCGTATCTCCCCGGCGCACAGGCGGGCGCCCCGGCACTTCCCCAGGGAACTTGCACAAGTGCGGCCGGCCCCGCACAGACCGGCGCGAACCAACCCGAGGTACAGACCAATCGGGGCCGATGGCGTACCGTGCAGGCCCATGGCAACAGTGCTCGTGGTCGAGGACGACCCCTTCGTACGATCCGCCCTCATCCGCCACCTGACCGACACCGGCCACGCGGTTCGCAGCGTGGGCACGGCACTTGAGGCGCTGCGCGAGGTCGCCCAGGTCGGCTGCGACCTGGTGATCCTGGACCTCGGCCTGCCGGATCTGGACGGCAGCGAGGCGCTCAAGATGATCCGCGGCCTGACCAACGTCCCGGTCATCATCTCGACCGCCAGGGACGACGAGGCGGAGATCGTCCGGCTGCTCAACGACGGGGCCGACGACTACCTGGTGAAACCGTTCTCCGGGGAGCACCTGAGCGCCCGGATGGCCGCCGTGCTGCGCCGGCTCGGCGGCGGGGCGGCCCCGGTCAGCCAGGTGCTCCGGGTCGGCGGGCTGGCGATCGACCTCCAGCGCCGGGAGGCCTCCCTGGACGGCCGGGCACTGGACCTGACCCGCCGTGAATTCGACCTGCTGGCCTTCCTCGCGGCCCGGCCGGGCGTGGTGGTGCCGCGCAAGGAGATCCTGGCCGAGGTCTGGCGGCAGACCTACGGCGGCGACCAGACCATCGACGTGCACCTGTCCTGGCTGCGCCGCAAGCTCGGCGAGACCGCGTCCAGTCCGCGCTACCTGCACACCGTGCGCGGGGTCGGGGTCCGGCTGGAGGCCTCCGGACAGGCCACCGGGTCCGGGCCCGTCCCCGTGGAGCGCCGGACATGAGGCGGTTGCGGCACTCGCTGCGCTGGGCGCTGATCAAGGCCGCGGTGGCCGGGACCACCATGGTCGCGCTGGCCTTCCTGATCCCGCTCGGCCTGATGGTCCAGCAGACCGCCCGGGACCGGGCGTTCACGGCCGCCGAGCGGCAGGCCGCGGCGCTCGGCCCGGCGCTGGCCATCACCACCGAAGAGGACGCCATCGTCCGGGCGGTGGCCTCCACGGACGCGGGCGGGCAGGGGCGGATGGCGGTGCACCTGCCGCCGCCGGAGTCCGCCGCCGGGTCGGGCACCGCCTCCGGTACGGCCGGCGCCGCGGGCGGGGTGGCCGCGGCGCCGGGCGGGACGGGGACGACGGTGGGCGCACAGGGCGCCCAGGGCGTGCCGGGGACGGCGGGGACGGCGGGGACGGCCGCCGCCGCGGCCTCCAGCCCGGCCGCCGGCGCGACCATCGGCGAGGTCCGGGCGCTGGACGCCGACGTGGCCACCGCGGGCTTCCAGGGGCGCTCGTTCACCGTTCAGGTGCCGGGCGGCTTCGCGCTGCTCCAGCCGTTCGCCGTGGACACCGCGCGGACCGCCGTGGTCGAGGTGTTCGTGGCCGACGACGACCTCACCCGGGGCGTCGCCACCGCCTGGCAGGTGCTCTCCGGCGTCGCGCTCGGGCTGGTCGCCATCTCGGTGCTGGTCGCCGACCGGATGGGCGCCCGGATCGTCGCCTCGGCCCGCCGGCTCGCCGCCGCCGCCCGCGCGCTCGGCGCGGGCGACCTCGCCGTGCGGGTGCCGGTGGAGGGCAAGCAGGCCGCCGGCAGCCCCGCCGAACTGCACGAGGCCGCGCACGCGTTCAACACGATGGCCGACCGGGTGGTCCAGCTGCTCGCCGCCGAGCGGGAGCTGGCCGCCGACCTGTCGCACCGGCTGCGCACCCCGCTGACCGTGCTGCGGCTGAACGCCGCGTCGCTCGGCGAGGGCGACGCGGCCGACGCCACCCGGCACGCGGTGTCGCAGCTGGAGCGCGAGGTCGACCAGATCATCCGCTCGGCCCGCCGGGCGCCCGAGGACGCACCGGCCGTCACCGTCGGCTGCGACGCCGCCGAGGTGATCCGCGAGCGGGTCGGCTTCTGGTCCGCGCTCGCCGAGGACGAGGGCCGCCCCTGGCAGCTGACCGGCGCCGAGCAGGAGACGCCCGTCCCGGTCCAGCGCGGCGACCTCGCGGCGGCGGTGGACGCGCTGCTCGGCAACGTCTTCCGGCACACCGCGGTCGGCACCGCCTTCTCGGTGGACGTCCTGCCCACCGAGAGCTCGGTGATCGTGCTGGTCGGGGACGCCGGCCCGGGCTTCACCGACCCGCAGGCGGCGCTGAAGCGCGGCGAGGGCCACGGCGGCGAGGGCTCCACCGGCCTCGGGCTGGACATCGTGCGCAAGCTCGCCGAGGCCACCGGCGGCGACCTCGCGCTCGGCGCCTCGGCCGTGCTCGGCGGCGCCGAGATCCGGCTGCGGCTGCGCCTGCGGCAGGACGGCGCCGCCCCGGTGCGGGCCGGAAGACGCCGCGGCCGCGGGCCGCTGTTCCCGCGCTGAACGGGGTGGTCGCGGGCGAATGGCGAAAGGTTTCGGCGCTCGGAAGGGGCCCCGGGGGGCCGGGGGGAGGGCTCGCTCCCCTCTTTCTTAAGCGCACCGTAAGGGAGTTCTACCCCTGGCTCAGCAGGCGGTTTCCGGCCATTCGGCGCCGTTAGCGTCATCGGCGTCGGTCACCCGGCCGCCCACCTGCCAGCCCCGGAGGTAAGCCCCCATGACGACCCAGCAGCCCCACCGCCGCCCCGGTGGCCGCCGTCGGCGCAGCCGCAAGGGCGTGCTGCTCGGCGCTTCCGCGGTGGCCGCCGCCCTGGTCGCCGGTGGCGTCGTCGTCCTCGCCTCCTCGGCCAGCGCCGCCTCGCTCGGCGCCGTCTACAGCCGCACCAGCAGCTGGGACTCCGGCTTCACCGGCCAGTACCTGGTCACCAACCCGGACAGCAGCGCCATCGAGGACTGGACGCTCAGCTTCGACCTGCCGGCCGGCGCGAAGATCGACTCGCTCTGGAACGCCACCTTCACCGCCGAGGGCCAGCACATCACCGTCCGGCCGGAGGCGTGGAGCAAGCGGCTGGAGCCGGGCAAGAGCATCGTGGTCGGCTTCGTCGCCCAGGGCTCCGGCGCCGCGCAGGGCGAACCGGGCAACTGCCTGATCAACCGGGCCTCCTGCAAGCCCGGCGACGGCACCGTGCCGACCCCGTCCGGCCGGCCGACCACCACCGCGACGGCCTCCCCGTCCGCCACCGCCACCGCCGCGCCGTCGGCCTCGGCCTCCGCGACGGCCACCGCGTCCGCCACGCCCACCGCCGCACCGACCACCGGGGCGCCGAGCCCGACCGCCACGGCCACCACCCGGCCGACCACCCCGGCCCCGACGGCCACCGCGAGCGCCACCACCACGGCCGCCCCCACCACCCCGGCGCCCACCGCCACCGCGACCGGCACCCCCGCCCCGGCCGGCGGCGCCGGCTTCTCCCCGTTCGTCGACACCTCGCTCTACCCGCCCTACGACCTGGTCGCCACCGCCAAGGCCAGTGGCGTCAAGGACTTCAACCTGGCCTTCGTGGTCTCCGGCGGCGGCTGCACCCCGAAGTGGGGCGGCGTGAGCGACCTCTCCGCCGACGCGGTGGCCGCCCAGATCGGCGCCCTGCGCGCGATCGGCGGCGACGTCCGGGTCTCCTTCGGCGGCGCCAACGGCAGCGAGCCGGCCCTCGCCTGCACCTCGGCCGCCGACCTCGCCGCCCTCTACCAGAAGACCGTCGACGCCTACGGACTGACCAAGATCGACTTCGATGTCGAGGGCGGCGCGATCGCCAACGCCGCGGCCAACACCCGCCGCGCCCAGGCCATCGTCCAGCTCCAGAAGAACGCCGCCGCCAAGGGCAAGGCGCTGGAGGTCTCCTTCACCCTCCCCGTGCTCCCCTCCGGCCTGACCCAGGAGGGCGTCAACCTGATCGCCGACGCCAAGAACAACGGCGTGGCGATCAGCGCGGTCAACGTCATGGCGATGGACTTCGGCGACGGCGTCGCCCCCGACCCGCAGGGCCAGATGGGCAAGTACGCCATCGCCGCGGCCACCGCCACCCAGGCCCAGGTGAAGAGCGTGCTCGGGCTCGACGACGCCGCCGCCTGGCGCAAGGTCGCCGTCACCCCGATGATCGGCGTCAACGACGTCGCCAGCGAGGTCTTCACCGTCGCCGACGCCAAGCAGCTCGCCGACTTCGCGAAGAGCAAGCACCTGGCCTGGCTGTCGATGTGGTCCGGCACCCGCGACAAGGCCTGCGAGGGCGGCGCCAAGCCGTACGCCGATGCCAGCTGCAGCTCGATCGTCCAGCAGCCGCTGGACTTCACCCGGGCCCTCGGCGCCTACACCGGCTGACCCCGCCCCACCGACTCCGGCCGTCCGTGCCCCGACCGCAACGGGGCACGGCCGGCCGGCACCATGGCCGGGTGGTCACGTTGCGTCACCAGCCCGATCCGGACCGGCCGCGGGGCATCGGGTATCGTCGCTGGTTGGCCGACCGGCGGACGGAGCGAAGAGTGACAGCGGTGCAAGACGAGCGCGGCATGGTGCCCAGTGCACCGGACCGGGCGCCCGCCTCCCGGCCGGACCGGCTGCGCACCGCCCTCGGCGCACCCCTGCGCGCCCTGCGCGAGGCCCCGCGCCGCCCGCTGCTGGCCGTCTCCGCGGTCGCGTTGTTCTCCCTGCTCGCCTACGCGGTGGTCCGGCACTTCGCGCACACCTCGATGGTGGACATGATCGTCTACCGGGCCGAGGGCGCCGCCGTCGCCAACGGCGAGGACCTCTACGGGCTGCGCGTCACCCAGTGGAACCTGCCCGCCACCTACCCGCCGTTCGCCGCGATGCTGTTCGTGCCGACGACCTGGTTCCCGATCCCGTTCCTGAGGGTCGCGGTCACGCTCTGCAACCTCGGACTGCTGGCGCTCTTCGCCCACCTGTCCTTCAAACTGGTCGGCTGGCCGCGCCGGGACCTGCGCGCGATCGGCGTGATCCTGGTCACCGGCGCCGGCGTCTGGCTCGAACCCGTCTACACCACGCTGCGCTACGGCCAGATCAACCTCGCCCTCGCCTGCCTCATCCTCTGGGACCTCACCCGCCCGGACGGGCGCCGCAGCAAGGGCGTCGCGATCGGCATCGCCGCCGGTATCAAGCTCACCCCCGGCCTGTTCGCGGTCTACCTGCTGCTCACCGGCCGGATCCGGGCCGCCCTCGTGGCCGGCGCGACCTTCCTCGGCACCGTCCTGCTCGGCGCGCTCGTCCTTCCCGACGCCACCTGGGGCTTCTGGACCACGTACCTCTACGACTCCTCGCGGGTCGGCAAGACCGAGATCGTCGACAACCAGGCGCTCAGCGGCGCCGTCGCCCGGCTGCTGCACACCGCCGAACCGGGCACCGTCGCCACCCTGGCCGCCGCCGCCGTCGCGGTGGCCGGCCTCGGCGTGGCCGCCCGGGCCGCCCGCAGCGCGCGCTGGCTGTCGCGCTCCGAGGCCTGGGGCGTCTGCTGTACCGCCGTCACCGCCGTGCTGATCTCGCCGATCAGCTGGACCCACCACTGGGTCTGGTGCGTGCCGGTGCTCGTCCTGCTCGGCTGCGAGGCGGCGGTCGAACGGGCCCGTCCGGCCGCCGTCCGGAAGGTCCGCTGGCGGGCCGCCTTCGCGGCCGTGCTGATCGCCTTCCTGTCCTTCGCGATGTGGCTCGCCAAGCCGCAGGGCGCGCTGGTGCTGGAGCTGTCGCCGCTGCGTCAGGTCCCGACCTCGGTCTACCCGCTCGTCGGTATCTGTTTCCTGCTGGCCGCCGCGCTACGCGTGCGCGCCCGGCGCGCGGCGGCCGGCGCGCCCGCGGCGGCGCTGCCCGGCCAGCGCGGCGGGGGACGACCGGACTCCGCGCGCGAGCGTCAGCAGGCCCCCGCGGCCCGCTGATCCGCCCGGGCCGCCGGGGGCGGTGCGGCGCCTCATGCGAGCAGGGCGGCCAGCGAGCCGTCCATGTCCAGCGCGGCCATCTCGCTGCCCGGCGGCACCAGCCGGTGCGCCCGCTCCAGCCAGGCGGCCACCGCCGGCAGCGGCGCCTCCAGCAGCGCGTCCCCGGCGGGCGAGCTCAGCGCCAGGCAGAGCACGCTGCGCCGGCCCGAGCGGGTCGGCCAGATCCGCACGTCGCCCTGGCCGCAGGGCCGGAAGGTGCCCTCCACCAGCAGCTCGCGGGCGAACACCCAGGTCACCGGCGAGCCGGTGTCCAGGTGGAAGGTGATGTGCACGGCGTAGGGGTCGTGGCTGCCGTACGACAGCCGGGCCGGCACGGGGACGCTGTGCTCGGGGGAGAGCACCAGGTTGAGCTCCAGCTCGTGCTCGACCACGCTCGTCGGGCGCTCCATGATCGGTTCCTCTCTGCCTGCGGTTCGTGCCCGGTTGCGGGCCCTGTGACCTTGGAGAGCGCGGTCGGGGAGCGCTCTTACACAGGTTTCCGGGAATTCCCGGGATTTCTTGCGGAGATCCGTCGGCGGTGGTGCGGGGAGTGGTGAACGCTGGACCTCGGGGGCGCGTGGTCGGGCGTACGCGCCGTCTTCCTTACCGTGGGCGGCCCCGGCCTGTCCGGTGAATGGCCAACTTCACGTCCTCCGCCCGCGGAGGTACTACCCTTTGTGACTGCCCGGCGACTGTCCGCCTCCTCGGCGGCACCCCTCGCGCGCCGGCGGCGGAGCCACCCGGGTCGCCCGTGCCACCGTCGCGCGCGCCCCTCGCCGGGCGCGCCGCATCGGCCTGCCAGGAAAGCGAGCCCCCATGACGGACCGGCCCCTCGCCGGCGGCAGCACGGACACGGCCGCCGGCCCCGCGCCGGGCTACTACCCCGACCCCTCCATCCCCGGCTACGTCCGCTACTGGGGCGGCTCGGCCTGGGTGCCCGGCACCAGCCGGCCCGCCCCGGCCGAGGGCGAGGTGCTCCCACCGCCCCGGTACACGACCCGCCGCCCGGGGGCGTCCGCCGCCGGGGGCGGGGCGGGGCGGTACGTGCCGCCGCCGGTGGCGGTGGCCGCCGAGGCGGCGGGGGAGCCCGAGGGGCGGCGGACGCCGTCCGGCGGGGACAGCGGGCCGGTGTACCTGGACCAGACCGGGGGCGGGGCGTCGTTCACCTTCGTGGTGCCGGAGAACGGGCCGGTGTTCCGGCGCGGCGGGGAGCGGGCACCCGCGGCGGGGGCGGTGGGGGCCGGGCGGGCGTTCGAGCGGGTGCCGGGACCGGGGGCGGAGCCGGTGCCGCCGGCGGGCGCGGTGTTGCTGCCGGAGCCGTTCCCGGAGCCCTGCCCGGAGACCGGGCCGGCGCCGGAGCCGGCCGGGTGGCAGGCGGATCCCCGGGCGCAGCACGGGCTGGGGGAGGCGGGCGACGAGTCGCGCTGGGTGTCCTGGGGGGTGCTGCCGGAGGCGGCGGAGGTGCCGCCCGCCGGGGCGGTGCCCGTCCCCGAGCCGCCCGGCCCGCGCCCCGGCCCGGCTCCGGAACCGGCTCCGGCTCCGGAACCGGCTCCGGCTCCGGAACCGGCTCCGGTGCCGTCGCGGGCGCTGTCGCCGTCGGTGTCGGCGTCGCCGGAAGCTCCTCCGGTGGAGGCGGCGGCCGGGGCGGACGCCGAACCCGTCCCGCCCGCCGCCACTACGCCCGCCGCGGTGCGGCCCCCCGCCCCCCGGCCCGCCGCCACCCCCCGACGTCGTGCCGCGCCGCCGCCGCAACCCGCCGGGCTCGGCCGCCGCCTCGCCGCCCGGCTGGTCGACACCGCCGTGCTGGCCGTGGTCGCCGTCGCCGCGGGCGTCCCGCTCGGCCGCTCGGTCGAGGCCCACCTCCAGCGCAAGCTGGACCGGGCCCGGATGGCCAGCCGGCTCACCCACCGCCAGATCGACGTCTGGCTGGTCGACGGCACGGTGGCCGGCAAGGCCGCCGTCCTGCTCGGCATCCTGCTGTTCGTGGGCCTGCTCTACGAGGTCCTGCCGACCGCCCGCACCGGCCAGACCTTCGGCAAGCGGCTCGCCCGGATCCGGGTGGTCGCGGTCGGCCGCACGGCGGCGGGCGGCGCTCCGGGCCGTCCGGGGATCGGCCGTTCCCTGGTCCGGTGGCTGGTCCGGCAGCTCTCGATGCTGCTGCCGGCCGGGCTGCTCTGGCCGCTGTTCGACCGCCCGGCGCGGCGCGGCTGGCACGACCGGGCGGCCCGCACCCGGGTCGTCCGGCAGTGAGGCTCCGCCGGCCTCACCCCCGGTGGTCCCGTCGGACAAAACGGAGTCAATATCCCAAGTTCGTACAATGTGTGATGTTCTACTCGGGGCATGAGCACCTACAACCCCTCAGGCCCCGAGCCGGAGGGGGGCGGCAAGCCCTCCTTCGGCAAGCAGCCCCCGCAGTCGGGCGGCGGCACGCCGGAAGGTACGCCGTCGGACCCGTACGGCACCCCGCCCTCCGCCACCCCGCCGCCCGCCGGTGACGGCCCCGGCGCGTACGGCGGCACCTACGGCGGCGCTCCCTCCGGCCAGAACCCCTACGGCCGGTCGCCGTACGACCAGCCCCCGCCCGGCTACGGCCCCGCCGGGTACGGTGCGCCCGGCGGTGGCCCCGTCCCCGGCATGCCCCCGCTCGGCAGCTGGCCCAACCGGATCCTCGCCCGGCTGATCGACTACCTGCTGGTGCAGGTCGTCGCCCTGCTCCTGGTCCTGCCGTTCGCCAGCCTCACCGACCGCTCCGGCTCGGCCGGCGCCTTCTGGCTCGCCTGCGCGCTCTACCTCGTCTACGAGGGCGTCATGCTCGGCCGGGACGGGCAGACCCTCGGCAAGAAGGCCATGAAGATCCGGGTCGCCATGCTCGTCGACGGCAACTCCCCGACCCAGTCCGCCGCCTGGACCAGGGCGGCGGTCTTCGTCCTGCCCGCCGTGCTCTGCTGCGCCGGGCTCTGGTGGCTCATCGACGGCCTGTTCGGCGTCTTCGACAAGCCCTACCGGCAGTGCATCCACGACAAGGCCGCCAAGACGGTGGTGGTCTCCACCGCCTGAACCGGCGGACCGGGTCGCTCCGGTGCTCCCGACCGGCGTGCGGCGCTCCGCGCGCCGGTCGGCCGCGTGCGGGGCGTGCGGGGCGTGCGCCCGCGGACGCGCCCCCGGGGCCGTCCGCCCCGCTCGGTACGGTGGGCCCGACCGCACCACCGCTCCGCGCACCCCAGGGGGAACCGCCGTGCCCGTCCCCGCCGACTGGCCCACCACCGAGGCCGAGGCGCTCGCCGAACAGGCCCGCCTGCGCCCGCTCGTCCGTCCGTCCGGCGCCCCCGGCACCACCGCCGGCCCGGACGGCGACGACCGGCTGATCGCCGGCGTCGACGTCGCCTACGACGACGCCCGCGACCTGGTCGTCGCGGCCGCCGTGGTCCTCGACCGCGACACCCTCGCCGTCGTCGAGGAGACCACCGCCACCGGTCGCATCGCCTTCCCCTACATCCCCGGCCTGCTCGCCTTCCGCGAACTCCCCGCCGTCCTCGACGCCCTGGCCGCCCTCACCCACCGCCCCGGCACCGTCGTCTGCGACGGCTACGGCCTCGCGCACCCGCGCCGCCTCGGCCTCGCCAGCCACCTCGGCGTCCTCACCGGACTGCGCACCCTCGGCGTCGCCAAGACCCCGTTCACCTTCGACCACCGCGACCCCGGCCCCGCCCGTGGCGACTCGACCCCGCTCACCGACCCGGCCACCGGCGAGGAGGTCGGCCGCGCCCTGCGCACCCGGCCCGGCGTCAAACCCGTCTTCGTCTCCGTCGGCCACCGCATCGGCCTCGCCGAGGCCGTCGGGACCGTTCTCGCCCTCACCCCCCGCTACCGTCTGCCCGAAACCACCCGGCACGCCGACTCGCTCTGCCGTCGCGCCCTCGCCGCGACGGCCCGTACACCGGACGTGAACTGACGGCCCACCAGGGGTACGGGTCGTGTGTTAGACATGACTCACGCACCAGCACCGTCAACGACACACCGGCCGGACGCACGGGGGAGGCGCCGCACGTGGCAACGGGGAACGGAACGGGATCGACCGGCGGGGCGGGGCGCGGCTACCGCGTCGAAGTCGAACAGCTGCGCGCCTTCGCGGCCCAAGTGCGGCTGCTGCTCGCCGAGTTCCAGCACCACGCCGACGGCAACACGGCCCACGGCAGCAGTGGCATCGGCCCCAGCGCACTCGGCACCTTCGCCGAGGCCGCCGAACTGCGCAGCCGCTACCAGACCATGCGCGACGGTCTGCGCGACGTCCTCAACCAGCTCCAGGAAGCCGTCGACGACGCCCAGAAGAAGGCCGAGCTCACGGCGACCAACTACGAGGAACAGGAGCACCGGACCAGGGGCAGGCTGAAGCTCGCCGACGACGGCTGGTCGGTGGCCGACCCCTCCGTCACCAGCTACGGCGCCTACGCCTGGACCACCGCGCCGGCCCGGCACGACGACGGGAAGGG
This sequence comes from Kitasatospora sp. NPDC015120, assembly GCF_043080305.1. Lineage (NCBI taxonomy): Bacteria > Bacillati > Actinomycetota > Actinomycetes > Kitasatosporales > Streptomycetaceae > Kitasatospora > Kitasatospora sp. NPDC015120. The sequence goes on along the minus strand of NZ_JBIBVJ010000012.1, from coordinate 168,136 downwards.
CGTCCGATGACGTACACCGACTTCGGCGCCTACAGCCACGCCGAACTCCGCCGGATGGTCCAGGCCCTCAACCCCGGCGAGGTGATGGCCGCCGCCGACCCCTGGCGCCGCGCCGCCGACACCCTCAAGGCCATCCGGGCCACCCTCACCCGCGCCAGCACCGAGGCCGCCACCTCGTGGGAGGGCAGCACCAGCGACGCCTTCCACGCCCGCATGCTCCACCTCGCCGCCACCATCAACACCACCGCCTCCTACGCCAACGACGCGGCCAACACGCTCAAGGCGGTCTCCGAGGCCATGGCCAAGGCCAAGCGCGACATGCCCGAGGAGCCCAGCGGCTGGGCGCAGGTCAAGGACGGCGTGAGTGACACCGTCTCCTCCCTCTTCGGCGCCGACGACGAGGACTCCCGCACGGCCATCGCCGACCAGAAGAAGGGCGAAGCCGCCACCGTCCTGCAGACCCTCGCCATGCACTACCGGACCGCCACCCCGATGCTGAAGCCCCCGCCACCCCCGGGCGCGGCGCCGAAGCCAGGGGCCTCGAATCCGGTCGACGACATCACGGAGCCGGGTGATGCCGGCGCGAGTGGCTACGCGGCCGTGGGCGGCTTCCTCAGCGGGGTAGGGGTCGGCAACATCGGCGCGGGCGCCGGGCCGGTGTCCCGTCCGCGGGAGGGGGTGGTGGCGAACCCTCGGAGCGGTGGCGCAGAGAGGCGCTCGAACCCGCAGGGGCCGAGCCCGTCGTTGTCGAAGACACCGTCGGCCCCCGCCGACCCCGGGGTCAAGGGCGGGGTGGCGATGCCACCAACCAAAGCCGCTCCGGCGAAGTTCGGTGCCGGGACCGTGGTGGACGGCACGTCCGCCATGTCGGCTCCGGCGGCGTCCGGGGGGAGTGGCACGTCGATACTCGGGTCGCCAGGGAGCGGCGGAAGCCAGCCCCTGCCCCACAGCCCCGTCGCACAATCTGCGGCACCGCAAGGCGGCCCCGGGGGAGGCGCGTCCCAGCCGAACGGGATTCCGCAGTCCTTCGGCTCCGCCGGCAGGCAGGGGCAGGCTCCCGGCGCCGGCTGGAGCGGGCAAGCCGGTCCGGAGGTTGTGCGCGGCGGCCGAGACGGGGCACCCGGCCGGTCCGGTGCCGGCCGCAGTGGTGCGATCTTCGGCGCCGAGGGCATGCCTGGTGCGGGCGGTGGCGGGTCCGTCGGCGCGGGCTCCGTCCGGGGCCGGGGCGGGGCTGAGGGCGTAGCCGGTCATCCCGGAGGCACGGTCGTCGGGGTCGGGGACCGGTCCGGCAGGAGCGGCGGAGGCAAGCATGCGTTCACCGAGGGTGGATCCGGCCTGGGCGCGCGCGGGCGTATCCGGCCGGAGACAGGTGCGGCAGGTTCGGGCGGCCCGCTGACACAGGCCCCCATGATTCCGCTGGGCAGCGCCGACCGAGGCCGGAAGGACGACGAGAAGAGGCGGGGCCGTCCCGACTACCTCGTCGAGGACGAGGAGACCTGGGTGTCGGACGACCCGGTCAATCCGAACGTGGTGGAATGACGCGCGGCCTTCGGGTCCGGGCCGATCGATCGGTTGCCCCGTGGCCGTCCGGGCCGAGGGGCGGCCTCTGCGCTGAGTGGGGTGGCGGGACTTGAGGAGCTGGCGTCTGAGCCGCGGGGTGGCCGTGCTGCTGGCGGGTGGACTGCTGGCCACGGTGGTCACGGGGCCGGCTCATGCTGACAGCGTGCGAGACTCCCAGTGGCCCCTGGCGGCGTACCGTGCGGAATCGGTGGTCTGGCCGGTCTCGCAGGGCGAGGGCGTCACGGTTGCCGTCATCGACAGTGGCGTACTGAAGGATCATCAGGATCTGACGGGTCAGGTGCTCGCCGGGGTGGACTTCACCGGCGAGAACACCGACGGCACGGTGGACAGCAACGGCCATGGCACCGGTATGGCGAGCCTCATCGCCGGCCACGGCCGTGGAGCAGGAGCCGGCATCATGGGCCTGGCACCGAAGACCAAGATTCTCCCGATTCGGATCTCGTTCGGAGAGGACCAACCCGCGTCCCGGTCGCAGGTCGCCAAGGCGATCCGCTACGCCGTCGACCACGGCGCGAAGGTCGTCAACATGTCCATCAGCGGGCGTACCGGGCAGGATCCCGAGGAGCGTGCGGCGGTCAAGTACGCGGTGGACAAGGACGTGGTTCTCGTCGCGGGTACGGGCAACAGCGGTGACGCGGGCGGCCCCGTGGAGTATCCGGCCGCTTTCCCCGGGGTCGTCGCGGTCGGTGCGGTGGACCGGAACGGTCAGGTCTGGAGCAAATCGAGCTTCGGCCCAGAGACCACTGTGGTGGCGCCGGGCGCCGAGATCCCCCGGGCGACTGCCAAGTCGACGAGTGCGCACGGCGTCGCCAACGGCACCTCCGACGCCACCGCCTACGTCTCCGCCACCGCCGCGCTGATCCGGGCGAAGTACCCGGACCTCTCCGCCGGGCAGGTCATCAACCGGATGATCAAGTCCGCCACGCCGCCCCCCGACGGCTCGGCGGTGCCGAACAACCGCTACGGCTACGGGGTGCTGTCACCGGCGAAGGCGCTGGAGGCGAATCCGGCGGTGGACGGCGGTCCGCGGGAGAACCCGTTGGCCGGGCGGGCGGAGGCGCAGGCGGCTCCGTCCGTGCCGCCGGCCCAGGAGGAGGAGTGGGACTCGCCGCCGCCGGTGACCGTGCCCGCGAACCAGGAGAACCGCGGGGTGACGTGGGTGCTGCGGGGCGTGGCGGCGCTCGCGGGTGTGGTGCTGGTGGGGGTCGCGGTGGGGGTGCTGCTGGTGGTGCGCGGGCGGCGCCGCCAGGAGCGGGCCGACGCCGCTGCGGCAGCGGCGGGGTACCAGGGGTATCCGCCACCGCCGCAGCAGTGGCCGCCGCATCAGGGGTGAGCGGCGAGCCACTCGGGCCGCAGGGCGGCCATCCGGAGGACGTCGTGGTACTCGCCGGCCCAGTGGTGGGCCTGGCGGGCGCGGCCCTCGTGACGGAAGCCGGCCTTCTCGTACACGCGGGTGGCGCGGGGGTTGTAGGCGTAGACCTCCAGTTCGACGCGGTGGAGGCGGACGGTCCCGAAGGCGTGGCGCAGGAGCAGGACGGTGGCCTCGGTGCCGATGCCCCGGCCGGTGCTGTCGGGGGTGAGGGCGATCCGGTAGTGGGCGGAGGCGTTGTCGGCGTCGACGTCGTTGAGGGCGAGTTCGCCGAGGAAGCGGCCGGTGGCGCGGTCCTCGACGGCGAGGTCGAGGCGGTCGCGCTGGTCGGGGCGGGTGGTGCACCAGTGGCGGATCTCGTCGTGGGTGAAGGCTCGCCGGGTGCCGGTGAGGCGGTTGGTCTCCTCGTCGTCGGTGAACCGCCACATGGCGTCGGTGTGCCGGGCGGCGAGCGGGACGAGGGTGACGGTGGCGCCGGGCAGGGTGGGTTTGCGGGCGAGCGCACCGGGGTCGTAGGCGGCTCGGGGGCCGGGGGCGGAGTTCGGCATGGTGTCCAGGGTGGAGCGGAACGCCCCGCTCCCTCCACCGGTTTTGTCCGCCGGGCGGTTCACTCGGCGACGGCGATCTGCTCACGGTGGCGTGCGGCGGGGCCGGTGAGCTGGTCGGTGACGGCGGTGGCGAGGTCGGCCTGGGCGATCCGCGTGCCGAGGACCTGCGGGCCGCCCGTCCGGTAGCGGCCGGTGCCGGGGGCGGTGCGGTCGAGGTCCAGGGGCGGGGTGACGACGACCCAGTCGAGGGCGGCGGGGGAGTCCCGGAGGAGGTCCAGGACGGCGGCGTGGCCCAGGGAGAAGGCGCGGTGGGCCTCCGGGAAGGCGGGGTCGTCGTGGACGGCGACGCCGGGGGCGGTCTCCAGGGTGGTGGCAACGCCGACGTGGACGAGCCGGCGGACCCCGGCGGCGTCGAGGCCGGTGACCAGGGCGCGGGCCGCGGCGCGGTAGGACGCGCCGGAGGGGACGTCGGGGGTGTAGACGGTGCTGACGGCGGCGGCGTGGCCGCGGGCGGCGGCGGCGACGGCGTCGGGGTCGGTGACGTCGCAGCGGACGAGGGTGGTCCCGGGGCCGGCGAGGCCGGCGTGCCGTTCGGGGGAGCGGACGGCGGCGGTGACGGTCAGGCCGCGCCGGCGGGCCTCGGCGACCACGGCCCGGCCGACCTGGCCGCCGGCGCCGAACACGATGACATCGATGGTGGGGTTCACGGGCTCTCCGTCCGTCCGCCGGTGGCGGGGCAGGGGCGGGGGCGCCGATCGCCGCCCGCCGTCGCCGTGACGGTAGAACGGGGGGTGCCGGTTACTTCAACGGTACCGGCGGGCAGGCCCGTTCGGTTACCGTCGGGGCATGACTCGGACCGTGCCCGCACCGTTGCCGCCGGACTTCTTCGACCCGCACTGCCCGGTGCAGCGGGTTCCCGTGCTGGGTGGCAAGAAGTGGGCGTGGCGGATCGTGCGCTGCCTGGAGGGCGGTCCGCGCCGGTTCTCGGAGCTGCGGGTGCCGCTGACGGGCATCACCGCGAAGGTGCTGGCCGAGTCGCTGCGGTCGATGGAGCACGACGGGGTCGTCAGCCGGACGGAGTACCCGGAGAACCCCCCGCGGGTGGAGTACGCGTTGACGCCGCTCGGCCGGACGCTGCTCGGGCCGATGGACGCCGTGTGCGACTGGAGCCGGGCCAACCTGGCCGAGCTGCTCGCCGCCCGCGCGGCCGCGGAGCGCGCGGAGGGCAAGGGCGGCGCGGAGGGCAAGGGCGGCGCGGAGGGCGTCGGCGCGGACGGCGCTGGCAGGATTTCGGTGCCCGCTGGCGGCGAAACCGCTGGTGGGAGCGGTGCGGGCGCGGCCATCCTGGGCGCATGACCACTTCGGAGCAGAGCAGCGGTACCACGGCCGTCGACGACGGGATCGTCCCCGACACCAAGGACTGGACGTGGGTGCTGGAGCGCCCCTGCGCGGACTGCGGGCTGGACGCCGGCGCGGTCGTCCGGGAGGACGTGGCCGGGATGATCCTGGCCAACGCGGAGGGCTGGGTGCGGGTGCTGGCCGGCGAGCCGGAGGAGCTGCGCCGCCGGCCGCGCCCGGAGGTCTGGTCGGACCTTGAGTACGCGTGTCACGTCCGGGACGTCTTCCGGCTGTTCCACGTCCGGCTGAACCTGATGCTGGAGGAGGACGACCCGCTGTTCCCCAACTGGGACCAGGACGAGACGGCCGTCGCCGAGCGGTACGGCGAGCAGCGGCCGGCCGTGGTGGCGGAGGAGCTGGAGGGGGCGGCGCAGGTGCTGGCGGCGGCGTTCGCGGGGGTGTCGGGCGCGCAGTGGGGGCGCACCGGCAACCGCAGTGACGGGGCGCGCTTCACGGTGGAGTCGTTCTCCCGCTACCTGATCCACGACCCGGTCCACCACCTGTACGACGTCACGGGTGAGCGGGTCTGAGGGAGCCGGCGAGGGGCGTCACCGGCTCACGGCCGTCCCGGTGCGGGGTTCACCACCCGGAGGCCTCGCGCAGCATGGTGCGGCGGAGCCGGCCGGCCACGCTGGCGGTGTCGGTGCCGATGACGTCGGCGATCTCCGGGGCGGCGAGGCCGACGACGTAGTGCAGGATGGCGAGGTCGTCGTCGGCGGGGCGGCCGGGCCGGTCCTGGGCGCCGGGCCGCTGCTGGCCGCCGGGGTGGGCACGCTCGTCGACGGGGCCGGAGAGCGGGCCGCTCTGCCGGGTGTGGTCGCCGACGGTGTCGCGCAGGATCTGCCAGGCGTGCGCGGTGGGGTTGGAGCTTCCCAGCAACTCCCGCCACTGGACGGCGATTTCGGCGAACGCCTGCTGGACGGCGCCGGCCGCCCGGTCCGGGTCGGGCAGCCAGACCCGGGCGTAGCTGAGGTACCGCGGTCGGTGCAGCTCGCAGAACGCCGCGAACTCCAGCGGTACGGCGGGTTCACCGGCCTCCGGGGGCGGCTCGGCGGTGCTGTCATGACGTTGGGTCATCTCGGCTTCTCGGCAAGTGAGATGGGCTTCTGACGGTCGATCATCTGTGCTCACTCTACGGTAGGCGCTCGGTGCGCTGGGTTACCAATCGGCTGGATTGCCCGGAAGGCGCCGCCGCTCGGCCGGTTCCGGCGGTGGCCGGCCGGAGGGTCGGCGGGCGATGCGGCGGTGGCGGACGGGCGGGGAGTGGTGCGCAGTGGTGTCAGAGGCGTGGGTGCGGAGCGTTGTGGCCGGTCAGCGGGGTGGCGCGGCCGGCGGCGGCGGCCGGTCGGCACGCCACCGCGGAGGGTGTGATGTGCCACCGTAGGCGGTCCGGCGGTTCTCGTCCACGTCTGCGGCGCGAAGCCGCGCCCGCACCACCGGGCGCACCACCGTCCGTGCGCCGCCCCGGGGCGCGACGTGCCGTTCCGGGCTGCGGCGGAGCCGCGAGCGGGCCTGCCGGCGGGCGCCTCCGGGAGGGGGCGGGGTGATGGGCCGGCCCCGTCGCACGCGTCCCGCGTGCCCGGCCCTTCGACGGCGTACCGCCGTGTGCGAGCGAGAAGTTGACGAACGGTCAGGAGATCGTGCGGCGGCTCTCCGCGGGGGTGACCCGGTCGTCCGGAGAGGTGCCCCGGGCGAGCTGGGCGGGGAAGGCCTCGACCGCCCGGCGGCGGACGAGTCGCGCGGCCGCCGCAGCCGCGGCCCCTGCGGTCCCGGCCGCCTCCGTGGCGGCGGTCAGTCGCTCCCGTTCCCGCTCCCGCTCGTGCTCCCGGCCGCGGACGTCCGCGGCCCCGTGCTCGGCGGTCGCGTGCTCCACGCCCGCCCGGCCGGCGTCCTGCCGGGTCTCCGGGATCTCCTGGGTGTGCTGGACCTGTTGGGCCTCCTGTTCCTCGTGGACGGCGTCGTGGACGGCGTCGTGGGCGGCCTCGCGCACGGCCTCGCGGGCGCCCTCGTGCGCGGCCTTGGCGGCGGTCCGGAGGCGTGCCGCCCCGGAGCCCCGCCGGGCCCGCCCGTGGGCGGCGCGCGCCGCCTGTTCCTCGGCCGCCTGTCTAGCGGCCAGGTACGCCTGGACGGCGGCCATCCCGTAGACGGGCTGGATCAGCTGGTGGCCCTTGAAGAAGGGGCGGGCGGGGGCGAACCCGGCGGCGACCACCAGGTCGCGGATCTCCGCTATCTCCGCCTCGCTGCGTGCGGTGAAGCGGACCTCCCATCCCTTCTTGTAGGTATGGCCCTGTGCGCCGCTGCGGCGGGCCGGGTCCGGCCGGCGGACGTATCCGGGCAGGCGTCCGAGGCGGAGCTGGGCCGCGCGGAGGCCGGCGGTCTCGTCACGTGACATGTACTAAGGGTAGGCAATCCGGCGGGCTGGAGTGACGCCCGGAGGTGACTTCGCCGTATGTGCTTGATCACGCAGGGTCAGACGGCCTGGTGGCCGATCGAGGATGATCAGATATGACAAGCGGTTGATCACCCATTCCTCCGAATGGGTGAGGGTATGAGGACTTTAGTGCGGCCTGATCCCGGTTTCACGACGGTTGGGTAACAGTGCGTCAGGCGGCCACGCCCGGCTCCGGGACCTTGGGGATGGTGTCGGCATGAGCTACCGCATTCCCGTGCCGCCGCCGTCCCTGGAGGAACTGGCGCGCCGTCAGCAGAACGTCCTCACCGCCGGCCAGCTGCGTGCCCGGGGTGTGCCGGCCCGGATCATCAGCGAGCACTGCCGCCGCGGCGGCCCCTGGCAGCGGCTGCTGCCCCGGGTCTACCTGCTGCAGTCCGGCGACCCCTCGCCGGAGCAGCGGATGTGGGCGGCGCTGCTCTACGCGGCGCAGAACGGCGGGGAGGAGGGCCGCCGGGCGGGGGCGGTGATCACCGGCACGGCCGCGCTCGCGCTGTACGGCTTCGCCGCGGTGCCCCGGCTGCCCGCCGTCACCGGGGTGGACGTGCTGGTGCCCCGCCAGCGGCGGCTGAAGGACGCCGGAGAGGTGCGGATCCGGCGCACCGAACGCGAGTTGGTGGCGCGCTCGGTGCACGGGCTGGCCTGCGCGCCGGTGGCCCGGGCGGTCGCCGACGCGCTGGGCGAGTGGACGTCCGGTGGCCGGGACGCCGGGGGAGGAGCCGGTCCGGCACCGGTCCGGGAGGTGCTCTGCGAGGCCGTCCGCCGCCCCGAGCTCCGCTGCCCGGTGCACGAGCTGGCCGCCGAGCTGGCCGAGTCCGGGCTGACCGCCGACCCCCGGGTGCGGGCCGTGCTGGACGGCCTGCTGGCCGCGGAGCGGGACCGGGTGCTGGAGCGGGTCGGCGAGCTGGTGGACGAGTGGCTGCTGCCCGTCCCGCTGACCGGCCCCGAGCTGCGGATGCGCGGCGGCACCTTCGTCGCCGTGCCGGACCTCTACTGGCCCTCGGCGGGGGTGGCGGTCGAGGTCGACCCGGAGCTGCGCTGCGTCAGCGACGGCGAGGCGGCCTGGGTGCGCGGCGGCCGGCACCGGATGGAGTACCTGGGGGTGCGGGTGGTGCGCGTCCGCGGCACCCGGCTGGCCGAGGACGCGGACGCGGTCGGCGCGGAACTGCGCGAGGCGTTGCGGTGCGGCGGGACCGACGTGGTGGAGCTGCTGGTCACCGAGCACTGAGCCGGGAGCCGGATCCCGGCGCTCAGCCCCCGACGACCGGCGTGCCGACCAGTTCCACCCCGGCCGCCCGCAGCTCGTCCAGCGCGGCGGCGGTGGTCGGCGCGGCCACCCCGGCGGTCAGGTCGAGCAGCACCCGGGTGGTGAATCCGGCCCGCACCGCGTCCAGCGCGGTGGCCCGGACGCAGTGGTCGGTGGCGATGCCGACCACGTCCACCTCGGTGACCTGACGCTCGCGCAGCCACTCGGCGGGGCCCAGGCTGTTCTCGTCCACGCCCTCGAAGCCGCTGTACGCCGCCGCGTAGGCGCCCTTGTCGAAGACCGCCTCGATCGCGCCGGAGGTGACGGACGGGGCGAAGTTGGGGTGGAAGCCGACCCCCTCGGTGCCCGCCACGCAGTGCACCGGCCAGCTGTGCACGTAGTCGGGGTGGTCGGAGAAGTGGTCACCCGGGTCGATGTGGTTGTCGCGGGTGGCGAGGATGTGCCGGTAGCCGGGCGCGGACTCGGCGATGAGATCGGTGATCGCGGCGGCCACCTCGGCCCCGCCGGCGACGGCCAGGCTGCCGCCCTCGCAGAAGTCGTTCTGCACGTCGACGACGATCAGTGCCCGGTGCATGGCTGGCATTCCTCGGTCTGGTGGGGTCCTGCGCGGGACGCGGCAGGGGACGTGAGGGAGTCTCACGGTCCGTACGGGGGAACTCTACGGTCGACTGTAGGCAGTGGCATCCGGGGGCGGAAGGCCCGGGGCGGGCCCGGCCCTTCCCCCGTCCACGAACGGCCGCCGCCCGTGCGGCGCCGTCACACGTGCAGCTCGGTCGCCAGCACCGGGTCGCCCTTGGAGAGCTGGGTGGCCGACAGCGGCAGCGCCGCCCGGACCCGGTCGTGCCGCTCGCGCGCGGCCTCCAGCGGCTCCCGGCCGACCACCTCGCCGGCCTTGACCAGCGGCACCTGCAGCAGATGCGGGACCAGCGCGTCCGGGACGGCCCCGGTGCCGACGACCTCGGCCTCGGCGACGCCGTCCGCGTCGGGCCGCCGGGCCGCCCACTTGCGCCCGCCGATGCTGGTCTTGCCGCCGGCCGCGCGCTTGGCGACCGGGACCAGCGGGCCGTCCTCGCCGGCGGCGCGGGCGACCAGCTTGTAGACCATCGCGCAGGTCGGCTCGCCGCTGCCGGTGACCAGGCTGGTGCCGACGCCGTAGCCGTCCACCGGGGCGGCGGCGAGCGCGGCGATCGCGTACTCGTCGAGGTCGGAGGTGACGATGATCCGGGTGCCGGTGGCGCCGAGCTCGTCGAGCTGGCGGCGGACCCGGTGGGCGAGCAGGGTGAGGTCGCCGGAGTCGATCCGCACGGCGCCCAGCTCGGGGCCGGCCACCTCGACGGCGGTGCGCACGGCCTCGCCCAGGTCGAAGGTGTCCACCAGCAGGGTGGTGCCCCGGCCCATCGAGTCGATCTGCGCCCGGAAGGCGTCCCGCTCGCTGTCGTGGACGAGGGTGAAGGCGTGGGCGGCGGTCCCGGTGGTCGGGATGCCGTAGGTGAACCCGGCCTCCAGGTCGGAGGTGGCCGCGAAGCCGGCCACGTACGCGGCACGGGCGGCGGAGACGGCGGCCCGCTCGTGGGCGCGCCGGGCGCCCATCTCGATCACCGGGCGCCCGCCGGCCGCGGAGGTCATCCGGGAGGCGGCGGCGGCGATGGCGGAGTCGTGGTTGAGGATCGAGAGGATCACCGTCTCCAGGATCACCGCCTCGGCGAAGCTGCCCTCGACGGTGAGCAGCGGCGAGCCGGGGAAGTAGACCTGGCCCTCCGGGTAGCCGTGGATGTCACCGGTGAAGCGGTAGTCGGCGAGGAAGCGCAGGGTGTCCTCGTCGACCACCCGTCCGTCGGCGAGCCAGTCGAGCTGGGCGGAGGTGAAGCGGAAGTTCTCCACCGCGTCCAGGACCCGGCCGGTGCCGGCCAGCACGCCGTAGCGCCGGCCGGCGGGCAGCCGGCGGGTGAACACCTCGAAGACGGAGCGGCGGTGCGCCGCCCCGCTGCGCAGGGCGGCCTGCAGCATGGTGAGCTCGTAGCGGTCGGTGAGCAGCGCGGTCGAGCCGGCCGCGGGCACGGAAGTGGCGTCCATGAGGATGATGCTACTACCCCTTAGCGTCAATGTGACGATTTCTCGGTCCGGAGATCCGGCCGGCGCGTCGCGGCCGCGGGGGGGCGGAATCGCCCGCCGGTCCCCCGGATGGCAGCATGGGGCTGGAGGGGCACGTGGAAGCCACGTGAAGGCCGGGTGGGAGCCACCCGGGAACCGAATGAGCGGCAGGAGGGATCCGGCGGTGAGTGTCGCGCCCGTGGAGATCGAGCGCCCGGAGGTCGAGGGCGTACCGGTGACGGAGCCGGACACCCCGTGGGTCACCATCGTCCACAACGATCCGGTCAACCTGATGAGCTACGTCCAGTACGTCTTCCAGGCCTACTTCGGCTATCCGAAGGAGAAGGCCCGGAAGCTGATGATGGAGGTGCACACCAAGGGCCGGGCGGTGGTCTCCAGCGGCTCGCGCGAGGAGATGGAGCGCGACGTGCAGGCGATGCACGGCTACGGCCTCTGGGCGACCCTGCAGCACGACTGACCGCACGACCGACCGCGCGACTGACCGTGCGGCCGGCCGCACCGGGCGGCCGCTCCCGCGGCCGCGCGGCCGCGGACCACTGGAACCGACGAGGACGGGCTGACCGATACCGATGGCTGGGTTGTTCGAGAGTGCCGGCGCCGGGGGCGCGGTGCTCGCGCTGGACGAGCTGGAGGCCTCCATCCTGCGCTCGCTGGAAGTGCAGATGCTGGAGCTGATCGGCCCCGGCCCGGGCGGCGACGGGGACGGCCCCGGCGATCCGCTGGCGGCACTGTTCGCCGAGGGGCCGACCAGGGCGCCCGAGGACCCGGCGCTGGCCCGGCTCTTCCCGGACGCCTACGGGGACCCGGACGGGCCGGCCGACCCGCAGGCCCGGGAGGCCGCCGGGGAGTTCCGCCGCTACACCGAGCTGGACCTGCGGGCCCGCAAGCGCGAGGACGCGCTGCACGTCGTCCGGGCGCTGGACGGCCTGGGCGGCGAGGGCGGCCTGGTCACCCTGGACGCGGAGGCGTGCCTGCGCTGGCTGGGCGCGCTCAACGACCTGCGGCTCACCCTGGGCGTGCGGCTGGAGGTCACCGAGGACGACGAGCGGGGCCTGTACGACCTGCCGGACACCGACGACCGCAAGCCGCTGGTGATGGCCTACCTGTGGCTCGGCGCGCTGCAGGAGTCGCTGCTGGAGGCGATCGCCGGCTGAGGCCCCCGCCGAGGCTCCGGGGTGCGCTCCGGACCGGCCCTCCCCCGTTCGGGGCAGGCCCCGGCCGCTCGTCCGCATGGTGGACGAGCGGCCGGGGCTTTTCCGTCCAAAACGGGCGAAACCCTATCAGGGCATGCTCAAATATCGCTCAGATGGACACCGCTATCCGGACCGTGCGTGGTACGACTGCTGCTCCCCACCCCGCGACTCCCACCCGCGACATCCCATCCAGGACGGTGCAGCATGGCCGAACAGCTCTACGACGAGGTCGTCGACGCCAAACCGGACGACGAGGGCTACCACCGGGGTCTGGGCAGCCGCCAGATCCAGATGATCGCCATCGGCGGCGCCATCGGCACCGGCCTGTTCCTCGGTGCGGGCACCGCCATCTCGAAGTCCGGCCCCAGCCTGATCCTGTCCTACGCGGTCGCCGGCGTGGTGATCTTCGCGATCATGCGGGCGCTCGGCGAACTGCTCACCTACCGCCCGGTGGCCGGCAGCTTCGCCGAGTACGCGCGGGAGTTCCTCGGCCCCTTCGCCGGCTACGTGACGGGCTGGACGTACTGGCTCTTCTGGGTTGTCACGGGCATGGCGGAAACCACCGCGGCGGCCGTCTACGTGAAGTTCTGGGCGCCGGACGTCCCGCAGTGGCTGTCCGCGCTCTGCTTCCTGGTGCTGCTCTACGGGGCCAACCTGATCTCGGTGAAGATCTTCGGCGAGATCGAGTTCTGGTTCTCCATGGTCAAGGTCACCGCGATCATCGGCATGATCCTGATCGGCATCGGGGTGCTCACCCTCGGGTTCAGCGACGCCGGCGACACCGCGTCGGTCACCCACCTGTGGCAGGACGGCGGGTTCTTCCCCAAGGGCGTCGGCGCCACCGTGATGACCCTGCAGATCGTCATGTTCGCCTACCTGGGCGTCGAACTCGTCGGCGTCACCGCCGGCGAGAGCGAGAACCCCAAGAAGACCCTCCCGCGCGCCATCAACACCCTGCCGTGGCGGATCGCGCTGTTCTACATCGGCGCCCTGGTCATCATCCTCTCGCTCGTCCCGTGGACCGAGTTCCAGCCCGGCGTCAGCCCGTTCGTCGCCACCTTCGGCAAGATCGGCATCCCCGCCGCGGCCGGCATCATCAACTTCGTGGTGCTCACCGCCGCGCTCTCCTCCTGCAACTCCGGCATGTACTCCACCGGCCGGATGCTGCGCGACCTCGCCCTGCGCGGCCAGGCCCCCGGGCGCCTGACCCGGCTCAACGCCCACCGCACCCCGGCCGCCGCGATCACCGTCTCCGCGCTGCTGATGGGCGTCGGCGTGGTGCTCAACTACCTCGTCCCGGCCAAGGCGTTCGAGTACATCACCTCGGTCGCCACCGTCTGCGGCCTGTGGACCTGGGCGATGATCCTGATCTGCCAGATCCGCTACCGCCGGGCCTGGAAGGGCGGCCACCTGCCGCCGCCCACCTTCAAGGCCCCCGGCGGCGTCTGGAGCAGCTGGGCCGCGCTGGCCTTCCTCGCGGTGGTGGTCGTGCTGATCGGCCTCGACCGCGACAACCGGATCTCGCTGTACGTCTTCCCGGTCTGGGCCGTGCTGCTGGTGGCCGGCTACCGCGGGCTCGGGCGCCGCGCCCCCGCGGCGGTGCACGCCGTCGCCCACGACCACCTGCACGTGCCGGACGACGGCGGTGCCGGCCCCCGCTGACCGCGCCTCGGACGCCCCGGCGACCCGTCGCCGGGGCGTGGCTATCCTGGCGCCATGCTGACCATCACCCGAGAACTGCGCGACGCGATCGTCGCCCACTCCCGCGCCGACCACCCGGACGAGGCCTGCGGCGTGGTCGCGGGGCCGGAGGGCAGCGGCCGCCCCGAGCGGTTCATCCCGATGCTCAACGCGGCCCGCTCGCCGACCTTCTACGAGTTCGACTCGGGCGACCTGCTCAAGCTCTACCGCGAGATGGACGACCGGGACGAGGAGCCGGTGATCGTCTACCACTCGCACACCGCCACCGAGGCCTACCCCTCGCGCACCGACGTGAGCTACGCCTCCGAACCGAACGCCCACTACGTCCTGGTCTCGACCGCCGAGGGCAACGGCCCGGACGACCCGTACCAGTTCCGCTCGTTCCGCATCGTGGACGGCGTGATCACGGAGGAAGACGTCCAGGTCGTCGAGGCCTACCCGGCCTGACCCGCACCCACCTGGGCGAGGCCCGCCGACCGCCCGCGAGCGGTCGGCGGGCCGCTGCCTTTCCCGGCCCGTCTCGGGATGAGGGACGGACTCATCCGCATCACGAGACGGGCATGGAGGAGCGGGCCCGGGAATCTATACGATGAGCCCATGCGTTCCGTCGATGTGAGCAACCAGGCCCCGGGCACCCGCCTCGTGGCGCGCCTGCACATCGACCTGTGCCGGCACGCCGGCGCCATCTGTCCCGGCACGCCGGCGCGCTCGCGCTGAGCCGCCCGTCCGGCCCGCCCGCGGACACCACCGCCCCGGGCCGCAACGCCCTGCCGCGCCCACTGCGGCCCACCCACCTCACGACTCGCACAGGAGCGCAGCCATGGCCATCGAGGTCCGCATCCCGACCATCCTCCGCACCTACACCGACGGCGCCAAGGCCGTCGAGGGTACCGGCAGCAACCTCGGGGAACTCTTCCACGACCTCGACGCCCGCCACCCGGGCATCGCCGCCCGCCTGCTGGAGGGCGGCGAGCTGCGCCGCTTCGTCAACGTCTACCTGAACGACGAGGACGTCCGCTTCCTGGAGGGCATCTCCACCACCCTCGCCGACGGCGACAGCGTCACCATCCTGCCCGCCGTGGCCGGCGGCGCCCGCTGACCACCCGCCCGGCCCGCCCCGCGCACCGCCCGGGGCGGGCCGGGCCGCCCTCACCGAACCCCACCGCCGCCCGCCGGAGGACCCCTTGCGTTACGACAGCCCGCTCGAAGCCGTCGGCAACACCCCGCTGGTCCGTCTGCCCCGGCTGTCCGCGGCGGTACCGGGCAACACCGAGGGCCTGGTCACCCTCTGGGCGAAGCTGGAGGACCGCAACCCCACCGGCTCCATCAAGGACCGCCCCGCGCTGCACATGATCGAGCGCGCCGAGGCCGACGGCCGGCTCACCCCCGGCTGCACCGTCCTCGAACCCACCAGCGGCAACACCGGCATCTCGCTGGCCATGGCGGCCAAGCTCAAGGGCTACCGGATGGTCTGCGTGATGCCCGAGAACACCAGCGAGGAGCGGCGCGAACTGCTCCGCATGTGGGGCGCCGAGATCATCCCCTCGCCCGCCGCCGGCGGCTCCAACACCGCCGTGCGGATGGCCAAGGAGATCGCCGCCGAGCACCCCGACTGGGTCATGCTCTACCAGTACGGCAACCCCGACAACGCCGGCGCCCACTACACCGGCACCGGTCCCGAGATCCTCGCCGACCTGCCCACCGTCACCCACTTCGTGGCCGGCCTCGGCACCACCGGCACCCTGATGGGCGTCGGCCGCTTCCTGCGCGAGAAGGTCCCCGGGGTGCGGATCGTCGCCGCCGAGCCGCGCTACGACGACCTCGTCTACGGCCTGCGCAACCTCGACGAGGGCTTCGTCCCCGAGCTGTACGACGCCGAGGTGCTCACCACCCGCTTCTCGGTCGGCTCCGCCGACGCCGTCCGGCGCACCCGTGAACTCCTCCAGGAGGAGGGCATCTTCGCCGGCGTCTCCACCGGCGCGATCCTGCATGCGGCGATCGGGGTGGGCCGCAAGGCCGCCAAGGCCGGCGAGCGCGCCGACATCGTCTTCGTGGTCGCCGACGGCGGCTGGAAGTACCTGTCCACCGGGATCTACACCGCCGAGTCCACCGAGGCCGCCGTCGAGGCGCTGCAGGGCCAGCTCTGGGCGTAGGCCCGCTCCGGTCCCCCTCCGCGCGAACGGGGGATATGTCCCCGTCGTGCTTCCGGTTCGTCACGGTACGACCACGATGTCCGGTCCGGGGCGGGGATTCCCGCACCGTCCGGAAAGGCTGCTCACGAACGTCCCCGCACGCACCAGCGGAGGTGACCCCCCGTGAGACCCCCCGTGAGCCGCGGCACCGACCTGTGGTCGTACGCCGAGATCGCCCGCCACATCAACGTCCAGCCCGAGACCGTGCGCACCTACCGGCGCCACGGACTGCTGCCCGAACCGGACCTCGTCGACGCCGGCGGCCACCCCCGCTGGTACCCCCGCACCATCCGCGACTGGGCCCGCCGGCGCCCCGGCCACCGCTGACCCGCCCCCGCCCCCGCCTCCCCGGCGTTCTGGTGATTCCAGCCACAGCACGGCACGGAGACGGGGGCAAAGCGCCGGTCCGCCCTTACCCTCGACAACACGCGCAGGGCAGCGCCTCCGGCCGGTATCCCCGGCCCGCTGTCATGACCAGCGGCAGCCAGGACGTGTCGGGGCGGAGGGGCTCGGATGAAACTGACCGTGGTGGGGTGCTCGGGGAGCTTCCCGTCCGCCGACTCGCCGTGCTCCAGCTACCTGGTGGAGGCCGACGGCTACCGCGTCGTGCTGGACCTCGGCAACGGGGCGCTCGGCGCCCTGCAGAAGTACGTCTCGATCTACGACGTCGACGCCGTCCTGCTCAGCCACCTGCACGCCGACCACTGCGTCGACCTGTGCGCCTACTGGGTCGCCCGCAACTACCGCGCCGAGGGCTGCCCCGACCCGATGCCCGTCTACGGACCGGCCGGCACCGCCGCACGGATGGCCCGCGCCTACGACATGCCGGAGAACCCGGGGATGAAGGAGGTGTTCGAGTTCCGCACCCTCACCCCCGGCCGCTTCGACCTCGGCCCCTTCCGGATCGGCGTCGCGCAGGTCAACCACCCCGTGGACGCCTTCGCCTTCCGGCTCGAACACGGCGGCCGCAGCCTCGTCTACTCCGGCGACACCGGGGAGAGCGCCGAGCTCGTCGAGCTCGCCCGGGACACCGACCTCTTCCTCTGCGAGGCCGCCTACCTCGACGGCCGCGACACCTACCGGGCCGTCCACCTCAACGGCCGCGAGGCCGGCGAGCACGCCACCGCGGCCGGCGCCCGCCGGCTCGTCCTCACCCACATCCCCCCGTGGACGGACGCCGAACTCAACCGCCGGGACGCGGCCGCCGCCTACGCCGGACCGGTCGACATCGCCCGGCCCGGCGCGGTCTACGAGGTCTGACCGCTCGCTCCACGAACGCCCGCCGGCGCCGGTGGTACCCGTGCGCACCGGTCACCGCCGCCTCGCAGGCCGCCGCCACCGGGAACACCGCCGTCCGGCACCTGCCGCTCGACGCCGACCGCCAGGTCACCGACCCGGTCGGCCCCTGCACCGGGCCCGCGACGCGACGGACCGGCCCGCACACCGGCGGCCTGCCCGTCCGGGACCGCCACCGCGCCGGCGCCGCGCTCGACGTCGTCCGCGGCGCCGACCGGATCGCCGCCCTGCCGCAGGACGCCGCCCGCGGCGCCCGCACCGGGGCGCTCGCGCTGCGCCCCGGGCAGGACCTCTCCGGCCCGGCGCCCGGCGGGCACACGCGCCCGGGAACGCCTCGCCCTTGCCCGCGGGGGCACGCTGCGCCGCCCGGCGGTGCTCGGGCGCGTCCGGGAGCCGGGGCTGGTCGCCGAACCGTCCGAGCCCTTCCGGCCGGTGGCCCATGACCTCGGTAAAGCCCTTCCGGCGCAACGGCCATGACGGGCCGTCATGGCAGGGTGCCGGGGCAGCTCGCGGCCGTCCGGACCGGCCGCCCGGCCGCGACGTCAGGGCCTTCCCGGGACCGGCAGGCCGAGGTGGTCGCGCAGTGTCGTGCCGGTGTACTCGGTGCGAAACACCCCGCGCTCCTGGAGCAGCGGCACCACCCGGTCGACGAAGTCGTCGAGCCCGCCGGGGGTGAGGTGCGGGACGAGGATGAAGCCGTCCGCGACGTCGCTCTGCACCTGCTGGTCGATCTGCTCGGCGACGCTCGCCGGGGTGCCGATGAAGCTCTGCCGACCGGTCACCTCGATCACCAGCTCGCGGCTGCTGAGCCGCTTCTCGGCGGCCACCGCCCGCCACTTGGCGGCGATCTCCAGCGGGTCGCCGAGCGAGGTGCGGCCCTGGACGAGGGAGGAGTCGCGGACCGGGTCGACGGCCGGCAGCGGGCCGTCGACGTCGTGGTCGGAGAGGTCGATGCCCCAGACCTGCTCCAGGTAGGCGATCGCGGTGGCTGGGCCGACCTGGGCGCGGCGGATCGCGGCGGCCCGTTCGACGGCCTCCTCCTCGGTGTCGCCCAGGACGTAGGTGACCCCGGGCATGATCTTCAGCTCGTCCGGCTTGCGCCCGTACGCGGCGAGCCGCCGTTTGACGTCGGCGTGGAAGGCCCGGCCGGCGGCCGGGGTGGAGTGCCGGCTGAAGATCACGTCGGCGGCCGCGGCGGCGAACTCGCGGCCCTCCTCGGAGTCGCCGGCCTGGATCACCACCGGGTGGCCCTGCGGCGGCCGGGGCAGCGAGAGGGTGCCCTCGACGTCGAACTGCGGTCCCTGGTGGCGGACGGTGCCGGAGCCCGCGGCGTCCCAGAACGCCCGGGCGAGCGCGACGGACTCGGCCGCCCGGGTGTAGCGGTCGCCCCGGTCGAGGAAGCCGCCGCGGCGGAAGTTCTCGCCGGTGAACGCGTCGGAGGAGGTGACCACGTTCCAGGCGGCCCGGCCGCCGGAGAGGTGGTCCAGGGAGGCGAACCGGCGGGCCAGTTCGTAGGGCTCGTTGAAGGTGGCGTTGACGGTCGCGGCCAGCCCGAGGTGGGTGGTGACGGCGGCGAGCGCGGCGAGCACGGTGATCGACTCGGGGCGGCCGACCACGTCCAGGTCGTGGATGCGGCCCTTGACCTCGCGCAGCCGCAGACCCTCGGCGAGGAAGAAGAAGTCGAAGCGGCCGCGTTCGGCGGTCTCGGCGAGGTGGCGGAAGGAGTCGAAGGCGATCTGGCTGCCGGAGGCCGGGTCGCTCCACACGGTGGTGTTGTTGACGCCGGGGAAGTGGGCGGCGAGGTGGATCTGCTTGAGCGGGCGGTCCGTCATCGGGTCACCTCGGCGGTCGCGGCGGGGGTGCCGGTGGAAGCGGCGGCGGGGGCGGGCGGGGCAGTGGGGGCAGCCGGGGCGGCGATGGTCGCGGCGAGCGCGTAGCGGCTGGCGGGGCGGGCCAGGCCGAGGTGCTCGCGCAGGGTGCGGCCGGTGTAGCCGCCCCGGAACAGGCCGCGCCCGCGCAGCTCCGGTACGACGTGCTCGGCGAGCGCGGCGAGGTCGCGGGCCGGCTCGGCGGGCACCAGGTGGAAGCCGTCGACCCCGCCGCCGCCCTCGGTGATCTCGGTGAGCAGGGCGGCGGCCGCGGCGGCGTCGGGCAGCGCGGCCGGTATCCGGGCCAGGACGCGCAGCGCCTCGCCGCCGCGCAGCCGCAGTTCGGTGGCGGCGGTGAGCCGGGTGGCCCGGTCGGGGGCGTCGAGCAGCGCGACGTCGGCGTGGCGGGCGGCGGTGGCGACCCGGGCGCGGCCGCCGGGGCCGGCGTCCGGGGCGAGGTCGGCGGCGGTGACGGTGACCGCGACGACCGGGCGGCCCTGCGGCGGGCGCGGGGTGATGGAGGGGCCGCGGACGGAGAAGTGCGGGCCCTCGAAGTCGATGTAGTGGAGTTTGGCGCGGTCGACGAACCTGCCGGTGGCGACGTCGCGGATCTCGGCGTCGTCCTCCCAGCTGTCCCAGAGCCGGCTGGCGACCTCGGCGGCGTCGGCGGCCTCGGCCCAGAGCTCGTCGGCCGGGGCGGCGTCCTTGCGGCCGAAGGCCCTGGCCTCGGCCTCGGTGTCGGAGACGCCGACCAGCCAGCCCGCCCGGCCCTCGCTGACCCAGTCCAGGGTGTTGACCGCGATGGAGGTGTGGAACGGCTCGGTGTGGGTGGTGGTGACGGTCGGGACCAGGCCGAGGCCGCGGGTGACCGGCGCGAGCCGGGCGAAGGTGGCGAGCGCGTCCAGCCGCCGCGGTTCGGGGGCGTAGGAGTCGTCGAGGGTGACGAAGTCGAGCGAGGCGCGTTCGGCGAGGCGGGCGAGGGCGGTGAAGTGGGCGGCGTCGACGTGGCCGGGGCTGTCGAGGGCGGCGGAAAGGTGCAGCTGGCGGGGCATGGGTGGCCTTGACTTTCCTGGGACGGAAACGGGGCGTGCGGCGGTCGCGGAGCGGCCCGCGGTTCCCCGGTGGGGGGCGGTGCGGGCGGGTGTGCGGGTGGGCGGGCACGGGCCGGGCCGCCCGGGGTGCGGGCGGTCGCGGATGACGGGTGGTGCGCGGGCCGGGCGCGGCGGGGACGTCAGCCGGGCGGCGGCGGGGGGAACGCTCGGGTCAGCCGCGACACGCCGCGGACCACACGCGACCGAAGTCGATGTGGCTGCGGGTCACCAGCGGGCGGGGGGCGTTCACCGCTTCAGTTGACCAGCGGGTCCGCGGATCCGTCAACCGCCGTCTCAGCGGGCGGCCGTCGCGGTGGACACCCGGGGCGTCCGCTCCGGGCGCGCGCGAACGGCCCCGCCCCGCCACCCGGGGGAGTGGGTGGCGGGGCGGGGCCGTGAGCGGCGTGCGGTGGTGCGGGGGTCAGGCCTTGGTGACGTCCTCGACCTCGTCGTCGTCCTCGCGACCGGGGGTCTTCAGGTCGAACTTCACGATCGCGAAGCGGAACAGGAAGTAGTAGATCGCGGCGAAGACCAGGCCGAGCGGGATGATCATCCACGGGTCGGTGGCCTTGCTCCAGGCGAGCAGGTAGTCGATCAGGCCGCCGGAGAAGGTGAAGCCGTCGTGCACGCCGAGGGCCCAGGTCACGGCCATCGAGACGGCGGTGAGGATGGCGTGGATGACGTACAGCAGCGGGGCGATGAAGACGAAGGCGAACTCGATCGGCTCGGTGACACCGGTCACGAAGGAGGTCAGCGCCAGCGACAGCATCATGCCGGTGACGGCCTTGCGGCGGTGCGGCTTGGCGGTGTGGGCGATGGCGAACGCGGCGGCCGGCAGGGCGAACATCATGATCGGGAAGAAGCCCGACATGAACTGTCCGGCGGTCGGGTCACCGGCGAAGAAGCGGGTCAGGTCGCCGTGCACGACGGTGCCGTCGGCCTTGGTGAAGTCACCGGTCTGGAACCAGGCGTAGGAGTTCACGAACTGGTGCATGCCGACCGGCAGCAGGCCGCGGTTGACCAGGCCGAAGGCGCCGGCACCGAACGCGCCGGCCCCGATGAGGGTGTCGTTCAGGCTCTTGATGGCGTCGCCGATGGGGCCCCAGGTGAGGGCGAACAGGACGCCGACGGCGGTGCCGACGAAGGCCATGATGATCGGGACGAGACGGCGGCCGTTGAAGAAGCCGAGCCAGTCGACCAGCTTGGTGCGGTGGTACTTCTGCCACAGCACGGCGCTGAGCAGACCGATCACGATGCCGCCGAGGACGCCGGGGTTCTGGTACGTCGCGGCGACCCACTTGCCGTCGGCGATGTGGCCCTCGGTGATCGGGAACGCGGTCAGCACGTTCTTGTAGACCAGGAAGCCGACCAGGGCGGCGAGGGCGGTCGAACCGTCGGCCTTCTTGGCGAAGCCGATGGCGATGCCCACGGCGAAGAGCAGCGGCAGGTTGTCGAAGACGCCGTTGCCGGCGGTGGCGAAGACCGCGGCGACCTTGTTCCAGCCGAGGCCGTCCTTGCCGAAGACGTCGTCCTGGCCCAGACGCATCAGCAGACCGGCGGCGGGGAGAACGGCGATGGGCAGCTGGAGGCTGCGGCCGATCTTCTGCAGACCCTGGAGCAGGTTCTGGCCGAACTTCTTCGTGGGACTGGGTGCGGCCGGAGCCGTGGCGGGCGCCGGTGCCTGCGCAGACTGACTCATGGGGGTGGCTTCCTAACGGCAAGGGCGGGTCGGTCGGGGGGAAGGTGCACAGGGGGCCGAACCGCGAACTGGTCTACACCACACGTGGTGTAGACCAGTTTTGTAGCACGGGCGGAGGTGCCGGGGAACCCTCGAAAGCGCCGCAGATGGGAAGCGCTATGAAATCGAAACCTAGTTGCGGATCGACGATCTTGATTACCCGCCGTGATTGGTATTTTGGCTATTTGCGCAACAAAAAGCCTCCGCCGCCGAGGACTCCACGGCAGGTCACCGGCCGGTCACCGAGCGGCCGCGCCGTCCCGCGGGGCAGCCTCGGCGCCGGGGCCGCGGGCCCGGCCGGATATGCCGAAGGCTCCCGGACCGCCGGTCCGGGAGCCTTTTCGGATTCGCGCTCGGTGACGCTCGGTTTATGCCTTGGTCACGTCCTCGACCTCGCTCTCGTCCTCCCGCCCCGGCGTTTTCAGGTTGAATTTCACGATGATGAAGCGGAAGAGCGCGTAGTACACGGCGGCGAAGCCGAGCCCGATGGGAATGATCAGCCACGGTTTGGTGGCCAGCCCCCAGTTGATCACGTAGTCGATCAGGCCGGCCGAGAAGCTGAAGCCGTCGTGCACCCCCAGCCCCCAGGTGACGGCCATCGAGGCGCCGGTCAGCAACGCGTGCACGCCGTACAGCGCCGGGGCGATGTAGGCGAAGGAGTACTCGATCGGCTCGGTGACACCGGTCACGAAGGAGGTCAGACCGACCGAGAGCATCAGGCCGTAGATCTCCTTGCGGCGGTGCGGCTTGGCCGCGTGGGCGATGGCCAGCGCGGCGGCCGGCAGCGCGAACATCATGATCGGGAAGAAGCCGGACTGGAACTGCCCGGCGGTCGGGTCGCCCCCCAGGAACCGCGGAATGTCGCCGTGCACGACCGTGCCGTCGGGCTTGGTGAACTCGCCGAACTGGAACCAGACGAAGGTGTTCAGCAGCTGGTGCATGCCGATCAGCAGCAGGGCCCGGTTGAAGACGCCGAAGATGCCCGCGCCGCCCGCGCCCAGGTCGGCGAGGTCCTGGCTGAACGTGTTGAGGCCGCGGCCGATCGGCGGCCACACCCAGACCGCCACCACGGCGAGCAGCATGCCGACCAGGGCGGTGATCATCGGCACCAGCCGGCGGCCGTTGAAGAAGCCCAGCCAGTCGACCAGCTTGGTGCGGTGGAAGCGCACCCACAGCCAGGCCGACATCAGGCCGAGCAGGATGCCGCCCAGCACGCCCGGGTTCTGGTACGTCGCGGCCGCCGCCTTCGCCGAGGTGTAGTCCACGCACTGGTCGCTCACCAGCACCGTCGGCGGCTTGCAGTGCTCCGGGAAGGCGTGCAGCACCTTGTAGTAGACGAGGAAGCCGACCACCGCGGCCAGCGCCGTCGAGCCGTCGGCCTTCTTGGCCATGCCGATCGCGACGCCGATGCAGAACAGCATCGGCAGGCCGAGCGAGGAGTCCAGCAGCGCGCCGCCGGCCGCGGCGAAGACCTTGGCGACGTTGTCCCAGCCCAGGCCGTCCTTGCCGAAGACGTCGTCCTGTCCGAGCCGGTTGAGGATGCCGGCGGCCGGGAGCACCGCCACCGGCAGCTGGAGCGAGCGGCCCATCTTCTGGAGGCCGCCGTAGAAGGTGTGCCACCACGTGGTCCGCGGTGCCGTGGCGCCTGCCGAACTCATCCTTCGCCCTCCGAGTGCAGTGTCCGGCCGGTGGCCCCCGCCGGGAGCCTCGGGCGGGGGCCGGGAACACCCGGGGCCCTTCCTGCGTTCATCGGAGTACACATATATTGGTGTAGACCACTTTTGGGACGCAGGCCGCGCGCCGGGAGACGGCCCCACTGCTCGTCATCCTCGGACGTTCGTCCTGGGTCTGCGCGCCGGAATAGGCCGAAAGTGGACTAACGTGGCATATCGGTCCGGCTCGGGTCATGCTGGTCGCGCTGCTCCGCAGCACGCCACGGCACGACCGACCACTGACCACGCGTCACCGTGACCGAGGTCACCGCGCAGGAGACGGCACCCGGCAGAGCAGCCGACGGGCCGCGACAGAGGGAGAAAGCAATGGCCAGCAAGGCTGAGAAGATCGTCGCCGGTCTGGGCGGCATCGACAACATCGAAGAGGTCGAGGGCTGCATCACCCGCCTGCGCACCGAGGTCAAGGACGCCTCCCTGGTCAACGAGGCCGCGCTCAAGGCCGCCGGCGCCCACGGCGTCGTCAAGATGGGCACCGCGATCCAGGTCGTCATCGGCACCGACGCCGACCCGATCGCCGCCGACATCGAGGACATGATGTGAGCTGAGCCCACCCGGCCCGCTCCGCCCGGCCCGCCCGCCCCTCCGGCCGGCGGGCCGCGGCACGTCCGGGCACCCCTGCCCGCCCTCCCGGGCAGACCCGGACGCCCCGGGACGTCCCGGGACGCCTCGGAACGTACCCGGAACACCCGCCGAAACCGACTACGCTCGGTGCCTATGTCACGCATCGACGGCCGCACCCCCGACCAGCTCCGCCCCGTCACCATCGAACGGGGCTGGAGCAAGCACGCCGAAGGCTCCGTCCTCATCTCCTACGGCGACACCAAGGTGCTGTGCACCGCCAGCGTCACCGAGGGCGTCCCGCGCTGGCGCAAGGGCAGCGGCGAGGGCTGGGTCACCGCCGAGTACTCCATGCTCCCGCGCGCCACCAACACCCGTGGCGACCGCGAATCCGTCAAGGGCCGCCTCGGCGGCCGCACCCACGAGATCAGCCGGCTCATCGGCCGCTCGCTGCGCGCCGTGGTCGACCACCGCGCCCTCGCCGAGAACACCATCGTCCTCGACTGCGACGTCCTCCAGGCCGACGGCGGCACCCGCACCGCCGCCATCACCGGCGCCTACGTCGCCCTCGTCGACGCCGTCACCTGGGCCCGCGAGCGCAAGCTGCTGCGCGCCAAGGGCAAGCCGATCACCGGCGGCGTCAGCGCCGTCAGCGTCGGCATCATCGACGGCGTCCCGATGCTCGACCTCCAGTACGAGGAGGACGTCCGCGCCGAGACCGACATGAACATCGTCTGCACCTCCGACGGCCGCTTCGTCGAGGTCCAGGGCACCGCCGAGGGCGCCCCCTTCGACCGCGCGCTCCTCGACCGCCTGCTCGACCTCGGCACCCTCGGCTGCGCCGAGCTCGACGAGGTCCAGCGCAAGGTCCTGGGCGAGCTGGAGGCCTGACCCTCCGGGGCCTCCTGCCCCCTGAGGCAACGCCTCCGCTTGGGTTTCCGGAAATCACCGGGCTCCGGGCCCGGCCGCTGTACACGCCGGGTCCGGAGCCCGTACGGTTCCCGCAGCAGCACCCGTTGCGGGAACCGCGCACCCCTCAGCGCGCGTCCTTCCCCTCCGGATACCCGCGCACCCAGGAGGACCGGATGCCCCAGAGCATCGCCCGCCCCACCATGCTCGCCGTGGCCGGCCTGATCGCCATCCTCCCGCTCAGCGCGGTCAGTTGCTCCGCCGCCCAGAAGGCGATCGACTGCGGCAACACCACCGTCAAGATCGCCGACGACATCAACGAGGTCCGCGACGCCTACGGCAACGCGAGCAATGACGCGGCCGCCGCCGGGCAGGCGATCCAGAAGCTGAAGAACGACCTCGACCAGCTGGGCAAGAACTCCAAGGACACCGACGTCGCCCAGGCCATCACCGACCTCGGCACCCAGGTCGACAAGGTCCAGCAGGCGGTCAACAACAAGCAGGTGCCGGACTTCAAGCCGCTCGGCGACGCCGCCTCGAACCTCACCAAGGTCTGCGTCGGCTGACGCGGGATCACCCCTCCCGTCCGGTTTAGGGTGGGTTCATGACCACTCGACTCATCCTCGCCACCCGTAACCAGCACAAGGTCGCCGAACTGCGCGACATCCTCGGCGACGCCGGCCTGGACGTCGAACTGGTCGGCGCCGACGCCTACCCCGAGATCCCCGACGTCCCCGAGACCGGCGTCACCTTCGCCGAGAACGCCCTGCTCAAGGCGCACGCCCTGGCCCGCGCCACCGGCCTGCCGGCCGTCGCCGACGACTCCGGCCTGTGCGTGGACGTCCTGAACGGCGCCCCCGGCATCTTCTCCGCCCGCTGGTCCGGCAAGCACGGCGACGACCGCGCCAACCTCGACCTGCTGCTCGCCCAGCTCTCCGACATCGCCCCCGAGCACCGCGGGGCCCACTTCTTCTGCGCCGCCGCCCTCGCCCTCCCCGACGGCACCGAGCGCGTCGTCGAGGGCCGCCTCCTCGGCACCCTGCGCACCGCCCCCGCCGGCACCGGCGGCTTCGGCTACGACCCGATCCTCCAGCCCCTCGGCGAGTCCCGCACCTGCGCCGAACTCACCCCCGCCGAGAAGAACGCCATCAGCCACCGCGGCCAGGCCTTCCGCGCCCTCGCCCCGGTCGTGCAGACCCTCCTCGGCTGAGGACCGCGGAAAGGACATCGGCCCGTTTGCCTTCGATCCGAAGGCAAACGGGCCGTTTTGCTTGGTACGCCCGGTGGGACTCGAACCCACGACACTGCGATCCTAAGTCGCAGCCCTCTAGCCAGCTGGGGTACGGGCGCACGCCAGCACAAGCCTACCGGCTGTCGGATGCGCCGATAACAGTCCTGCGGTTCCGTCCGCAGTACGTCGGCGTGACGGCATGGCAGTTCGGACAGAGCAGCCGCAGGTTCTCGCGCCGGTTGTCGAGCCGGTCGCCGTTGATGTGGTCGACCTCCAGCGTCAGCGGAAGGCCTCGCCAGAGCGGTGGGGTGCCGCAGCCGGCGCAGACCTCCGGTGTGCCGATGTGGACGAGCATCGCCCGGAGCCGGTCGCCGGGAACACGGTGACTGCCGGGCGGCAGCACCACCAGGAGGTCCTCCGGACGGACCCGGGGGCCGGTCCTCGCGCCCCGGTTGTGGGCCGAGCCGGTGAAGTGGCCGGTGTCCAGCCCGTGGCGGGCTATGGCGTCCTTGACGAGCTTGCGGGCCCCGCCGCCCTCGCGCAGGCCGAGGGCCCGGATCACCCCGGCGATGCTGGACTGCTCGCGGACGGCCGCGATCACATCGTCGCCGGAGCCCTCCCCGGTGCCGTGCGGGGCGGTGAAGTGCGAGGTGTCGATGCCGAACTCGGCCAGCCGCCGCTTCATGTAGGAGTAGGCACTGCGTACGGCACGACGCCCAGCTCGCGCAGCATCGGGCCGATCCCGGTGGTCCGCGCGGCGGCCTCGGCGAGCTGCTCCCGGCTGTAGCGCCGGCGCTCGTACGCGGGCCTGCCGCCGGTGAAGTGCGAGGTGTCGATGCCGTAGTACCGCAACCGCTTGCTCAGGTAGCTGTGGGTGCCGCCCGCCATCGGCACGCCCAGGCGTCTCATCATGTCGTTGATGCTGGACGACTCCGCGGCGACCGCCGTCAGCAGTTCGCGGGTGTACTTGACCGCCATGGCTCCCCCTCCGGGCTCGTGCGCGCCCGCCCCCCGGGTGGGTGAACGATCGGCGGGGCGTTCGGTCACGGGGGCGCGGCCGGTGGGCGGGCGAGGTGGTCGGCATGCGGAGGGGCGTAGGGGCGACTGGGGCTGGTGGGGTGTCGGCGACCGTCGACAATCGGCCGTTCGACCGGGGATGTTGGGGAATTGATTACCAATTGGTACAGACCTATTGACCTATGTGGTTCAGACCACATAGCTTCGGCGCCAATCTGGTTTCCCCCACGTGCGTGCTCCCCCACAGGCACGCGCCGACACTCTGCCCGGAGGACCGAGTGTTGATCCGATCCTCGGCGGAGCGGCGTCCCACCGCTGCCCGTCGTTCCACGAGCCCGGCGGCCCGCGCCGGCCTGGCCTCGCTGGCGGCTGCCGCGATGGCAGGCCTGCTGGTGGCCACGCTGGGCGCGGCGCCGTCCCAGGCGTCCGCCACCGTCGACAATGCCGCCTGTCGCCCCGACGGCCTCTACGCCACCCCGGGCGTCGACGTCCCGTACTGCAGCGTCTACGACACCAACGGCCGCGAGAAGATGGGCGCGGACCACCAGCGCCGCATCATCGGCTACTTCACCAGCTGGCGCACCGGCAAGGACGGCACCAAGCCGTACCTGGTGAGCGACATCCCGTGGGACAAGGTCACGCACCTCAACTACGCGTTCGCCCACGTCGGTTCGGACAACAAGCTGTCCGTCGGCACCGACAGCCCGGACAACGCGGCCACCGGGATGTCCTTCCCGGGCGTGCCCGGCGCCGAGCTCGACCCGTCGCTGCCCTACAAGGGCCACTTCAACCTGCTGACGAAGTACAAGAAGCAGTACCCGAACGTCAAGACGATGATCTCGGTCGGCGGTTGGACCGAGACCGGCGGGTACTTCGGGGACGACGGCAAGCGCGTCAACTCCGGCGGCTTCTACTCGATGACCGTCAACCCCGACGGCAGCGTCAACCAGGCGGGCATCGACACCTTCGCCAACTCGGCCGTCGACTTCATCAAGAAGTACGGCTTCAACGGCGTCGACGTCGACTACGAGTACCCGACCTCGATGAAGGACGCGGGCAACCCGCTGGACTGGCAGCTCGCCAACGGCAAGCGCGGCTCGCTGGCCAAGGGCTACGCGGCGCTGATGAAGACGCTGCGCGAGAAGCTGGACCGGGCCGGCGCCGCCGACGGCAAGCACTACCTGCTCTCGGTCGCGGCCCCGTCGTCCGGCTACCTGCTGCGCGGCATGGAGACCTTCCAGATCGCGCAGTACCTGGACTACGTCGACATCATGTCGTACGACCTGCACGGCTCCTGGAACAAGTACGTCGGCCCGAACGCCGCGCTGTTCGACGACGGCAAGGACGGCGAGCTGGCGGCGGCCAACGTCTACGGCACCGGTCAGTACGGCGGCATCGGCTACCTGAACGCCGACTGGTCGTACCACTACTTCCGCGGCGCGATGCCGGCCGGCCGGATCAACGTCGGCCTGCCGTACTACACCCGCGGCTTCAAGAACGTCCAGGGCGGCACCAACGGCCTCTGGGGCACCGCCGCCGCGACCACCTGCCCGGTCGGCTCCGGCCTGACCTCGTGCGGTGACGGCGCGGTCGGCATCGACAACATCTGGAACGACAAGGACGACGCGGGCAAGGAGTCCCCGGCCGGGTCGAACCCGATGTGGCACGCCAAGAACCTGGAGAAGGGCGTCGTGCCCGACTACCTCTCCAAGTACGGCGTGACCGACACCGCCCTGCAGGGCAGCTACGTGCGCAACTACAGCTCCACCCTGGTGGCGCCGTGGCTGTGGAACGACGCCAAGAAGGTGTACCTGTCCACCGAGGACGAGCAGTCGATCGCCGCCAAGGCCGACTACGTCGTCAACCAGGGTGCCGGCGGCACGATGATCTGGGAGCTCGCGGGCGACTACAAGTGGGACGCGACCGCCAACGGCGGCAAGGGCCAGTACGTGCCCGGTGACACGCTGACCACGCTGATGTACGACAAGTTCAAGGCGGCCTCGCCGTACGGCGCGACCCGCTCGACGATCGCGCTGCCGCAGCAGACCCTGCCGATCGACGTGTCGTTCACCAACTTCGCGCTGGGTGACTCGAACTACCCGATCAACCCGAAGATCCACATCGTCAACAACTCGACGACGACCCTGCCGGGCGGGACCGAGTTCCAGTTCGACTACAGCAACTCGGCCCCGGGCAACGCCAAGGACCAGTCCGGCTTCGGTCTGACCGTGATCAAGCAGGACCACCCGGGCACCGGCAACGTGGGCGGCCTCAAGGGCACCTACAACCGGGTCTCGGTGAAGCTGCCTGGCTGGCAGTCGCTGGCGCCGGGCGCGTCGATCGACATGGACTTCGTCTACTACCTGCCGGTGTCCACCCCGTCCAACTGGACGGTCAACGTGGGCGGCACGCTGTACGGCCTCAAGGGCGACCTGACCCGCGGTGCGGTGGACGGCGGCACGACGCCTCCGACCACTCCGCCGACCACTCCGCCGACCACCCCGCCGACGACGCCTCCCACGACGCCGCCGACCACGCCCCCCACCACGCCGCCGACCACTCCGCCCACGACGCCGCCGACCACGCCGGCCGGTTGCGCGGGTGCGCCGAGCTGGGACGCGGGCGCCACCTACGCGACCCCGACCAAGGTCTCCTGGAAGGGCCACTACTACCAGAACAAGTGGTGGACCAAGGGCGACGACCCGAGCGCCAGCGGCGCCTGGGGTGTCTGGAGCGACCTCGGCACCTGCTGATGACAGCGGACGCCTGAGGTGAGAGACGGCGGTGGCGGTGCACCCGGTCGGGGGGTGCGCCGCCACCGCTGCTTTCGTGCCCGGGCCCGCTCGGGCCTACTTCTCGATGTCGCCGCGCATCTTGGCGAACAGGGCGGCGGCCTCGGCCGGGGTGGTCTTCGGGAACAGCGCGACGCCGGCCGTGGAGGTGTCGGACCAGCCACAGACGACGTCGGTGGTCGGCGCCTCCGGCAGCTTCAGGCACTCCAGCGACCCGCCGAGCGGGCCGGCCGGGAACGGGGTGGCGGTGGTCGGATCGCCCGTGGAGCCGTTCTGCAGGGCGTAGTCGATCATGCCGCGCCAGAGGTGCTCGCGGCGCTTGGCCGGGTCCTCGGGGATGTTGTCGACGGCGATCAGCAGGATCCGGCGGCCGGAGGTCTGGCCGGGGCGGTCGAAGTTGGAGAGCACCATGTGCATGTTCTCGCGCATCTCGCCCGGGTCGACGGCGACGTCGGAGACCGCGTCCTGGCCGATGGTCTTCGCGAGCCCGCCGGCCGTCCTGGCCTCGACCACCTGGCGCTTGCCGGCCGGGGCCGCGGAGGCGGGGGCGGCCGGAGTGGCGGAGGTGGCCGCGGCGGTGGTGGGTGCGGCGGAGGTGGGCGCGGCCGGGGCGGCGGAGGTCGGCCGGCCGGTCGCGGTGGCCGGCGCGGTCGCGGCCGGGGTGGCCGCGGTGCTCGGCGGCGGTGCGGCGGTGTCGTCGTTCTCCGGCCCGCACGCGGTCAGCGCGAGCGCCGCGACGATCGCGCCGGCGACGGCGACACGGGCGGTGGACACGGATCTGGCACTCTGCACGGCTCTACTCCTGTGAACAGGGACGGGACCCGGGGCGACCGGCACCCGGTGAGCAGAACGCTAGAGGGTTCCGGGCCCGCGCCGACAGGTCCCGGGCAGAGCGCGGACAGCACCGGGACACGGCGGTGACGAACCGTCATCCGCCGCCGCCGCGCCCGGGCGGTGCGTCAGTCCGTCGCGACCTTGAGGTCCCGCAGCAGCTTGGCCACGTGGCCGGTCGCCTTGACGTTGTACAGCGCGTGCTCGACCTTGCCCTGCTCGTCCACGACGACGGTGGAGCGGATCACCCCGGTGACGGTCTTGCCGTACAGCTTCTTCTCGCCGAACGCGCCGTAGGCCTCCAGCACCTTCTTCTCCGGGTCGGAGAGCAGGGTGACCTTGAGGTCCTCGGCCTCGCGGAACCTGCCGAGCTTCTCCGGCTTGTCCGGCGAGATGCCGATGACGTCGTAGCCGGCCCCGGAGAAGACCTCCAGGTTGTCGGTGAAGTCGCAGGCCTGCTTGGTGCAGCCGGGGGTGAGCGCGGCCGGGTAGAAGTAGACGATCACCTTGCGGCCGAGGTGGCCGGCGAGGGACACCTCGTTGCCGTCGGCGTCGGGCAGGGTGAAGGCGGGCGCGGTGTCGCCGGGCTGGAGACGCTCACTCACGGGGTTTCTCCTGGTGCTGGACGGGCGGTCGTACCACGGCAAACTTACCTCCGATGGTGGGTGGGGCCGCGCGGCCCCACGTGGCAGCTGACACACTGGGTCAGTCGCACAGGACGAACATCAGTGAATGGGGTGGCCCGAGTGGGCGAGGCGAGCAGTACGGACAAGTCGGCGCGGACGACCGCCCAGATCGAGGCGGACATCACCCGGACCCGCACCCAGCTGGCGGCGACGCTGGACGAGCTCGCCGTGCGCGTGCACCCGACCACGATCTCCGCCCAGGTCAAGGCGAAGGCCGTGGCCGCCGTCGAGGAGAAGGCCGGCCGGGCGTACGTGGCCGCGAGCGGGCTGGTCGAGCAGGCCCGCGCGCAGTTCGTGGACGAGAAGGGGCAGCCGCGCAAGGAGCGGATCGTCCCGGCCGCGCTGGTCGGCGTCGGCCTGGTGCTGCTGGTCGCCTCGGCGCGCAGGCGCCGCAAGGGCTGAGCGCCGCCCGGTCCGCCCCGGGCCGGGCACCCGGTGCCCGGCCCGGGGCCGTTCGCCTGCCGGGCCGGCCTCACACGCCGCGCCCGGGAGCGGTACCTTCGGGGTCGTGAGTACGAACGACGAACCGACCCAGCAGTCCCTCCCCGCCGAGGGCGACGCGCCGCGTCACGACCGGCTCGGCGAGAAGCTCCCGATCAAGATGCTGCACGACCGCGTGCTGGTGAAGACCGAGGCCGGCGAGGGCGAGCGCCGTTCCACCGGCGGCATCCTGATCCCGGCGACCGCGGAGATCTCCAAGCGCTGCGCCTGGGCGGAGGCGGTCGCCGTCGGTCAGAGCGTGCGCTCCGTCGAGCCCGGTGACCGGGTGCTGTACGACCCCGAGGACAAGCTGGAGGTCGAGGTCCGCGGCGCCACCTACGTCCTGCTGCGCGAGCGCGACCTGCACGCCGTCGCGGCGATGCGCTTCGGCGACACCGAGGGGTCGACCGGGCTGTACCTGTAACCGGAGGGGCCTGCGTGGGCCGCCGTGCCGAGGGCGCGGCGGCCCACCGGCGTCTCCGGGCGGCGTCCGGGGTCCGGCGGGGGCGTCCGGCGGGCCCTAGGATCCGCCCATGGCGATCAACGGAGCGGTTCCGGTCGGCGACGGACAGCGGCGGGCGCGGCTGGGGCGGCGGTTGCTGCTGGCGCCCGGGCGGCGGGCGGCGCGGGTGGAGGAGGTGGCCGACGCGGTCGTCGGGCTGCACGCCACCGATGCCGCGACCGTGTACCTGTCGGCGTGCGCGCGGCTGCGCGAGCCGTCGGCGGCCGAGGTGGAGCGGGCGCTGTACGACGACGTCTCGCTGGTGAAGCTGCTGTCGATGCGGCGGACGCTCTTCGCGGTGACCGAGGAGTTCGCGCCGTACGTGAGCGCGGCGGCGGCGCGGCAGATCGCGGCCAAGGAGCGGGCGACCCTGCTGAAGCACCTCGGGGAGTTCGCCGAGGGGTGGAGCGAGGCCCGGCTGGCGCGGACCGAGCGGGAGGTGCTGGCGGCGCTGGCGGTGCGCGGCGAGGCGACCACGGCCGAACTGGGCGCGGACGTGCCGGCGCTGCGCGAGACGATGCTGATGTCGGCGGGCAAGCCGTACGAGGCGAAGCAGAGCGTGGGGAGCCGGCTGCTGCGGCTGCTGGCCTCGGACGGGCACGTGCGCCGGTGCCGGCCGCGCGGGTCGTGGCTGAGCAGCAGCTACCCGTGGGCGCCGGTGGCGCCCTGGCCGGAGGTGCCGGTGCGGGAGGCGAAGGCGGAGGTGGTGCGGCGCTGGCTGGCGGCGTACGGGCCGGGCACCGTCGAGGATGTGACGTGGTGGACGGGCTGGACGCTGGGGGAGGTGCGCCGGGCGCTGGCCGACCTGGGGGTGGTGGAGGTGGCGCTGGAGGGCGGCGCGGTGGGTCTGGTGCTGCCGGGGGACGAGGGGGCGGTGGCGGAGCCGGAGCCGTGGGCGGCGCTGCTGCCGGCGCTGGATCCGGCGGTGATGGGCTGGCGGGGCCGGGGCTGGTACCTGCGGCCGGAGGACGTGCCGGCGCTGTTCGACCGGGCGGGGAACGCGGGGCCGACGGTGTGGTGGTGCGGCCGGGTGGTCGGCGGCTGGGCGCAGCGGTCGGACGGCGAGGTGGTGTGGCGGCTGTTCGAGGACGTCGGGGCGGGGGCGGTCGCGGCGGTCGCGGCGCAGGCGGAGCGGTTGGCGGGCTGGCTGGGGGAGGTCAGGGTGACGCCGCGGTTCCGGACGCCGCTGGAGCGCGAGCTGTCGGCCTGAGCGGTCACGCCGGGGGAGGGGTGGCGGGTTGGGCGGTGGCGGGGGGCCTGGGGGTGGCGGGCGGCGGGAGGGTGGCGGGCGGGGTCGGGTCCGGGGCCTTGCCGGGGGCGGTGGTCGGCTGGGCCGCGGTGGGCCGGTCGGTGGTGGGCCGGGTGCTGGGGGCGGGCTGTGGGGGCGCGGGGTCCTGCGGGGCGGGTTCCGCGGGGGTGGACGGTCCGGGGGCGGTGGTGGTCCGGTCGGGGGCCGGCTCGGTGGTGGGTGCGGTGGGTGCGGTGGCGGTGGTGGTGGGCCGCCGGGGCGCGGCCGGGGCGGCGGGGACGGCCGGGGCCGCCGGTGCGGCCGGGGCCTGGACGGTGCCGTCGCGGCCGCCCGTCCGGTCCGGGGACGGTGCGGGGGCGGTGGGGGTGGTGGTCGCCGTGGCCGTGGTGGCCGGGGTCCCGGTGGGCCGGTCGGCGGTGGGCCGGGTGTTGCCCCGGCTGGGTTCGAGGTCGAAGGTCTGGACGGCGGTGTCCTCCAGGGCCTCGGCCATGTAGGCGGTCCAGATCCGGGTGGGGAAGGCGCCGCCGTTGATCCGGGCGTAGCCGGCGGTGCCGGCCAGCGGTTCCTTGGCGTGGGTCTTCGGGTTCTCCCGGAAGAGGCCGACGGTGGTGGCGAGTTCGGGGGTGTAGCCGGCGAACCAGGCGGAGAGGTCGGAGTCGGTGGTGCCGGTCTTGCCGGCGGCGGGGCGGCCGAGGTCGAGGGCGGCGGCGCCGGTGCCGTGGGCGCTGATGACCTCGCGCAGGACGTCGGTGACGGCGTCGGCGGTGCCCCGGTCGAGGGCGGCGGCGGCCTCGTGCCCGGGCAGCTGCGGTGCGTCGACCGGGCCGGTGCCGGGGTTCATCCGTTCCAGCGCGGCGACCGACCAGGGGCGGTGGGCCCCGCCGTGGTTGGCGAGTGCGGCGTAGACGCCGGCCAGGTCGAGGGCGCTGGGGGTGGCGGTGCCGAGGGTCATCGAGGTGTTGGCCGGGTCCATGCCGGGGACGTCGGCGGGGATGCCGAGCCGGAGGGCGGTCTCCCGGACGTGGTCGAGCCCGGCGTCCACGCCGACCTGGGCGTACACCGAGTTGACGGACTTGACCATGGCCTGGCGCAGGGTGATGGGGCCGTAGTCGAGGTCGTCCTCGTTGGGCGGCGCGTAGGGGGTGGGGCCGTCGGTGACGGGGCGTTCGCTGGTGCCGTCGTAGCGGGTCTCGGTGGTGATCGGCAGGCCGTCGCCGTTGCTGTGGTTGGAGGTGAGGCCGGCGGCGAGGTCGACGGGTTTGAAGGTGGAGCCGATCTGGTTGTCCTGGCGCAGCGCGTCGTTGTAGGGCTGCTTGGCGTAGTCGGGTCCGCCGTAGACGGCGACGACGCGGCCGGTGGAGGGTTCGACGGAGGCGCCGGCGACCCGGACGTCGGTGTCGGTGCCGGGGCGGGCGGCGGGGTCGAGTTCGTCGGTGAGCTCGTCGTGGACGGCGCGGGCGAAGGCGTCCTGCTTCTGCTGGTCGAAGGTGGTGGTGATGCGCCAGCCGCCGGCCTTGAGGGTGGCGCTGTCCAGGATGCCGCTGCCGACCAGGTAGTCGTCGGCGACGCCGACCAGGTAGCCGGCCTGGCCGGCGAGGCCGGTGGCGGGCTGCGGGTCGATCGGGTCGGGGAAGTCGAGTGCGGCGCGTTCGCCGGCGCCGAGGAAGCCGAGCTGGACCATGCCGTCGAGGGTGTAGTGCCAGCGGGCGACGGCCCGTTCGCGGTTGGCGGGGGTGGCGGTCTTCACGTCGTAGACGCTGGGGGCCTGGAGCAGGGCGGCGAGGTAGGCGCTCTGCGGGAGGGTCAGTTCGGAGACGTCGACGCCGTAGTAGGCGCGGGCGGCGCTCTGGATGCCGTAGGCGCCGCGGCCGAAGTAGCTGGTGTTGAGGTAGCCGGCGAGGATCTCGTCCTTGCCGCGCTGCTGGTCGACCTTGAGGGCGATGAGCAGTTCGCGGCCCTTGCGCTCGATGGTCCGGCTCTGGGTGAGGTAGTAGTTCTTGACGTACTGCTGGGTGATGGTGGAGCCGCCCTGCATGCCCTGGCCGGTGAGGGTGTTCCAGCCGGCCCGGACCATGCCGGTCAGGTCGATGCCGCGGTTCTGGTAGAAGGTGCGGTCCTCGGCGGAGACGACGGCCTGCCGGGTGCTGACCGGGATCCGGTCGATGGTGACGTCGGTGCGGTTGACGGCCCCGGTGCGGGCGATCTCGGTGACGCCGTCGGCGTAGAGGTAGACGTTGCTCTGGGCGACGGCCTGGGCGTTGGGGTCGGGCAGCGGTACGACGGCGTAGAGCACGGCGAAGGCGCCGGCGGCGAGCAGGGCCGTCATGAGGACGGTGCCGAGGGTGACCCGCCAGGTGGGCAGCAGCCGTCGCCGGAGCGGGAGGGCGCGGCGTGCCTCGCGTCGGGCGGCCCGTCCGGCCCGGCGGCGGCTGGTGCTCAGGGTCATGCGGAGATTATGTGCTATTTGACTGGTGGTCAGGCGCCCGGGCGGCTCCGGTCGGGTGATGGAAAAACCGGGTGCGGGCGTGGTCTCGCCGCAGTACGGTGAAAGGTGCAAACCAGATAGCGCAGCCACTTCGGGTTCTTCGGCCCGTTCGAGCTCCGCCCGCTGTGTCCCGGGACCCCCGGGGCGTGCCGGTCGGGGCCGGTTCGGCGTGCGCTGTCGCGGACAGGGGTCTTCCTGTGCCGCCATTTGTCGATAAGGAGACAATATGCAGAAGCTTGAGCCGTCGCAGGCCGAGCTCCGGCCTCCCGATCCCGGCGGCGTGCGCGCCGCCCTGGGCCTGTACGCCGCGGTCCTGCGCGGTGCGTTCCGCCGCTTCTCCACCTACCGGGCCGCCACGCTGGCCGGCGCCCTGACCAACACCGTCTTCGGCTTCATCCTCGCCTACACCTTCCTGGCCCTCTGGAAGGTCCGCCCCGGTCTCGGCGGCTACGACGAGGCCGCGGCCGTCACCTACATCTGGGTCAGCCAGGCCCTGCTGATGACGGTGGCCGTGCTGGGCGGGGGCTTCGAGGACGACGTCCAGGAGCGCTTCCGCACCGGCGACATCGCCGTCGACCTCTACCGGCCGGTGGACTTCCAGGGGTGGTGGCTGGCCACCGATCTCGGCCGGGCCGCCTTCCACCTGCTCGGCCGGGGCGTGCCGCCGGTGCTGGTCGGCGCCCTGGTCTTCCGCACCCGGATGCCGGAACACCCGCTGACCTGGGTGGTCTTCCTGCTGTCGGTGCTGCTCGCGGTGGTGGTCAGCTTCGGCGTGCGCTTCCTCGTCGCGCTCACCGGCTTCTGGCTGCACGACTCGGAGGGGGTGCGGACCCTGGCGGTGATGGTGTCGATCTTCTTCTCCGGGATGCTGCTGCCGCTGGCGCTCTTCCCCGGCTGGCTGGGTTCCCTCGCCCCGGTGCTGCCCTGGGCGGCACTGGTGAAGGTGCCGACCGACGTCTTCCTGGAGCGGGTCACCGGCACCGGCCTGCTCGGCGCCCTGGGCTTCCAGCTGGCCTGGGCGCTGGTGCTGCTCGCGGCCGGGCGGCTGGTCCAGCTGCTCGCGACCCGCAAGGTGGTGGTCCAGGGTGGCTGACCCGACCCTGACGGCCCGTGAGCCCGGCGGGCCGGGCGGACTGGGCGGACTGGGCGGGGCCCGGGACCCGCTGGCCGCCCGGACGGCGTGGGCGCTGCGCTCCTGGTGGCTCACCGCCGCCATGTGGACCAGGGCGCTGATGACCTACCGGGCGTCGTTCGTGATGATGACCGTCGCCAACGTCCTCATCACCTTCCTCGACTTCGTCGTGATCATCCTGATGTTCCAGCACACCGACCGCCTCGGCGACTGGAACCTGCCCGAACTCGGCTTCCTCTACGGCACCTCCGCGTTCGCCCTCGGCACGGCCAACCTGTTCGTCGGCACCGTCGACGCCCTCGGCCAGCGCATCCGCACCGGCACCCTGGACACCATGCTGGTGCGGCCCGCACCCGCCCTCGCCCAGATCTGCGCCGAACGGTTCTCCTTGCGCCGGCTCGGCCGGCCCGTGCAGGCGGCGGCCGTGCTGGGCTGGTCGCTGTGGGTGCTGGACGTCCGCTGGACCTGGGACCGGGTGCTGCTGGTGCCCGTGCTGCTGTTCTGCGGCGCCCTCATCTTCGCGGCGGTCTTCATCGGCTTCGCCAGCCTGCAGTTCTGGTGGGGCGAGTCCGGGGAACTGCACCACTCCTTCACCTTCGGCGGCGCGACCGTGCTGCAGTACCCGCCGACGGTGTTCGCCAAGGAACTGGTCGCCGGCACCGTCTTCGGCGTGCCGCTGGCCTTCGTCAACTGGCTGCCCGCCCTGCACATCCTCGACAAGCCCGATCCGCTGGGCCTGCCCGCCGCCTTCCGGTTCGCCTCGCCGCTGGCCGCCGTCCTCGCCCTGGCCGTGGCCGGCCTCGTCTGGCGGACCGGACTGCGCGCCTACCGCGGCGCCGGCAGCTGACCCCGCATCCCGCCCGTCCGGAGGAAGACCCATGGCACTGATCGAACTCGACGACGTCCGCCGCACCTTCACCGTCCGCGCCAAGGCCGGCCGGCTGAGGCGCGAGAAACGCGAGGTGCGCGCCGTCGACGGACTGACCTTCACCGTCGGGGCCGGCGAGTGCGTCGGCTACATCGGCCCCAACGGCGCCGGCAAGTCCACCACCATCAAGATGCTCACCGGCATCCTGGTGCCCACCGCCGGACGGCTGCGCGTCGCCGGTGTCGACCCGGCCCGGGAGCGGGTCGCGCTGGCCCGGCGGATCGGCGTCGTCTTCGGGCAGCGCACCACCCTCTGGTGGGACCTCCCGCTGCGCGACTCCTACGAACTCGCCCGCCGGCTCTACCGGATCCCCGAGCGCCGGTACCGCGCCAACCTGCAACGCTGCGTCGAACTGCTCGACCTCGGCGCGCTGCTCGACACGCCGGTGCGTCAGCTCTCGCTCGGCCAGCGGATGCGCGGCGACCTCGCCGCCGCCCTGCTGCACGACCCGGCCGTGCTGTACCTGGACGAGCCGACCATCGGCCTGGACGTGATCAGCAAGGGCAAGGTGCGCGACTTCCTGCGCGAGGTCAACCGCGACCGCGGCACCACCGTGCTGCTGACCACGCACGACCTCACCGACATCGAGCAGCTCTGCGGCCGGGTCATGGTGATCGACCACGGCCGGGTGGTCTACGACGGCGGTCTGGAGGGCCTGCACGCGGTCGGCGACAGCGAGCGGACGCTGGTCGTCGACCTGGCCGAGGCCCGCCCGCCGATCGAGGTGCCCGGCGCCCGGGTGGTCCGGGTCGAGGGCCCGCGCCAGTGGCTGGCCTTCCCGGCCCAGCAGAGCGCCGCCCCGGTGGTCGCGGCCGTCGCGGCCCGCTACCGGCTGGTCGACCTCTCGGTGCGCGAGCCGGCGATCGAGGACGTGATCGCCCGGATGTACGCGGAGGTCGCCATCGGCTGAGTGCCCGGCCGGGGCGGCGGGTGTCCGGAGCCGCCCGTGCGTGCGGGTGGCGGACGTGGCCCCGTGCCGTGTCGCCGTGTCGCCTGGTCGACCGGGCGACACGGCACGGGGCACCCGCGCGGACCGGTACCTGCGCGGACCGGCGCCCCGGGCCGGTCCGGGCGGTCCACCGGGCCGGCTCCGGCTGATCCCCCGGCAGATCGGCGCCCGCTGCGCCCCGGCCCTCCGGTGGCCGGGCCCCCCCCCGCCGGGGGGGGCCCGGCCACCGGAGGGCGCGCGACATCCGGGCGCGCCGTCCGTTCGCGCCGGGTACCGGGCAGACTGGCGGGGTGAGCGACGAAGCCTTCAGCGGGACCGGCCCCGGGATGCGGTTCACCGCGGCCGATGAGGAGAAGAGACGCGGCGTCCGCCGGATGAAGACCATCGCGACCGGCCTGCTGGCCCTCGCGACCCTGGTCTTCGCCCTGGCCACCTGGGCGAAGGCGGCCGGAGCCGGCGCCTGGGCGGGCTATCTGGCCGCCGCCGCCGAGGCCGGCATGGTCGGTGCGCTGGCCGACTGGTTCGCGGTGACGGCGCTGTTCCGGCGGCCCTTCGGCCTGCCCATCCCCCACACCGCGATCATCCCCACCAAGAAGGACGCCTTCGGCCGCTCGCTCGGCGACTTCGTCGGCGAGAACTTCCTCTCCGGCCAGGTGGTGCGCGGCCGGCTCGCCGCGCTCGGCATCGCCCGGCGGCTCGGCGAGTGGCTGGCCGCGCCCGGCAGCGCGGAGCGGGTCACCAAGGAGGCCTCGGCGGCGTTGCGCGGGGTGCTCGCGGTGCTGCGCGACGACGACGTGCAGGCGGTGGTCGCCGAGGCGGTCACCCGGCGGGCCGCCGCCACCTCGGTCGCCGAACCGGCCGGCCGGATGCTCGGCAAGGTGGTCGCGGACGGCGGCCACCACGGGGTGGTCGACCTGATCACCGTCCGGGCGCACGACTGGCTCACCGAGAACCACGCCGAGGTGGTCCAGCGGGTCACCCAGAAGACCCCCGGCTGGACCCCGAAGTTCATCGACCACCAGGTCGGCGAGCGGGTCCACAAGGAGCTGATGCGCTTCGTCACCGACATACGGGACGACCGGCAGCACCCGGCGCGCGGTGCGATCGACAAGTTCCTCGCCGACTTCGCCACCGAACTGCAGACCGACCCGGAGACCATCGCCCGGGTCGAACGGGCCAAGGGCGAACTGCTCGCCCGGCCCGAGGTGCAGGACCTCATCGCCTCCACCTGGGCCGCCGTCCGCTCGCTGGTGCTGAACGCGGCCGAGGACGAGGAGAGCGAGCTGCGCCGGCGCATCCGCGAGGGCGTGCGCAGCTTCGGCGCGCGCCTGGCCACCGACGCCAAGCTCCAGGCCAAGGCGGACGGCTGGCTCCAGGACGCCGCCCAGTACCTGGTGGACACCTACCGGGCCGAGATCACCTCGCTGATCTCCGAGACGGTGGCGGGCTGGGACGCCGAGGACGCCTCGCGCAAGATCGAGGCCAACGTCGGCCGGGACCTCCAGTTCATCCGGATCAACGGCACGGTGGTCGGCGCGCTGGCCGGGCTGCTGATCCACACCGTGGCGGTCGCGCTCGGCGGCTGAGCCCGGTCTGTTTATCCTTGCGAACACTGCCGAAACGCGCGGAGAAACCAGAGAAGGGCACCACCGTGGTCCAGCCGGACGGAAGTCGGATCGGAACCCCCAGCGCGAGCGCCGCCGCGGCCCCCGCGGACCGCTCGATCGAGGCGTTCATCGCCGCGATGCCGAAGGCGGAGCTGCACGTCCACCACGTCGGGTCGGCCTCGCCGCGCGTGGTCGCCGAACTGGCCGCCCGCCACGAGGGCCGGGCCAGGGTGCCCGCCGACCCGCAGGCGCTCGCCGAGTACTTCACCTTCACCGACTTCGCGCACTTCATCGAGGTCTACCTGAGCGTCGTGGACCTCGTCCGCGACGCCGAGGACGTCCGCGCGCTGACCTACGGCGTCGCCGAGGACATGGCCCGGCAGAACATCCGCTACGCCGAGCTGACCGTCACCCCCTACTCCTCGGTCAGCCGGGGCATCCCCGACGTCGCCTTCATGGAGGCCATCGAGGACGCCCGGCTGCGCGCCGAGAAGGACCTCGGGGTGGTCCTCCGCTGGTGCTTCGACATCCCCGGCGAGGCCGGTCTGGCCGCCGCCGAGGAGACCGCGCGGCTCGCCGTGGACCTGGCCCCGGAGGGGCTGGTCAGCTTCGGTCTCGGCGGACCGGAGATCGGCGTCCCGCGCCCGCAGTTCAAGCCCT
Organism: Kitasatospora sp. NPDC015120; assembly: GCF_043080305.1. Taxonomy (NCBI): domain Bacteria; kingdom Bacillati; phylum Actinomycetota; class Actinomycetes; order Kitasatosporales; family Streptomycetaceae; genus Kitasatospora; species Kitasatospora sp. NPDC015120. The sequence continues at coordinate 126,584 of NZ_JBIBVJ010000012.1, read as the reverse complement.
ACTTCGACCGGGCGCGGGCGGCGGGCCTGCGCAGCGTCCCGCACGCGGGCGAGACCACCGGGCCGGAGACGGTCTGGGACGCGCTGCGGGTGCTCGGCGCCGAGCGCATCGGCCACGGCACCCAGGCGGTCCACGACCGGGCGCTGCTCGACCACCTGGGCGAGCACCGGATCCCGCTGGAGGTCTGCCCGACCTCCAACATCGCGACCCGCGCGGTGGAGCGGATCGAGGACCACCCGATCGCGCGGATGGCCGACGCCGGGCTGCTGGTGACCGTCAACAGCGACGACCCGCCGATGTTCGGCACCGACCTCAACACCGAGTACGCGGTGGCGGCCCGGCTGCTGGGCCTGGACGAGGCCGGGGTGGCGGCGCTGGCGAAGAACGCGGTGGAGGCCTCCTTCCTCGACGCCCCGGGCAAGGCCCGGCTGGCGGGCGAGATCGACGCCCACCTGGCGCGGTGGCGCCAGGTCTGACCTGCGGTTCCCGCTCCACCGGGGCCTCGTCGGCGGATGCCGGCGGGGCCCCGGCGGCTGTCCGGGCGCCCCCGGACAGCCGGTGGTGCCCCTCACTCGTTCGAGTGGTGCCATCGCATGGCGCCAAAAAGGCTCGACATGGCGCCATAGGTGTGCCATTCTCTAGTCATGGATCTCACGCCGTACGTCGACAACCTCCGGCACGAGCTCGCGGTGGCCGCGGGCGCGGGCGGGGACGAGGCTCGCGCCCTGGCCGAGCGCCTGACCCTGCCCTTGGAATCGGCCGCCCGGCTCACCCTGCTGAACGCGCTCTCCGACGCCATGGGGGAGGTGACGCGGGAGCTGGCGCCGGGCTCGGTGGACGTCCGGCTGCGCGGGCTCGACCCCGAGTTCGTGGTCTCGGTGCCGGTGGGCGCCGATTCCTTCCACGACGCGGAGCCCGCCGGAGCCGGGCTGGCGCCGCCGGTGCCACCGATGGTGCCAGGCATGGCGTCGGCCGGCTCCTCCGGCGGCCCGGGCGAGGCGGCCGACGACGGCAACACCGCCCGGATCAACTTCCGGCTTCCCGCGCACCTCAAGGCCCGGGTCGAGGAGGCCGCCGGGCAGGAGGGCCTCTCGGTGAACGCCTGGCTGGTCCGGGCCGTGGCCGCCGCGCTGGACCCGGGCGCACCCGCGCGGCCCGAGCCACGGACCAGGCGCGTCGCCGGCCAGGGGTTCACCGGCTGGGTCCGCTAGTCCGTCCGCCCACCGCGCCATCCATCCGCCATCCACTCGCCATCCGCTCACTCTCACCTTCTTCCACCTGCGAAGCAGCCGCAGGACAGAGCCACGAGGACGGGACAGCCATGCCTTCTTTCGACACCCTCGACCCGATCGGCGTCATCCTGGAGTTCGACATCGGCTCGGTGCGGATCACCGCGGCCAAGCGCACCGACACGGTCGTCGAGGTGCGCCCGGCCGACCCGGCGTCCGAGATGGACGTCCGGATCGCCGAGCAGACCAAAGTCACCTGCGCCAACGGCGCGCTGGTCCTCAAGGCCCCGAAGAAGCGGTCGATCTTCGGCCGGGCGGGGTCGATCGACGTCACGATCGAGGTGCCGGCCGGCTCCGACGTCCGCGGCGACGTCCCGATGGGCGACTTCCTGCTGGAGGGCGTCTTCGGCGACTGCCGGCTGAAGACCTCGGTCGGCCGCATCCAGGTCGACGAGGCGGCCACCGTCCACCTGCGGAGCGACCACGGGGAGGTCCGGCTGGGGCGGGCCGACGGGGACGCCGAGGTGCTGTCCTCCGGGCGGATCGAGATCGACAGCGTCGCCGGCTCCCTGACGGTCAAGAACCTCAACGGCGAGACGGTCGTCGGCACGGTCGGCGGCGAACTGCGGGCCAACTCCTCCAACGGCGCCATCACCGTCGGCACCGCGCTGGCCGGCGTCGACGCCAAGTCCGCCCACGGCACCATCCGGATCGGCGAGGTGGTCCGCGGCCGCACCGTGCTGCAGACCTCCATCGGTGACCTTGAGATCGGCATCCGGGAGGGCACCGCCGCCTGGCTCGACGTGCACACCAAGGTCGGCGGCGTCCGCAACGCACTGGAGGCCTCGGACGTGCCGGGCGAGGCCGTCGAGACGCTTGAGGTGCGGGCCCGTACCCAGCTCGGCGACATCGTGATCCGGCGGGCCTGACCGGCCCGGCCGGCCATCGGACAGGGGGGAGTGACCAGCATGACCACCATCACCGGCACGCTCGGGCCGGCTGCAGCGATCTCCGCCGTGGGGCTGAGCAAGGCCTACGGCGGGCGGACGGTCCTCGACGGCATCGACCTGAGGATCCCGGAAGGCACCGTGTTCGCCCTGCTCGGGCCCAACGGCGCGGGCAAGACCACCGTCGTGGAGATCCTCTCCACGCTCGTCCCGGCCGACGCGGGGGTGGTCCGGGTGGCCGGCCACGACGTGGTCCGGGAGGCCGGCCGGGTCCGGTCGGTGATCGGACTCACCGGCCAGTTCGCGGCCGTGGACCATTTGCTGACGGCCGAGGAGAACCTCCTGCTGATGGCCGATCTGCAGCACCTCGGCCGGCGGGAGGGGCGCCGGCGGGCCGCGGACCTGCTGCGGCGCTTCGACCTCGCCGAGTTCGCCGGGAAGCCCGCCGTCACCCTCTCCGGCGGGATGCGGCGCAAGCTGGACCTCGCCATGACCCTGGTCGGCGGCCCCCGGGTGATCTTCCTCGACGAGCCGACCACGGGGCTGGACCCGCGCAGCCGGCGGACGATGTGGGAGCTGATCGAGGGGCTGGTCCAGGACCAGGGCGTCACCGTCCTCCTGACCACCCAGTACCTGGAGGAGGCCGACCGCCTGGCCGGCCGGATCGCCCTGCTCGACGGCGGCCGGATCGTCGCCGAGGGCACGGCCGCGGAGCTCAAACGGCGGATCCCCGGCGGTCACCTCCGGCTGCACTTCTGCGGCCCCGCCGAACTCGCGGCCGCCGCCGCCCTGTTCGACTACGCCGCCGCGGACACCGAGGCGCTGACCCTCTCGATCCCCGGCGACAACTCGATCGTCACGGTGAAGGCCGTCCTCGACGCCCTCGACAACGCGGCCGTCCGGGCCGAGTCGCTCACCGTCCACACCCCCGACCTCGACGACGTCTTCCTGACCCTGACCGCGCGGGGGGACGTCCGGTGAGCGCCCTGTCCCGCGCCGTGGGCGAATCGCTGACGATGCTGCGGCGCAACCTCAAGCACGCGCAGCGCTATCCGGCCATGACCTTCTCGGTGGTGCTGATGCCGGTGATGATCCTGCTGCTCTTCAACTACGCCTACGGCGACGCCCTGGGCACGGGCATCGGGGGCGGCGACTACATCGACTACGTGACGCCCGGCATCGTGCTGATGGCGGCGACCGCCGGCTCGCTGGTGACGGCGGTCGGGGTCTGCGTCGACATGACCGAGGGCATCGTCAACCGCTTCCGGACGCTGCCGGTCTCGCGCTCGGCCTTCCTGGCCGGGCACGTGCTGGGCAGCGTCGTGCAGACCATGCTGGGGCTGCTGATCGTCGTCCTGGCCGCCTGCGCGATGGGCTTCCGCCCCGACGCCGGTCCCTGGGAGTGGCTGGCGGCGGCCGGGCTGCTGCTCTTCGTGACGCTCGCCCTGACCTGGGTGTCGGCCGGCATCGGCCTGGTCGCCAGGACGCCGGAGAGCGCGGGCAACCTGCCGATGCCGCTGCAGTTCCTGCCCTTCGTGGGCAGCGCCATCGTGCCGCCGGAGTCGATGCCCACCGCCCTGCGCCGGTTCGCGGAGTACCAGCCGTTCACACCGCTCATCGAGACCCTGCGGGGGCTGCTGACGGGCACGGCCATCGGGTCGAGCGCGGTCGTCTCGCTGGCCTGGTGCACCGGGCTCACCGTCGTCGGGTTCCTCTGGGCCCGCTCCGCCTTCCGCCGCCCGGTCAGGCGCTGAGCGCGGGCGGGCGCGCGGCCCGGCGGGGCGGACCCTAGCGCGGCAGGCGCAGGGCCAGGCCGTCGAGGATGACGTTCAGGCCGTAGGAGAACTTCTCGTAGCGCAGGACGGCCGGGTCCGTGACGGCGTTGGCCGCGGCCTCGGCGAACGCCCCGGCCAGGAACTCGTGCCCGGCCACCGCCTCCTGGGCGGAGGGCATGAGGCGGGCGATGAACTCGGCCTCGCTCTGACCGCTGCGCTGGACGGTGGTGAGGAAGGCGGCCTCGGTGGTGCTCATCCCGAGCACGAAGGAGAGCACGGTGTCGATCGCCCGGGACGGCTCCGGGAAGCCGGCGGACGAGAAGAGCGCGGCCATCCGCTCGGAGACGGTGATCAGGTTGGGGCCCAGGTAGACCAGCCCGGCCTGGCCGATGACCGACCCCAGCCAGCGGTGGCGCAGCGTGGTGGCCCGGAAGGACTCGCAGGTCGCGATGACGTCGGCCCGCCAGTCGGACGCGCCGGGGTCCGGGACGGGGATCTCGCCGAAGACCTCGTCCACCGCGAGTTCGATCAGCTCGTCCTTGGTGGCGACGTGCCGGTAGAGGGAGGTCGCGCCGGCGTTGAGGCGGGCGCCGAGCTTGCGCATCGAGAGCGCCTCGGCCCCGTCGGCGTCGAGCATCGCGATCGCCTCGCGGACGATCGCCTCCCGGCTGAGCGCGGGCTGTTCGGCCTCGCGCTGGCGGCGGGCCCACACGGACGGGATCGGATTCGTGATGTCGGCCATCGGCCGGTCCTCCCTCAAGGGAATCGGCGCAAGGACATCCCTGCGTACAGCGTTCGCAGGAAGCGTACAGGAAACAGGATTGCGCACACCGTTCCGCGATGCGTACAGTGTGCGCGTTGACGGAACATCGTGCGCACCGTCGCACTCTCGGAGGGGAAGAACGCATGGAAGGCCGTAATCCGCGGCGCTGGTGGATCCTGGTCGTGCTGTGTCTCAGCACGCTCGTCCTGGTGGTCGACGGCATGGCGCTGACCGTGGCGGTGCCCTCGATGACCGAGGACCTCAACGCCACCGCGCAGGACACCCAGTGGATCCTCGACTCCTACATCCTGGTCTTCGCCGGCCTGCTGCTGACCTCGGGAAGCCTGGGCGACCGCTTCGGCCGGCGGAAGGTCATGATCCTCGGCCTGCTGCTCTTCGGGGCGGCCTCGCTGGCCGCGACGGTCTGCACCAACCCCGGTGAGGTCATCGCGAGCCGGGTGGCGATGGGCGTCGGCGGCGCGCTGATCATGCCCTCGACCCTGTCGATCCTGATCACCGTCTTCGAGGAGGACGAGCGCGGCAAGGCCATGGCGGCCTGGGGGTCGGTCTCGATGCTCGGCCTGGTCGGCAGCCCGGTGCTCGGCGGTGTGCTGATCGACCACTTCTCCTGGCACTCGATCTTCTTCATCAACGTGCCGGTGGTGGTGCTGGCGATCACCGCCGCGCTGGTCCTGATGCCCGAGTCCCGGGGGCCGTGGCAGAAGCCGGACCCGCTGGGCGCCGTCCTGTCGGCGGTCGGCATGACCGCACTGATCTGGTGGATCATCGAGATCCCCAAGCACGGCGCGTTCGGCGGCAACGCGCTGGTCTCCCTGGGGGTGGCGGTGGCGGCCCTCGGCGGCTTCGCGGTCTGGGAGAACGTGGTGGCGGAGCCGATGGTCCCGCTGGCGCTCTTCAGGCGGCGCAACTTCAGCGGCGGCTCGCTCTCGCTGACCCTGGTGCAGATCGGCAACGGCGGTCTGCTGCTCGTCCTCACCCAGTACCTGCAGTTCGTGCTGGACTACTCGCCGGTCAAGGCGGGCCTGGCCTTCGTGCCGATGGCGGTCGCCGCGCTGATCGGCAACGGCGCCGGCGCCGGCCTCACCGCCAGGATCGGCTTCCGCCCGCTGGTCCTGGTCGGCATGGGCCTGATGGCCGGCTCCTTCGCCCTGCTGAGCACCGTCGACGCGGACACCGGCTTCACCGTCCCGGCCGTGGCGCTGGCCCTGCTCGGCCTGGGCGCCGGCCTCGCGATGCCGGCCGCCGTCGGCGCGCTGATGGGCGAGATCCCGCCGGAGAAGGCGGGCGTCGGCTCGGCCCTGAACGACACCATCCAGCAGGCCGGCACCGCACTGGGCATCGCGATCCTCGGCTCGCTGCTGGCCAGCGGCTACGCCGACAGGATGCCGGTGGGCTCCTCCGAGCAGGCCCGGCAGTCGATCCTCGGCGCGCTCGTCGAGGCCGGCGCCAAGGGCGACCCGGGCCTGGCCCACGAGGCCCGGGAGGCGTTCACCTCGGCGATGTCCACCACCCTCACGGTCAGCGCGGCGGGCGTCCTGGCGGCGGCCCTGCTGGCGGCGGTGGTGCTGCGGAACAAGAAGCCGGCCGCGCCGGGAGCCCCCGAGGCCCCGCAGGCCCCGCAGGAGGACGTCGCCGAACTGGCGGTGTGACCCGCGGCCACCCGGACGGCGGAACACGACGAAGGCCGGCACCCCGCGGAGGGGGCCGGCCTTCGGGCGTCGCGGAGGGGGCCGGCCTTCGGGCGTCGCGGAGGGCGCGGGCTACAGGTTGATGTAGTCCACCTTGTCGTTCCAGTTGCCGCCGTACGGGTAGCCGAGGCCGGTGAAGTCGTAGCAGTAGCCGTTCGACAGGTTGAGCGAGGGGTCCGGCTGCAGGGTCCGGTCGTCGTAGATCTGCATGTCGCCGACGGAGCGGTACACGCACGCGGAGCTGGCCATGTCGCGGAACGACCAGTCGGAGAGGTACTTGGTGCCCGGCTGCGACCAGCGCAGCAGGGTGCCGGAGAAGGTGGAGTGCTCCCAGAGGCAGGCCCAGCCGTAGCCGCAGTCGGAGGTCGCCTGCGGTGTCAGCACGACGCCGGAGGCCGCCGCCGGTGCGGCCTTGGCGGTCCTGGCGGCCCCGGCGAGCGCCGGGTCGATGACGGCGAGCGCCGCGTCGGCCTCGGCGACGCTGTCGTGGCAATAGACGGCACCGCCCGTCACCTCGGTGCACACCCGCGCGCCGTTCCAGCCCTTGCCCAGGTCGATCTTCTCGCCCTTGTAGGTGGCGATCACCGGCTCGGACGGCGTCGCCTTCGCCGAACCGGCGGACTGCCGGGCGTCGGCGGGCGGGGCCGTCGGCGCGGACGGCACGGGCGTCGCCGTGGCCGCCGGGGCCGCCAGCGCGAGCGCGCCGGCGGCCGCGGTGACGACGGCGAGCATGCGGAAGGAACGCACGGTCAACTTCTCCCCTGATGAGTCGTGGCAGGACTGTGCTGCCACGAACCCAACGCCGGTTCGGCCGTTCGCACAATAGTTCCGACGAGGACCGGTCAATGGCTGGCCGAATTGGCTCAATGGCTTGATTCCACGGATTCCGCCGGAGCCGTGCCACCGGGGGCGTCGACGATGCCCCGGGCGAGGACGGCGGTGGACTCCACCGCGTCGCCGGACCTGCCCCACGGGCCGTCCTTCACCAGGACGGTGCGGGTGCCGAGCAGTCCCAGGGTCGTCCGGTCGAAGATCCACTCGAAGCGCCGGCCGTCGTTCACCCGGGCCACGGCCACCCCGTGCCGCCCGGCGGCGTCCACCGAGTCCTCCACGGCCACCACGCCCGGGATGCGGGCGGCGGCGCGGTAGAGCGCCGAGCCGGTCTGGGGCGGGACGACCGAGTCGCGCAGGAGGTCGCCGATGGCGATGAAGGCCTCGTGGTCCGCTCCGGCGGTCGAGCCCGACCCGGAGCCGTGGTTCGGCCCGGCATCGGTGTAGATCAGCTTCAGCAGGGCGTCGGGGTCGGCCGGCAGGGTGGTCAGCAGGCGGTAGGTGGGGGAGTCCAGCGAGCCGCGGGGAACGGCGGGCAGGGAGGTGTCGGCGCCGTCGCGGCGCACCAGGCCGGGGGTGCTGCCGTCCACGGCGGTCCAGCGCTCGGTCTCCGTGGTGGCATCGGTGCGCGCCATGGCGCCGTCGGCGGCCTCGGTCAGCGTGCTGGTGCGGGCGATCGTCCGCAGGTAGGTGAACTGGCCGTCCCGCGCCGGGGGCTGGGGCTGGGCGTAGGCGACCCGGGCGATCCGGTCGAGGAGTTCCACGGAGGCCGCGGTGGCCGTCGGCCGCGGGTCCTGGGAGGAGGAGGGCTCGGGGGCCAGCGTGACGGCCGTGATGGCGGCGGCGGTGGCGATGGCGGTCACCGCGACGAGGCCGCGCCAGCGGGCGGTGAGGGCGGAGAAGGGGCGGGGCCGGGCGAACTCGGCGAGCAGGATGTCACGGCGGAGGGCCAGCTGCGAGGGGGAGGGTTCCGGGTGAGGCGGCGGGGGGAGCAGCCGGGCGAGTTCACGGCGCTCGCTGTGTTCGTTCCACTCGGACTGGTCGGTGCGTGTGGTGCTCATGGCCGCCTTTCCTGGTGGTGGCCCACGGACTGATGGCTGATGGCGAGGCCGACCCGGGGTGGTGCAGGGGGATCCTCGGCGTCGACGATCCGGCGGAGCTTGTCCCGGACGCGCGAGAGCCGGGAGCGGACGGTGCCGACGGGTATGCCCAGGGCCCGGGCGGCCTCGGCGTAGCCGAGCCCGGACCACACGACGAGGGTGAAGACCTCGCGCTCCGGCCCGCCGAGCTGGTCGAGCGCGCGGACGGCGGCGGCCGCCGTGTTGGCGTCGGTGATCCGGCTGACCACTTCGTCGGCGAAGTCGGGGATCGGATCGCGCCGGGGCAGGCGGGACATCGCGTCCCGGTGCCGGCGGGCCGTGCGGGCGGTGTTGCGGAGCACGTTGGTGGCGATGGCCAGCAACCAGGCACGGGGGTGGAGGACCTCGTCACGGAGCTTTCTGCGGAGCCGCCAGGCTTCGAGGAAGGTGAGGGAGACGATGTCGTCGGCGAGGTCGCGGTCCCCGGTGGACCTGTACGCGTGCGCGAAGACCGTGCGAGCGTGCTGATCGTAGAGCTCGGCGAACAGCTGGCGCTCGCCGGCCTGCGTCTGCTTACTGGACAAGGAGGACTCCACGCAGATCTGGTGTCCGCAGGGCGGAGGTGGTTCCAGAGAAGTTTGGGAAAAGGCGGGAGAGAGAGGACACCGGCCCGCGGCCCGCGGCCCGCGGCCCGCGGCCCCGGGAGCGGGGAGCGGGGAGCGGCCCGGGCGGTCGGGTTGAGTTCGCCCATAGGCGAATGTCTAGCGTCGACGTCATGACAGAAGACAACGCCAAGGACCGGATCCGGGTCGCCGTGGTGATCGGGAGCGTGCGCAGGCCCAGGATGGCCGATCCCCTCGCCGCGTGGCTGGAGCGCGAGCTCACCGCGATCGACGGGCTCGACGTCGACATGATCGACCTCGCCGCGGTCCCGCTGCCGATGCACGAGATGCGACCGGGAGGCGCGGCTGCGTCCCCGATCGCCGGCCGGCTCGCGGAGGCCGACGGATTCGTGTTCCTCACCCCGGAGTACAACCACAGCTTCCCGGCGCCGGTGAAGAACGTGATCGACTGGCACTTCACCGAGTGGGCGTACAAGCCGGTCGCGTTCGTCGGGTACGGGGGTTCCGGCGGGATCAGGGCCGTCGAGCAGTTGCGGACGGTCTTTCCGGAACTGCGCGCCACCACGGTCCGGGAGTCGGTGCTGCTGCCGATGCCGTGGGAGCACCTCGACGTCGAGGGCCGGTTCGTCGCTCCGCCGGGTACGGCGCAGGCGCTGGGTGCGACGATGGAGGAACTGCGCACCTGGGCGGTGGCGTTGCGCCCGGTCCGCGCAGGCCTGGCCGCCCGGACGTGAGCAGGCGGCCCCCGCCGCGCCGCTGGGACACTGGACCGGCACGATCCACCCTCGGACGCGGGACGTATGCCATGACCACCACCGGGAATTCCGGCCACGAAGCGAGCCATGCCACTCTGACGGTCGGACAGCTGGCGAGGGCCGCGGGGGTGACGGCCAACGCGGTCCGCTTCTACGAGCGTTACGGCGTGATCAGCGGGTACCGGAGCAGCGGCAACGCCCGCCGCTTCACCGTCGACGCGGTCTGCCGGATCAAACTCGCACTCGCTGCGCAACGCGTCGGAATCACCCTCAAGGAGAGTGCCGGGATCCTCGCCGGCATTCCGCCGCTCTCGCCCGATCTCGACCGGTGGGCGGCGGCGGGGGAGGAACTCGTCCGGATCGGCCGGGACCGCATCAGCCGGCTGCACGAGACGGTGAACGAACTGGCCACGCTGGAGTTCCTGCAGGCGGACCCGCGTGCCGAACGGAGCGGGGTGCCGTCCGGAGCCGCCGGAAGCAGGTGATGGTGCAGCCGGGTCCCTGGCGGGGGGGGGGGGGGGCGGCCCGGGGGGCGGGGGGGGGGGGGGGGGGGGGGGGGGGGGGGGTGTGGGGGGGGGGGGGGGGCGGGCGCGGGGGGCGCCGAGCGGCGCGGGGGGGGGGGGGCCGCGCGGGGCGGCCGTGTTTGTTGGTGGGGCCGGGGGGGGGGCGGGGCGCCCCCCCCCGGCCCCCGCCGGCCCCCGCGCGCGGCCGAGGGGTGGTGTCAGGTGTGGAATTCGCCGTTCTGGATGCCGGTCACGAGGTCGCGCCATTCCGCGAGGGTCAGCCGGGCTATGGAGGAGGGGTGGAGGCTGCTCCGGACGTAGACGGCGTCGTCGGTGATGGCCACCTCCGGGCAATTGTTGCCGTCGCCGCAGAGGTTGGGCTTACGCCAAGGGAGTTCTTCCACTGGTTTCCTCACAGGCCTTTCAGGATGCCGGAGATGAAGTCGCACGACTCGGTCGGACCGAGAGCGCGCTCGCGCATGGCACCAATGATGTTCCGATAGTTCTCAAGTTGGTTCACCTCGGTCAGAAAGGCCGGCGATCCCACGGAGTCCAGCTGGACCGTGTCGAGGCGGGCTACGGGGCCTCGCGCATACATGACGGCCTGGCCTGCACCCTTGAAGCCTCCTGATCGAAACTCCAGAACGCGCAAGGTGATGTTGGGCCGCTCGGCGAGCATCAGCATGTGCTTGAGCTGTGCTCTTGCCACACTCGTTCCGCCGAACTCCATCCTCAGCGCGGCCTCGTGCACGATCGCCTCGTAGTCGATCGGATCGCTGCGAGACAGGATTTCGGCGCGGCGAACGCGATTCTCCACCCGTGCTTCGATGTTCAGCGGCCGAAGCGGGGGATAGACCTCACGGAATATCTCCCTTGCCGTGTCCTCTGTCTGCATCAGCCCAGGCACATGGCAGATCTGATAGGTCGCGAGACCGCGTGCGTGATGCTCCACTTCGGAGATGTCGAGTATCCCCGCAGGAACAAGCCCTCTGTGTTCCTCCCACCAGCCCTTCGACTTGTCGGAGGCCATGGCGGCCACCGCATCGACGTACTCGGCGTCGCCCTCCTCGTACGCCTCGGCGAGAGCGATCACCCGCTCGGCACTGATCGGGTAAGTGCCCTGCTCGATCAGCGTGATCTTGCTTCGGTCCACGCCCAGAACGGCGGAGGCATCTCCTGATGTGCGGCCGGCGGCTTCGCGCATCTTCCGAAGCTCGATGCCGACCCGCTTTCGGCGTGCGGTTGGGGTAGGTGGCATGTGCCAAGCATCCACCGATGTGAGTATGCCAGTCCAACTCACAACTAGGCACACTTTCTACGGCTGGCTGGCAAATTTGCCTATCTCTGCCCTACAGTCTGTGATGCACCGCTCACCGGACGGATAGTCATCCACGTCCCTCACCCGGGCAGTTGGCACCCTCATGCCTCCCTCCGGTGCGCCCCCACCTACACCGCTGGGAGTCCCCATGTGTACGCGTAACACCCCCTCCCTCACCGTCTCCCGCGAGGCCCTCCGTACGGCGATGACCCTCGCCGGCTTCCACTCCGACGTCATCGCCGACGCCGAACTCGCGCTCGTCGAGCTGATCGTCAATGCCTGGCGCCACGGCGGTACGGCCTCGCCCGTCGTCCTCGTCCTGCTCCTCGACCGGGCGATCCGCGTCTCCGTCGGAGACAACTCCTCCGACCTCCCCGACCCCCGCACCCCCGACTCCCTCGCCGAGTCCGGCCGGGGCCTCCAACTCGTCCAGGGCCTCACCCACCGTTGGGGCGCCGACCCCCAGAAGCGCGGCAAGCTGGTCTGGTTCGAGTTCGACCGCGCCGCCTGACCATGATCGGGCTACTGACCCTCATCATCACCGCCGCAGTCGTCGGCGCCGTCTGCCGTCTGCGGTCGGACTCCCTCCACGACCGCCACCGCCGCCGCGACCACGACCACCGCATACCCGGGCAGCCCCCCTCCGGGGGCGCGCGCCCGACCTGACCGGCTGCCCGGTCGGCCAGGTCGGACGCGCCGGCCACGGCCGTTGCCCCGCCGCCTCCGCCGCAGGGGTGGACAGGGGCGGCGACGGCCGTGGCCCGATCATCGTCCCCGCGGCGGACCGCGCCCGTCCATCTGCCGATCGACGGGTCGCCACTCCTCCCCGGAGCGCACGCCGGATCCGGGGGCCCTGCCGGGAGCCGGTGAACGGCTGACTCACCTACCTCAGAGCCTCCCTGACGTCACCTCAGTGCAGCGCCGCCAGTCCGGCCGCCGCGTCGGCCGAAGCCGCCTTCGTGCCGTCGCACAGCGTCCTGACCGCCACGTCGACCACCGCCGCATCGAGGCCCGACGGGTCCGTGCCCTCGTACGGGTTGTACGACAGCGCCACCTGCCGCTTGCCGTCCGCCGTGCCGAACAGCAGCGTGCCCCAGCCCGGCAGGCCGCCGTCGTGGCCCCACAGCGGACCGCAGCCGAAGTCGGCCTGCGCCACGCCGAGTCCGTAGAACGTGGTGCCCGAGCCGGTCGGCACCGTGCGCTTCAGTTCCGCCTGCTCGGCGGGCCGCAGCAGCTTGCCGCCGAACAGGGCGGCGTGGAAGCGGTTGAGGTCGGCGGGCGTGGAGATGCCGTTGCCCGCCGCGTCGGCGACGGTCGTGTTGAGCCGGGTGATGTCCGCCGGACCCTCCGGCAGCTTGGCGTAGGCGTGCGCGTGCGGGCCGCGCAGGCCGGTCTCGGAGGCGGGGAACACCGTGTCGCCGAGGTGCAGCGGTGCGACGATCCGCCGCTCGACCTCGCTCTGCCAGCTGTTCCCGGTGAGCTTGCGGATCACCATCCCGGCCAGGACGTAGTTGGTGTTCGAGTACTTCCAGCCCTGGCCCGGCGCGAAGTACGGCGCGTGCGCGACGCCGATCGCGACCAACTGCTCGGGCCGGTGGTCCTGCCAGCGGCGCGACCCGTAGGCGTAGTCGCGCAGGCTCGCCTCGTCCTGGTAGAAGAACCGCGGATCCTCCAGGTAGTCGTACAGGCCGCTGGTGTGGTTGAGCAGTTGGCGCACGCTGATCGCGCCGCCGCCGGGGACGACACCCGGCAGGTACTGCTCCACCGGGTCGTCCAGCCGCAGCCGGCCCTCGGCGACCAGTTGGAGCACGACCGTCGACACGAACGCCTTGGTGACACTGCCGATCCGGAACCGGCCGTCCGGCCGGACCGGCTGCCCGGTGTCCAGGTCGGCGGTGCCGGCCGCGCCGCGCCAGATCCGGCGGCCGTCCTGCCGCACCTCGGCGAACGCGGCCGTCGAGGAGCCGTCCGTGATGAACGCCTGCAACTGGGCCTGGGCGTCGACGCCGGCCGGTGCGGCTGCCGTCGCCGACGGCGCGAGCGTGACGACCGCCGCCCCGGCCAGTGCGACGGCGGCCGTCCGCATCGCTGGCCGGCCGTGCCTGCGCGCCGCTTGAGCATGGGCGAACGCCATGGTGAACCACCCTCCCCGGCCCGGACCTCGGGCCCTCGGCACTCAGGCTCGCATCCGTGCGGCCCGTCCCGCGTCGTCCTGCGGACCGGCCTCGAAGGCCCCCGGCCGTCCGTCAGAGGTATCCCGGGACCCGGCCGAACGGCGGGGGTGGCGCGCCGGCCGATCGGCGTCACCGGGCTTGACGCCGCCCCCTCCCCGCCGTCCGGCCGGCCGCTCAACGCAGGAACTGCAGCGGCGAGTTCGCCGTGGCGCTCTTCGTGGTGGCCCCGGCCGGGCCGCACGAGGCCTTCTCGATGAAGGCATTCAGCGTGGTGAAGGTGTCGTTCGTCTCGGACCCCTGCGGGACGTTGAAGGAGAGCGAGAACTGCCGCGTGCCGTCCTTCGACCCGAGCCAGATCGTGTTGTAGCCCGGTATCCCGCCGGTGTGGCCCCAGATCTCCCCGCAGGGCAGGTCGTAGCGGATCAGTCCCAGCCCGTAGTGCGCGCCGAGCATCGGCGCGGGGACGGCCGTCGTCATCTCCGCGAACCGGGCCGGGGAGAGCAGCCTCCCGCCGAACAGGGCGGCGTGGAAGCGGTTGAGGTCGGCGGTGGTGGAGATGCCGTCGCCGGCCGCGTCGCCGAAGCTCGGGTTGATCCGGGTGAGGTCGGCCGGGCCCTCCGGCAGCTGGGCGTACCCGTGGGCGTGCGGGCCGGGGATGCCCGTCCGGGTGCCCGCGAACACCGTGTCGTCGAGGTGCAGCGGTGTGACGATCCGCCGGTCCACCTCGGTCCGCCAGTTGTGCCCGGTGACCTTGCGGATCACCTCGCCGATGAGGACGTAGTTGGTGTTGGAGTAGTGCCAGCCCTGCCCGGGCGGGAAGTACGGCGCCCGCTGCACGCCCACCTCGATCAGCTGGTCCGTGCTCCACGTCGTCCAGCGGCGCTGGGCGACGTACGAACGCAGGGTCGGCACGTCCTGGAAGAGGAAGCGCGGATCGTCCAGGTAGTCGGACAGGCCGCTGGTGTGGTTGAGCAGTTGCCGCAGGCTGATCGCGCCGCCGTTCGGGACGACGCCCGGCAGGTAGCGCTCCACCGGGTCGTCCAGCCGGAGCTTCCCCTCGTCGACGAGCTGCAGGGCGACCGTGGACACGAAGGTCTTGGTCACGCTGCCGATCCGGAACCGGCCGTCGGCGCGGGCCGGCCGCCGCGAGTCGAGGTCGTTGACCCCGGCGGCGCCGCGCCAGACCCGGCGGCCGTTCTCGCGCGCCTCGGCGAGCGCCGCCGTCGAGGAGCCGCGCTCCACGAGGGCCCGCAGCTCGGGGTCCAGGTCGACCCGCGCGGCGGCGCCTGCCGTCGCGGCGGGGGGCCCGCTCGCGGCGTCGGCCGCGAGGGCCGCCGTCGGGGCGAGCGTGATGGCGGTCGCGCCGGCCAGCGCGACGGCGGCGAGCCGTACGGCGCGGGTGGTGCGGGTGGTGCGAGTGGTGCGTGCGACGTTCATGGCGATCCCTCCCCGGGGCCGAACTCCGGCCCCCTGTCGCCAAGTTCGCACAGGTTGGGGTGATCCGCGTCGTCCTGCGGACCGGCCCCGGAAGCCCTCTCGGGGAGGGCGCGACCCGGCCGAACGGCGGGGGTGGCGGGAGGGCCGATCGGCATCAGCGGGGTTGACGCAACCGTCCGCGGGTGCTCGTCGCGGTGGCGGCCAGGGCGCCCCGGGAACGCGCGACGGCGCGCCGGCCCGGGGGTCGGCGCGCCGTCGGTGCGCCCGGCTCGGTGGCCGGCTCGGTGGCCGGCTCGTTGGCCGGCGCGGCGTTCGGCTCAGCGCAGGCGGGAGGAGGACAGGATCGACGCCAGGTGCGCGACCACCATCCCCCAGGTGATCACGGTGATCGCGGCGACCGTCGCCTGGGTCGGGTCGGTGTGGCCGGCCGCCGCGTCCACGACCGCCGCCGCCAGCAGCACCAGTGAGGCCTCGATGCCGTTGGTCACCCGGTGGATCTTGAAGACCGACGCCAGCCGGCGCGCCGTCGCGATGCCCTGCGAGCGCGGCTGCGTCGACTCCTCGTCCGCCGGCGCCATCCCGCTGCGCGCCCGCGCCACGTCCACCAGATCGGTCGACGCCTTCAGCAGCACCACGCCCAGCGCGGCCGCCAGGCCCACCGACACCCACAGCTCCGACCCGCCCCGGGCCGCCCGGACACCCGCGCCGATCATCAGCGCCGCGTCCGCCAGGTACGCGCCGAGCCGGTCGACGTACACCCCGGCCATGCTGAACTGCTTCTTCCAGCGGGCCACCTCGCCGTCCACGCAGTCGAACAGCAGGAAGCCCTGCATCAGCACCACCGCCAGCACCGCGCCCGGCAGCCCCGGGATCAGCAGCGCGGCCCCCGCGCCCACTCCGCAGACCACCATCACCCAGGTCAGCGTGTTGGGCGACACCGAGGTCCGCACCAGCTGCCGGGTGACCCGCAGGGAGACGGCGCGCATGTAGAGCCGCCCCGCCCAGTGCTCCCCGTTGCGGCTCGCGAGCTTCGCCTGCGGCTGGCAGACCTCCCGCAACTCGGCCAACGCCGGAGCAGCGACCGTCATGGTCCGACCCTTCCCTTCGTCCGTCTGGTCCCACCTGTGTGATCGTCCGGCCGACCGGGCCAAACGATCACACAGGCTAGAGGAGGCCCGGCGCTCCCTCCGACCCGGGCGTCACACCAGCGCGACGCCGCCCGCCGGCTCCGGCGCGCCGTCCCGGTACAGCCAGGCGCGCTCGGCGGCGGACCAGGCGGTGGTGGTCAGCAGGTAGACCCCGGCCGCCAGCGGCACCAGGGCGGCGAACAGGACCGTGCCGAAGGACAGGTACGGCAGGACCGCAAGCCCCGGCTGCGGCGGCGCGCCCCCGTCCTCCGCCGCCTTCGCCGCCTGCTCGCCCTGCGCGCGCCGGGCCCGCCGGAAGCCGGCGTACGCCACCGCCGCCAGACCCGCGTACAGCACGGCGAACACCGCCCACTGCCCCGCGCCCTGCGCCGCGCCCACGTGCAGACCGAGCGGGGCGCCGAACAGGGTGTGGCCGAGCAGGTCGTTCGGGGTGGTGAACAGCCGGTACATCACCGAGAAGAACGGGATCTGCACCAGCATCGGCAGGCACCCTGCGAACGGCGAGGCCTTCTCCTCCCGGTACAGCTCGGCGAGCGCCGCCCGGAGCTTCTCCGGGTGCCCCTCGTGCCGGCGGTTCAGCTCGGCGACCCGCGGCGCCAGCCGGGCGCGCGACTTCTCGCCGCGCGCCGCCGCCCGGGCCAGCGGGTGCAGCGCCAACCGGACGCAGACGGTGAACAGGACGATCGCGAGCGCCGTCGGGGCGATCTGCGCGAGCGCGGCGACGGCATCGTGGGCCAGGCCGACGGCCGGGTCGAGCACAGTGAGAACGGACATGGTGGAGCGAGCCCTCCGGGGTCTCGGGGTACGAGTGGTCGACGGAGGACGGCCGCGGCTGCGGATCCGTTGGCGGATCTTCGAGGGGGTGCTTCGAGCGCTACGCGGCCGCCGGGGCCGCTCCCGGCGCCCTCGGACGCCGTCGGCCCCGGGCGTCCGGATCGCGCTGCGGGAGGAACGCCGTCCGGAACGCGCGCCTGCGCAGCATCCCGTCCCGCACGTTCGCCGGTGCCCGCGCCCCCAGCAGCCGCGCGACGACCAGCGCCCCCGCGACCGCCCCGGCCACCAGCACCACGGCGGCCGCGGCCGCCACCGAGGTCAGCGACCCACCGCCCTCGGCGAGCCACCCGCCCCCGCCCAGCACCCGCAGCACGCCGAGCAGCATCGCGACCACCGTCACGTCCCTGCCCTCCTCCCGCGCCCCGGATCCGGGCCTTCGGAGCAGGAAGACGATCGGGCCCCCGCCCCGGTTCCCGGTGTTCAGGAAGGCCGACCGGACGGACCGGTGCGCGCGGAGGTGTAGCCGCGGGTGCTACACGGGGCTACCGTGGGGGGATGAAGACGATTACCCAGCGGGAGTTCCGGAACAACTCCGCCGCGGTGATGGACGCCGTGGAGGCGGGGGAGATCTTCCACATCACCAGGAACGGGGTCGAGGTCGCGGAGTTGCGGCCGGTGGCGGGGCGGCGCCGGCTCACGGCGGAGGAGCTGGTGGCGCGGCACGTGAAGCTGCCGCGGGTGGACTACCAGGAGATGCGCAAGGAGGCCGAGGACTACTTCGGGCCCGAGGAGCTGGTCGGGGACGAGGACGGCGATCCGTTCGAGCGGCCGCGTGGCTGAGCGGCGCAGGGCGTCCCGGCGCCGGCCCGCCGGGGTGCTGGACACCTGTGTCTACATCGACCTCGCCCTGCTCAGCCCGGCCGACCTGCCGGCCGTGCCGGAGCTGACCGCGATCACCTTCGCCGAACTGCAGCAGGGCGTCTCGATGGCCCGCGACCCGGTCAGCCGGGCGGCCCGGATGGAGGTGCTGGGCGCCGCCATGGCGGACTTCGAGCCGCTGCCCTTCGACGCGGCCGCCGCCGCCCGCTACGGCACCCTGGTCACCCTGACCATCGCCGCCGGGCGCCAGCCGCGCCCGCGCCGGATCGACCTGATGATCGCCGCGATCGCCTCCGCGCACGGCCTGCCGCTGTACACCCGCAACCTCGCGGACTTCAAGGGCCTGGGCTCGGCCGTCGAGGTCATCGGCGTCTGACCGGCCTCCGGCCGGGGCCGGCCGGGTGTCCGGCGGCGGGCCGACGCGGGGTCAGCCGAGGCGGACCGTGGAGCCGGTGGCGGCGGAGGCGCGGGCGGCCTCCAGGACGGCGAGGGTGGCGACGGCGTCGCGCGGGTCGACCGGGGGCGGGGTGCCGGGAGTGGCCAGGGCGGCGGCGACGCCCGCGTAGAAGGCGGGGTAGTCACCGGGCTCGGTGGGCACGGTGACCGCCGACTCGTCGGTGCCGAGCACGCCGTCGCGGGCCGGGTCCTCGGCG
The DNA here is from genome assembly GCF_043080305.1 of Kitasatospora sp. NPDC015120. Lineage (NCBI taxonomy): Bacteria > Bacillati > Actinomycetota > Actinomycetes > Kitasatosporales > Streptomycetaceae > Kitasatospora > Kitasatospora sp. NPDC015120. The sequence goes on along the minus strand of NZ_JBIBVJ010000012.1, from coordinate 107,987 downwards.
CCCCAGGGGGTCGCGGCGTCGGGGCGCAGGCCGGAACGCAGGGCGGCCTCCTGGGGGTCCATGCCGGACTTGACGTACCCCGCGGTGTCGCCGAGGACCCTCAGGTGGGGGCCGACCAGCGGGGCGAGCGCGCTGGTCCACAGGTGGGAGCGGGTGCCGTCGGCGTGGGTGAGGGCGAGGAAGGCGTCGTCGTCGACCACCGCGCCGTCGCGCCGGACGTCGATCTCGGCGTACACGGTGTCGACCGGCCCGAAGAGCGTGAGCGCCTGGTCGACGAGGTGGCTGCCGAGGTCGTAGAGGGTGCCGCCGACCTCGGCCGGGTCGGCGAGCTCGCGCCAGCCGGGCTTGGGCTTGGGGCGGAAGCGCTCGAAGCGGGACTCGAAGCGGTGCACCCGGCCGAGCGCGCCCTCGCGGACCAGCCGGGCGGCGGTGAGGAAGTCGCCGTCCCAGCGGCGGTTCTGGAAGACGGTGAGCAGGGTGCCGTCCGCCTCGGCGAGCGCGCAGAGCTCGGCGGCCTCGGCGGCGGTCCCGGCCAGCGGCTTGTCGACCACGGTGGCCAGTCCGGCGGCCAGCGCGGCGCGGGTGAGCGGGGCGTGGGTGCGGTTGGGGGAGGCGATGACGACCAGGTCGAGCGCCTCCGGGTCGGCGAGCAGCTGCTCGGGGGTGTCGACGGCGCGGGCGCCGGGGTGCTCGCGCCGCAGCTGCTCCCGGCGCTCGGGGTTGGCGGTGACCACCGCGTCCAGCCGCAGCCCCGGGGTGGTGGCGATGAGGGGGGCGTGGAAGGCGGAGCCGGCCAGGCCGTAGCCGATCAGACCGACGCGGAAGGGCGGGTGGTTGCCGGAGGGGGTGGCCGGGGCTCGGCGCGCGGAGGTCGTCATGCGCCCTACTCAACCACGGCGGGCCCGTCCGGCCCGGGTTCCGGCGTCCGGCGCGGGTCCCCGCGGCGGGGAGGTGCGGGGGCGTCCGGGCGGTGCCCGGTGCCCGGTGTCCGGGGGGCGTGCGCGGAGACTGTGCCGCCGCCGCGGTGGGGGACGCGGCGGCGTGGCGTTCACGGTAGCCGTGCCGGGCCGCGCTGCCGAGGGGCATCGCTGCGGTTAGGGAGGCCTTAAGGAGCCCTTGAGGAGAGCATGTCGACCCGTGCGGGCGGGGCCGGGTCCGTTCCGTCCAGCGGGACGCACTGCCGTCGGCCAGGTGTGCGGATTAGGCTGTGGCCGGTTGGGGCAGCCAGCAGTACCCCCGGCGGTCCGGTGTCCCGAGGAGGGTCCGGCCGGTGGGAGGCGCAACGGTGACGGCGATGCGCCGCAATTTCGTACGACCATCGCATGACATGGCAAGACTTCGGGAGACACGCACGTGGCAGACCGCAAGCCCATCGAGTCCTGGCTGACCGACATGGACGGTGTCCTCATCCACGAGGGCACCCCCATTCCCGGCGCGGAGGAGTTCCTGCGCCGGCTGCGGGAGTCCGGCAAGCCGTTCCTGGTCCTCACCAACAACTCCATCTACACCCCGCGCGACCTCAGCGCCCGACTGGCCGGCATGGGCCTGGAGGTGCCGGAGGAGTGCATCTGGACCTCGGCCCTGGCCACCGCCAAGTTCCTCAAGGGCCAGCGCCCCGGCGGCACCGCCTACGTGATCGGCGAGGCGGGGCTGACCACCGCGCTCTACCAGGCCGGCTACGTGCTGACCGACAACAACCCGGACTACGTCGTCCTCGGTGAGACCCGCACCTACAGCTTCGAGGCGCTCACCAAGGCGATCCGCCTGATCAACCAGGGCGCCCGCTTCATCTGCACCAACCCGGACGAGACCGGCCCGTCCACCGAGGGCGTGCTGCCGGCCACCGGCTCGGTCGCGGCGCTGATCACCAAGGCGACCGGCGTCGAGCCGTACTTCGTCGGCAAGCCCAACCCGCTGATGATGCGCGAGGCGCTCAACACGGCCGGCGCCCACTCGGAGACCGCCGTCATGATCGGCGACCGGATGGACACCGACATCGTGGCCGGCATGGAGGCCGGCATGGAGACCATCCTGGTGCTCACCGGCCTCACCGCCGCCGCCGACGTGGAGCGCTTCCCGTACCGGCCGACCCGGGTGGTCAAGTCGATCGCGGACCTCGTCGAGCTGGTCTAGCCTCGGCACTGCTGTTTGCGGGCCCCGCCCCGGCCATGACGGCCCGGGGCGGGGCCCGTTCGCCGTGTGCGTCGGGGAGGACGAATGGGCAGCGCGGGGGAGCCGGCGGAGAAGCGGGTCACCTGGGCGGAGCTGTACTTCGACCTGGTGTTCGTGTTCGCGATCACCCAGGTGTCGGGGCTGCTGCACCACCACCACGACTGGGCGGGCGTCGCCCGGGCGCTGGTGGTGTTCGTCCCGGTCTACTGGTGCTGGGTCGGCACCACCGTGCAGGCCAACATCCGGGACGTCGACAACGCGCGGGACCGGCTCGGCATCCTCGCCGTCGGCCTGACCGGTCTGGTCATGGCCCTGGCCGTGCCCGGGGCGTACGGGGGCCGGGGCGTGCTGCTGGGCGCCGGGTACTGGGCGGCCCGGGTGGTGCTGCTGCTCCTGCTGGTCCGCATCCCCGGCGTCTGGCGCGGCCCGTACGGGGTGGGCGTGCTGGTCAGCGGGCCGCTGCTGGTGGTGGGCGGGCTGCTGCCGGAGGGACCGCGGGTCTGGCTCTGGGCGCTGGCGGCGCTCTGCGACCTGTCCGCGCCGCTGGTGTTCCGCCGCCGGCTGGCCGACGTCTCCTACCACCCCGCGCACATGCCGGAACGCTTCGCGCTGTTCCTGCTGGTCGCGCTCGGCGAGTCGATCGTCGGGATCGGCGCCACCGCGGCGGCGGCCCGCCTGGACGCGGCCGAACTGCTCGCGGTCACCGCGGCGTTCACCATCTCGGCCGGGCTCTGGTGGCAGTACTTCGTCTACGCGGCCGACGCCATGCACTACGCCGTGGTCGTCGCCGACTCGCGCCGGGACGTCGTGCGCCGGGTCTTCCAGTACGGGCACCTGGCGCTGGTCGCCGGGGTGATCGCGGTGGCGGTCGGCTTCGGTGAGACGGTGGCCGATCCGCGCCGGGCGCTCGGCGCGGGCTCGGTGGCGCTGCTCTACGGGGGCTGCGGGCTGTACCTGCTGACCTTCGGCTACACGCGCTGGATGATGTTCCGGTCGGTCGCGACGACCCGGCTCGGGGCGGCCGCGGTGGTGCTGGCGCTCGCGCCGGTGATGGTGCGCTGGCCGGCGATCACCGCGCTGCTGGCGCTCGCGGTGGTGCTGGTGGCGCTGAACGTCGTCGAGCACCTGCGGGTGGCGCGGGCGGCGGCCGGCGGGGCGGGCCGCGGGGCGGCGGGGGAGGGGGCCGGGGACCCGCTCGGTGAGCCGCTCGGTGAGCCGGTCGGTGAGCCGCTCGGTGAGGCGGTCGGGGACCCGGCTGTCGGTGGGCCTGTGTAGCGTTCGGGGTGGAAGAGGGCGTACGGCGCGAGGGGCGCGACGCGCCCGCAGGTCGGGGCGGTGCCGCGGAGAGCGGCCGTCCGGTGGGAGGTAGAGGTCGTCGTGACGGACACGGTCGAGGCGGGGACGGTCGAGGCGAACGTGGGCGGGGCGGAAGCGGGTGCCGGCCTGGAACTGCCGGAGTCCTGGCGCGGGGTGCTGGGTGCCGAGACGGAGAAGCCGTACTTCGCGGAGCTGGCGGCCTTCGTGGCGGCCCAGCGCGCGGAGCACCAGGTCTTCCCGCCGAGCGGGCAGGAGTTCTCCGCGCTGGAGGCCACGCCGTACGAGAAGGTCCGGGTGCTCGTCCTCGGCCAGGACCCGTACCACGACGACGGCCAGGCGCACGGCATGAGCTTCTCGGTGCTGCCGGGCACCAAGACGCCGCCGTCGCTGCGCAACATCTTCAAGGAGCTGGACGCCGACCTCGGCATCCCGGCGCCCGACAACGGCTACCTGATGCACTGGGCCGAGCAGGGCGTGCTGCTGCTCAACGCGGTGCTCACGGTGCGCGCGCACGAGGCCAACTCGCACAAGGCGAAGGGCTGGGAGAAGTTCACCGACGCGGTGATCAAGGCGGTGAGCGCGCGCGAGGAGCCGGTGGTCTTCGTGCTCTGGGGCAACTACGCCAAGAAGAAGCTCCCGCTGATCGACACCGGCCGGCACGTGGTGGTCCAGGGCGCCCACCCGTCGCCGCTGTCCGCCAAGCTGTTCTTCGGCAGCCGGCCGTTCTCGCAGATCAACGCCGCGCTGGAGGGCTTCGGCGTCGACCCGATCGACTGGCGGATCCCGGACCTCAAGCAGGCCTGAGCCGTCACGCCCCCTCGCCCCGCCCGACGGGGCGTCTCGCGGCCCGGCGGCGCCCGCCGTTCACCCGATCGTGGGCGGCGGGCGCGGCCCGGTGTGCGAAGCTTGGGGCCCGCCGGGTCGCCCGGACCGGGCAGGGGGAGGGGCGGTACGTGCGCCGAGTGGGTCGAGGGGCGGGATTCCGGCCGGCCGTGGGGGCGGCGCTGCTGGGACTGCTGACGGGTGTCGTGGGGTGCGCCGGGGCAGGCTCCGGGAGCAGCGCCGACGTTCCCGGGGGGCCCTCCGGCGCCGGGAGTCCGACGGCCGCCGCGCCCGCCGCGCCCGCTCCGTCCGGCGCGGGGGCCGGCACGCTGCCGCAGCTGCCCGGCCAGACCTTCTACGTCTCCGACCAGACCCCCGTGGCCCGTCAGTCGGCCGCCCTGCGCCGCCAGGGCCGGACGGCCGAGGCCGACAGCCTGCTGCGGATCGCCGCCCAGCCGTCCGCGCACTGGCTCGGCGACCAGGCGGCCCGGGACATCGCCGACCAGGTGAGCCGCAGTGCCGCCCGGGTCGACCGCACACCCGTCTTCGTCGTGTACAACATCCCGCACCGGGACTGCGGCCTCTACTCGGCCGGCGGCGCGTCCGACGCCGCCGCGTACCGGTCCTGGATCACCGGCCTCGCGGAGGCGCTCGGCGACCGCCGGGCCTGGGTGGTGCTGGAGCCGGACGCGATCGCGCACACCCTGGACAACTGCGGCGTCAAGGGCGATGCCGCCACCGAGCGGTACGGTCTGCTGGCCTTCGCTGTCCAGGAGTTGAAGAAGCGTCCGCAGGTCCGGGTCTACCTGGACGCGGGCAACCCCGGGTGGACGCAGGACCTCCCCGCACTGGCCGGGGCGCTGCGCCGGTCGGGGATCGCGGCGGCCGACGGCTTCGCGGTGAACGTCTCCAACTTCTTCACCACCGACCGCAACGCGGCGTACGGCGGGCAGTTGTCCGCCCTGCTGGACGGCAAGCACTTCGTCGTCGACACCAGCCGCAACGGCAACGGCCCGCTGGACGCCGAGGCGTGGTGCAACCCGCCCGGCCGTGCGCTCGGCGCGCCGCCCACGACCGAGACCGGGCGGCCCGGCGTCGACGCCTACCTCTGGATCAAGAACCCGGGGGAGTCGGACGGCGAGTGCGGCCGCGGCGAGCCGCCGGCCGGTGAGTTCTGGCTCCCGTACGCGCTGGGACTGACGGGGGCCGTCGCCGGTACGGCGGGATAGCGGCTCGGCCGCGCAGGCGGTTCGGCGGCTCGGCGCCTGTCGGTTCGGGGCCTTCCCCGGTCCGGGGCTTTCCCGGCTCAGGGCTCTCCCCGGCTCAAGGCATTCCTCGGCTCAAGGCTTTCCCGGCTCAGGGCGTGACCTGGATCCAGCGGGCCTCCGAGGGGGTTCCGGCGGCGTCCGTGACGAACAGCATGTACCAGCCGGGCGGCAGCAGGTTGGGGTTGGCGGGCAGGGAGAGCGTGACGCCGTCCGCCGTGCGCGCGGTGACGTCCAGGGCCACCGAGCGCTGCTCGACGTCGGTGGCGTGGGTGACCGAACTCGGCCGGACCAGCTTGGCGGTGACGACGCCCTCCGGCGCCGGGGTGGTCACCCGGACGGTGCCGCCGAGTGCGGCGGCGGCCGGGGCGCCGGTCAGCCGGGGCCGCTCGCCGTGGAACAGGTAGGGCGGGCTGTAGATCTCGATCCGCTGCTCGAAGGTGCCCGGCTCGGTGCCCGCCTTGTCGTTGAAGAGCGGGTCGGAGCCGAGCACCGCCACCCGGCCGTCGGGCAGCAGCAGGGCCTCGGCGTGGTAGTTGCGGCCGATGGCGGGCTCGGCGGCGGTGCTGAAGGTGTTGGTGTCCGGGTGGTAGGTCTGCGCCTTGAGCAGGTCGCTGCGGTGCTTGCCCCGGTAGTCGCTCGATCCGCCGGTGGTGAAGACGGTGTCGTCGGGCAGGATCACGCTGTTGAGGTACCGGGTGCCGCCGGCCGGCAGGTCGGGGCCCGGGGTGAACACGGGCCGGGCGGCGGCGAGGTCGGCGATGTCCGTGCGGGCGGTGGACAGCGGGGACTCGCCGACGCCCCCGCCGCCGAGCACCATCACCTTCTGCGCCTGCGCGGGCGGCAGCAGGACGGAGGAGGACGTCTCGGTGAGCTGCGGGTCGCGCAGGCCGGGGACGGGGTGGAAGCTGTTGTCGGCGAGGTCCCAGAGGCCGGGCTCGCGGCCCTTGTCGGCGGGCCCGTAACCGGCGTTCGAACCGGAGTAGAAGAGCTTGCCGGACGCGGTGAGGAAGATCGACGGGTACGTCGGGAAGTAGCGGTCGGGCGCCTTGGACCAGGTCCGGCTCGCCGGGTCGTAGATCTCGTTGTCGTTGCCGCTGAGGATCTGGCCGGTGTCGTCCAGCCCGGAGACGGTGACCACCCGGCCGTCGCCCAGTCCGGTCAGCGTCGGGTACCAGCGGGCGTAGGCCATGTCGGTGACCTGCTCGTACATCTCGGTGTCCGGGTTGAACTCGAAGGCGGCGCGGATGCCCTGGTAGTCCTGCTTCTCCAGGGTCATCCGGTCGGCCGTGCCGTAGAGGTTCCGGGCGTCGGCGCCGGTCAGGCCCTTGATCGTGTACTGGGCCGGGGAGTCCAGCACCGACTCCCGGCCGGGTGCCACCGCCTCGGCGAACACCTTCACCTCGGAGGCCTTGACGACGGTCGCGGCGCCGGAGCCGGTCTTGGTCGCGGCGGGGACGGTGAGGTCGGCGGTGGAGACGTACTCGCGGCCGTTCGGCGCGCGGAAGACGGTGCCCCGGGGGAGGCTGCGGGCGGCGTCCGGGTCCTCGTTGCGGACCCGCATGGTGCCGGCCGCCTTCTTGACCGCGCTGTCCAGCGCCTCGTAGCGACGGGTGCCGCCGGCCACCAGCATCCTGCCGTCGGGCAGCGCGGTGTGGCCGCCGCAGAACATGTCGGCGGGGGTCGGGACGGCCTTGTAGGTGTTGGCGGCAGGGTCCCAGAGCAGGCTCTTGAAGGTGCCGGCGTCGAAGTCCTTCCGGTTGTTGCCGGAGCCGGCGATGATCAGCACCTTGCCGGTGCGCAGCAGGGCGGCGTGGATGGCGTTGATCCGGAACTCGGCGGGGAGCACCAGGGTCTGCCAGTGGCCGTACTCCGCTTTGTAGGCGGGGCGGTTGATGACGTAGTGGTGGTACTGGCCGGTGGCGAAGCCGAGCACGGCGGGTGCGTTCATCCCGGCCACGGTCAGGGCGACGGTGCTGCCGAGGGCGAAGCGCCGGGTGCGGCCGGTGTGGCGGATCTTCACGGTGGTTCGTCATCCCCTCGTGGCGGGTGCGGGCTCTGCGGTGTCCGTGTCCGTGTCGGTGTTCGTGTTCGTGACTGGTGCTGGTGCTGGTGCTGGTGCGGGTGCGGATGCGGGGACGTGGGGCGGGTCGGCGGCTGCTCCCGCCGAGGTGAGGGCGAGGGTGGAGACGGGCCGGGCCCGGCGGCGGCGCACGGCGTCCGCGGCGAGCAGCAGCATCGGCAGCACGCTGAGGAAGAGCGCCAGGCAGGCCCAGGCCCGCATGGCGACGTGGTCGTGGCCGGTCCGGAAGGAGGCCGCGACGGCGCCGCCGAACACCACGGCCCAGAAGAGGTGGAGGCGGAAGGTGGCCGGCCGGTCGGGGCTGGTCGAGGCGCCCTTCGGGGTCACCACGAACCGGCTGCGGATCCGCAGCAGGGTCTGCAGGAGCGAGGCCGCGTAGACCGGGCCGCACAGTGCCGACATCACCATGCCCGCCACCCCCGACGAACCCGCCGGCTCGTGCGGGCTCACGTTGTGCTTGCGGTTCCAGGTGTAGAGCAGCATCTGCAGCGCGGCGGCGTCGCTGTAGAGCGCCATCCAGACCTCGGAGGACACATGGACGCCCGAGGCGCCGAAGCCCAGGTAGAGCACGCTGGAGACCCCGCCGAGCAGCCAGGTCAGCGCGGCCATCGGGTAGAAGGAGACCAGGAGCGTGTAGTTCAGCAGCCGTCCCGGCGACAGCCCCCGCGCCGCCCGCCAGTACTGGGTCAGCAGGGTCTCGTAGGTGCCCCGGCTCCAGCGCAGTTGCTGGGAGAAGAAGTCCGTCCAGGAGGACGGCCCCTCGCCGATCGCCAGCACGTCCGGCGTGTAGACCGACTTCCAGCGCGCGCCGGTGGCCGGGTTGCGGCGCCGGTGGAACTCCAGGCCGGTGGCCATGTCCTCGGTGACCGAGTCGTAGAGACCGCCGATCGAGCGCAGCGCCTCCAGCCGCACGGCGTTGTTGGTGCCGACGAACATCGGTGCGCCGTAGCGGTTCCCGGCCCGCTGGACCAGGGCGTGGAACAGGTACTGCTGGCTCTCCGAGAACTTGGTGACCAGCGAACCCGAGCTGCGGTAGTTCCCGTAGACCTGCGGGCCGACCACGAACGCCACGTCGGGGTCGCGGAAGTAGCCGAGCATGCGCTCGCAGAACTCGGGCAGCGGCACGTGGTCGGTGTCCACCGAGATCCAGAAGTCGTAGTCGGCGCCGTACGCCTGGAGCCAGCTGTTGTAGTTGCCGTGCTTGGTCCTGGCGCGGAACCGGCCCTTGGGAGTGTTCCACTGCGGGATCTCGTCCCGGCTGAAGTGGCGCACGCCCAGCTGCTCGCAGAGCTCGCGCATGGCGGGATCGTTCCCCTCGTCCAACAGCCAGACCTGGTACGGCCCGTCGTGCCGGACGGCCAGTGCGGCGGTGAGCGTGGCGCGCACCATCTCGGGCGGCTCCTTGCCCGGGACGAAGGTGGTGAGGAACGCGACCCGGGTGCCGCGTTCGGGCGTCACCGGGACGGGATCGCGAGCGGCCAGCGTCGCATGGGCGTTGGAGACGACGTTGACCAGCCGGAACGCCTCGACCACCGCGATGATCCCGATCATCACCTTGTCGCCGACCAGCAGCCAGGTGTCGGTCTCGCCGGGGCGGACCGGCCAGTGCCCCGGCTGGAGCAGCCAGACCAGCAGCACCGTCTCGACCAGGGGCGCGGCCAGCAGGAGCAGCGCGGCCCGGATGCGATGCGGCTCGCGGCTCAGCAGGCTGCGGTACCGCACCCGGTACGGCTCCCCGGCCGGGGTGTCGGCCGGGGTGACTTCGGTGGCGGGGCCGGCGAGGTGACTGAAGTAGGCGTAGTCGTAGGGGGCTTCGGGCACGGCGACCGGCTCCGGCGGGGCGGGCGGAGCGGGCGGTCCCGCGTCCCGCGCCCGGCGCGAGAACGGCCCGGCCATGTGCGCTCCCCCTCGTGGCCGGCCGCGCGGGCCTGCCTCTGGTGCGTACTCCGACCGGGGGTGTGCGACCCGGTCCGCCGCGCGGTCGCACGGCGGCGGACGACCGGTCCCCCGGAGCCCCGCGCCGATGCCGGGCCGACGTGCGGCGAACCGCTCCGCTTCCGGGATTCCTGAGGCTCCGGCGGCCCCGGACTCCCTTCCGGGGATGCCGGGATCCCCGGGATTCCTCAACTGTCGCGGAGGGGCCGCCCGATTGCAACCGGTCCGGGGAATGATCGACGTGCGGGCATGTGGACATGGCGATTCCCGGCCAATCGCAGGCGGATCGGTGCTATGCGGGAGCCGAATCGCCCGGTGGCAGCAGGACGGCCCCGGTGGCCGCCCGCACCTCGTCGGAGGTCACCCCGGGTGCCGTCCCGACCAGCCGCAGGCCCTCGGGGGTCACGTCGATCACCGCGAGGTCGGTGACGATCCGGTCCACAACCCCGAGGCCGGTGGCGGGAAGTGACAGATGTTCGACGATCTTCGGCGACCCGTCGCGCGCCGTGTGCTCCATCACGACGATCAGCCGCCGGGCACCGTGCACCAGGTCCATGGCGCCGCCCATGCCCTTGACCGTCCTGCCGGGGATCGTCCAGTTGGCGAGGTCCCCGGCGGCCGAGACCTGCATCGCGCCGAGCACGGAGACGTCGATCCGGCCCGACCGGACCATGCCGAAGGAGGACGCGGAGTCGAAGGACGAGGCCCCGGCGGCGAGCGTCACGGTCTCCTTCCCCGCGTTGATCAGATCCGGGTGCTCGTCGCCCTCCACCGGGTACGGGCCGACGCCCAGGACGCCGTTCTCGGAGTGCACCACCACGTGCACGCCGGGCGGCAGGTGACCGGGGATCAGGGTGGGAAGTCCGATGCCCAGGTTGACGTACTGGCCGTCGCGCAGCTCGCGCGCCGCCCGGGCGGCGAGCGCGTTCCGGGCGTCGGTGGTGGTCGGCGCGGGGGTGGTGGGGTCGGTGGTGGTCGGGGCGGGAGTGGCATGCGCGCCGTCTGCGGCGCGGACGGTGCGCCGCTCGATCCGGCGGTCCTCCGGGTCGGCCGCGACCACCCGGTCGACGTACACCCCCGGCAGGTGGACGGCGTCCGGGTCCAGCTCGCCCGGCTCGACGATCCGGTCCGCCTCGACCACGGTGATCCGCCCGGCCATGGCGCAGAGCGGGTTGAAGTTCCGGGCGGCGGCGTGGAACACGCAGTTGCCGTGCCGGTCGGCGACCTCGGCGCGGACCAGGGCGAAGTCCGCCGTGATGGCCTCCTCCAGCAAGTGGCGGCGGCCGCCGAACTCCCGGACCTCCTTCGGCGGTGAGGCCACCGCGACCGACCCGTCCGCCGCGTACCGCCACGGCAGCCCGCCCTCCTCGACCTGGGTGCCGGCCCCGGCGGGGGTGAAGAACGCGGGGATCCCCGCGCCGCCGGCCCGCAACCGCTCGGCGAGCGTGCCCTGCGGCGTCAGCTCGACCTCCAGCTCGCCGGAGAGGTACTGCCGCGCGAACTCCTTGTTCTCCCCGACGTAGGAGGAGGTCATCCGGGCGATCCGCCCGGCCCGCAGGAGCAGCCCCAGCCCCCAGTCGTCCACCCCGCAGTTGTTCGACACCACCCGCAGCCCGGTGGTGTGCGTGGCCGCGAGCGCGCCGATCAGGGTGCTGGGGATGCCGCAGAGGCCGAAGCCGCCGACGGCGAGGACCGCGCCGTCGGGGATGTCGCCGACCGCGTCGGCGGCGGAGTCCAGGACCTTGTCCAAGGTGTCACCTCGTGGAGGGGAGCGGGGGGGAGGGGGATGGCGTGCGGCGGCTCTGCCCCGGCCTGATCCGGGCCCTGATCCGGGTCGGCGTCGGGCCGTGTTCCGCCGCCGTGCCAACCGTCGCCCCGGCCGGCCCCGTCCGGCCATGGCGGCCGCCGCCACGCCCCGCCGGGGACTCATGGCGGGCCACCACACCGGGGTGCCGTCGGGCCGTCGACCGGCGGGCGGTATGGAGCCGACCGCCACAGTGGCGCAGGCCGATCCGTGGGCCGGGCACATGTCGCCGCCCGCACACCCCACCTACGGTTCCGGCAACCACCCCCACGCCACCCTCAGGAGCCGGTCACCATGCGCAGCTCGACAGCCCCCGCCCGGACCCGCTCCGGCGCCCGCTCCGGAGCCCGCCCCGCGCGCGGGCTCGCCGCCGTCGCGGCCTGCGTCCTCCTCGCCGCCGGTTGCGCCAAGGCCGGCACCGCGGGCACCGCCGCGGCGGACGGCGCCGGATCCAGGAGCCCGGTCAAGGTCGGCCTGGTGTACTCGAAGACCGGCCCGCTCGCCGCGTACGGCAAGCAGTACCTGGAGGGCTTCAAGGCGGGGCTGAGCTACGCGACCCGGGGCACCGGCACGGTCGACGGGCACCGGATCGAGGTCGAGGAGCAGGACGACGCGGGCGACCCGGCCAAGGCGGTGTCGGCCGCCAAGGACCTCATCGGCAAGGGCCACAAGATCCTGGCCGGCTCCACCGCCTCCGGCGTCGCCCTGCAGGTCGGCCCGATCGCCGCCCAGAACAAGGTGCTCTTCATCAGCGGCCCGGCCGCCGCCGACAAGGTCACCGGACTCAACACCTACACCTTCCGTTCCGGCCGCCAGTCCTACCAGGACATCCGGACGGCGGCCTCGTTCATCGGGGACGCCAAGGGCCGGAAGGTCACCGTGCTCGCCCAGGACAACGCGTTCGGGCAGGCCAACGTGGCCGCCGTCAAGGGCGTGCTGGGCGCCCAGGGCGCCACGGTCGACGCGGTGCTCGCCCCGCCGAGCGCGACCGACCTGACTCCGTTCGCCACCCAGGCCAGGAGCGCCAAGCCCGACCTGCTGTTCGTGGCCTGGGCCGGTGACACCTCGGCGGCCCTCTGGACGGCGCTCAACCAGCAGGATGTCTTCGCCGACACCAAGGTCGTCACCGGCCTGGACCTCGCCGCCTCCTACCCGCTGTTCGGCCCGGCCGGCGAGAAGATATCCTTCCTGAACCACTACTTCGGCGGGGCCGCCGGCACCCCGGTGGAGAAGGCCATGGACGAGGCCGTGACCGCTGCCGGCGGCAAGTCCGACATCTTCACCCCGGACGGCTTCACCGCCGCCCAGATGATCGTGCACGCGGTCGAGGCCAACCACGGCTCGGCCGACGACACCGCCGCCCTGGTGAAGGCCCTCGAAGGGTGGAGCTTCGACGGGGTCAAGGGCCGCACCACGGTGCGCGCCGAGGACCACGCCCTCCTCCAGCCGATGTTCCAGGTCCGGCTCACGGGCTCCGGTGCGGCCGCCAAGCCCTCGGTGGAGAAGACGCTGACCGCCGACGAGGCAGCGCCGCCGGTCACCCCGATGGCGGGCTGATCACCGTGTCCCGGCCTTCCTCCTCCGCTCCTCCCTCCTCCCCGCGGGCCCCGCACGCCGGTTCTCCGTCCTCCGCGACGGCCCCGGCCGCCGCCCCGGTGCTGCGGGCGACCGGCCTGGGCTGGTCCGTCAGGGGTGTGCCGATCATCGAGGACGTCTCCTTCACCGTCCCGGAGGGTGAGTTCATCGCCTTCATCGGGCCCAACGGCGCAGGAAAGACCTCCCTGTTCAACCTGATCTCCGGCCTCTGCCCGGCGAGCCGCGGCCGGCTCGAACTCGACGGCACCGACATCACCGCCGAGCCCGTTCACGCCCGTGCGCGCCGCGGCCTCGGCCGGACCTTCCAGACCTCCTCCCTGTGGCCCGGAATGACGGTGGCGGACCACGTCCGCCTCGCCGCGCAGGCCGCCGCCGGCCCCCGGGTCTCGTACCGGCTCTGGCGCCGCGCCGGCCGCTACCCGGAGCAGGTGGCCGAGACCCTGGAGCGCACCGAACTCGCCCACCGCGCCGACACCCTGGCGAGCGCGCTCTCCCACGGGGAGAAGCGCAAGCTCGAACTCGCCGTCCTGCTGGTCTCCGACCCCCGGCTCATCCTCTTGGAAGAACCGATGGCCGGGGTCAGCGCGGAGGAGGTGCCGGCCCTCACCGCCCTCATCCGTTCCGTCCATCGCGATCTCGGCCGCACCGTGCTGATGGTGGAGCACCACATGGACGTCCTGCTCGGCCTGGCCGACCGGCTCGCCGTGATGCACCACGGCACGCTGCTCGCCCTGGACGCGCCGGACACCGTGATGGCGGATACGACCGTCCAACAGGCCTATCTTGGGGAGGCATTGTGACCGAAGGCCACGACTCCGCCGCCCTTGACCGCTCCCTCCTCTCCGTCCGCGGTCTGCGGGTGGTCATCGACGGCCTGCACATCCTGCACGGCGTCGACTTCGACGTCGCGCCGACCGGTGTGACGGCCCTGCTGGGCCGCAACGGCGCCGGCAAGACCACCACGGTCAAGGCCGTGATGGGCCTGGTGCCGCGGACCGGCAGCATCCGCTTCGCCGGCGCCGAACTCTCCTCCCTTCCGACGCATCTGGTGGTCCGCCAGGGCATCGGCTACGCCCCGGAGGACCGCGGGATCTTCGCCGCCCTGACGGTCGCCGAGAACCTCCGCCTCGCCGAGCGGGGCGGGGGCTCCGAGCCCGACTACCGGCTGGTCCACGAGCTGTTCCCCGAACTCGAACAGCGAGCCGGCCAGTTGGCCGGGACACTCTCCGGCGGGCAGCAGCAGATGGTGGCCATCGGCCGGACCCTGCTCAACCGGAACCGGTTGATCATCGCCGACGAGCCCACCAAGGGCCTGGCGCCGAAGATCGTCGCCGAGGTGGCGGACGTCCTGGCCCGCGCGGCACAGGCCGTCCCGGTCCTGCTCGTCGAGCAGAACCTCGCGCTGGTCCGCCGGCTGGCCGGGACCTGCGCCGTCCTGGCCGACGGCCGCACCGCCCACCGGGGCGACACCGCCGCGCTGTTGGCCGACGAGGACGCCGCCCGCCGGCTGCTCGGCGTCGGCGGCCGCCGCCCCGGCGGCGCCGCCGTCCACACCACTACGGAGTTGAACCCCTGATGGACACCGTCGTCCTCCTCTCCTGTACCGGTCTTGGCCTGGGTGCGCTGTACTTCCTGGTCGCCTCCGGTCTGTCGCTGATCTTCGGTCTGATGGACGTGCTCAACTTCGCGCACGGCGCCCTGCTCTCGGTCGGCGCCTACGCCACCTGGTGGGCCGGTGCCGAGGCCGGACTCTCCTTCTGGCTCGCCGTGCCCTTCGGCACGCTGGTCGGAACGGCCGCCGCCGTTCTGCTGGAACTCGCCCTGATCCGCCCGCTCTACAGCCGCCCGCGCGACCAGATCCTCGCCACCGTCGGCGTCGGGCTGGCCGTGCCCGCGCTGCTGATGGGGATCTGGGGCGCCGACGCCCGCCCCTTCCCCCAGCCGGCGCTGCTCTCCGGCACCTGGCACGTGCTCGGTGCGACCGTCCCCGTCAACCGCTTCGTACTGGTGGCGGCCGCCGTGCTGCTCCTGCTCGCCCTGAAGGTGTTCCTCGCCCGTACCCGCTACGGGCTGATCGTCCGGGCCGGCGTCGAGGACCGGGCGATGGTCACCGCGCTGGGCATCGACGTCCGCAAGGCGTTCACACTCGTCTTCGCCATCGGGGGCGCCGCCGCCTCGCTCGGCGGCGCCCTCGGCGGCCTCTACTTCGGTTCGGTCAATCCCGGCCAGGGCACCGGCCTGCTCGTCTTCGCCTTCGTCGTCGTCGTGATGGGCGGCATGGGCTCCGTCACCGGGGCCGCCGTCGCCTCGGTGTGCGTGGGCCTGGTGCAGCAGTTCGCCAACTACTACACCGCCGCGGGCCTCGGCGACCTCTCGGTCGTCGTCCTGCTGGCCGTCCTGCTCCTGGTACGGCCCCGCGGACTCACCGGGAGGCTCGCGTGAGGGCGAACACCCCCGCCGCGAGCACCGGCGGCACCGCTGGCGACCGCACTGCCGTGACCGTACGACCCGGCACTGACAACAACGCCGCCGAAAGCCGTCCAGGAGGCCCCGAACGGGCCGGAATCACTCGAACAGGTGAATCGATCACAAATCGCTCGACAATCCTGCGCCGAGGGCTACGATCGTGGCCGATCGCTCTGCTGATCCTGCTCCTTGTCGCCCCATACAGTGCGCTTCCCGTTCCGGGTCTGCTCGACGGTCCGCTCGGCAGCCCCGGCAGTCTCCAACTCATCGCCCTGTGCCTGCTCTACGGGGCCCTCGCCTCCGGCTACGACCTCCTGCTCGGCCGTACCGGACTGCTCTCCTTCGGCCACGCGCTCTACTTCGCGACCGGCCTCTACACCACCGACCTCGCCATGCTGGAGCTCCGGCTGCCGTTCGCAGCGGCGGCCGTCTTCGGCATCGGATGCACCGTCGCGCTGGCCCTGCTGCTCGGCTCGGTCAGCCTCCGCGTCACCGGCATCGGCTTCTCCATGGTCACCCTGGCCTTCGCCCAGGCCGGTTCGATCCTCGTCCAGCGCAACCCCGGCGGGCTGACAGGCGGCGAGGAGGGCCGGTCGGCGCCGGCCGACCGACTGCCCGCCGCCCTCCTGGGCATCGAGAACACCGCCAACCTCTACTGGATCGCCCTCGCCTACCTCGTCCTGACCCTCGCCGTCGTCCACTGGGCCGTCGGCTCCCCGGCCGGCCGGGTCTGGGAGGGCATCCGGGAGAACGAACGCCGGGTCGAGGTGCTCGGACTGCGGCCCTACGGCTACAAGTTGATCGCCTTCGTACTCGCCGGAGGCCTCGCCGGGGCGGGCGGGGTGGTCTACCTGCTGCTCACCGGCGGCGCCACTCCGCAGGCCGCCACGTCGGACGCGACCCTCTCGCTGCTGGTGATGGTCGTGCTCGGCGGGTCCGGTACCCGCTGGGGCCCGCTGCTCGGCGGGGTCATCTACACCTGGGCCGGCCACCGGCTCGGCGACCTCGCCACCTCCGCTGCCGTCGCCGACCTGCCGGCGGTCCTGCGCGTCCCGCTCTCCCAGCCGCTCTTCCTGCTGGGCGGTCTCTTCGTCGCCGTGGTCTACGTCCTGCCCGGCGGGCTGGCCAAGGTGCCCGCCCGGATCCATGCCGCCAAGCCCCAGTCCACCGGAGGTGGTCCAGCATGAGCCAGTCCGAGAACCCGCCGATACACCGGGCGGCCGACCCGTCGGCCGACCCGGCGACCGGGCCGGCAGCGCCGGAGGAGCTGAGTGTCCCCGTCGCCGACGGGGAGCTGTCGGTGCTCCGGTGGCCGGCCACCGTGCCCGGCGCCCCGGCCGTCGTGGCGCTGCACGGCATCTCCGCCAACGCCCTCGCCTGGTTCGAGGTCGCCCGCCGGCTCGACGGCCGGGCCACCCTGATCGCGCCGGACCTGCGCGGGCGCGGTGGCAGCCGCGGCCTCCGCGGGCCCTACGGGCTGACCCGCCACGCCGACGACGTGGCGGCCCTGATCACCGCGCTGGACCTGGGGCCGGCCGTCGTGGCCGGCCACTCCATGGGCGCGTGGGTGACGGCCCTGACGGCCGTCCGCCACCCGGAGCTGGTCAGCCGGGTGGTGCTGGTCGACGGTGCCGTCACCTTCCCGCTGCCCGAGGGCGTGGCCGAGGACGACGCCCTGGCCGCCGTGCTCGGGCCGGCGCTGGCACGGCTGTCGATGACCTTCCCCGACCGGCAGGCGTACCGCGAGTTCTGGCAGCGGCACCCGGCCTTCGCCGCCGACTGGTCCGACGGGATCGACGCCTACATCCAGCGCGATCTCGTCGGCGACGAACCCGAACTGCGCTCCTCCTGCGTGCTGGCGGCGATCGAGACCGATGGTGCGCAGGTCCTCCTGGACGAGGAGGCGGCCGCCGCGGTGCACCGGCTGCCCTGCCCGGGGGAGCTGATCCGGGCGGAGCGCGGCCTGTTCGACGAGCCGCAGGGCCTGTACGACGAGAAGCGGCTCGACGACGCCGGGCTGGACGGCACCCACCCGGTCCGGATGTCCTGGGTGCCGGACACCAACCACTACTCGATCGTCTGGAGCCCCGCCGGGGCCGAGGCGGTGGTCCGTGCCGCGCTCGGTACGGCCGCCGCCGGCCCCGCCACCGACTAGGCGCCGCGACGGGTCAGCCGGCCGCGCCCAGGAAGGACTCCCAGCCGCCGGCCGGCGCCTGTCCGACGTTGAGGGTGCGCAGCTTGCGCAGGGTGGACTGGTCCTGGACCTCCAGCCACTCGACGAGCTGCTTGAAGGAGACCAGCCGGACGTCGGGCTTGCCCGCGATGGTCTTGAGCGTCTCCTCGACGGCGTCCATGTAGATGCCGCCGTTCCACTGCTCGAAGTGGTTGCCGATGAAGAACGGCGCGCGGTTGCCGTTGTAGGCGCGGTCGAACCCGGCCAGGTAGGCGTCCCGGGCCTGGGTGCGCCATTCGTCGTACTTGGCCGGGTCCCCCTTGGTGCTGCCGGCGGACTGGTTGGCCAGGATGTTGTAGTCCATGGAGAGCACCTGGAAGGTGTGTCCCGGGAAGGGGATGCTCTGCAGCTGGAGGTCCCAGATCTTGCCGTCCTGCACCTTCTGGGGCCAGATCTGCTGGCCGCCCGAGGAGCTGGCGTCGTACTTCCACCCCAGGTTGGCGATGGTCGGCAGCAGGGCCTTCTGCCCCTCCAGGCAGGGGGTGCGCCCGCCGACCAGCTCCTTCTTGTAGTCGAAGGGGAGCGGGTCGACGTCGGTGAATCCGGTGTTGGTCCGCCACTGGGTCACGAAGCCGACGGCCTGGTCTATCTCGCTCTGCCAGTCCTCGGGGGTCCACTTGTTGACGCCGTTGCCGTCCGGGCGGGTCGAGCAGAAGTGGCCGTTGAAGTGGGTGCCTATCTCATGGCCGGCCAGCCAGGCCTGGCTGATGAGCTTGAGGGTGTTCTTCACCGCACCGTCCGACAGGTAGGGGATGTCGGAGGCGCCGACCGCGTGCTTCGGCGGGTGGTACAGGTCGGCCTTGCCCTTCGGCAGGGCGTAGATGCCGGACAAGAAGAAGGTCATCGAGGCCTTGTGTTCCTCGGCGAGCTTGAGGAACCGGGGGAACTGCCCGTCCTCGGTGGCGCCGGCGCCGTCCCAGGAGAAGACCACGAACTGCGGCGGGCGCTCGCCCGGCTTGAGCTTCTCCGGCTTGGGCTGGTTCGGCTGCGCTCCGGTGTCCGAGGTCGACCCGTCCCCGATCGGCGTGCCTTTGCCCGGGGTCCCGGTGGGGGTGCCGGTCGTGGTCGGGGCGGTGCTTCCTGTGCCGGTGGTGGGGGCCGGGACGGAGCCCGAGGCGGATCCGGTGGGATCGGCCGAGCCCGAGCCGCCCCCGGAACAGGCCGCCACCGCTCCGAGAGCCGCAGTCGCGGCGGTGGCTGTGAGCACGGTCCTGCGCGAGATGCTGGCCATCGTCTCCCCTGAGTGTCCGGACCGGGTGGCGGCCAGACCGAGGCCGCGCCGGTCATATCGGACAATTGATTGATTATCCGTCGTTAGCATGTCACGCGAACGCGGGGGGCACCAAAGACCCGAGGTTCGCCGGCACTGAACACGCGTGGCACACCTGTGCGGGATGCGAAGAAATGTCTTCTGTTGCCGTCCTGTGACGCTTCGCCCGTTTCGCGGAAGGGGAGCTCCGAGGGCGCTGCCGTCGCGGCGTCAGTCGAGGGAGAGCCGGCGATTGCGGCGCACGACCCGCGCGATGGCGGTGCTCACCACGGTGGCGGCCGTGCAGGAGACCGCGAGGCTCAGCCATGCGGTTTCGAACCAGTGGCTGTTGAGCCAGCCCAGGGTCACGATGTAGGCCGCCCAGATCATCGCGGCCAGCGCCGACCACCGCAGGAAGCGGTGGGGGTGGGCGGGGGAGTGGCCGATGGCCAGGTCGAGGATCGTCCGCCCGGCCGGTACGAAGCGGGCGATCACCACCATGGCCGCCGCCGCCCGGGTGGTGCGTTCGTCCAGGGCCTGCTGGACCCGTGCCACGCTGGCCGCCAGCTTCGGACGGTGCTCCAGGCGCCGGCTGACCATCGGCGCGCCGCGACGGGCGAGCCGGAGGAGCAGCAGATCACCGAGGAAGGAGGCCGCGGCCACCCCGAGGCCGAGCATCACGGGGGCGCCGTCTATCTGTGCCGTCTTGAGCACCGCGAGGATGACGAGGGTCCCGCTGGGGATGAAGGGGAGGAAGGCGTCACCGAGGACGGCGCAGAGCGCCAGCGCGCAGATCCACGAGGATCCGACCAGCGTCGCGATGTCCATGTCCCTACTTCCTCCAGGCTGCCCGGGGGAGCAGTGGTTGCAAGGGACAACGCTAGCGCCTCGACTTTTCATGCCATGAAGCACCCCGGCTGTGCGACGAGCCGCAAGCCGCGGGCTGCGGGCCCCGGCCCCGGGCCCGGTCCGTTCCTCCCGGTGCCGCCCATGGCACGAGCCCCCGGGGCGGGGTGCCGCTCCGGGGGCTCGCGGGGATCGGTCGGCGCTGGTCCAGCCCGACGATCTTGCTGGTGAGTGCGGATCCGGTTGGGTGATCCGCCTGAGCCCTAGCCTGCCGGACGCCGGCCGCCGACCGCGAGCCCTCGGGCTGGCGACTTCCCGCGCTGGCGTGAAGTCGCCACGGGTGTTCGTCCGCTAGCTCTCTGTCAGCCCCGCTCGGGCGCGGGCCGGGGAACAAGCGGACCCGGGAGCGGGGTTGACCAGTGTCGGCACCGGCAGCGGCACCGACCGCCACCGATGGGCGCCGCCGGTGGACCGCACCGGCGGACGGCACCGAACACGGCCAGGAGGACGGACGGCATGACGACCGAGGACAGGCAGGAGAACCGGCGGGCGAACGGCGCGGGGCCGCAGGCCGCGGACGCGATCCGGGGCACCGCCCGGGGAACGGCGCCCGCCCCGCTGTCGATCCTCGACCTGGCCACCGTCGGGGCCGGCCACACGCCCGCAGAGGCGCTCGCCGCGACCACCACTCTCGCCCGCAGTGCCGAGCAGTGGGGCTACCACCGCTTCTGGGTGGCCGAGCACCACGGCATGCCCGGCGTCGCCAGCTCCACGCCCGCGGTCCTGCTGGCCCACCTCGGGGCCCACACCACCACCCTGCGCCTCGGCTCCGGCGGTGTGATGCTGCCCAACCACGCCCCGCTGGCGATCGCCGAGCAGTTCGGCCTGCTGGAGGCGCTCCACCCCGGCCGCATCGACCTCGGGCTCGGCCGGGCCCCCGGCACCGACCAGGCCACCGCGCGGGCCCTGCGCCGGGGCCTCGGCGAGGGCGCCGACGACTTCCCCCGCCAGCTCGCCGAGCTGACCCACTTCCTCGACGGCAGCTTCCCCGCCGGACACCCGTACGAGCGGCTCACCGCCGTTCCGAAGGGGGAGGGACGGCCGCCGGTCTGGCTGCTCGGCTCCTCCGGCTTCAGCGCCCAGCTGGCCGGCCGGCTCGGCCTGCCGTTCGCCTTCGCGCACCACTTCAGCAGCGCGAACACCCTGCCGGCGCTCGACCTCTACCGCTCGGAGTTCCGGCCCTCGGCGGTCCTCGACGAGCCGTACGCGCTGATCGGGGTGAGCGCGGTCGCCGCCGACGACGCGTCCTCCGCCCGCCGCCTCGCCCGCTCCGCGGCGCTCGGCATGCTGCGCCTGCGCCGGGGCAATCCCGGCCCGATCCCCACGCCCGAGGAGGCCGAGTCCTACCCGTACAGCCCGGTGGAGGCGGACTTCATCGACGACTGGCTGGGCAATGTCGTCCTGGGCGCGCCGGGTGAGGTGGCCGACGGGCTGGAGGCGCTGCGCAAGCGGACCGGGGTGGACGAGCTGATGGTCACCTCGCACATCCACGGCCACGAGGCGCGGCTGCGGTCCTACGGCCTGATCGCCGAGGCGTACGGCCTGTCCGGTCCCCGGACCGCGACCGCGACCGGCTGAGTGGACCGCTGAAGGCCCCGGCTAGCGCCCGTCCGGGGCGTCGCGGCCCTCCCGGCCCTCCCGCTCCGCCCGCTCCTCCTGGCCGTCCCGGCCGTCGCGGCCGTCGCGGAGTATCGCCGCGACCAGCTCGGCCTCGCCGGGGCGGGCGAAGTACCAGCCTTGGGCGGTGTCGCAGCCGGTGAGGCGCAGCCGCTCGGCCTGGGCGGCGCTCTCGATGCCCTCGGCGGTCACGGTCAGGCCGAGGGTGTGGGCCAGCTGCACCATCGCGCCGACGATCTGCTCGTCGGCGTCGCTCCGCCGCGAGCGGAGCTCGGGGAGCTCCGGCCGGCCGCCGGCGGCGGCCGGGGCCGGGTCGCGGAACCCCTCGATGAAGGTGCCGTCCAGCTTCAGCACGTGCACCGGCAGCCGGGAGAGGTAGGCCAGGTTCGAGTAGCCCGTTCCGAAGTCGTCGATCGCGATCCGCACGCCCATGTCGGCGAGGGCCTGGAGCGCCTGGAGCGGTCGTCCGCCGGGCCCCAGCAGTGCGCTCTCGGTGATCTCCAGCTGCAGCAGCCGGGCCGGCAGGCCGGTGCGGTCGAGGGCCTGGGCGACATCGGCCACCACGTCGGAGTCCCAGATCTGGCGGGCGGCCAGGTTGACGCTCACGAAGGTCTCGGTCTCGGGGAACTCGGTGAGCCAGCGCCGCGCCTGGCGGCAGGACTCCTCCAGCACCCACTTGCCGAGCGGCACGATCGCCCCGGACTCCTCGGCGAGCGGGATGAAGCGGTCCGGCGAGAGCGTCCCGTAGCGGGGGTGGCGCCAGCGGACCAGGGCCTCGGCGCCGTGTACGGCGCCGTCGGCCAGACCGACCAGCGGCTGGTACTCGATCGTGAACTCGCCGCGTTCCAGCGCCGGGCGCAGCGCGGTGGCGAGCAGCTGGCGGGTCAGCTGGTGGGCGCCGCGGTCGGGGTCGTAGAGGGTCCAGCGGGCCCGTCCGTCGGCCTTGGACCAGTACAGGGTGGCGTCGGCGTCCTTCACCAGGTCGGTCGGGGTGGTCTCGTGCACGGAGCGTTCGACGACGCCGACGCTGGCGGTGACCACCAGCCGGTGGCCGGCCACGTCGAAGGGGCGTTCCAGGGCGTCGAGGATCCGGGCGGCCAGGTCGGTGAGCTGGTCGCTGCCCCGGCTGCCGGTCACCAGGACGGCGAACTCGTCGCCGCCCATCCGCGCGACCAGGTGGGTGCCGTGCTCGGAGAAGCCGCGCCGCAGCCGGGTCGCGACGGCGATCAGCAACTGGTCGCCGATGTGGTGGCCGAGGGCCTCGTTGATCGCGGCGAACCCGTCGAGGTCCAGGTAGCAGACGCCGACCCGGGGTCCGTCGGCCGCCCGCCCGTCGGCCGCCGGGGCCTCGGCGGACCCCGCCCCGGCCCCCTGCCCCGGGCCCGCCGACCGGTCGGGGGTGAGGCAGGCGGCGTCGAGGCGTTCGAAGAAGTACGTCCGGTTGGGCAGCCGGGTCAGCGGGTCGTGCAGGGCCTGGTACTCCAGGCGGTCGCCGAGCCGGCGCTGCTCTGTGATGTCCTCGACCAGGGCGAGCGTGTACAGCGGGCTGCCCTCGGTGTCGCGGATCAGCGAGACGGTCACCTTGGTCCACACCGTCCGGCCCGTGCGGTGCTTGAGCTGCTTCTCGACCCGAATCCGGTCGTGCTCGCCGTGGGCGAGCGCACGGAACAGCCGGCGCGGCATGCCCTCGGGATCGGTGATCTCGTGGATGTGGGTCCGCACCAGCTCGTCGACGGTGCGGCCGGTCAGCGCGGCGAAGGCGGGGTTGACCTCGATGATCCGGTCCTCGGGATCGATCAGGGCCATGCCGATGCCGGCGTCGCAGAAGGCGGCCCGCAGCCGGGACTCGCTGGCCCGCAGCGCGGCCAGCTGGGGGTCGTCGCCCTCGGCCACCGCCCGGCCGTCCGCACCGCCGCCGTCCGCACCGCCGCTGTCCGGACCGCCGCTGTCCGGCACGCGGTGCGCGCCGTCGGTGAGCGGCGCCGAGCAGGCGGGGCAGTGGAGGGCGCCGTCGTCGGCCTGGGCCTGCCGGGGGTCGGCCAGAGCGGCCCGGGCCGTGCCGTTGGCCGGGGTGGCGGGGAGGGCGGGCGGCAGGAGGCGGCGTGGCCGCGGGTCCTCGTGCCGCACGCCTGGGTGGTGTGCGTCGGCCCCCTCGTTCTGGCCCGGCACGGCATGCTCCCGTCCGCTGCTGACGCTTGACGCTGGTCCGGCCGGTCACCCGACTT
The DNA here is from genome assembly GCF_043080305.1 of Kitasatospora sp. NPDC015120. NCBI lineage: Bacteria > Bacillati > Actinomycetota > Actinomycetes > Kitasatosporales > Streptomycetaceae > Kitasatospora > Kitasatospora sp. NPDC015120. The sequence goes on along the minus strand of NZ_JBIBVJ010000012.1, from coordinate 84,297 downwards.
CGGCGGCCGGCTCGCACTCTGCCGCACTCGCGGAGGCCGGACTCCGCTGCGGGACGCTCGGGACGGAGCGGCCGGGTGGGAACCCGCCTGAGGAACCGTGAGGAACAGGGCGCTGCGGCCGATCATAGGACGCGATGGCAACGCGCGGTGACCGCCGCCAGGGTGATTCGTCTGGTTTGGGAGCAAGTGCGGTGATACATGCGGACGCCCCCGGTGCACATCACATGATGTGCACCGGGGGCGTGTGCTCCAGGAGTGCGCCCTCGGGCTCCGATTCGGCGCCGGACGTGCGCCCGGCCGGGGCCGTGGGCGGGACGCCCGGGAGGTCAGCCGGCCAGGTTGGCCGTGAGGGTGATGGTGGTGCCGGCCAGGGCCTGGCTCACCGGGCAGTTCGCCTTGGCGTCCTCGGCGGCCTTCACGAAACCGGCCTCGTCCAGCCCGGGCACCTGGCCGGTGACCGTCAGGTGGATGCCGGTGATGCCGGTGCCCGGCTGGAAGGTGACGTCGGCCTGGGTGTCGAGCTTGGTGGGCGGGGTGCCCGCGCCGGCCAGGCCGTGCGAGAGGGCCATCGAGAAGCAGGCGGAGTGCGCGGCCGCGATGAGCTCCTCCGGGCTGGTCTTGCCGTTCGGGGCCTCGGCGCGGGCCGGCCAGGAGACCGGGTACTCGCCGATGCCGGACGACGCGAACGTCACCTGGCCCTTGCCGTCGACCAGGTTGCCTTCCCAAGCGGTGCGGGCGGTGCGGGTGGTTGCCACGATCGGTACCTCCGGTAGTTACTGAGGAACTGCTGACTCGTCACGTCCGGTCATGCCGCGCCCAGCCTACGGGCAGGCCGGGGGCGCGCCACAAGTAGCGCACCGGGCCACCGCGTCCGAAAACACCCCCGTCCGTAACACCCCCGTCCCTCACGGCGGGCCGGGCGGTTCGCGGGCCGTCCGCATCGTGGACGTTGGGCCGGACGGTGCGGGCCCGCGCCGGGCGCCCTGTTAGATTGGCCCGGGCCCGGGCCCGGCCGCCGCACGGTCGGGCGCACCACCGAGAGAGCCGCGGAGCCGCCCCGATGACGGACCACCCCACGACCCCCGACGCCGGACTGCCCGAGGGGGTCGACGATGCCGTGCGGGCCGAGCTGACCAGCCTGCGCGAGAGCATCGACAACATCGACGCCGCGGTGGTCCACATGCTGGCCGAGCGCTTCAAGGCGACCCAGCGGGTCGGCCGGCTCAAGGCCGAGCACAAGCTCCCGCCGGCCGATCCGGCCCGCGAGCGCACCCAGATCAAGCGCCTGCGCGAGCTGGCCGCCGGTGCGCACCTGGACCCGGTGTTCGCGGAGAAGTTCCTCAACTTCATCATCGCCGAGGTCATCCGCCACCACGAGGCCATCGCGAGCGACGCCGTGACCGGCGCGAACGCCTCCGCCTGACCAGCGCGCCCGGCCCGGCGGGATGTCTGGCGCGGGTAAACGTCCGATTTCGCCTGGATCCCCGCTTGGCGTAGCGTGCAGGTTCCCCCGCAGCCGGAGAGTGGAGCAGCGACGATGGCGGTGAACCTGCCCGATACGCACGGCGGCGACGCCGGGGCCGGGCCCGCCGCCCCCGTCGGAGGCCGGGCCGAGGCGCGGCGGGCCCGCCGCGCCGCCGAGGGCCGTCGGAGCAGGCCGCCGAAGGGCCGTCGGTCCGGCCGCCGGCCACGGCCGTGGTGGATCGAGATCCCGGCGATGGCGGCGGTCGGCCTGGTGGTCGCGCTGCTGATCAAGACCTGTCTCTTCCAGGTCTTCACCATCCCCTCCGGTTCGATGGAGAACACCCTGCGGGTCGGCGACCGGGTCGGGGTGAACAAGCTCGCCCCGCTGACCGGCTGGGAGCCCGAGCGGGGCCAGCCGGTGGTGTTCAAGGACCCCGGGGACTGGCTGCCGCCGCAGCCGACCGGCGGCAACCCCGTCACCAACGCACTGGGCTCGGTGCTCTCCTTCGTCGGCCTGGTGCCGCCGAAGGACGACAACTACCTGGTCAAGCGGGTCATCGCGACCGGCGGGCAGAGCGTGCAGTGCTCGGGCAGCACGCTGACCGTCGACGGCGCCAAGGTCGACGAGCCGTACCTGCACCCCGGGGACGATTCCTGCGCCGGGCTGGAGTTCGGCCCGGTGACGGTGCCGCAGGGCTACGTCTGGGTCGAGGGCGACCACCGCAGCGACTCCGCGGACTCGCGCTACCACCAGCGCGGCCCCGGTGGCGGGGCCGTGCCGGTGGACAACGTGGTCGGCCCGGTGTCGGCCGTCGTGTGGCCGCTCAACCACTTCGACTGGTTCGGCTGGGTCGGCCGCTGACCCGGGCCGGGCAGCGGTGCCAGTGCTGTGACCGCAGAGGTTCGCCGGGTCGCCTGGCAGGATCTCCCCATGCTTGACGACAAGCTCGGCGCGCTTGCGCAGATGATGGCAGAGCACATGGCCAGGCCGTTCCCGCCCGGCTTCCGCGGCCTGGACATCGAGGGCCGGGACATGGTGATGCTCGACTCGGACGCCTATGCCTACGCCGCCTGCGTCCACGCAGACCTGCTCGGCGAACAGGCCCACGCGCGCCTGACGCGGCTGACGTCGGCGTTCCGGAAGGTCCTTCCGGCGATCGACGACGAGTACGCGGCCACGTACTACGCGCATCTGCACGACATGGTCGTGCTGTCTGCCGAGATCGAGAGCCGGCGCAAGAAGTAGTCCTCGCCAGGAGTGCAGGCAAACCCGGTGAGCCTTTGCCGTCGGAGCACTAGCGCCGTTCCCGCCCCCGCTCCCGAGTCCGGCGGGTCTGCGCCTCGGCGGCCCGGGCGAGCCGTTCGCCGAGGGCGGTCGCCCCGGCCGGTATCGTGGCCGCCCCCGCCCCCGCCCCCGCCCCCGCGGCCCCGGCCGGTGACGCTGCGGCCGCCGCGAGGTCCGCCCCGGCGGGCGCGGCGGGCTTGCTCGCCTGGGCGGCGAACGCCCCGGCCAGCACCAGCAGGCCGCCGGCCATCTGCGGCAGGCCCAGGTGCTCGCCCAGCAGGACCCAGGCCAGCATCGTGGCCACGACGGCCTCCAGGTTGGCCACCACTCCGGCGACCGGCGGCGACAGGTGCTGGACGGCGACCACGCCGGTCAGGTAGGCGAGCACCGTCGCGACCAGGACCATCCAGGCGGCCGGGATCAGGGCGGGCAGGCTGTGCCCGTTCATCACGACGTCCCCGCCGAGCCTGCCCCAGTCCGCCTCCCAGGGGCGGGTCAGGGCGGTGAGCACGATCGAGCCGATCAGCAGGCCGTACGCGCTGACGGCGATCGGGTCGACCGGGCGCTCGCCCCGGCTGCCGGCGTCGGCGAGCACGAAGTAGCCGACCTGGCAGCAGGCCGCCCCGAGGGCGAACAGGACGCCGAGCGCGTCGAAGCTCAGGCCGTTCCAGACCTCGACGACGCAGGCGAGCCCGGCGACCGCGACGCCCGCGCCGATCGCCGCGCCCCGGCTGATCGGCCGGCGCTGGACGAACCGCACGTAGCCGATGAGCAGCGGCGGGCCGAGGTACTCGATCAGCAGGGCGACGCCGACCGGGATCCGGGAGATCGCCGCGAAGTAGCAGGCCTGGACTCCGGCCACGGCGAGCAGGCCGAAGCCGATCAGCAGGCCGGGCCGGCGCCGGACGGCGTCGCGGTGGCGGTAGGCCAGCGGCAGCAGGACGACGGCGGCGCCGGTGACCCGGAGCCAGACCACGTGGAGGGGGGAGAGCCCGGCCTCGATCAGCGGTTTGGCCGCGGTGCCGGAGCCGCCGAAGGCGAACGCGGAGACGAGGGCGAGGGTGAGGCCGAGGGTTCGGCCGGGGGAGCGGCCGAGCAGGGGGTCGGAGCTGTGCACCGACGAATTGTGACAGCCGCACCGGCCATCCGGTAAGGGGTCATTCCGTCATTCGGTCCTGCACGGCACCGTCCGCCGGCGCTCGTCACCCACCGGAGGCGGCGCCGGCCCCGGCCGGGGACCCCGCCCCGGCACCCGCGTCCGTCCCCGTGCCGCCGCCGGACTGCGACCCCGTGCCCGACCCCGTGCCGGAGCCGGAGCCCGTGCCCGAGCCCGTGCCGGAGCCGGAACCCGACCCCGTGCCCGACCCCGAGCCGCCCGTTCCCCCGGTCGGCTCCGTCGGCTTGGTCGGCTTGCTGCTCGGCTGCGGCGCCGTCGGCTGGGTCGGCGCGGTGCCCGACCCGCCGGACCCGGACCCGGATCCAGCGCCCGACCCCGAGCCCGACCCCGCACCCGAACCCGAGCCGGAACCCGCGCCGGAACCGGCGCCCGGCCCCGAGCCGCCGGCGCCGCCCGAGGGCTGCGGGGCGGTGGTCGGGCCGGTCGACGGCGCGGTGGACGGCGTCGAGCCCGAGTCGCCCCCGGAGCCGGAACCGCCCTGGCCGGACTGCGAGGACGACCCGCCGGACGGCGTCGCCGACCCGCTCGGGGTGTTCGACGGCGTGCTCGAAGGACCGGACGAGGAGCCCGCCCCGGAGGAGCCCGAGCCGCTGCGCGAGGAGTAGTCCGCACCCGGGGGAGCGGGGAAGTCGCTGACCGGCTGCCCCTTCAGGGCGGCCTTCATGTAGGTGGTCCAGATCTTCGCGGGGTACTGGCCGCCCGCCGCGCCGTCGATCCCGCCGGTGCCGCTCAGGCTGACCTGCGCGCCGGTGCCCGGGTCCTGCCCGAACAGCGCGACCGAGGTGACCAGCTCCGGGGTGTACCCGACGAACCAGACCGACTTCTGGTCGTCCGTCGTCCCGGTCTTGCCCGCCGCCGGACGGCTCAGGTCCTTCGCGCGCCAGCCGGTGCCGCCCTGGTCGCTCACCACGCCCTGGAGCATCGAGGTGACCTCGCGCGCGGTCTGCTCGCTGATCGCCTGGGTGGCCTTGTGCGCGGGCAGGGCGATCGGCGCGCCCTCGTGGTCCACCGACTGCACCAGCCACGGGGTGATCTGCTTGCCGCCGTTGTCCAGCGTGGCGTACACACCCGCCAGGTCGAGCACGCTCGGCGTGGCGGTGCCCAGCGGGATCGAGGGCACCGGGTCCAGCCCGGGGGTGTTGCTGGGCAGGCCGAGCGCGATCGCGGTGTCCCGCACCTTCGACAGCCCGGTGTCCTGGGCGAGCTGGGCGAAGGCCGAGTTCACCGACCAGTTGGTGGCCTGCTGCAGGGTGATCTGGCCGTAGCTCTTGTCGCCCTCGTTCGGCGGTGCGTACGGGGTGCCCTTCCCGCCGCGGACCTTGCGGCCGCTGGTGCCGTCGTAGACGGTGCGCGGGGTGATGGTCTGGCCGGACTGGGTCTTGGCGTCGTTCTCCAGCGCCGCGGCCAGCGCGATCGCCTTGAAGGTCGAGCCCGCCTGGTAGTCCCGCCGGGTCGCGTTGTCGACGTAGTGCTTGGTGTAGTCGACGCCGCCGTACAGCGCGACCACCGCACCGGTCTTCGGGTCCACGGAGGCGGCGCCGGGCTGGGCGGCGGCGTCCTTCTTCCGCTTCTCCGGGTTCAGGGTGTCGTGCAGCTGGGCCTGCACGGCGTTCTCCAGGGCCTGCTGGCGGTTCGGGTCGATGGTCAGCTTGATCGTGTAGCCGCCCTTGGCCAGCTCCGACTCGCCGATGATCTGGTTGGTGGTGAGGTACTCGGTCGCCGCGTTGACCAGGTAGCCGGCCTGGCCGGACAGCCCGAGCTGCGCCTGCGGGTCCCTGACCTCGGGGAACGTGGTGGCGGCCCGCTCCTCGGCGGAGAGCCAGCCCTCCTTCACCATGCCGTCGAGCACGTAGTTCCAGCGGTTGACGGCGTTCTGCTTGCCGGCCGGGGTGGCGGTGGCCACGTCGTAGGCGCTCGGGGCGTTCAGCAGTGCGGCCAGGTAGGCGCCCTGGGCGGCGTCGAGCGCGGAGGCGTCGACGCCGAAGTACTGCTGCGCGGCGGCCTGGATGCCGTAGGCGCCCCGCCCGTAGTAGGAGGTGTTGAGGTAGCTGGAGAGGATCTCGTCCTTGCTCTCGGTGGCGTCCACCTTGATCGCGATGAAGAGTTCCTTCACCTTGCGGGTGATCGACTGCTTCTGGCTCAGGTAGGTGTTCTTCACGTACTGCTGGGTGATCGTGGAGCCGCCCTGGGTGCCCTCGCCCTTGGCGGTGTTGAGGGCGGCGCGGACCAGGCCGGGCACGTTGACGGCGCCCTCGTGGTAGAAGTTGCGGTCCTCGGCGGCCAGCGTGGCGTGCTGCGCGGCGGGGGAGACCTTGTCCAGCCCGACGTTCTGCCGGTTGGTCTCGCCGGTCCGGGCGATCACCGAGCCGTCCTGGTAGAGCCAGGTGTTGCTCTGGGCGGTCGCGGCGGCGTGCGCGTCCGGCACCTTCACCAGCGCGATGCCGAGCGCGAACAGGCCGACCCCGAGCAGCAGCGCGGTCGCGAAGCCGATCAGGGTCATCCGCCAGGTGGGTATCAGTCTGCGCCAGCCCGTGCGTCGGGGCCGGCGCGGCCGGCGGGCCTTCGGTTCGCGGAAGCGGATGCGCGGCGCGCCGCTGGGGGCGGTACGGGACAAAGCGGCGGCCTTTCCTGCGGGCGGGCGGCCGCGCGGGCGGCAGGACGCTGGGGAGCGTGCCGGCCCGCGCGGCCGGGATCGTCGGCGGTCGGGGACCTTTGCCCCTTTTCCGGTTTACAGCCCAGAACGCGCCGAAGGTACCGGTTGGCTCCACGACGGCCGGAAGCGAGACCGACATCACACACAAATCGGACGTCAATGGGCAGCGAAAAGCCGGAGAGCCCCTCGCTGTGTACGAGAGGCTCCCCGGTGTCGGTGCGCCGCCAGGGACTCGAACCCCGGACCCGCTGATTAAGAGTCAGCTGCTCTAACCAACTGAGCTAGCGGCGCCTGCTGACGGAGAAAACAATACACGCTTCCGGAGGATGCCTCGAACCACCGGCGGCGTCACCGGGGCCGTCCTGCCCGTTTCCTCCCGGTTGGGGCGGGGTTTACCGCCGGTTAGGGTGGAAACGTGCCCAGCTCCCACCCCGGTCGCCGGAGCGCTCGGCTCGGCTCCGCCCGCGCCCGCACCCGAAGCGGCGCGCGTACCCGAAGCGGTGCGCGTACCCGGACCGGCGCCGTCGCCGCCCTGCTGCTGCTCAGCGCGGTCGCGTACACCGCGTGGGTCCTGGAAGTGGTGCTCAGCACCGGGCTCGACCCGGTCCAGGCGTACCTCAGCGAGCTGGCCGCCGAGGACCAGCCGCTGGGCGGCCTCTTCCGGGCCACCGACCTGGTCGCCGGGCTCGCGGTGCTGGCGGCCGCCGCACTGGCCCTGCCCGGTGGCCGGCGGCCGTGGGCGGTGACCGGGTGGGCGGCGCTCGCGCTGTTCGGCGCGGCCACCGCCGCCGACTCCCGGCTGCCCCTGAGCTGCGCGCCCACCAGCGACGAGATGTGCGCCGCCCGCGAGACGGCCGGTCTCGTCCCCGCCACCCACACCGCCCACGCCGTGACCAGCAGCCTGGCCGTGCTCGGCGCGCTCGGCGGTCTGACCGCGCTCACCGTCGCCGCCCGGCGGTACGGCTGGTGGCCGCCGGTGCGCCGGTACGGGCCGTGGCTGCTGGGCGCCGAACTGCTCGCCACCGGGTGGAGCCTCGGCGCGATCGCGGCCTTCGAGGCGGGTCGCGGCACCTGGGCGCTGGGCGCCGGCCAGCGCCTCCAGGTGCTGCTGGTCGCCCTGTGGCTGGCCCTGCTCGCGGCCGCCCTCCGCCCCGGCGCCGGGGAGCCCGGCACCGGTGAACCCGGGGCCGCCCCCGCCGGCCGCCCCCGGACCGACCGGCGGCGGGAGCCGGCATGACCGGTGCCCGCCCCTCCGGTGCCCGCCCCTCCGGCGCCCGTCCCTCCCGCGGGCGCCCCTCCCGCGGGCCCGCCGACGACGGGCTCGTCCTGCGGATCGACGGCATACCCCTGCACGTCCGGGCCGAGGGGCGCGGCCCCGTGTGCCTGCTCACCGGAGGGCTCGGCAGCAGCTGGTTCGACTGGGACCTCGTCGTCCCCTTCCTCACCCCGTACCGCACCGTGGTCCGGTTCGACCGGCCCGGCTACGGCCTCAGCGCGCCCGAGCCGGCCGACCGCCGGTGGCCGGCCGCCGCCGGTGAGGCGCACCGGATCCGGGCCGTCCTGGACGCCCTCGCCCTGCCCGGGCCGTGCACGGTGGCCGGGCACTCGCTCGCCGCGTTCCACGTCGAGGCCTTCGCCCGGCTGTACCCGGGGCGGACGGCCGGGCTGGTGCTGCTGGACGGCAGCGTCGAGCCCGATCCGCACCCGCGCCCTGCCCCCGCCCTGCGCGATCTCGCGGCGCGGGCCACCGCCCGGGCGGCCACCGCCGCCGCCGTGCCGTACCTGCTCGGGCCCGCCGTGCGCCGGCTGGCGGCCCGGGCCACCACCGTGCGGCGCGAGGACCTCGCGCCCGCGCCGCTGGTCCGTCGCTGCTACCGCACCGGGCGCTCCCTGCGGGCGCTGCTCCGGGAGAACACCCGCTACCTGGACGCGGCGGCCGAGCTGGCGGCCCTGCGCCGGACGGCTCCGCTGCCGGCGGACCTGCCGGTCACCGTGCTCGCCGCCGACGACGGCCTGCGCGGGCGCCGCACCCGGGAGTGGCTGGCCGCCCAGCGGGACCTGGCCGCACTGCTCGGCGCCGAGTACCGCAGCACCGCCCCGGCCGGGCACCTGCTGATGTTCGACCGCCCGGACGCGGTGGCCTCGGCGGTCCTGGACACCACCCGCTGAAGGGGGCGCGGCCCGACCCCGTCCCGCCGGGTCGGGGCCCGCCGGTGCCGGGAACGCCGAAGGGCCCCCTCGCTGCTGCGAGAGGACCCTTCGACCGTCGGTGCGCCGCCAGGGACTCGAACCCCGGACCCGCTGATTAAGAGTCAGCTGCTCTAACCAACTGAGCTAGCGGCGCCTGCTGACCTGGACGACATTACACGGCGTCGGGCCGATCCGCCGAATCCGCACCGTCCGGTGACCGGGAGTGACCACGGGCGGGCCTCAGCGGCTGGCCGGCAGCCGGCTCAGGAACACCTGGAACGCGTCGGGCTGGACGGCGTTCACACCGTCGAAGGGGTAGTTCATCTCCTTGATCACGATCAGCACCACACAGATCATCGCGGTCATGGTGAGCACCATGGCGAGGTGCAGCCGGATGCTGGAGATGCCGAACACGAAGGCGAAGCCGACGGTCAGCACCGCGCCGACGATCAGCGGCACCCAGAGCAGCGGCGGCACCGCGTCCTGGACCTGGGTGAGCCGGGCGCGGCGCTCGCTGGCCAGGCCCTCGACGTGCTGGAGGGCGTTGTTGAAGTGCGCCTGCTGGCGGGAGTCGACGGGCTGCAGCGCGTTGGTGGTGTCGCGGATCCGGTACACCAGCTCGGTGGTGTGCGGGTCGGTGCGGTGGCGGGCCATCAGCTGCCACTCGTCGCCGATGACGTTGTGGGCGTACTGGAGGGTGAGGTTGGTCAGCTCGATGCCCGCGGGGCTGTCGAACTGACGGGACGTCCAGTAGAGGCCGGCCAGCTGGTCGGCCTCGCGGAAGGTGGTGGCCCGGGCGTCGTCGGCGGCCTCCCAGACCACGATCACCACGAAGGCGAGCAGGACGGCGTAGAGCACACCGACCATGGCGAAGATGGCCGCCGTCACGTCGTTGTGCGGTTTCCGGGCCTCGGCGGAGACGAAGCGGGGCAGCAGCAGGAGCACCACGGTCGCGATAGCCAGCGAGCCGACCAGGATCGTCAGGTTGGGCCAGGTCATACCAGCAGTTGTCGCACGGCGGCCGGGCGCCCGCCAGGCGGGGTGTCCGCCGTTCGGAGGTGCCCGGCCGACGGCCCCCTCACCCCTGCGGGAAGTGGCAGGCGGCCCGGTGGCCGCCGTCGGCCGGGCGGTCCCCCGAGCCGGCAACCGGTCCGCCGGCCGGTCCGCCCCCCGGTCCGCCGGCCGAGCGTCCGGCCGGGCCGTCCGCCGCCGTGAGCGGCGGCGCCTCGTTCGCGCAGCGCTCGCGCGCCGCCGCGCCGAGCCCCGGGTGGACGGGGCAGCGGGCCCGGAACGGGCAGCCGGCGTGCCGGACGGTGGGGGAGGGCGGATCGCCGGCCAGCAGCACCCGGCTGCGGGCGCGTTCGGCGGCCGGGTCCGGCAGCGGGACGGCGGAGAGCAGGGCACGGGTGTAGGGGTGCCGGGGCCGGTCGAAGACCTCGGACACCCCGCCCTCCTCGACCGTCCGCCCGAGGTACATCACGCTGACCCGGTCGGCGAGGTGCCGGATCACCGAGAGGTCGTGCGAGACGAAGAGGTAGGAGAGGCCGAGCTCCGCCTTGAGGGACTGGAGCAGGTTGAGCACCCCGGCCTGGATCGAGACGTCCAGCGCGGAGACCGGCTCGTCGAGCACCAGCAGCCGGGGCCGGACGGCCAGCGCGCGGGCGATGGAGATCCGCTGCCGCTGCCCGCCGGAGAACTGGTGCGGGTAGCGGAGGGCGTGCGCCGGGTCGAGGCCCACCTGGCGCAGCAGTTCGGGCACCCGGCGGGCGATCTCGTCCTTCGCGGCCCGCTGGGCGCGCAGCGGTTCGGCCACGATGTCGCCGACCGGCATCCGGGGGTCGAGGCTGGCCATCGGGTCCTGGAAGACGATCTGCAGCCGGGACCGCATCCGGTGGGCCTCGGCGCGGGACAGGGTGGCGGTGTCCCGGCCGAGCAGCTCGATCCGGCCGGACTCGGGGGCGGCGAGGCGCAGCAGTTCGAAGAGGGTGGTGGACTTGCCGGAGCCGGACTCGCCGACCAGGCCGAGCGTCTCGCCCTCGCGGACCGACAGCTCGACGCCGTCCACCGCGTACACCGAGCCGATCCGGCGTTTGAAGACGGTGCCCTTGACCAGCGGGAAGGTCCTGGTGAGCCCGCGGACCTCCAGGACCGGCGGGCGCTGCGCCCGGGGGACGTCCGCGCCGGCGGCCGGCGGGAGCGGCGGCACGGGGTACACCTCGGTGGGCGCGGGCCGCCGTTCGGCGAGGTCGGCGGCCCGGACGCAGGCGGCCAGGTGGCCGTCCGCGCCGGTCAGCGGCGGTTCCCCGGTGCGGCAGCGGTCCTCGGCCAGCGGGCAGCGGTCGGCGAACGCGCAGCCGTCCGGCAGCCCGGCCATCGGCGCGGGCGTGCCGGGGATCGGGACCAGCGGTCCGCGCCGCCCGTCCAGCCGGGGGACGGCGCCGATCAGGCCGAGCGTGTACGGGTGGCGCGGCGCGGCGAACAGCTCGTCGACCCCGGCCGTCTCGACGACCCGCCCCGCGTACATCACGGCGACCCGGTCGGCCATCCCGGCGATCACCCCGAGGTCGTGGCTGACCAGGACGAGCGCGGCGCCGGTCTCCCGGCGGGCGGTGCGCAGCACGTCGAGCACCTGCGCCTGGATGGTGACGTCGAGCGCGGTGGTGGGTTCGTCGGCGAGCAGCACGTCGGGGTCGTTGGCGACGGCCATGGCGATCATGGCGCGCTGGCGCATGCCGCCGGAGAACTCGTGCGGGAAGCCGTCCAGGGCGCGGTCGGGGGCCGGGATGCCCACCAGGTCGAGCAGCTCGGCGGCCCGCTTGCGGGCGGCGGTCCGGCCGAGGCCGGGCCGGTGGATGCGCAGGGCCTCGGTCAACTGGTCGCCGATCCGGTGGACGGGGGTGAAGGCGGAGAGCGGGTCCTGGAAGACCATGGCGATCCGCCGGCCGCGGACGGCGGCCAGGTCGCGCCCGGGCAGGCCGAGCAGTTCGCGGCCGTCCAGCCGGACCGAGCCGCGGACCCGGGCGGTGCCGGGCAGCAGGCCGAGGACGGCCAGCGCGGTGACGGACTTGCCGGAGCCGGACTCGCCGACGATGCCGAGGGTCTCGCCGCGGTGCAGGGTGAGGTCGACGCCGCGCACGGCGGGGACGGCGGCGGTGCCGCGCGGGCCGCCGAAGTCGACCCGCAGGTCGCGCACCTGCAGCAGCGGGGTGCCGGCGGCGGCCGGGGCGGCGGGTGCGGTGGTGCCGGTCACGCGCGGCTCCTCTTCCCCGTGGCGCGGTCGTGCCCGTGCTCGCTGCGGCCTCCGTGGTCACCGCGGTCACCGTGGTCGGGGCCGCGCCCGCGCGAGCGCGAGCGGCGGGAGCGCCGGGGCCGGCGGGCGGCCTCGGACGTGGGGTCGAGGGCGTCGCGCAGCCCGTCGCCGATCAGGTTGACCGCCAGGACGAAGAGCACCAGCAGCCCGGCGGCGAAGTAGAACAGCCAGGGGAAGACCGGGGCCTCGCTGGTGCCCGCCGCGAGCAGGGTGCCCAGCGAGACGTCCGGCGCCTTGACGCCGAAGCCGAAGTAGGAGAGCGCGGTCTCGCTCATCACCGCGCCGCCGACCGCGAGGGTGGCGTCGATGATCAGGAAGGAGGCGACGTTCGGCAGCACGTGCCGGGTGATGATCCGCAGCGGGTGGACGCCCATGAACCGCGCGGCGCGGACGAACTCCCGCTCGCGCAACGAGAGCGTCATCGAGCGGACCACCCGGGCGGTGATCATCCAGTTGAACAGGGCGAGCAGCAGGACGAAGGCGAGCCAGCCGGCGCCCTTCAGCCGGGGCGAGACGATCGTGATGACCAGGAAGCTCGGGAAGACCAGCATCAGGTCGACCAGGAACATCAGCAGCCGGTCGGTCCAGCCGCCGAAGTAGCCGGCGCAGGCGCCCACCAGGGAGGCCAGCACGGTCGAGAACAGCGCCACCAGCAGGCCGATGACCAGTGACTTCTGCAGGCCGCGCAGGGTCTGGGCGAAGACGTCCTGGCCGATCCCGTTGGTGCCGAACCAGTGCGTGGCGGACGGCGGCCGGCGCAGCGCGCCGTAGTCGGGGGTGGCGTAGTCCCAGGGCGTCAGATGGGGGCCGGCGAAGGCCAGCAGGAACAGCAGCAGGACGACGACGGCGCCGGCCACCGCCCCGCGGGCGGCGAGCAGACGGGCGAGGACGATCCGCCCCCGGCCGGTCGTCCCGGGCCCGGACCCGGTGCCGGTTCCGGGTTCGGCGGGGGAGACGGGTCCGGCGGGCTCGACGGGCTCGACGGGCTCGGCGGGTCCGGTGATCGCGGCGGTCACGGCGTTCCTCCTCGGTCAGGCCCGTACGCGCGGATCGAGCGCGGCGTGCAGGGTGTCGGCGAGGAGCCCGGAGGCGAGCACCACGACCGCCGCGAACAGGTTGACCGCGACGACCGCGTTGACGTCCTGCTCGTTGACGGACTGGATGAACCACTCGCCCATGCCGTGCCAGCCGAAGATGGTCTCGGTGAAGGCGGCGCCGGTGAAGATGCCGAGGAAGCTGTAGGCGAACATCGTCGACATCGGCACGACCGCCGTCCGCAGCCCGTGCCTGATCAGTGCCCGGCCCCGGGTGAGTCCCTTGGCCTCGGCGGTGCGCAGGTAGTCGGAGCCGAGCACGTCGAGCATGGTGCCGCGCTGGTAGCGGCTGTAGGTGGCGAGGCCGCCGAGCGCCAGCGAGAGGGTGGGCAGCAGCAGGTGCAGCGCCCAGTCGGCGAGGTGCGCGCCGAGGCCGCCGGTGAGGCCGGGCGTCTCGTACCCGGTGAAGGGGACGACCTCGTGGCCGACGGCGTCCTTGGCGGCGATGGCGCCGTTCTTGAGGAAGAGCGCGACCAGGAAGACCGGGGTGGAGAGCAGGACGAAGGACAGGACGGTCAGCAGCCGGTCGGAGATCCGGTACTGGCGCACCGCGCTCCACGCCCCGGCGGCGACGCCGAGCACCATGCCGAGCAGGCTGCCGACCAGCAGCAGCCGCAGCGAGACCCAGACCCGGCGGCGGAAGTCGTCCATCACGGGGGTGTCGTGGATGGTGCGGCCGAGGTCGCCGTGCAGCAGCAGACCGCCGGCCCAGCGGCCGAACCGCCGGACGACCGGGGTGTGGTCGTTCAGGTTGAGGTCGGTGAGCTGGCGCTCGACCGAGGCGGCGGCCGGGCGCGGCACCTTGGCCTCGAAGTAGGCGCGCGGCTGCAGGGCGGCGCCGGCCAGCGCGTACGCCAGGAAGACGGCGGCGACCAGCAGGACGGCGTAGTAGGCGAGCCGCTTGGTCAGGTAGCGGAGCATCAGCGGCCGCCCGGGGTGGGAGCGGGGCCGACGCGTCTGGTGGGCATCGGAGGGTGGCCTTCGGGTCGGGGACGAGGGTGCGGGACTGCCCCGGCGTGCGGGGCCGTCCCGGGGTGCGGGCCGCCGCGGGGAGCCGCGGGCGGGGGCGGTCGGCCGTGGTTCCCGACCGTGCTCGGGAAGGCGCAGCTCAGAGTGTGGCACCGGCCGGCGGCCGCGGTGTTGCGGTCGTGTTGCGCCCGGTTTCGTTCGGATCAGGTGTCAACTCCGCCCCCTGGTACTCGTTCTGATCGGCTGTTACGTTCGGTCCCCGGCACCGACTTGGCTGCCCACGATCAAGCCTCGCCACACCTCGCGACGCCCACCTCTCACCACGTGCCCGACATCACCGGGGGGACCCTCATGGACGCTTCCGCCACGCCCGCGCGCCGGATCGGCCGCGCCGCCGCCCTCGCCCTCGCCGTCACCCTGGCGGCCACCGCGTGCAGTTCGGGCGGCGGCGGTCCGGCGGACACCCCGTCCACCGGCGCGGCGCCGGGGCAGGCGTCGATCGACATCAACGCCAAGCCGCTGGACCAGGTCCGCGACGGCGGCGAGGTGCGCCTCCCGCTGTACCAGTGGATCACCCAGTGGAACCCGTTCCAGGTGGACGGCCGCTACGGCGACGCGGTCGACATCATGCGCACGCTGGAGCCGAGCCTGTTCAGCACCGACGAGACCGGGGCCTTCAAGCCGGTCGCGGACTACCTGGTGGACGCCAAGGTCACCTCCGCCTCGCCGCAGGTCATCACCTACAAGCTGAACCCGAAGGCCAAGTGGTCGGACGGCAAGCCGCTGAGCTACCTCGACTTCAAGGCCGACTGGGAGGCCACCAACGGGAAGAAGGACGGCTACAACATCGCCGACTCGGCCGGCTACGAGCTGATCTCCGCCGTCGAACAGGGCGCGGACCCGGCCGAGGTCAAGGTGACCTTCTCCGAGCCCTACGCCGACTGGCAGAACCTCTTCCGCCCGCTGGTCCCGGCCGCCGGGATCGCCACCGCCGACGACTTCAACAAGGGCTGGGTGGAGCGGATCCCGATCACCGCCGGCCCGCTGAAGGCCGGCACCTTCGACAAGACCGCGCAGACCCTCACGCTCGTCCCGGACCCGGGCTGGTGGGGCGCCAAGCCCAAGGTCGAGAAGATCACCTTCCGGGTGATGGCGCAGTCGGCGACCACCCAGGCCTTCCTCAACAACGAGATCGACTTCGCCGCGGCCGGTACCGCCACCGCGTACGGGCAGCTCAAGGACGCCAAGGACGCGGTGATCCGGTCCGCCAGTCCGTGGGACGAGGTGCACATCTCCTTCGGCGGCGGCGGTCCGCTGGCGGACGTGAAGGTCCGCCAGGCGCTCGGCCGGGCGCTGGACCGGAACGCGCTCGTCAAGATCGCCAACAACGGCGTGCCGGTGGAGTTCAAGCCGCTCGGCAACCACATCTTCATGCCCAACCAGACCGGCTACCAGGACAACTCCGGCGAGTGGGCGAAGTTCGACCCGGCCGCGGCGAAGAAGCTGCTGGACGAGGCCGGCTGGCAGGACGCCGGCAGCGGCCGGCCCCGGACCAGGGACGGCCAGGCGCTGACCCTGCACTGGGTGCTCAACGAGTCCACCCCGCAGGCCCAGGTCGACCTCGCCACCGCCGCCCAGGCGATGTGGCTGGCGGTCGGCGTCAAGGTGGAGATCGACAAGGTCGCGGCCAACGACTTCTTCACCAAGTACGTCAACCCGGGGAAGTGGGACATCGCCAGCTGGCGCAACACCGACTCGTTCCCGCTCTCCAGCAGCCTGACCAACTTCCGCCTGCCGCAGGGCGACAACGTCTTCGGCAACTACTCCAAGCTGGGCAGCGAGGAGATCGACGCGCTGCTGAAGAAGGCGGCCGGCACGATCGACCCGGTGGAGGCCGCGAAGCTCTACAACCAGGCGGACGCCAGGATCTGGGAGCTCGGCCACACCTACGAGCTGTACCAGCGGCCGACGGTGGTGGCGGCCCGCAAGGGGCTCGCCAACTACGGGGCGTTCGGGCTGGCCAGCTCGGACTACAGCAAGGTCGGCTGGGAGAAGTGACCGGGGCCGGCGCCGGGGCCGGAACCGGTGCCGCGGCCGGGACCGCTCGGACGGCGCCCGGCGGCCGGACGGGCGTACGACGGGCACTGGCGAGCAGCGCGGTGATCACGAGGCCGGTGGTGCGGACACACGGGGACCGGCGTCGCCGCCCCCGCTCTCCTGCCACCCGCCTTGACCTTCCGCGATGCCCGCAGGCCGCCCGTGCCGCGGGGTCGTCCCCGGGCCGCGCTTCGAACCGGGGACGAATCTAGCGGGCGGTCCGGACCGTCACGCCGTACCGCGCGGGCGCGTCCGGAAACCCGCCGTGCTGTCACCCGGTTCGCGCACCGGGGCGTCAACTCTCGCTGACGACAGGACATATCGGGACATAACCGGTCAGCCGTGGGACTCGCCGGCCCCTTGTGCACTCCTGGTCAACAACCGGTGCTCTCCGGCGCCCTCGGGTGCGTGCACCGGGTCCGGCGCGCTGCCAGGATGCGGCGGGTACCGTCCGCCCGCCCGGAGTCCGGAGCCCCGTCCATGAGCAGTGATTCCCCCGCCTCCCCCCGTCCGCACCCCGTCGGTCCGCACCCCGCCGATCCGCGCCCGGTGCGCCGGATGGTCCCGCGCAGCCGGAACGAGCCGCACCGGGTCGCCACCCCGCTGGAGCTCTTCTTCGACCTCTGCTTCGTGGTCGCGGTCGGCCAGGCCGGCCGGGAGCTCGCCCACGACCTCGCGGGCGGTCACTGGGGCGACGGCCTGACCGGCTACCTCTTCGCCTTCTTCGCCATCTGGTGGGCGTGGATGAACTTCACCTGGTTCGCCTCCGCCTACGACTGCGACGACGTGCCCTACCGGATCACCACCCTGGTCCAGATCGCCGGCGTACTGGTCCTCGCGGCCGGCGTGCCGCGGCTCTTCGCCGACCAGGACATCGTGCTGGTGGTGCTCGGGTACGTGGTGATGCGGCTGGCCATGGTCACCCAGTGGCTGCGCGCGGCGGCCGCCGAGGAGGGGCCGGCCCGTGCGGTGGCGCTGCGCTACGCCGCCGGGATCACGCTCTGCCAGATCGGCTGGGGCGTGGTGATGCTGCTGCCGCACGACGTGCGGACGGTGGTGATCCCGGTCGGGATCCTGGCCGAGCTGGCGGTGCCGGCGATCGCCGAACTGCGGCTGCAGACGCCCTGGCACCCGCACCACATCGCCGAGCGGTACGGCCTGTTCACGCTGATCGTGCTCGGCGAGACGGTGGCGGCGGCGACCGTGGCGGTGCAGTCCGCGGTGGACGAGCACGAGGGGCTGGGCCGGCTGCTGCCGGTCGCGGCCGGCGGTCTGCTGATCTGCTTCTCGGCCTGGTGGATCTACTTCGCCCGGCCGGTCCACGAGCACCTGCGGTCCAGCCGCCAGGCGTTCCTCTGGGGGTACGGCCACTACCTGGTGTTCGGCGCGGCGGCGGCGATCGGCGCCGGTCTGGAGGTGGCGGTCGAATCGGCCGTGCACAAGGCGCACATCTCCGAGACGGCCGCCACCGCGACGGTGACCGTGCCGACCGCGCTCTACCTGTTCACCGTCTGGGCGCTGCACGCCCGGCACGCCAAGACCGGCGCGGTTCAGCTGGCGCTGCTCCCGGTGGCGTCGGTGGCGGTGCTCGCCTGCACGGCGGCGGGCGGTTCCGGCGTCCTCGCGGCGGGCCTGGTGACGGCGGTCACGGTCGCGGCCGGGGTGGCGCTGCAGGCGAGGGAGCGCTGAACGAGGACCGGGCCGCGGCGCCGCGGTGAGCCCTCCCGCGGCTGCCCGTCGCGGGGGTGCTCCCCGGCCCGGCCGGCCGTCCCGTCCGGTGGGCCCGCGCCGTTCAGCACCGCGGGCCCGTTCGCGCGGAGCGGGTCCGGCGGCGGCCCCGGCAGGGCGCGCAGCACCTCGTCGTGCGCGGAGAGCCAGGCCCGGTACGCCGGGCTGGCCTGGGCGAGGTCGGAGTAGGCCGCCCGCAGCTCCTCGTACAGCGCGTCGCGGGCGGGCGGACCGAGCGCGCGCGGCCGCCAGACCAGCAGCAGCCGCACGGCCAGCGGGTCGCCGTGCAGCCGGCGCACGACGCTGCCCGGCCCGGGCAGGGAGGTCGGCTGGCAGGGGCGGACCGCCTCCCCGGAGGCGACCAGTTCGGCGGCGGTGGCGTTGTCCCGCACCTGGACCACCCGGGGGTTGAGCCCGGCGGCGCGGAACACCCGGCGCATCGCGGCGTACTCGTGGTCGGCCGTGGGGTCCACCATCCAGGTGTCCTCGGCGAGTTCGGCCAGCCGCACCACCGGCCGGGCGGCCGCCGGGTGGCCGGCCGCGAGCGCGACGAACTGCGGCTCGCGGGCGAGCAGCACCCGGTGCTCGGCGTCCGGGGGCAGCCGCAGCGGGAAGCCCTCGCTCTCGTGCACGAAGGCGACGTCCAGCTGGTCGGCGGCGATCATCCGGAGCAGGGCGTTGGCCGAGATGTCGATCTGGATGGTGGTGTCGGTCTCCGGCAGCCGCTCGTGCAGCCGGCGCAGCCAGGCGGCCACCGCCCGGCTGCCGACGCTGCCGATCCGCAGCCGCCGGGCGCGCTCGCCCCCGGCCGCCTCCCGGGCCTCCTGGCGGGCGGCGGCCACCAGCGCCGCCATCTCGGCGATCACCGGCCTGGCCCGGGACAGCACGGAGTGGCCGAGCGCGGTGGGCCGGCTGCCGGTCTGCTCCCGGGTGAACAGCGTGCCGCCGACGGCCCGTTCGATGCGGTGCAGCTGGGTGGTGAGCGACGGCTGGGTCATGCCGAGCTGCAGCGCGGCCTTGCGGAGGCTTCCGGTGTCGGCGATCGCGCACAGCACCCGCAGGTGTCTCACGTCGAGCTCCACACCGGGGAGCGTAACGGTCGAAACGGTCTTGCGCCAGGGACATGACAGGCTGTCCGGTCGAGTGGCGCGCGACGGCGGCCCCGCCGCGGCGGTCCCCGGATCGATCCCCGGACGGAGCACCGGACGGAGCGCCGGACGGATCGCCGGACGGATCGCCGGACGGTGCGGTGATTGGTCCGGGCTATCGCCGGTTGACATCATCCGCCGGGCCGCCGGCCTGGCCGAAGCTCTGGGGGCAGCAAGCATTCATCCGTTGCCCGCGGCCCGGCCCCCACCGCCCGCGGCGCACTCGCGAAGCGGAGCCCCCACATGAACCGTGTGCCGCGCACGCTCTCCGTCGCACTCGGACTCGTCCTGGCCGCGGGAACGGCGGCCGTCCTGCCGACCGCCGCCACCGCCGCGCCGGCGGCCGCCCCCGGAGCCGTCCGGCACTACACCCCGGGCGCGGCCGCCGAGGGCGCGGGCAAGGCGGACGACCGGGCGTTCTTCGAGGCCGTGATGAAGTCCGCGCGGGCCAAGCAGGCCGCCAACCCGTTCCTGCTGGCCGTCACCGTCACCTACGACGCGAGCAACGCCCCCTCCTTCGCCGCGCAGATCGCCCAGAGCGCGCAGATCTGGAACGGCTCGGTGGGCAACGTCCGGCTCCAGGAGGGCGGCAACGCCGACTTCGCCTACTACGAGGGCGACGACCCGGACAACGGTTCCTACGCCAGCACCGACGGCCACGGCAACGGCTACATCTTCCTCGACTACACCCAGAACCAGCAGTACTCCTCGCTGCGCGTCACCGCGCACGAGACCGGGCACGTGCTGGGGCTGCCGGACCACTACTCCGGTCCGTGCAGCGAGCTGATGTCGGGCGGCGGCCCCGGTCCGTCGTGCACCAACCCGTACCCCAACAGCGCGGAGCGCAGTCGCGTCAACTCCCTGTGGCGGTACGGCCTGGCCGGCTGACCCGGCCCCTTCGACGGCCGCCTCCCCGGCGGCCCCCCGGCGTGCGCCGACCGGACGACCCCCTCCGGCCGGTCGGGAGCGTGCCCGTCCGCCCCACCGCACCACCTTCACCCCCACCCCTCGACCCGTGAACGGGAGCCCCCACATGAACCGTGTCTCGCGCACGTTCTCCGCCGCCCTCGGCCTGGCGCTCGCCGCCGGCCTGGCCGCCCTGCCGACCGGCGCCGTCGCCGCGCCGGCCCAGGGCTACACGGCGTCCGGCACCGCCTACGCCGGTTCGGCCGCCGAGAATGCCGACAACCAGGCGTTCTTCGAGGCCGTGATGAAGTCCGCGCGGGCCAAGCAGGCCGCCAACCCGTTCCTGCTGGCCGTCACCGTCACCTACGACGCCAGCAGCGCGCCCACCTTCCGCAACCAGATCGCCCAGAGCGCGCAGATCTGGAACAGCTCGGTCACCAACGTGCAGCTCCGCTCCGGCACGGCGGCCGACTTCCGCTACTACGAGGGCAACGACTCGCGCGGCTCCTACGCCAGCACCGACGGCCACGGCCGCGGCTACATCTTCCTCGACTACGCGCAGAACCGGCAGTACAACTCGGTGCGCGTCACCGCCCACGAGACCGGCCACGTGCTCGGCCTGCCGGACCACTACTCGGGCCCGTGCAGCGAGCTGATGTCCGGCGGCGGCCCCGGCACCTCCTGCACCAACCCGTACCCGAACACCACCGAGCGCTCCCGGGTGAACTCCCTCTGGCGGTAACCGCCAGGGCCTCGCCCGCGCACCGCAGTGACGGCCCGGTCGCCGCAACCCCGGCGACCGGGCCGCCCCGCGTGCGTTCCCGCCCCCGTGGCGTACCCGAGCAGGGCCGGCGGTGCGCGCCCCACCGTGTCACCGCCGCGCCCGCTCGCGCCGGAGGGCCGCCGCGCCCGCCGGCTCCGGACTGTCGGTACCCCGTGCGAGCATGCGGACCAGGACCACGACCCGTCCGCCGCCGACCGCGAGGTGCCTCCGCCATGCCCCAGCACGTTCCCGACCGCCTGGAAGACCTGCCCCACGCCGGCCACCTGACCTCGCACACCGGCCCGCTGCGCAGCGACGGGCGCTACGACACCGTCCACTTCGACGGCGGCGAGTACACCGACCAGGCGGCGGGCGGCGCCACCTTCCTGGAGTGCGCCCTCACCGGCGTCGCGCTGAGCGGCGTCAAGCTCCGCCAGGCCCGGTTCAACGAGGTCTGGGTGCAGGCCGGCCGCTGGGTGGCCTGCGACCTCGCCGACAGCGAGTGGCAGGACAGCGCCGTCACCGGAGGCGTGCTGGCCGGCATCGCCGCCCACGGCTCGGCGCTGCGCCGGGTGGTGTTCCGCGGCTGCAAGCTGGAGGCGGTCAACCTGCGCGCGGCCGTGCTGCGCGACGTGGTCTTCGAGGACTGCCTGCTGCGCGACGTCGACTTCGGCGACGCGAAGCTCACCGACGTCACCTTCCCCGGCTCCACCCTGGAGGAGGTCCGGCTGCGCGGTGCCGTCCTGAGCAAGGTGGATCTGCGCGGCGCCGTCGCCCTCGGCCTCCCCGACGGCCACCAGGGCCTGCGCGGCGCCCTGATCAGCCCCACCCAGCTCTTCGAACTGGCCCCCCGGTTCGCCCAGGCCCTGGGGATCACGGTGAAGGCCTGAGGGCGCCCCCCGCAGGTCGTCGACGCCGTCCGCCGCCGGTCGGGGGAACGTCCGGCTCCGTTCAGCCGCACGTCGTTCGGCGACCCCGGGGGGAACAGTGCGCCAACCCTGCCGCCCGCCCCTGGTGGGGAGGTTCGGGCGGGTGGAGGATGCTGCGCGGTCGAGTGGGCCCCGACTTGTGTGCACAACCTCCAGTGAAGGGACGGGCTGGGCTGATGGCCGAGCTGAGCCGTAGGAAGTTCGTGACCCTGTCCGGTGCCGCCGCCGCGGGTCTCGCCGTGGCCGGTGCCGGAACCACCGGCGCCGGGGCGGCCCCGGCCGAGGGCGCACCGGCGGGCGCACCGGCGGGCACGCCGGCCGCCGCGCCGTCGGCGGCGCTGTCGCAGACCGGCACCCTCGCCGACGCGCGGCACATCGTGATTCTCATGCAGGAGAACCGCAGCTTCGACCACTACTTCGGCATGCTGCGCGGCGTGCGCGGCTTCGCCGACCGCTCCGCCGTCCAGATCGCCGGCGGCTACTCCGTCTTCAACCAGCCCAACGGCCTGCTGGCCCGCCAGTACCCGTGGCAGTTCAGCCTCACCAAGCCGGCCGGCGGCGCCGACCCGCAGCGGCTGGCCCAGTGCAACGGGGACCTCAGCCACGGCTGGAGCGATCAGCACCGCGCCTGGAACGGCGGGAAGCTGGACTCCTGGGTGGCGGCCAAGGGCAACGTCCGCACCCTGGGCTTCCTCACCCGCCAGGACATCCCGTTCCACTACGCGCTGGCCGAGAACTGGACCATCGCCGACGCCTACTTCTGCTCGGTGCTGAGCGCCACCGGCCCCAACCGCACCTACCACTGGTCCGGCCAGATCGACCCGTCCGGCGCGGCGGGCGGCCCGGCCTACGACGGCGGCGACGAGAAGGGCCTGCGCTGGCAGACCTACGCCGAGGCGCTGGAGAACGCCGGCGTCAGCTGGAAGGTCTACCAGAACGCCGCCGACAATTACGGCGACAACGCCCTCGCCTACTTCAGCCAGTTCGCCGGCGCGCCGGCCGGCAGCCCGCTCGCCGTCAAGGGCATGGGCTCCGTGCCCAAGGTCACCGGCCGGACCCCGGACGACATCGTCGCCGCGATCAAGGCCGACGTGCTGGCCGGCACCCTCCCGCAGGTCTCCTGGATCGTCCCCAACCAGGAGGTCTCCGAGCACCCGTACGCCACCCCGGCCGACGGCGCGCACTTCGTCCACCAGGTGATCGACGCGCTCAACGCGGACCCGGACGTCTTCAACTCCACCGTCCTGCTCCTCAACTACGACGAGAACGACGGCTTCTTCGACCACGTCCCGCCGCCCGCCGCCCCGGCCGGCACCCCGGGCGAGTTCTACAACGGCACCAACATCGGCCTCGGCTTCCGCGTCCCGCTGATCGCCGTCTCCCCGTGGACCCGCGGCGGCTGGGTCTCCTCCGAGGTCTTCGACCACACCTCGGTGCTGCGCTTCCTGGAGAAGTGGACGGCGGCCATCGGCAAGCCCGCCGCCTGCGTCAACATCAGCGACTGGCGCCGGCGGGTCTGCGGCGACCTCACCGGCCTGTTCGACTTCGCCAACCCGGTGTACGGCCTGCCCACGCTGCCCGCCACGGCCGGCGCGGTGGTCGGCATGGCCACCTGCGGGCCGCTGCCCAACCCGGCCCCGGTCGACAACAAGCTGCCCGCCCAGGAGATCGGGACCCGTCCGGCCCGCGCCCTGCCCCACCAGCCGAACGCCGTCCTGGACCACCTGGAGTTCGGCTCCGGCGGCGTGATCAAGGTCTGGCTGACGATGGCCAACCAGGGCGCGGTGGCGACGAAGTCCGCCCACTTCGCCGCGTACGCCAACGCCTACCGCAGCGGCGGTCCCTGGCAGTACACCGTCGACCCGGGCGGCAGCCAGAGCGACTTCTTCAACTGCGGCACCGGCTACGGCAACGGCCAGTACGACCTGAGCGTGATCGGCCCCAACCGCTTCCTGCGCCGCTTCAAGGGCGACGCCACCAAGGCCGGCCGGAACGCGGCCGTCACCTGCTGGTACGCCGTCGAACCGGGCAGCGGCAAGCCGGCGGTGTACTTCGGGCTCGCCAACACCGGCACCACCGCGCTGACCTTCACCCTCACGTCCACCAACTACCGCACCGACGGCCCCTGGACGTACCAGGTGCCGGCCGGCGGCAGTGTGAGCGACTTCTTCAACGCCGTCGCCCTGACCAACGGCTGGTACGACTTCACCGTCACGGTGAACGCCGACAGCACCTGGTCGCAGCGGTTCACCGGTCACCTGGAGACCGGCGCCGCCAGCGTCAGCGGCTGAGGCCCGGCGGGCGCGTCACCGCCTCACAGGCCCCGGGGGAACCACGGGTCGTGGACCTCCCGGGGCCCGTCGGGCGTGAGCAGGGTCAGGGACAGCGGCGAGGCCGCGTACTCGGCCAGCAGCACCGCGCCGTGCCGGGTCTCCAGCTCCGCCTGGACCGGCACCCGCAGCCGGCTGAGCGCCCGCCGCAGCTGCAGCGCGTCGCGCCGGCTCACCGGCTGCGGCGCGCGCAGCACCAGCCGCAGCGGGCTCAGCGGTCCGGCCACCGGCTCGCCGGTGGCCAGCTCGTAGCCGATCGCGCCGATCGGCCCCCAGGCCAGCCGGTGGTCGGCGATCAGCTGTCCGGCGAGCGGCAGCACGGTCAGCGCGGGGACCGCCGCCACCCGTTCGGGCGACAGCAGGGAGAGCCGCCCCGGCAGCTGCTCGGGGCGCAGCGTGCGGGCCACCGCGGCCCGGGGCGCCAGCGCGTCCAGCCGCTGCCCGCGCAGGGGGCCGCGCACGATCACCGGCAGCCAGGTCTCCGGTGCGGCCGAGACGTCCCGGGTGCAGCGCACGGGGTGCGGGGTGTCCGCGGCGGTGCCCGCCACGGCCGGCGCCCGCCCGACGGTCACCCAGGGGTGCGCCCGCAGCACCTGGCGCGCCCAGTCCGGCAGCGGTCCGCCGCCGAGCGGCCGCAGCGAGCTGGGGCACTGCATCAGCAGCAGGTCGTGGACGCCGGCCTGCCGTCCGTCGAGCGCGGCCAGTGAGCCGACCAGCCGGCGCGGTCCGCCGTGCGGCTCCTCACTCGGGCGGGGGACGCGGGGGCGGGCGGCGACGGTCACGGCGGGCTCCAGGGGTGGGATCGGGACCGGCTGACGGCTCCACCCTCCCTCCGGCCCCGCCGGGACGGCTACGGCCTTTCGGCGCCCGCGACCAGGGACCAACGGCTCAACGGTGCCCCGGCGGCGCCGGTCCGGCCGGCGGCTCCGGGCGGCGGGTGCGGGCAGGGGGTGCGCGCCGGGCCCGGCGGTGTGAGAGTGGGGGCAGTCCGGAATTCGCCCGGAGGAGGAGTCATGGGAATCTTCGACAGGTTCCGCCACAGGGCCCCGCAGACCGCCGAGGAGAGCAGGTCCTCGCTCGCGGCGGGCGCCGAGCGGGACACCACCGCGAGGACCGACGCCGCGCAGCGCGCCGCGCTGGCCCACGACGAGGCCGTCGACGCCTTCAGCGCCGAGACGGAGAAGGCCCGCGAGGTGCAGGAGGCCTCCGCGGCCGACGAGCGGGAGGCCGAGGAGCGGGCCCGCCAGGACATGACCGCCGAGGGCGACCCCTGGGGCTGACCGCCCGCTGCGCCCGCCTCACCGTCCGCCGCCTCACCGTCCCCCGCTGCACCGTCCGCCCGTCGCACCGCCCCCGGGGATCACCGTTCCCGGGGCGGCAGCGGCGGGCGCCGCAGGTCGGGGCGCGGCGTGTCCGCCGGCGGCGGGACGGCGGCCGGCGCGTCGTCCAGCAGCTCCAGGGCCAGCCGCACCGCCGTGACCAGCTCCGGGTACCGCCCCGCGGCCCAGTCCCGGGGCGCCCGGAGCACGTGCACGTCCGGCTCGACACCCCGGTTCTCCACCGACCAGCCGAGCCCGCCGGTGAACCACGAGGCGTTCTTCGGCACCGAGATCTGCGTCCCGTCGCCGAGCAGGTGCCGCCCCGTCATGCCGACCACCCCGCCCCAGGTCCGGGTGCCGACCACCGGGCCGAGCCCGAGCAGCCGGATGGCGGCGATGATGACGTCGCCGTCGGAGCTGGTGGCCTCGTCGGCGAGCGCCACCACCGGCCCGCGCGGTGCGTCGCGCGGCCAGCGCACCGGTTCCCGGCCGCGGCTGAAGTCCCACGCCAGCACCCGGCGGGTGAGCTTCTCCAGGACCAGTTCGGAGACGTTGCCGCCGGCGTTGCCGCGCACGTCCAGGACCAGCGCGGGTTTGTCCAGCTCCCGCCGCACGTCCCGGTTGAACTGCGCCCAGCCCGAGCCGCCGAGGTCCGGGATGTGCAGGTAGCCGCACCGGCTGTCGCTGAACTCCCGCACCAGGGCGCGCCGCTTGGCCACCCAGTCCTGGTAGCGGATGGCCCGCTCGTCGGTGAGCGGGGTGACGGTGATCCGGCGCACGGCGCCGTCCGGTCCGCCGCGGCGCAGGGTGAGTTCGACACTGGTGCCGCCGGTGCCGGCGAGCAGCGGCAGCGGGCCGCGCACCGGGTCGACGGGCCGCCCGGCGACGGCGAGCAGTTCGTCGCCGGCCCGCACGCCGTGGGTGGCGAGCGGGGCGCGGGCACGCGGGTCGGAGGACTCGCCCGGCAGGATCCGGTCGACCAGCCAGCGCCCGTCGGAGGAGCGGTGGGCGTTGGCGCCGAGCAGGCCGAGCGGCTGCTGGGCGAGCGCGGGGCCCTCGCCGCGCCGGGACGGGGTGACGTAGGCGTGCGAGGTGCCGAGTTCGCCGAGCAGCTCGCGCAGCAGGTCGGCGAAGTCGTCGGGGCCGGCGATCCGTTCCAGCAGCGGCTCGTACTGGGCGGTCAGGGCGGGCCAGTCCAGCCCGCACATGCCCGCGTCCCAGAACTGGTCGCGCACGATCCGGGCGGCCTCCGCGTAGGCCTGGCGCCACTCGGCGGCCGGGTGCACGGTGTGGGTGATCCGCCGCAGGTCGACGGTGGTGCCCGCGGACGGCGCGGCGACCGGGACGATCCGCAGGGTGCCGGCCGCGTAGACGGCCACCGAGCCGCCGTCGCCGGAGACCGCGTAGCCGTCGAGCCGGTCGGCGAGTGTGGAGCGCGAGCCGCGGGCCAGGTCGAAGTACTCCAGGGAGGGGCGGCCGGAGGTGTCGTCGGGGTTGGTGAAGGTCTGCCCGAGGACGCCGGAGATCGGCCAGCGCAGCCAGACCAGCCCGCCCCGGACGGCGTCGGTGGCGGAGTACTTGCCGGCGAGCACCGGGAACGGGATCAGCCGCTCGCCGATGCCCTCGGCGTCCACCTCGACGGTGCCGTCGCCGCCGCCGTCGCCGTGCGGGGCGCCGTCCTCGGCGGGGGCGGCGAACGGTGAGGGCGTCCCGGTGGTGAGCGGGACGAGGTAGGGGCGGCAGCCGAGCGGGAAGGAGAGGTCGCCGGTGTGCACGTCGTGCACGGGGTCGAAGCCGCGCCAGGAGAGGAAGACCAGGTAGCGGCCGTCCCGGGTGAAGACCGGCTGCTCGTCCTCGAAGCGGCCGTCGGTGACGTCGGTGACCGGGGCGGGGGCGTCGGCGCGGGTGAGCCGGATGCGGCGCAGCGAGCGGCCGGCGGCCGGCTGGGACCAGGCGATCCAGTGCGAGTCGGGGGAGAAGCGGGCGCTGGTGACCGGCCCGTGGCCGGAGGAGGCGAGTTCGCGCACCCCGCCGTCGGCGGCGGTGACCAGCAGCAGCCGGCCGTCGGAGGTGGTGGCCGCGAGGCGGGCGCCGTCGGGGGCGGCGGTGAGTTCCAGGACGCGGCCGATCCGGCCGACGGCGAGCACCCGGCGGCCGTGCTGCGAGGGGGCGTGCTCGTGGCCGGGCAGCGGCACGATCTCGATCGCGTCCTCGCCCTCGGCGTCGGTGATCCAGGCGGCCTCGCCGGTGCGGCCGAGCACCACCGGCAGCCGGGTGCGCACGCCGGGGGTGTCGGCGAGCGCCCGGGCCGGGCCGTCGCGGTGGGTCAGCCAGTACTGGCTGCCGCGCACCGTGATCACCCCGGCCCGCCCGGTGGCGTCGCAGGCGAGGTCCTTGACGTGCGAGGCGGCGCTCACCTGGTACGGGCGCCGGCCGGCCCGGGCGCCGCCGAGCGGGACGTGCAGCCGGCGCGGTGCGGGCGCGTCCAGGCCGTCGAGCAGCCAGAGGTCGCCGGCGTGCTGGTAGACGATCCGCACGCCGTCGGTGGCGGCCTCGCGGGCGTAGTAGGAGGCGTGGTCGGTGTGCCGGCGCAGGTCGGTGCCGTCGGGGCGGCAGGAGTAGAGGTTGCCGACGCCCTCGTGGTCGCAGAGGAAGGCGATCCGGTCGCCCTCGGCGGCGGTGACCGGCATGGGGGAGGCGAGGTGCCCGGGAAGGTCGGGGAGGATCTGCTCGCCGTCCACCCAGAGCCGGCCGGTGGCGCCGCCCCGGTAGCGCTTCCAGGCGGCGGGCTCGTGCGGGGCGGCGCCGGTGAGCAGCACGGTGTGGGCCCGGCCGACCTGGGCGTCGCCGACCGGTCCCCAGGGCATCCGGCGCGGCGGGCGGCCGTCGGGGGGCAGGGCGTGCGCCCAGGTGTAGTGGCCGAAGGGCTCGTGGTACGAGGTGACGGCGAGCAGTTCGCCGTCCGGCAGCCAGCCGCGCAGCCGGGTGTCCTGGCTGCCCCAGTGGCTGAGCCGCAGGGCCTCGCCGCCGTCGGCGGGGGCGGCCCAGATCTCGGGGGCGAGGCTCTGCCAGGCGGTCCAGGCGAGGGTGCGGCCGTCGGGGGACAGCCGGGGGTGGCTGACCCGGGTGCGGTCGCAGCTGACCCGCCAGGCCCGGCCGGTGGCGGCGGCGCCGGGGTCGAGCGGGGCGATCCAGACGTCGTCCTCGGCGGTGAACGCCAGCAGGCCCCCGCGCAGGTGGGGGTAGCGGAGGTAGCCGGGCGACGTCACCCCTCCATGCTTCGACGGGGTGTCACGCGCGGCAACCGGAAGGGCCCCGGCGTCCCTGCGACCGGGGCCGGAACCGGTCTGGACCATTGACACCGTACGGCCGTATCCACTTCAGTGGTCTAGTCCAACTCGTCTGCCCGGCCGCGCCGTTCCCCCACCACCGGTGCGCGCCCAGGCATGCCCGGACACCCCCCACGACCGCGCCCTCCGCAAGGAGTCCCCCACATGCGCAGAACCCCTGTCACCCCCGCCGCGGCCCCCCGCCGCCGCACCCGCACCGCGCTGGCCGCCGGCACCGCCTCGGCCGTCGCCGCGGCCACCATGATCGGCCTCACCCTGGGCCTCGCGCCCAGCGCCTCGGCCGGCGAGTTCCTGGTCAACGGCGGCTTCGAGAGCGGCTCCCTCGGCCCGTGGAGCTGCGCCGCCGGCACCGGCAGCGTCGTCACCGGCCAGGCCCACGGCGGCAGCTACGCGCTGGCCGCCGCCGCCTCGGCCGGCGACACCGCCCGCTGCGCGCAGACCGTCACGGTCGCGCCCAACACCACCTACACGCTCAGCGCCTACCTCAAGGGCTCGTACGTCTACCTCGGCGTGGACGGCGGCACCTCGACCTGGACGCCCGGCACCGGCGGCGGCTACCAGAAGCTGACCACCACCTTCACCACCGGCGCCACCCAGACCAGCGCCACCGTCTACACCCACGGCTGGTACGGCCAGGGCACCTACTACGCGGACGACGTCTCGCTGGACGGTCCCGGCGCGCCCAGCCCGACCGTCACGCCCACCCCCACGGTCACCCCCACCGTGACGCCCACGGTCACCCCCACGGTCACCCCGACCGTGACGCCCACCGTGACCCCGACCGAGACGCCCACCGGCACGCCCACCACGCCGCCGCCCGGCTCCAAGAGCCTGGTCGGCTACCTGCACGCCAGCTTCGCCAACGGCGCGGGCTACACCAAGATGGCCGACGTCCCCGACTCCTGGGACTTCATCAACCTCTCCTTCGGCGAGCCGACCTCGGTCACCTCCGGTGACATCCGGTTCAACCGCTGCCCGGTCACCGAGTGCCCGGGCGTCGAGTCCGACGCCGACTTCAAGGCCGCCATCGCCGCCAAGCGGGCCAAGGGCAAGAAGGTGCTGATCTCGATCGGCGGCCAGAACGGCCAGGTCCAGCTCACCACCACCGCCGCCCGGGACGCCTTCGTCAGCTCCGTGTCGGCGATCATCGACAAGTGGGGCCTGGACGGCCTGGACATCGACTTCGAGGGCCACTCGCTGTCGCTCCAGACCGGCGACACCGACTTCAAGAACCCGACCAGCCCGGTCATCGTCAACCTGATCTCCGCGATCAAGACGCTCAAGGCCAAGTACGGCCCGAACTTCGTGCTGACCATGGCGCCGGAGACCTTCTTCGTCCAGCTCGGCTACCAGTACTACGGCTCCGGCCCCTGGGGCGGCCAGGACCCGCGGGCCGGCGCCTACCTGCCGGTCATCCACGCCCTGCGCGACGACCTGACCCTGCTGCACGTCCAGGACTACAACTCCGGCTCCATCATGGGCCTGGACAACCAGTACCACTCGATGGGCGGCGCCGACTTCCACGTCGCGATGACCGACATGCTGCTCAAGGGCTTCCCGGTGGCGGGCAACGCCAACAACGTCTTCCCGGCGCTGCCCGCGTCCAAGGTCGCCATCGGCATGCCGGCCACCACCAACGCGGGCAACGGCTACGTCGCCCCGGCCGAGGTCAACAAGGCCCTGGACTGCCTCACCAAGCTGGCCAACTGCGGCAGCTACGTCCCGAAGGCGGGCGCCCAGCCCGGCCTGCGCGGCCTGATGACCTGGTCGATCAACTGGGACCAGTTCGGCGGCCGGGAGTTCTCGAAGAACTTCGACAGCTACTTCCGCCGCTGACGGCCCGCCGGCCGGTCCGGCAGCCGGACCGGCCCACGGGCCACTGACCCACGGGCCACTGGCCCACGGGCCGCTGGGCGACGGGACCCGAACCCGTCGCTCAGCGGCCCACCCGCACCGCCGCCAGGTACCCGGCGATCGCGTCCCGGTTGCGGGTCAGGCAGGCGATCCGCGAGCTCATCCCCGCCAGCTCCTGCTCCAGAGTGGCGATCATCTCCGGCGTGGCGTCCTCGAAGTGGATCGTCCGGGGCTTGCTGAGGCAGGGCAGGATCTGTTTGATGATCCTGGTCGGCAGCCCCGCGTCGAGCAGCCCCCGGATCTGCAGCACCCGGTCCACCGTCGACTCCTCGTACGCCCGGTAGCCGTTCGCACAGCGCGCGGCCGCGATCAGCCCCTGCTCCTCGTAGTAGCGCAGCAGCCGCCGGGACGCCCCGGTCCGCTCGGACAGCTCCCCGATCCGCATGTGGCCCACCTCACAGCCGGTCGCGTTGACCCTCACATCAATGTGAGCGTTTGAGCATAACGGCCATGCCGACCTCCCCGCGGACCACCGAGCGACCCGCCGCCGACCGGCGGCCGGCCGGGCTCCCCCTGCCCGCCCTCCTCGCCCTCGCCACCGCCGTCTTCGTCACCGCCCTCACCGAGACCCTGCCCGCCGGCGTGCTGCCCGCCATGAGCGCCGACCTCGGCGTCGGCGAGTCCGCCATGGGCCAGTCCGTCACCGTCTACGCCCTCGGCACCGCCCTCACCGCCGTCCCGCTCACCGCCGCCACCGCCGGCTGGGGCCGGCGGCGCCTGCTGCTCACCGCGATGCTCGGCTTCGCCGCCGCCAACACCGTCACCGCGCTGTCCGGGAACTACCCGCTCACCATGGCCGCCCGGTTCGTCGCCGGGGTCGCCGCCGGCCTCGCCTGGGCCCTGCTCGCCGGGTACGCCCGCCGGCTCGCGCCCCCCGAACTCCAGGGCCGGGCCATCGCCGTCGCGATGGCCGGCGCCCCGCTCGCCCTGTCGCTCGGCGTGCCCGCCGGGACCTTCCTCGGCCAGGTGCTCGGCTGGTGGGTGGCCTTCCTGCTGATGACCGCCGTCGCCCTCGCCGTCACCGGCTGGATCGCCGCCTCCGTCCCCGAGGTGCCCGGCCGGGCCCGCGGCGAGCGGGCCCCGGTGCTGCGCGCCCTCACCGTCCCCGGCGTCACCCCGGTGCTCGCCGTCACCTTCGTCTTCGTCCTCGCCCACACCGTCCTCTACACCTACATCGCGCCCTTCCTCGACCGGCGCGGCATGGGCGGCGCCACCGACGCCGTGCTGCTCGCCTTCGGCGTGGCCTCGCTGGCGGGCATCTGGTTCACCGGCGCGCACATCCACCGCCGGCTGCGCGCGCTGACCCTCGCCTCGACCCTGCTGGTCGCCGCCGCGGCCGCGGTGCTCGGGCTCGCGGCCGGCAGCGCCGCCGCCGTGTACGCCGCCGCCGTGCTCTGGGGGCTCGGCTGGGGCGGCGTCCCCACCCTGCTGCAGACCGCCGCCGGGGACGCGGGCGGCGAGCGGGCGGACGCGGCGCAGGCGATGCTGGTCACCCTGTGGAACGCGGCGATGGCCGGCGGCGGCGTGGCCGGCGGCCTGCTGCTGGACCGGCTCGGCACCGGCTCGCTCCCGTGGACCGCGCTGCTCCTGCTGCTGCCGGTGCTCGCCGTCGTCCTCGCCGCCCGCACCCACGGCTTCCCGGCCCGCCGCCCGGGCGGCGGGCGGTGACCGGCGGGCTCAGTGGCCGCCGAGCGGGTCCCGGGAGCGCATCAGCCCGCCGCGGTAGGAGATGGCCACCGCCTGGGCCCGGTCACGGGCGTCGATCTTCGCCAGGATCCGCTTCATGTGGGTCTTCACCGTCGACTCGGCGAGCACCAGCAGCGCGGCGATCTCCCGGTTGGAGCGCCCCTCGGCCGCCAGCCGCAGCACCTCCCGCTCGCGCGCCGTCAGCTGGGCCAGCCGGGCGTCCTCCGGCTCCGGCGGGGGCCGCTCGCCGCCCCGGCCGACCATCTGGGCGACCAGGTCCCGGGTGACCGCCGGGTCCAGCACGGACTCGCCCCCGGCCAGGGTGTGCACCGCGTCGATCAGCCGCTCGGCCGAGGCCCGCTTCAGCAGGAAGCCGGCCGCCCCGGCCCGCAGCGCCCCCCAGACGTAGTCGTCGTGGTGGAAGGTGGTCAGCACCAGCACCCGGGTGGGCAGCCCGGCGGCGGCGATCCGCCGGGTCGCCTCCACCCCGTCGATCCCGGGCATCCGGACGTCCATCAGCACCACGTCCGGCAGCAGCTCCCGGCAGCGGGCCACCGCCGCCAGCCCGTCGGCCGCCTCGCCGACCACCTCGATCCGGTCGTCGGTCTCCAGCACCAGGGAGACCCCGGCACGCAGCAGCGCGTCGTCGTCGGCCACCACCACCCGCACCCGCCCGGCCGCCGGGCCCGCTGCGGCGGTCACGGGACGGGAAGCTCGGCGCGCAGCCGGAACCCGCCCGGCTCGCCCGGCCCGTGCTCCACCCGCCCGCCGAGGACCGAGACCCGCTCGGCCACCCCCAGCAGCCCGCGGCCGGGCGCGTACCCGGCGGGCACGCCCCGCCCGTCGTCGCACACCTCGACGGCGAGCCGCCCGGCGGCGCACCGGACGGTGACCCCGACGGTGCGGGCGTCCGCGTGCTTCACCGTGTTGGTGAGCCCCTCCTGGACGATCCGGTACGCCGACACGTCCAGGCTGCGCGGCACCCGGCGGGCGGCCGGGTCGATCCGCACCCGCACCCGCAGCCCGGCGCCGCCGAGCCGCTCGGCCAGCCGCTCCAGGTCGGCGATGCCGGGCTGCGGCGCCGCGCCGTCCGGCTCCCGGCCCTCGGCGGCCCGGCCCTCCGCGTCCGGGCCGTGCGCATCCCGGCCGTGCGCCTCGCGCCGCAGCAGGCCGAGCACCCGGTCGAGGTCGTCGAGCGCCTCCCGCCCGGTGTGCTCCAGACCGGTGAGCAGCTCCCGGGTGCGCTCCGGCTCCCGGTCGAGCAGCCGGCGGGCGGCCCCGGCCTGGACCAGCACCACGTTCAGGGTGTGGCCCACCGAGTCGTGCAGCTCCCGGGCCAGCCGGGCCCGTTCCCCGGCGACCACCTCCCGGCGCAGCAGCAGCCGGGCGGCCTCGCGCTGCTCGGCCCGCCGGGCCGTCCCGTAGCCGACCGCCCAGCCCAGCAGCCACAGGAACAGCACCCCGGCCGGGATGACGGGGTAGGCCCGGCCGAGGTCGGCGAAGTAGGCGGCCATCCCGAGCAGGGCGGCGAACGGGCCGGCCCAGGCACGGCGCCGGGGCGCGTAGAGGCCGAGCGAGTAGAGGCCGACCAGGTCGGCGTACGGCGAGACGGGGCTCGGCAGCACGAACAGCGCCTCGGCCGAGAGCGCGGCCGCGCCGACCAGGTAGCCGGCCAGCGGCCTGGTCCGGCGCACCGCCAGCGGGGCGGCCACCGCCACGCTCAGGGCGAGGGCGAGCGGCAGCCCGCCCCGCAGCCCGCCCGCCGCGCCGATCCGTTCGACGGCCATCACGAGCAGGAACAGCCCGGCCAGGACGGCGTCCCAGCGGCCGGCGGGCACCGCCCGCACCGCCCGCAGCGCGGGCAGCAGCGGCCGGGGCGGCGGGGCCGCCGGGGTGTGCGGCACAGGACTCATGACGGCTCCGGGGTGGGGGATCGGCCGCCGCGCGGTGGTGCGGGCGCACGGGCCGTACGGTAGCGGCGGCCGTCCGGCCCGCGCATCGCCCCGGTGGGGTATTGCGGACCGGCCCGGTCACCCCCGTGGGGGCAGCCCGCGGAACCCCGCCGGGCGGACGCGGGCGGGCGCCCGCGGTCCGTAGCGTCCGGGCCATGAACGCTCCCGACCCCCGCGCCCCGGCCGCCGCTCCCAGTCCGTCCCCCGCCGTCCCCGCCGCCCCCGCCGCCCCCGCCGCCCCCGCCGCCCCCGCCGCCCCTGCCGGGCCGACCGCCGGCCGGGGCCGCCGGGCGGGCTGGTGGGCGGTCACCGTGCTCGCCTTCGCCACCGCCCTGCTCACCGCCCGCTACCTGACCCTCGACCCCGAGGTCTTCCTCGACCAGCAGCGCGCCGTCTACCTGGCCCACCGTGTCCCGCTCGCGCTGCACGTCGGCGGCGGGGTGCTGGCGGTGCTGCTCGGCCCCTGGCAGTTCCTGCCCCGGCTGCGCGCCTGCCGCCCGGGACTGCACCGGCTGACCGGCCGGCTCTACCTGCTCGCCGTGCTGGCCACCGGCACCGGCGGCCTGCTCCTGGCGCCCTCGGGCCTGGTCGGCCCCGTCGCACCGGCCGGCTTCACCGCGCTCGCCGTCCTGCTGCTGCTCTCCTCGGCGCTGGCCGGGCGGGCCGCCCTGCGCCGCGACCTCGTCCGCCACCGGGCCTGGGCCACCCGCTCGTTCGCGCTGGTCCTGGCCGCCGCGACGCTGCGGATCTGGCTGCCGGTGGCGGACCTCGCCGGGGTGCCGTTCGAGCAGGCCTACGCCACCGCCGCCTGGACGTGCTGGCTGATCAACCTGGTGGTGGCCGAGCACCTGATCGCCCGGATCCCCGCGCCCGCCGCCGCGCCGCCGGCCGGGTGAAGCGGCATCGCCGCCGGGCGGGTGACGGCCTATCATCCAGCAATGACCACCGCAGAGTTGATCCGCATCGTGTCCCGCTCCTCGCCGATGGCGCTCGCCCAGGTCGAGCGGGTCAGGGCCCAACTCGCCGCCGTGCACCCGGGGGTGCGCACCGAGGTGGTGCCGGTGACCACCTCCGGCGACCGCTGGATGGGCGACCTCGCCCGGCTCGGCGGCAAGGGCGCGTTCACCAAGGAGGTGGACGCCGCGCTGCTGGCCGGTGAGGCCGACCTCGCCGTGCACTGCCTCAAGGACGTGCCCGCCGACCGCCCGCTGCCCGCCGGCACGGTGTTCGCCGCCTACCTGCGCCGCGACGACATCCGCGACGCGCTCGTCCACCCCGGCGGCCTGACCCTGGACGAACTGGCGCCCGGCACCCGGATCGGCACCTCCTCGGTCCGCCGCCGGGCCCAGCTCGCCGCCTCCCACCCGCACCTGCGGTGCGTCCCGGTGCGCGGCAACGCCAACAGCCGGCTGGCCAAGCTCGCGGCGGGGGAGGCGGACGCGCTGCTGCTCGCGCTGTCCGGACTGGAGCGGATCGGCGAGGCCGCGCGGATCAGCGAGGTGCTGCCGGTCGAGGTGATGTGCCCGCCGATCGGCGCCGGGATCCTCGCCCTGCAGTGCCGCGCCGAGGACACCGCCACCATCGACGCGGTCGCCGGCCTCGGCGACCACCCGACCTGGCGCGAGGCGAGCGCCGAGCGGATGTTCCTGCACGTGCTCCAGGGCCACTGCAATTCGCCGATCGCCGGCTACGCCCGGGCCGAGGCGGACGGCCGCCTCTCGCTGCGCGGGCGGGTCTTCACCCCGGACGGCAAGCACGTCCTGGACGCCCACGAGTGGGCCGGCGCGCTGAGCCCGGAGGACCTCGGCACCGCGACCGCCCTCGCCCTCAAGCGGCAGGGCGCCTCCGAGCTGATCGCCGCCATCCCGCACTGAACGGCGGGGGAGGGCCGTCCGGGAACGACGGAAGGCCCCCCGCTCCCGCGAGGGGCCTTCCGGCTGTCTGTGCGCCGCCAGGGACTCGAACCCCGGACCCGCTGATTAAGAGTCAGCTGCTCTAACCAACTGAGCTAGCGGCGCCTGCTGACGAGGAAGACATTACCTGGTCAGCGGCCGAAACACACAATCGGCCCGGAGCCCCGCCCGCGGAGGGAGCCGTTCAGGGGGTGAGGACGACCTTCCCCCGGACGTGGCCGGTGCCGACCAGCCGGTGGGCGTCGGCCGCCCGCCCCAGCGGGAAGGTCTCGGCGATCTCCAGCCGCAGCGCGCCCGCCTCCCAGAGGGCGACCAGTCCGGCCAGCCGGGCCGCCGTCCGCTCCCCCCGGATCCCCAGGACGCCCAGCCGCCGGGCCGCCGGGTAGTCCACCACGGTGCCGATCCGGGACCGGTCGGCGACCAGCTCGACGGAGGCCTCCAGCGCCCCGCGCCCGGCCGCGTCGAAGGCCGCGTCCACGCCCTGCGGCGCCGCCGCCCGCACCCGCTCGACCAGCCCCTCGCCGTACGCGACCGGGACCGCGCCCAGCTCCCGCAGGTAGCCGTGGTTGCGCGCGCTCGCGGTGCCGATCACCGTGGCCCCCCAGGCCCGGGCCAGCTGGACGGCGACCGTGCCGACCCCGCCGGCGGCGCCGTGCACGAGCACGGTGTCGCCCGCGCCCGCCTTCAGCTCGGTGAGCGCGAGGTGCGCGGTCTGCCCGGAGGCGGACAGCGCGCCCGCGTGCTCCCAGGGCATCCCGGCCGGCTTGCGCACCAGCCGCGCGGCGTCGGCGGTGACCAGCTCGGCGGCGCAGCCCAGCAGCCGGAAGCCCAGGACCTCGTCCCCGACCGCCCAGTCCCGCACGCCCTCCCCGAGCCGGTCCACCACTCCGGCGAACTCGTTGCCGGGGATCAGCCCGGGGGCGATCTCGACGCCGGCCGGGGCCCGGCCCTCCCGGATCGCGAGGTCCACCGGCTGCACCCCGGCGGCGTAGACCCGCACCCGCACCTCGCCGGGGCCGGGGGCGGGGTCGGGCACCGCGGTCACCCGCAGTACCTCGGGGCCGCCGAACCGGGGGACGGTCACTGCCTTCATCGCGGGCACTCCTGTCGGGTCCTGTCGAGCCTCGGGTTCCCCCGATCCTGCGGGGTGAAGTCCGCTTCAGGTCAACCCCTCCCCGGCGTGTCGTCCCAGTTGAGATCATTGTCGGATTTATCCTCGACGGCGGCCCGGGCCATGTCCGGACCGCACTCCCGTGCAGATCCCCCGCCCGCCACCGAGAGGACGTTCCCCGTGGGCCAGCTGCCCCTGCTCTTCCTGGTGCTGCTCGCCTCCGTGGTGACCATGCCGCTGGCCCGCCGGACCGGCGTGCCCCAACCGGTGCTGATGACCCTGCTGGGCATCGCCATGGCACTGATCCCGCAGATCCCCGACATCGCCATCGAGCCCGAGCTGATCCTGCCGCTGGTCCTGCCGCCGCTGATCTTCGCCGTCGCCCGGCGCTCCTCGGTGCGCTACTTCAAGGCGAACATCCGCTCGATCCTGCTGCTCGCCGTCGCCCTGGTCGTGGTCACCACCGCCGCCGTGGCCGGCA
This sequence comes from Kitasatospora sp. NPDC015120, assembly GCF_043080305.1. Lineage (NCBI taxonomy): Bacteria > Bacillati > Actinomycetota > Actinomycetes > Kitasatosporales > Streptomycetaceae > Kitasatospora > Kitasatospora sp. NPDC015120. The sequence continues at coordinate 46,528 of NZ_JBIBVJ010000012.1, read as the reverse complement.
CCGTGCACTGGCTGCTGCCCGGCCTGCCGATCGCCGCCGCCATCGCGCTCGGCGCGCTGGTCTCCCCGCCCGACCCGGTCGCCGCCGTCGCGGTGGCCGGCAGCGTCGGCCTGCCCCGCCGCCTGGTCGCCATCCTGGAGAGCGAGGGCCTGTTCAACGACGTCACCGCGATCGTCGTCTACTCGCTGGCCATCGAGGCCGTGGTCGGCGGCGACTTCTCGGCCGGCGGGGCCGTGCTGCGCTTCGTCCTCTCGGCGGTCCTCGCGGTGGTCATCGGCGTCGCCCTCGGCTGGGCCAACACCAAGCTCGCCGCCCTCCTGGAGGACCCCACCCAGCAGGTCGCGCTCAACCTGCTGGTGCCCTTCGCCGCCTACAGCCTGGCCGAGGAGATCCACGGCTCCGGCGTCCTCGCCGTCGTCGTCTGCGGCCTCTACCTCGCCGAGCGGGCCGCCGACGCCGACGCCGTCTCCTACCGGCTGGTCGGCAACGCCTTCTGGGAGATCGTCGAGATCCTCATCACCGGCGTCGCCTTCGGCCTCATCGGCCTCGAACTGGCCACCGTCCTCAAGGAGGCCGGCTCCGGCTGGACCGGCATGCTCGGCGACGCCGCCGTGGTGATCGCCGTGGTCGTGGTGGTCCGGCTGCTCTGGCTGCTCCCGGCCGGCTGGCTCTCCCAGAAGCTGCGCGCCGGTTCCGAGGAGGACACCCCGATCAGCTGGCAGGAGAGCGTGCTGCTCTGGTGGTCCGGGATGCGCGGGGTCGCCACCGTGGCCCTGGCCCTGGCCATCCCGCTCACCCTGGACTCCGGCGAGTCCTTCCCCGAGCGCGGCCGGCTGGTCTTCATCGCGTTCAGCGTGGTGCTCTTCACGCTGCTCGTCCAGGGCCTCACCCTGCCCTGGCTGGCCAAGCGCTTCGAGCTCGACCTCGGCCACGACCGGCACGAGCAGCAGGTCCGCCAGCTCTGGTGGCGGGCCGCCAAGGCCGGGCTGCGCCGGCTCGGCGAACTGGAGGAGGCCGACCGGCTGCCCGCCGAGGTCGCCGACCGGCTGCGGGACCGCCAGCACGACCGGCTGGCCCGGCTCTGCCCCGAGAACTACGCGGAGGAGGAGGCCGCCGAGGCCAAGCAGCGGCTCGTCCAGTGGCGGGCCGCGCAGAGCGTCGAGCAGGAGATGATCGCCGCCTCCCGGCGCGAGATGCTGGTCGCCCGCGCCGAGCCCGGCGCCGACCCGGAGCTCGTCGACCAGGTGCTGCGCGGCCTCGACCTGCGCTCCGAACGGCGGTGACGGCCGGGCGGTGACGGCGGGTCGGTGACGGCCGGGCGGCCGCCCCGCGACGCGCGTCCGAACGGCGGGCATCCCGACGGACCGTCGGGACGCGGAATGTGCGCCCGGGGCCGCGGCGTTGCATAGGCTGGCCCCGGGCAAGGCCGTCAACGGAGTCGGCGCACCCCCAGTACCCGCACGACCTCGCGAAACCCTCCCGCCTGGCCCTGCCGGTATCTGCACCCAGACGAAACGAGGAGCCACCGATGTCGGAGACCCGCGCCGACGCCCGTACCCCGCTGGACCGCACCCCGCAGTGGGCCGCCCTCGCCAAGCACCGGGAGGAGTTCGGCGACACGCACCTGCGCGAGCTGTTCGCCGCCGACCCGGAGCGCGGCCGCCGCTACACCCTCCAGGTCGGCGACCTGCACGTCGACTACGCCAAGCAGCTCGTGACCGACGAGACCCTGGCGCTGCTGCGCGACCTGGCCGAGGCCACCGGTGTCGCCGCCCTGCGGGACGCCATGTTCCGCGGCGAGAAGATCAACACCACCGAGCACCGCGCCGTCCTGCACACCGCGCTGCGGGCCCCGCGCGGCGCGGTCGTCGAGGTCGACGGCGAGAACGTCGTCCCCGCCGTGCACGCCGTGCTGGACAAGATGGCCGCCTTCGCCGAGCAGGTCCGCGGCGGCGAGTGGCGCGGCCACACCGGCAAGCGGATCCGCACCGTCGTCAACATCGGCATCGGCGGCTCCGACCTCGGCCCCGCGATGGCCTACGAGGTGCTGCGCTCCTACGCGCAGCGCGACCTCGACGTCCGCTTCGTCTCCAACGTGGACGGCGCCGACCTGCACGAGGCGGTCCGCGACCTGGACGCCGCCGAGACGCTCTTCATCGTCGCCTCCAAGACCTTCACCACCATCGAGACCATCACCAACGCGGTCTCGGCCCGGAACTGGCTGCTCACCGAGCTGCGCGCGGACACCGACGCGGTCGCCAAGCACTTCGTCGCGCTCTCCACCAACGCCGAGGGCGTCGCCGACTTCGGCATCGACACCGCCAACATGTTCGAGTTCTGGGACTGGGTCGGTGGCCGCTACTCCTACGACTCGGCGATCGGCCTCTCGCTGATGATCGCCATCGGCCCGGACGCCTTCCGCGAGATGCTGGACGGCTTCCACCTGGTCGACGAGCACTTCCGCACCGCCCCGCCGGAGGAGAACGTCCCGCTGCTGCTCGGCCTGCTCGGGGTCTGGTACGGCGCGTTCTTCGACGCCCAGGCGCACGCCGTGCTGCCGTACTCGCACTACCTGTCGAAGTTCACCGCCTACCTCCAGCAGCTGGACATGGAGTCCAACGGCAAGTCGGTGGACCGCGACGGGCGCCCGGTGAGCTGGCAGACCGGCCCGGTGGTCTGGGGAACCCCCGGCACCAACGGCCAGCACGCCTACTACCAGCTGCTGCACCAGGGCACCAAGGTGATCCCGGCGGACTTCATCGGCTTCGCCCGGCCGGTCGCCGACCTGCTGCCCGGCCTGGTCGCCCAGCACGACCTGCTGCTCGCGAACTTCTTCGCCCAGACCCAGGCGCTGGCCTTCGGCAAGACGCCGGAGGAGGTCGCCGCCGAGGGCGTGCCGGCCGAGCTGGTCCCGCACAAGACCTTCCGCGGCAACCACCCGACCACCACCGTGCTGGCCGGCGAGCTGACCCCCTCGGTGCTCGGCCAGCTGGTCGCCCTCTACGAGCACAAGGTGTTCGTCCAGGGCGCGATCTGGAACATCGACTCCTTCGACCAGTGGGGCGTCGAGCTGGGCAAGGTGCTCGCCAAGCGGATCGAGCCGGTGCTGCTGACCGGCGAGGGCACGGAGGCGCTGGACAGCTCCACCGCGGCGCTGGTCGCCCGCTACCGCGAGCTGCGCGGCCGCTGAGCCGCCGGGCCGGTGCACGGGCCGTCCGCCTCGGCGGGCGGCCCCGCCGGCCGCTCCACCCGCCCGCTCCCCGCTCCTGCCGGGACCGGCTCCCGCCCGGACCCGGAAACGCCGGAAGGCCCCTCGTTCTCACGAGGGGCCTTCCGGCTGTCTGTGCGCCGCCAGGGACTCGAACCCCGGACCCGCTGATTAAGAGTCAGCTGCTCTAACCAACTGAGCTAGCGGCGCCTGCTGACAGGGAAGACTCTAGCAGCGGGTCCGGGTCCGGCCAAAATCGAATACCCGCACCTCCCGGGCCCGTCCCGGCCGGGGGCGCTCAGGGCGCGCAGACCGGCTCCCGGGCCGCCCGGACGCAGGCCCAGAGGACCACGGAGGCCCCCGGCAGCCACGGCTCCCGGCTCTCCGGGGCGACGATCCACCGCCCCCGGCCGTGTTCCGCCGCCTGCGGCCCGCCGTCCGCCGCCCGCTGCACCGGCGGCACGGTCACCGTGTCGCCCTTGCCGTGGCACAGCAGCGGGGGCACGTCCCGGGCCCACTCCTCCCAGGTCAGCAGCCGGCGCAGCCGGGGCGCCGCCCCCGGCTGCACGAACAGCAGCGTGCGCCCCCGGACGACCGCCACCGGCCCGCAGCCGGGCCCGGAGGCCCACAGCTCGTCCAGGACCCGGCGCCCGAACAGCGCCGGCATGCTGATCACGTCGAAGGTCCGGCCGCAGGGCAGCACCGAGGGCGCCCACGGGCGGGCCTCCCACAGGGCGCGCATGCTGCGCGGGTACTCGCTGGCGGAGGCGAGCCAGGCCTCACCGGCCACGGTCACGTACTCCACCGATTGGTAGGTCCAGATGTCCACGGACAGCAGGGTGGGGTGTCCGGAGCGTGTCCGGGAGGGAAAGCGTGGTTCGCCGGACAGCGGGGCGGGCTGGGGCGTACCCTTCCGCGTCCTGCGGCATATGCCAGGGGCGACCGGGCCGGGCCGGGGCGGCCGGGTGGCTCAGTCCTCGTGCCGCTGGGGGCTGAGCAGCGTGCGGCCGTACTCGATCATCTTGGCCGCGTAGTCCGGCGTCCAGTCGGCCCGGTTCGCGATCTCGGCCGCGGACAGCGCGTCGAACCGGCGCGGGTCCGCCAGCTGCGCGGCAGCGACCGCCTGGAAGTCGGTGGCCCGCTCGGCGGCCGCCCGGAAGGCCAGCGTCAGCTCGGTGGAGCGGCGCAGCAGCTCGGCCGGGTCGTCGATCGACTCCAGGTCGAAGAAACGCTCCGGCTCCGGTTCGCCGGCCGGCGGCTCGAACAGCAGCTGCACCGGGCGCTGCCGCCGGCCGGACGCCGTACCGGCGCCCGGCCCGGGGCCGGCCGGCGCGGCGGGGCCGCTCGGGTCGGACGCCTGCACAGGGGAGTCGGGCATGGACGGACACCTCCGGGTGCTCGATGGGGGGCGGGCGACGGCCGGCTCGGATCGGGCGCCGCCCGGTCGCGGCCGTCGTCCATTGTCTCGCGGCGGCAGCCGGTAACGGAACGGTGCGCGTCCGGGCGCTATTCCCGCCCGGCGCGCCGGGAGCGCGCGTCAGCCGGTGCGGCCTTCCGCACGCCCCCGCGGTCCGGTGCGCGCCCGCGTCTGCCGCAGGCCGCCGCCCGCCCGTGCCGCCCGCGCCCGTCCGTGCCGCCGGAGCCACCCCCCGTCGTCAGGGCCGGTCCAGCCGCACCCGGTGCCCGGACAGGTGGTGCAGCACCCGGTGGTTGGCCTCCCAGCCGTCGGGGAACGCCACCGGGACGTTCAACTGCACCGGCTCGGTGGCCGGGTGCTCGTCCAGCAGCTCCGCGATCCCGGCCCGGGCCACCACGATGCAGGCGTGGCGGTGCCGGGAGGCCAGTACGCAGAGCCGGCCGGTCTCCAGGTGGAACGCGGTCGCGTCCGGCCGCCCCGACAGCGGGTGCAGCACCACCGTGACGTCGTACTCGCGCCCCTGCAGCCGGTTCGCGGTGTCCACGGTCACCGCCGGCCCGGCCGCCGGGTCCACCGGAACCCCCGCCCTGGCCAGCGCCGCCCGCACCGCCGCCGCCTGGTCCCGGTGCGCCGTGCCGACCGCGACCCGGTCCGCCGTGAGCGGCGCCGAGCCCTGCTCGGAGTGCGCCGTCAGCCCGCGGTCCAGCAGCCGTCGCACGGTCGCCGCGACGGCCGCCACCGCCTGCGGGTCGGTGCGCACGGTGTGCCGGGCCGGCAGCTCCAGCAGCGCCCAGCCGTGCTCGGCGGCCCGGTCGATCGCCGCGTCCACCGCCGAACCGTCCGGGCGCACCGAGGCGGTCAGCGAGCGGTCGCCCGAGCCGGTGCCCGAGCGGAACGGCGTGAACGGGTAGAACGCGCCGGAGATCAGCGGCGCCGCACTGGCCGGCAGCCGCCAGGACACCGGCAGCCGGTGCGGCTCGATCTGCGGGTTGTGCGCGAGCAGGGTGACCACCGCGCTGCTCGACGGGTCGTACGACAGGCCCGCCCACTGCTCGGTGCCGACCACCGTGAACGGGTCCAGCTGGCCCGGGTCGCCGACGAACAGCGCCCGCTCGAACAGCCGGGCCACCGCCAGCAGCGCGTCCGAGCGCATCTGGTACGCCTCGTCGACGATCGCGTGCCGCCACGGCTGCTCGGCCCGCACCCACTGCCACTTCGCCGAGGTGGAGATCACCACGTCCAGCTCGGCGAGCTCGGCGACCTTGTCCGAGGGCGTGACGTTGGCGTGCCGCAGCACCTCCGGCCCCGGGCGCGCGTCGGCCGCGTGCAGCCGGCCGATCGCCAGGTCCGGCGCCTTGACGGCCAGCCGGTCGACCAGGTCGTCCACCTGGCCGTTGGTCTGGGCGACGATCATCAGCCGCTCGCCCGCCGCGACCAGCTCCCGGGCGGCGCGCACCACCAGGGTCGACTTCCCCGCGCCGGGCGGCGAGTCCACCACCACGCCGCGCGGAGCCCCGGCGGCCGGGCGGACGGTCGCCTCCAGGATCCGCGCCACCGCGGCGTCGGCGGCCGCGCCCGGGGTCTGGCCGGCGGCCTGCTCGGTGCTCATCGGGCGGATCACTCCCAGTCCTCGGCGGCGCCGGTCACGACCGGCACCACGGTGACGGCGGCGCCGGGCGGGCCGCCGTGCGTCCACGGCGTGTCGTCCGGCTCGGGCAGCGGCGCGGCCTGCCGGACCGTCAGTTCGAACAGGGTGAAGGTCACCCGCTCGCCCGGCTCGGGCAGGCTCCCCGGCTCGGGCTCCTTCTTGCGCCCCATCCCGGACAGCAGCCGCACGGTGATGGTGCCCTCCTGCGGGTCGGCCGCCGCGATCACGGCCTTCTGCGCCGGTCCGGCCGCCGCCTCCGGCGCCGCCGGTTCGCGGACCCGGTGCACCTCGCGGCCCGGGTCCGCGTGCGGGCGGTCGTCGGTGCGCACGACCACCAGCGGCCGCGGCTTGGGGGAGCGGCCGGTGGTGTCGTAGTCCGGCACCACCTCGGTCACCACCCCGCTGAACGCCTCCCCGGCCAGCCGGTGCCCGGCCATCGCCAGCGGGTCGTCCAGCGCCTCCTGGACGTCCAGCCGGGCCTGCTCGCGCTCGCGCTGGGCGAGCTTGCGGGCCGCCGTCACGGCGTCGTCGATCCGCGGCTGCGGGGGCTCCCCGGCCGCCAGCCGGTCCCGGTGGCCGGTGTACGACCAGCGGTCGCCGGTCCAGCGCTCGGGCAGGTGGCGGGCCGGCGGCAGGGCGCGCAGCAGGTCCAGGCCGTGCCAGACGTCGTGCCAGGTCGGCAGCAGCTCCTCGCGCAGGACGGCGCGCAGCTGCTCGACGGCGACCCGTACGGCCTCCCGGGCCGCCGCGGCGTCCGCGGCGCCCGCCGCACCCGCGGCGTCGGCCCCGCGCAGCGCCGCCGCGGCCGCGTCGTAGCGGGCGATCGCCGGGGCGAGCACCTTGGCGTCGAACACCGGGTCGGTGGTCGGACCGGCCGGCGGGTGGAGCAGCCGGCCCCCCTCGCCGCGCCCGGTCTCGGCCCGCTCGGCGGCCTGCGCGCCGCTCAGCCCCGGCGGCGGGGTGTGCCAGGCCAGCCGGGCGGCCAGGTGCTGGTCCTCCAGGTGGCTCTGGCCGGTGGCCCAGTGCCGGGCCAGCAGGCCGGTCACCGGCAGCAGCAGGCTGGAGCCCGGCACCATCGCCCGTTCGGCGAGGTGGGTCAGCCAGCGGCCGAGCAGCGGCACCCGGGCGGGGGCCGGGAACGGGCCCGGGTCCTCGTCCTCGGCGGTGCGGCGGAACCGGGTCGAGCGGCCGAGCAGCGCCAGGTACCGCACGCCCCCGCTGTTCGGCACGATCAGCTGCGGCGCGTCCGCGCACAGCTCCCGCACGACCGGCGTCCTCTCCCCGCTCTCCGGATCCTTCTCGGAGCCCTCGATCAGCTCGACCTCGTCGCCGAAGGACTCCAGGTAGGGCAGCAGATCGGCGGCCAGGTCGGCCAGGAACTCCGAGCGCAGCGTCCGGTTGAGCGGCTGCGGCACGATGTGCAGCGCCGGCGCCTCGCGGTCGGTGCCCAGCAGCACGGCCAGCGGCGCGCCGTCCTCGCCTGCCGAGGTCAGCGGGACGAGCACCATCGGGCGCTCGGAGAGGTGCCGGTGGCGGACGGTCGCCAGCGGCTCGGCCCGGCCGCTGCGCACGGCCTCCAGCCGGGCCAGGGTGGACAGCAGGCTCACCGCTCGGCCTCCGCCCCGGCGGGCGCGGGGCGGCCGAGCGCCTCGGCGCGCAGTGCGGCGGCGTACGCCAGCCGGGCGGCGGCCTCGTCCGCCCCGTCGCCGTCCTCGTCCTCGTCCCCGTCCCCGTCCGCACCGGCGGCCGCCCGGGCGGACCCGGCCGGGCCGGTGGCGGCGACGGCCAGCGCCTCGGTCACCGTGCGGATGCTGCCGAGTTCGCCCCGCACCCCCCGGCCGAGCTGCTCGACCCGGTCCCCGCAGCGCGCCTGGGCGCGGCAGTGGAAGCCGAGTTCACAGGTGGAGAGGCAGTCCGGGCTGTACGCGGCGGGCACCGTGCCGACCGTCTTCTCCAGCTCCTCTGCCGACCGGACCGGCACGCCGTCCGCGCCGGGGGAGAGGTCGAGGTCCGCCCCCGGCGGCAGCACCGCCAGCAGCCGCTCGATGCCGGTCATCCGGCTCAGCTGCCGGCGGGTGGTGGCCAGTTCGCGGCGCACGTCCACCGGCACCGCGGTCGGCCGGCTGCCGAAGTCCTCCGGGCAGACCAGCAGCACGCTGGTGCGCGGACTGCCGGGCAGCCGCTGCTCGGCGTACGGGTCCGGGTCCACCGGCCGCCCGGCCAGCGCGGCGGCGGCCTCCTGGAGGGCCAGCACGTAGACGGCGGCCTGCCGGGCGGCGGCGCCCACCTTGCCCGGGTCGGCGGTGCCGTCCAGCACCGGGAAGGACTTGATCTCCACGACCGTGCAGCGGCCGCCGTGCACCACGACGGCGTCCGGCTCCAGGTAGGCGGTGGAGCCCGCCACGTCCAGCCGCAGCATCGGGTGGTCGAGCAGCGTCCAGGCGTGCTCGTCGGCGGCCGCCTCCGCCAGCGCGGCCGCCGTGCGGTCGGCCCGGACCGCCGGACCGGAGGAGCGCAGCAGGTCCGGCACGAGCAGCGGGCCGCCGTCCTCGGACATGCCGAGCCGGCCGCGCAGCGGCTCCAGCAGCGCCGCGTAGCCGTTCTCCTTCAGCCGGGCCTCGAACACCACGCCGCGCGCCAGCGCGAACGGCGACCGGCCGAAGGGGGCGGGGCGGCCGAGCCGGGCGGCCAGCGCCGCCTTGTCCACCCCGGCGGCGTCCAGCACGGCGCGGCGGTGGCACCCCGGATTGGCGGCCAGGGCGGCGAGGGCACGGGCGTTCAGACTGCGCTGCGGCGCCGGTCCGCGCAGCTCGGCGAGCCGCTGGGCGAGCGGCTCCGCCGGCCCGCGGAGCGGGGCGTTCGTCGAGACGTTCATGGTGCGGCCCAGTGTCGCATCCGGCTCCGACAATCCGCCCCGGACGGGGGCGTTGGCGGCGAATGCGCAGGTGCCTGACCCGCCGGCGGACGGAGCCCGGGATCGTGGGCGTTCCGCCGGTGGGGGATCATGGAGACCGGTGCCGGCCGGCGAGGCCGACCGCCGCCACCGCCCCGACGGCACCGCCCGAGCACGAGGAGCCTGCCCATGCCCGCCCGCATCCTGCTGGTCCGCCACGGCGAGACCGACTGGTCGGCCACCGGCCGCCACACCGGCCGCACCGACATCCCGCTGACCGAGGAGGGCCGGGCGATGGCCCGGGCGCTCGGCACCCGGCTCGCCGGGGCGCCCTGGAACGGCCTGCCCGGCGCCCGCGTCCTGACCAGCCCGCTCGGCCGCGCCCGGGAGACCTGCGAGCTGGCCGGCTTCGGCGACCGGGCCGTGGAGCGCCCCGAACTCCTGGAGTGGGACTACGGCCGCTACGAGGGCCGCACCGGCGCCGACATCCGCGCCACCGACCGGCCCGGCTGGCTGATCTGGCGCGACGGCGTCCCCGGCGGCGAGAAGCTCTCCGAGGTCGCCGCCCGGGTCGACGCGCTGCTCGCCGACCTCAACGCCGAGCACGGCGTGCCGGACCCGGACACCACGGTCATGCACTGCGCCGACCGCGACGTGCTGCTCTTCGCCCACGGCCACCTGCTGCGCATCCTGACCGCCCGCTGGCTCGGCCTGCCGCCCGAGTACGCCCAGCGCTTCAAGCTCGGCACCGCCGCGCTGTGCGTCCTGTCCTGGGAGTACGGCGCCCCGGCGGTCGAGCTGTGGAACGACCAGGGCCACCTGGAGACGCTGACGCACTGACCCGGGCCGCCGGCCGTCCGCGCAGGTTCAGGCGGCCGTCGTTGCCGCGCCGTACTCGGCCAGGAACCGCCCCACCTCCGGCACCCGCCGGTGCTCCCCGAGCCGCTGCGCGGTGTCGGCGAGCATGGAGCGGATCCGGGCCGAGCGGACGTCGCCGAACAGCGCGACGGCGGCCGACCCGTGCTCGGCCGCGCCCGCCAGGTCGCCCCGCCCGAGCCGGTCGTGGGCGAGCTCGGCGGTGTAGAGCACCCGGTTGCGCACGAAGTGCGGCTGCTGGAGCGCCATGGCCAGCCGGGCGTGCTCGCTGGCCCGGTCCCAGTCCCCGAGCGCGGACCAGCACTGGGCCTGCAGCCCGGCGAGTTCGGCGTCGCCGAAGAACGACATCCACTCCGGGTCCGTCTCGCGGGGGCCCTGGTCGAACAGCCCGCGGGCCCGGCCGATCGCCCGCTCGCAGGCACCGCGGTCGCGCAGCAGCGCCCAGCCGCCCGCCTCACGCATCGTCAGCAGGGCGAGCAGCCGCGGGGAGGCGAGGTGACGGGCCGCGGACTGCCCGGCCTGGGCGGCGCGCAGTGCCTCGCGGGGGCGCCCGGCGTCCCGGGCGAGGAAGGCGCTGTTGGAGAAGACATGCGCCTCCAGCGCGGGATCGCCGGCCATCCGCGCGGTGGCCAGTGCCTCCGCGTAGTACGAGCGGGCGTCCCCGAGCCGGTTCGAGTCGTGCGCCAACCAGCCGACCGAGATGGCCAGTTCGCCGGCCCCGGCCTGGAGTCTGCGCTCGGTGTCGGTGGAGTACTCGCAGGCGTCGAGCAGCAGATAGGCCTCCCGCAGGGAGCGGCCGGCCTGTTCGAACAGGGCGTCGCCGCCGTGCGCGTCGTCGGCCAGCCGGATGTCCCGGACGGCCTGCTCCACGCCGAGGACCTCGGCCGCGCCGACCTTGCGGGGCGGCGGCACGGGGAAGGGACGGCCGGGGACCACGGCGCCGGGCGGCGCCGGAAGGACGGCCGCGCCGTGGGGGGCGGCGGCCGCGGCGGCCCCGCCGGGCAGGTCGAGGCCGATCACGGAGGCCAGCGCGGCAGAGCCGCCGGCCAGGAAGGTACGGCGACGCACGTCGTCGTTCTCCTCGTCACAGGGGTGCGGTTCGTCGGACCCCCGGGGTGCCGTCGCGAACCTCGGCACCGGGACCCCGACCGGTGGGGGTGGTTCCGCGTACGGCGAGGCAGCGTACGGGAGCCGGGTGGCGAGCGGCGAGCGGGGGACGGGCAGCGGCGGGAACGCCGGATGGAGTGGTGGTGGCGCCCCGTCGCCCCGCGGACCGCCCCCCGCGGCGCCCGCGCCGCCCGTGCCATCCGCGCCGCCCGCGCCCCCGCCGCCGTCCGCGCCCCCGCCGCCGTCCGCCGGGCGGCGGCGCAGCGCGGTGCGGGGGACGAAGCCGAGGTCGGTGAGCGAGCGATTCGGCCACATGTGCCGGAACACCCGCTCGTAGGCGTAGTTGGGACAGCGGATCTCGCCCGACTCGACCCGCCCGACGTACCGGGCGTCGCAGGAGACGTGCTCGCCGATCTCACGGGCCGCCCGGCGCACCGCCATGGCGAACTCGCCCGGCGAGCGGTCGCCGCGCAGCGCGCGCATCGCGGTGTTGGGTGACGGGCGGTTCGGCTCGGCCGGTGGGGTGGCTGCCATGGTGCGCTCCGTGATGGTGCGGGTGGTGGTGCGGGGTCGGGCGGCGGCGGGGCGGCGGGCCGCCCCGCCGCGCGTGGGGCCGGTGGGTCCCGGCGGGCGGCCGGGTGCGGCACGACAGTACCGGGAGTCACCGGACGGACACAGCGGGTTCGCGGGCGATGTGCCGTCAATCCGGGGCAAACGGGGCAAAGTTCCCGGGATCCGCCATGAAATGCCATGGCTTGCTGTAAAGCGCCCCGTGGCCTGCGGAACGGACCCGGCGTTGTCCTGGTACACGGAAGCCCCCGCCGCCGTCCCCCCTGCCGCGCCCCTGGCGGCACCCCCACCCGGGCGGAACGGCTTCCGGTCCCGACGAGGTGACAGGAGGGCCCATGCCGGCCACAGGAGTACCGCAGTTCCGCCGCCTGGCCGTCGGCGGGGTGCTCGACGGAGCCGCCCCCGCCCTGCTGCCCGAGTCGGCCGACGACCGCGACCCCGGCCGGTCCCCGTCCGGCGGCGGCCCCGCCCCCCGCCCGCGCGCCGACACCGTGCTCGTCGCCGCCTTCGACACCGTGACGGTCGCCCTGCGCCACGGCCTGGAGGCGGTCGACATCCTGCGGCTGCGCCGGGCCTGCGGCGCCGTGCTGCAGAGCAGCAACGGCGCCACCGTCTCCTTCCTCGTCCCGGCCGGGACCTCGGCCTCCTGGCACCTGCCCGGCAGCTCCTGTACCGCCGGCGCCCCCCTGCCGCCCGCCACCGACCCGCGCTGGGTGATGCCCCCCGCCGGCGCCGACCGCGCCACCCGCCCCACCGACCCCTGGGTGCTGCGCTCGGCCCTCTGCGAGGCCGCCTGCACCCTCGCCGCCGGCGGCCTCGGCCCGGCCTGACCGCCGGCCCTGCCCGGCCCCGCCTCCGCCTCCGCCCCCGCTCTCGCCCTCGCCCTCGCTGAGCTGCGGGGTTCCGCCGTGTGGCGGTGATAATCGGGGGCATGGGACGAAGCAACCGGGCCGGCCGCACCGCGGACCGCAGCCGCACCACCGCCGAGAGCGGCCCGCCCGCCGCCACCGGCCCCGGCGGGCGCACCCACGCCCAGGGCCCGCTCACCCGCCCCGTCGACTCCGGCCTCGCCGAGCTGCGCCCCGACCGTGACCGCCCGCACGCCTGGTCGCTGCTGATCGACGGCGCCCCGCAGTCCCTGGTCGACCTCGCCGACCCCGCCCACCTGGGCTTCGAGTACCAGCGCCGGCTCGGCCACCTGGTCGACCTGGTGGCCCCGCCCGGCCGGCCGCTCACCGTCCTGCACCTCGGCGGGGGCGCCCTCACCCTGGCCCGCTACGTCGCCGCCACCCGCCCCCGCTCGCGCCAGCAGGTCGCCGAGATCGACACCGCGCTCACCGAACTGGTCCGCGCCGAACTCCCGCTGGAGCGCGGCTGGCAGGTCAAGGTGCGCGGCGCGGACGCCCGCGGCGTGCTGGAGCGCACCCCGCAGGGCAGCGTCGACCTGGTGATCGCCGACGTCTTCTCCGGCGCCCGGGTGCCCGCCCACTGCACCACCGTCGAGTTCACGGCGCTGGCCGCCCGGGCGCTCGCCCCCGGCGGCTGGTACGCCGTCAACATCGCCGACGGCTCCGCCCTGCCGTTCGCCCGCTCCCAGGTGGCCACCCTCGGCGCGGTCTTCCCCGAACTCTGCCTGGTCGCCGACCCGGCGGTGCTGCGCGGCAAGCGCTTCGGCAACCTCGTCCTGGCCGCCGCGCACACCCCGCTCCCCCTGGCCGAACTGACCCGCCGGGCGGCCTCCGACGCCTCCCACGGCCGGGTCGAACACGGCCGCGCCCTCGCCGGCTTCGCCGCCGGCGCCGTCCCGGCCACCGACGCCACCGCCACCCCGTCCCCGGCCCCGCCCCCGGGGGTCTTCCGCTAGCTTCGGTGCACCGGGGCCGGATCCCGGAGGACCCGACGAGGAGGAGCACCCACCATGCTGATCCGACCGGCCCGGCCGGACGAGGCGGCGGCGCTCAGCGCCCTCGCCCTGCGCTCCAAGGCGCACTGGGGCTACGACGCGGCGTTCATCGAGGCCTGCCGGGCCGAACTCACCCTCCATCCGGACCGGATCGGCCCCGACCGCACGGCCGTCGCCGAGGACGACGGCCGGGTGCTGGGATTCGTCACCCTCACCGGGACGCCCCCGGAGGGCGAACTGGGCATGCTCTTCGTCGAACCGGCCGTCATCGGGCGGGGCGTCGGCCGCCGCCTGATGGAGCACCTGCGGGCCGAGGCGACCGCCCTCGGCTTCGCCCGGATCACCTTCGGGGCCGACCCGAACGCCGAGCCCTTCTACCTGGCCATGGGCGCGGTCCGCACCGGCACCACCCCCTCCGGGTCCGTCGCCGGCCGCGAACTTCCCCTGCTCACCCTGCACTTGTCCACCCCCGGCCGCTGATCCCCGCCTCCCGGTCCCCGTCCCGTGGTCCTGCCCCGTGGCCCACGCCCTGCGCCCCGGGTCCGGCCCGGCGCCGCTCAGTGCCCCTTCGGCAGGCCCCGGTGCTTGTACATCGCGGCGCCGGTCAGCAGCAGCCCGGCCGCGATCGGGGCGAGGACGGCGGTGGCGGTGCCCGCGGTGTCGTGGGCGACCGTGACGGCGGCCGTCCTGGCCGCGGTCCCGGCGACCGGGGCCGTCCCGCCGGCCGCCGGGACCGCGGGCGCGGCCGCCGCACGCTCCCGTCCGGCCGCCGGGCCCTCGGACCGTCCGGCCGGCAGCCCGTTCCCGCTGCCCGCCGGGGCCGGACGCCCGCTGCCGGGCCGTGGGGGCCGGTCCGGCGCGACCGGCGGCGGGGGCGGTGCGGCCGGGCCGTGCGGTGCGCCGGCGGGCCGCGCCGGCCGGGCGTCGTCGGTCCGGGCGGAACCGCCGGACATCCCGACGGGCCTCTCCTCGCCGGCCGCGGGCGCCTCGGCCGGGCGGGCCCGGTCGGCCGAGGCGCCCAGCAGTCCGGAGGCGATCGCGAACGCGTCCGGCACGGCGGCCCGCTGTCCCGGCAGGGGCAGGCCGCCGGCCCTGATCAGGTCCTGGAGCGCCCGGCCGATCGAGCCGGCCGCGGCGGCCGGCTCCAGGGCCAGGACGTCCGCGGCGACCTCCGGGACGGCGCCGGTGAGCCCGTCCAGCAGTTCCGCGGAGGGGTCCGGTCCGGGCTGCTCCGCCGTCCCGCCGGGCGCCGCCGCCCCGCCGGTCAGGGCCCGGCCGACACTGCGACCGGCCGGTTCCGGGAGGGTGTCGGCGCCGGCCGCGCAGGTGACCGGAGCGCCGAACCCCCACAGCTGCGCCACGAGCGCCCCGCCCGCCGCGACGGCCCGCGGCCGGGGCAGCCACCGCCGGGCCCCGCACCGCCCGCCGCCGACGGTCCGTCGGTCGGGCTCCGGCCCCCTGGTCGCGTGTTTGGCTCGCACGTGAATCGACAACGAGCGGGCGGACCGGGAGGACACGGGCGCCGTCACGGACAGTCATCGGGGGCCTTGCCCGGTCCGGCCGGCGCGGACCGTCCGCCCCGCCCCGCTCAGGAGTGGGGGCGCAGCGTCCAGACGACCGTCATGACGCCGGTCACCGCGCCGTCGGCGCGGGTGATCTCGACGGTCACCGGGAACTCCGGGCGCTCGCCCCGGTCGAGCTCCGCGACGATGTCGGCGGCCGGCCGGCCGAGCACGGCGGTGGCCGTGACTGCGCCCATGGCGAGCTTCTTGTAGGCGATCTCGGCGCTCACCGCGAGCGGCACCGCGCGCGAGAGCTGGTCACCGAAGGCGCCCAGCACGATGCAGCCGCTGGCCGACTCGGCCAGGGTGAACATCGCACCGGCGTGCGGTCCGCCCACGTGGTTGTGGTACTCGGGCTGGTCGGGCAGCCGGAGCACGGCGCGCTCCGGGGTGGTCTCCAGGTATTCGAGCTTGAGGGTCCGGGCCATCGGGACGGTGGAGTCGAGCAGCTGGCCGATCGAAGCAGTGGTCATGGCGGCAACGTTACTAGCCAGTAGCTTCCGGTGGCAGACCCGGACCGGGACGAACGCGTGAGACGCGGACCACGGTGCGACCTGCGCCACACCCCACCGCCGCCCGGCCGCCGCCGATGTGAGGGAACGCGAAAAAGCCCGAGGGGCCGGTCCCTTGACGAGACCGGCCCCTCGGGTCGATGGGGTGAGTGACGGGACTCGAACCCGCGACCACCTGGACCACAACCAGGTGCTCTACCAACTGAGCTACACCCACCATCTGTCCGGACCGCTTCCGCCTTTCGGCATCCCCGCTCCGACAAGAAGAACTCTACAGGATCCGGAAGGGTGCTCGCGCCAGGCTTTTCCTTCCCCCGCGCGAGCACCTCCGGCGCCCCGGGCTCAGCCCGCCGGGGCCTGGTACTTCTCGGCGATCGCCCGCGCGGTGTCGGTGTCCGGCCCGGGCTGCGGGACGAACACCGCCTCGCGGTAGTAGCGCAGTTCGTCGATGCTCTCGCGGATGTCGGCGAGCGCCCGGTGGTTCCCGCCCTTCTGCGGGCTGTTGTAGTACGCCTTCGGGTACCAGCGCCGGGCCAGCTCCTTGATCGAGGAGACGTCCACGATCCGGTAGTGGAGGTGGCTCTCCAGCGCGGGCATGTCCCGGCTCAGGAACCCGCGGTCGGTGGCCACCGAGTTCCCGCACAGCGGCGCGCGCCCGGCCTCCGGCACGTGCTCGCGCACGTACGCGAGGACCAGCGCCTCCGCCTCGGCCAGCGTGACCCCGTGCTCCAGCTCGTCCAGCAGCCCGGAGGAGGTGTGCATCGTCCGCACCACCTCGGGCATGTTCGCCAGCGCCTCGGCGGGCGGGCGGACGATGACGTCCACGCCCTCGCCGAGGATGTTCAGCTCCGAGTCCGTCACCAGCACCGCGACCTCGACCAGGGCGTCCCGGTCGAGGTCGAGGCCTGTCATTTCACAGTCGATCCATACCAAACGGTCATTCACACAACTCACCCTACGGCGCGATCACGCGCCGCGGGCACCGCGGGAGCCGAGCGCGGCGCCGGGGCGCGGCCCTCGGACCCGTGCTCGTCCTGGGCGTGACCGTCCCCCTCCCGGGCGTCCCGGCCGGGGTGACCGGCGGGGTGCGCCGGGCGGGCGTCCCGTCCGGCGCGGCCCTCGCGGGGCTCCCTGGCCTCCGCCGCGGCGCCCCGGCCGGCCTGCGGACGCAGCTGGCCCGCCCGGGCCTGCCGGGCCCGGACCTCCGACGCCCCGTCCTGCGGCCGGTCGGCCACGCTCCGGTGCCCTTGGCCCTGGCCGCGCGCACCCGGCTGCGGGACCCCGTCCTCGGCGGCGGCGTGCTCCGCCGTCCTGGGCGGACGGCCCGCGCCGGGCCCGGGCTGCGCCGGGACCATCGACGGGCGCGCCGGACCGCGGCCGGTCCCCGGCTGCCCGGGGTGCGACGGATGGCCGGCCTGCTGGTGCGGGTACGGCTGCCCGGCCCGCGCGTGGACGCCCGGCCCGGACGGCTGCCCGTGCTGGCCCGGATGTGCGGCACCCGGCCCGCCCGGGAACCCCGGGACGGCCGTCTGCCCGTGCCCGGCCGGCCCGCCGTGGCCGCCGTGCTGGCCCGGCACCGACCCGGCACCCGCTGCGGCAGTGGGCGACGCGACCGCTCCGGCCGTCCGCAGGTCGCCGCCCGCCGACGGAGCCGACGCCGCGGCCGCCGCCCCGGGCCGCCGGGCCCGGTAGCTCGTCCGGTACGCGGCCGGCGAGACCCCCAGCTGGCGCCGGAAGTGCCCGCGCAGCGCCACCGGCGACCGGAAGCCGCACCGGCGCGCGACGTCGTCCACCGACAGCTCCGAGGTTTCCAGCAGCCGCTGCGCCTGCAGCACCCGCTGGGTGATCAGCCACTGCAGCGGGGCGCTGCCGGTGAGCGTGCGGAACCGCCGGTCGAAGGTCCGCCGGCTCATGTAGGCGCGGGCCGCCAGCACCTCGACGTCGAACTGCTGGTTGAGGTTCTCCAGCGCCCAGGTGACCACCTCGGCGAGCGGGTCGTTGCCGATCTCCTCGGGTAAAGACTGATCGATGTACTGGGCCTGTCCGCCGCCGCTGCGACGGCTCGGCACCACCAGCCGGCGGGCGAGCGCGTTGGCGGCCTCGGCGCCGTGGTCGCTGCGCACCACGTGCAGGCACAGGTCGATGCCGGCGGCGGTGCCGGCCGAGGTGAGCACGTCGCCGTCGTCGACGAACAGTTCGCGCGGGTCGACGTGCACCCGCGGGTAGCGCTTGGCCAGGGTGGGCGCGTACATCCAGTGGGTGGTCGCCGGGCGGCCGTCCAGCAAACCGGCGGCGGCGAGCACGAACGCTCCGGTGCACAGGCCGATGATCCGCGCGCCCTCGTGGTGCGCCTTGCGCAGTGCGGTGATCGCCTCGACCGGCGGCGGCTGGGAGATCGAGCGCCAGGCCGGGACGACGATGGTGCCGGCCCGGGCCAGCGCCTCCAGCCCGTACGGGGCGGAGAGGGTGAGGCCGCCGGTGGTGGCGAGCGGGCCCTCCTCGCCGGCACAGACCAGCAGGCGGTAACGCGGCACCCCGGCGTCCTGGCGGTCGACGCCGAAGACCGAGAGCGGGATCGAGCTCTCGAAGATCGGTGCGCCGCCGAAGATCAGGACGGCGACGGTCTCCCGGCGGCGGCGGCCGGAGAGCTTGCGGGGCGCGGCGGCCATCACGGGTGTCGAGGAGCCGTTGAGGCCGGCGGATCCGCCGTGGCCGCCGGGACCGCCGGGGCCGTGCATCGCCGGACCGTGGCCGCCGGCACCGTGCCCGACGGCGCCGAGGCCGAGCGTTCCGGCGGGGAGTCCGCCGGCGGACACGGGGCCGGACAGCCCGGGGAGGGCGGGTCCGAGGCCGTTGCCGGGGGCACCCGGGCCGAAGGCGGTGGCGGACGGTCCGGCGGCGAAGGCCGGGAACCCGTCCGGTCCGGAATGGCCGCCCGGGTGCCCCCCGGAATGGCCGGTAACCGACGCTCCGACCCGGCCGTCCGCGCCGCCGCCGTACCCGCCGGAATGGCTGACGGCCGGTCGGCTGACGGGGCGTCCGCCGTGTTCCGGGGCCGCCGGGAAGGCCGGGTTCCCCGCGCCCGGTGGGGCGCCCGAGCCGGCCGGGGTTCCCGGTGCCGACGGGACTCCCGGGGCGGACAGGGCCGCAGGGGAATAGGAGGGGTACGAGGCGGTGCCGGAGTGACGGGTGTTGGCGGTGGAGGCCTGGGAGCCGGCGCTTCTCGCGGAACGACCCGCGATGCCGGCCACGGCCTGGCCGCTGTCAGGACCCGCGTCGCTCCTGCTCACCCTGCTCAAGGCGCTCAAGCCCCCTCGGTGGTGTGGTGTGGTGGTGCGGCACTGCTAGCCAAGATCGAATCTATCGGGTGGACCGTTGCCGTTGTGACAAGTTCACCATCCGACGCTATGTCGACATGGCAATTTGGCGTGATGCATTCGATCACGAAGCGTGGCAGCCGTCGACCCTTCTGGGAAGGGGGCCGGGGCAACGGTGGCTGGTTGTCGCGGGACGGGTCCTGGGGCGTCCGGCTCCGAGGTGCCCGGCCGGTGCGCCTGGGCTGCGGATTTGCCCAAGGGCGGGGGAGCCGCGCCAGATTGACTGAAAATAGACGGTGCACGCGAGGGCGCACGGCCGCATGGCGTGCGCCTCCCAGGCTTCATCCGGCCAGTGCCGGAGCTCGGGGACGGTGCTCGGCGGCCTCGGGCCGCCGTTCTCCCACGGAGATCCCCGGCCGGCCCTAACCGGCCAAGGGCGGTGCTCGGCGCCCCTGGGCGCGGGCCCCGGCCCTGGCCGGGACGGCCGGCGGACCGTCGTGCCGCGCCGGCAGGAGGGGCATGACGCTGCGGGCGGAGCCCGAACGGGCGGCGCTGCGCCCGGAACTGACGACGCCGCGGGCGGCGACATGGTTGCACGATGAACGACTCGGATCCGAACGGTGCGACCACGTCCGCGCGCCGAGGTCCCTGCGCGGCCGCGCTGCTGACGGAGGGTGAGACGGCGGGGCCACTGCTGGATGCGTCGGCCGGCCCGTCGTCGGCCGTCGCCCGGGACGCCGGAGGCGAGGGCCGCGTACCGCGGGCACCGTGCCCGCGGTACGCGGCCGCCCGGCTTTCGCACGGGCCCGGTCCGAGGTCTGCTGTCCGGTCCGAGGCCCGCTACCCGGCCCGGGCCGGCCGGTGGGGCGCCGCGAAGTCCGGCCGCACCGGGAGTGCGGCCAGGGGTTCCGCCGGCATGGGGCGGGTGGCGGCATCCCCGGCAAACCCGTCGGACCGGTTTCGGACAGTCTGTCCCGCCTCGGCGGCCGTGGAAGCACTGCCGGTGGTGTGCGCGGTCGAAGGCGCGTGCCCGCCCTCGGCGGCGTACGGCCGGAGCGGGGCGCCGTCGCGCAGGCTGCCCTGCGCCGCCGCCCGCCGCTCCGCGCCGGGGCCGGACTGCGCCCCGATCGCGCCCGTTCCGCAGATCGCCCCGGGGACGGTTGCCGCTCGGACACCGGCGAGCCCGCGTTCACGGGGGCGCGGAAAGCCCGCGCCACCCGCCGGCCCCGCCAGGCGCGCGAGCGTCACGCCGCCGCCGACGGGGCGGCGCGCAGCGGGAGGGGCTCCCGCGCGGGCCTCCCGCCGGGGCGCCGGAGCACCGCGGGCGGCCAGCACCTGGCCGACGGCCTCCGGCAGGCCGGCCGCCTTGAACGTCGGCCGGTAGGCGGGCTCGGCCCACGGGCGGCCGTGGTGGAGCCAGACGCTGCGCAACCCGGCCAGCTCGGCACCGGCGATGTCCGCGGGGGCGTGGTCGCCGATCATCCAGGTGTGCGCGGCCCAGTCCCCGGTGGGTGTGACGCCGCAGCGCCGGGCCGCGATCTCGAAGATCAACGGGTCGGGCTTGAGGCAGTCGGCCTCCTCGGAGATCACCCAGCCGTCGACCATCGGCCCGAGGCCGGTGCGGCGGATCTTCTCCAGCTGGGGGCCGGTGCTGCCGTTGCTGACGATGCCGAGCGTCCACCCGGCCGCGCGCGCCGCCCGCAGCGCGTCGATGTTGCGCGCCGGACAGGTGATGTAGGCGTTGATGCCGTGCCGGTAGTGGGCGAGCAGCCGGTCGAGCGACTCGTCGAGGCCGTAGCGGCGCCGGGCGGCGGACAGTACGGTGCTGCGCGGTACGTAGCCGCCGCCGTCGATGGTGACGAGCCAGTCGACGTCTGCGGGCGGCAGCGCCCGTTCGGTCAGAAAATCCTGAGCCCAGGCCCGGAATGCGGCGTCCCTGGGGAGCAGCGTGTTGTCGAGGTCGAGCAGGAGCAGGGGCATGCCTCGCATGGTGCCAGCGCCCAGGCCTATGCACCTGGCAAATGCCAGAGGGCGTCCCGAACCGGTGCCCCTTGGCTGAAACGGGTGCCGGGCCGGGGGTGCACCGCCCGCCCCACCGGTCTCCTCGCTGCTCGGCTCACTACCCGGTGACCGTCCGCAACGGATCGTCATCGATCCATGACAGTCCGGTCACGGTGTCCCGGAGAGCTGTTGCGCCACCCGGTCCGCTCAGTCAAGCTCCAGGGAACCTCCAACGCCGGAGGGGCGCTCCCGCGCCCGGGCGGGGCGCGCCGACGCGGCGCGCGCATCCCTCGTTCGTGGGAAGAGTGCCGCCCCGGGGCCGCGCGGCTGGGCTGCGTGTCCGGCCCGTCGTACTCTGAAAGGAACAGGTCACAAACGGTGGTGCTCGGCGCAGACCGACGTCTTCCCGTGGGCGGGCCTGCCGCGCGGGCAGCGTTGTCCTCTCCTGTCGGCCCATCTCCTTCGAAGAGCCTTGTGCCATGGCTGGTTCTGAGCCCTCCCTACCGGTGGAACCGGACGAGGACGCCCGGGGTGGTGGCCTCACCCGCCCCCTTCGCCACCTCGTGCGCCGGGGCCGCTCCGGCCCAGGCTCCCGCCAGCGGCGGGACGACCGGCACTCCGATGGTCCGGAGCCCCCGGTGACGGGCCGGCCGGGACCGGGCGCCGAGCGTCCGAGCGCCTCCGACCTGCCCGGCGCGGCGGGCGAGCCGGTGGTCCGCGAGGCCCCCGCCGAGTCCTGCGACCCCGCCTTCCAGCACGGCGTGGTGGTCGGCTTCGACGGCTCGCTGTCCAGTGAGCGGGCGCTCGCCTACGCGGTGGGCATGGCCCGCCGCTCCCAGTGCGGCCTGGTGATCGTGCACGTGGCCAACCGCCTGCCCGCCACCGTCTGGGCGGGCTGCGAGCCGCCGGTCTTCGTCGATCTCCCCGACCACCGGACAGAGGTGCTCGGTCTGGAACTCGCCTGCGCGGACTTCCTGGCCGGGGTGCCCTGGATCCTGGTCGAGCGGGGCGGCGACATCTGCCACGAGATCGAGGAGGTCGGCCGAGAGTTCGCCGCCGACGCGATTGTGGTCGGCACGACCCACGGCCTGCTCGGCAAGATCTTCGGCACGGTCTCCGGCCGTCTCGCCCGCCGCGCCAACCGCCCGGTGATCGTCATCCCCTGACGGCCGGTCCGGTCCGGTCCGGGCCGGGCCCGCCGGCCCCGGCCGTCGCAAGTCGTCCGGCTCCTCACCCGGAGTGGAGGGCGTCCGGCCGTGCCACCGAGGTGACAGTGGAGCGTTCCGGGCGACGAGCGCACGCTGGATCCGCTGAGCCTCCCTTGGCCTCGACGTGGATGACGTGGATGACGTGGAGCACGGTGCCGTCCCGATGGCGCTTGGAGCGGCCGAACAGTCCGACCGCGACCTCCGGACGTTCCTCAGCCCCATCGGGGCCGAGACAGTGAGGACGTCGGTGTGATGGCTGCCGGGCCGCGACGGAGGGGGACGGCCGATCGCCGACTCCAGCGCATTCGCGTGTGGGCCGAACGTGTCATCCCCGTCGACGGCGCGCGGTGCAGCCCGCTCCGCCGTGGGGGTGCGGCCAAGAATGACACGGTGATCGTTGGGTCAGCCTCGCCGCCGAGTCGTTCCCCGCGCCGTCCCCCCTGCCGTCCGTTCCCCCGTGCCGCCGCCACCGTTCCCGCTCTGCTCCTCCTGCTCCTCCTCGCCCCGGCCCCCGCCGGTCCGGCCCACGCTTCCCGGACGTCGGCGCTCCCTCAGGCCCTCCGTCCGGCCCTCCTCCCGGCGGGCGGCGAGGCCCGGGGAGCGGTCCGGCTGGAGGTCCGCACCAACGGTGCCACCGGTGTCGACGTCCGGGTGCGCGCCGACGAACAGCTGCTCCGCGTCTACCGGTTGACGAACCAGGCCGAGTACCCGCTCACCGTCTCGACCGTGTCCGACGCCCAGGTCTCGGGGGCGGCCGTGGTCTGCGGGAACCAGCAGCCCCTCGCCCTCCCGCCGTTGGGCGTGGTCGAGTGCTCGGCCACCCTGCCGGCCCGCAGCGGACGGCAGCGGACCACGGTCCGGGCCGAGGCCACTGCCCCGAAGGGCATGCCGACGGCCGTCGCGACCGCGGAGGCCGGCTACCAAGGGCTGGTCACCGGGATCACCCTGACCCGGGTCGGGGTTCCCACCGGCACGGGGGTGGTGGTGCGCGCCGCCCGGTCCGCGTCGCGCCGGAGCCTGACCCTCGCTCAGGCACCCTCTGGAACGGCTCCCTTCCTGCCGATGGTGGTCGGCGGCGACGTCCGGCTGCGGTACCGGGTCGACGCCGTCGGGGACTCGCCGATCAGTTCGGTCAGCGTCGTGGACCACCTCCCGGGGGTGGGGCCGGTCAGCTGCACCGGACAGGCGGCGGGCGGGCTGCTGGAACCGGGCCACCCGCTGGACTGCGCCGCCTCCGGGGAGGCCGTGCCCGGCCGGCACACCGCCCTGGCGAGGGCCGACGGCCTGGCGGCCGACGGCGCGGTCGGCCAGGACGGCCGCCCGCTGCCGCCCCGCCCGGTCGCCGCCGAGGCACCCGGTGAGTACGAGGGGGAGGCCCCGGCCGGTGCGGGCGCTGCAGCAGTCCCTCCGGCGGCCGCCGGAGCCGCCAACCCCGCCGCTGCTCCGCCGGGCACGTCCGCCAGCCCGGGTGTCAACGCGCCACCACCGAACCCGGCGGCCCCTCCCGTCGCAGCCGCCGCTCCCAACGTCGCGGCGGCAGTAGCGGCTGCGGCCGCGGCAGCCGCAACGGCCGCTGCTGCCGCCGCCGCAGCAGCGGGATCCGCGGTGCCCTACCGCCCGGGCACCACCATCTTCGGGCTGCCCGCCAGCCCGTTCCAGGCGGTGACGGCCGCAGGCGGGGGTGCCGCTGCTGCTGCGGCAGCTGCCGCCGCTGCCGCTGTTGCTGCCGCGGCAGCAGCAGCCGCCGCGGCCGCCGCCGCTGGAGGTGCCGCCGGAGCCGCTGCCGGAGCCGGAGCCGGAGCCGGCGGAGCCGCCGGGGCGGCTGGAGCTGCCGGAGCCGGGGGTGCCGCCGGGGCCGCCGGGGCCGGTGCGGCGGGACCGGGAGCCGCCGCAGGCGGAGCCTCGGGCGGCGCAGGCGCAGGCGCAGGCGCAGGCGCAGGCGCAGGTGCTGGTGCGGGCGCGGGCGCGGGTGCAGGTGCCGGCTCCGGCGAGGGCCCAGGTGTCACGGGACCGGAGCAGCCGGGCCGGTCCAGCAGCCCGAGCCCCAAGGGGAACGCGGCCTCAGCCGCCCAGATCCCGGACGACACACCGTTCGACTGGGACGAGGACTGGGGCACCGACGAGGTTCTGATGCTGCTGTTGGCGATCGTGCTCCCCGTCCTTGTCGTGCTGGCCGCCGCCCTGTCGGTGCGGCAACGCCGGCGAGATGGTCCTGGAGGTGGTGGCGGTGGAGGTGGTGGCGTCGGTGAGTGAAGGCCGGGGGAGTGGTCGATAGATGTGGGTCAATGTCGTGGCCGCGCTGGCCGGCGCAGCGCTCGCCCTGGTCATCGGTGCACTGGTCGGCCGGTCCCGCGGTTCCCGCGAGGGCGCGACCAACCCGTCCGCCATCGGCTTCGCGGGCGCGGCGGTGCTCGGCTTCTTCGCCCTCTTCACCGGATTCGCCATCGCCGGGGCGTGGCAGCAGCTCAACACCGCCCGCCAGCACACCTACGAGGAGTCCCGGGCGCTCACCGAGGTGTACTGGTCGGCACGGCTGCTGCCGGGTCCGGACCGTCCGGTGGTCCAGCAGCGCGTGCGTGCCTACACCCACCAGGTGATCGTGGACGAGTGGGAGCAGATGGGCCAGGGGCACGGCAGTGCCGAGGCCTGGGCGGCGGCCGACCGGATCCGGATCGCCGTGGACGGCGTACGGAGCCAGAACGCATCCGAAATGGCCGCCAAGGCCGATGTGTTGAGGAGTCTGACGGACGTCTACGCGCGGCGGAACGCCCGGCTGGCCGACATCCGCGCGCAGGTGCCGACGCTGGTGCTGGGAGGTCTGGTGGTGGGATCGGTGTTCGTGCTGGCGACGCCGCCGCTGGTCGGGCTGACCGCCACCGGGCGCAACCTGGTGCTGATGGGGTTCGTGGGGGCCTCGGTGGCCTTCGCGGTCAGCCTGGTGTTCCAGCTCAGCGGCCCGTTCGACGGCGCGGTCAAGGTCACGCCGGCGGCGTTCGAACTCGCACTGACCCGGTACGACCAGATCGACTCGGGTGGCCCGGGGTGACTCCTTCCTTCTCGGTCCGGCCCCGACCCGGCGGCCAGATGCAGGTTCTCCCCCCGTCCGCCGGCCCGGGCGGGCCGGCGGACGGAGCGGGGGCGGCGTGCGGCCGCCTCAGGAGATGACGCCGAGCTCTCGCGCGATGAGCATCCGCTGGACCTCCGAGGTGCCTTCACCGATTTCGAGGATCTTGCAGTCCCGCCAGAAGCGGGCGACCGGGAATTCGTTCATGAAGCCGTACCCGCCGTGGATCTGGGTCGCCTCGCGGGCGTTGTCGACGGCGGCCTCCGACGAGTACAGCTTGGCGATCGCGGCCTCCTTCTTGAACGGTTCCGAGTGCAGCAGCCGGGACGCGGCGTCCCGCCAGGCGAGGCGGGCGGTGTGGGCGCGCATCTCCATGTCGGCGAGCTTGAACTGGATGGCCTGGTTGGCGCCGATCGGCCGGCCGAAGGCGCGGCGCGTACCGGCGTACGAGACGGACTGGTCGACGCATCCCTGGGCCAGGCCGGTGGCCAGGGCGGCGATCGCGATGCGGCCCTCGTCGAGGATCCGCAGGAACTGGGCGTAGCCGCGACCTCGCTCGCCCAGCAGGTTGGCCGCGGGGACGCGGCAGTCGGTAAAGGACAGTTCGCGGGTGTCGGATGCGTTCCACCCGACCTTCGAGTACTTCTTCGACACCTGGAACCCGGGGGTCCCGGTGGGCACGATGATGGAGGAGATTTCCCGCCGTGGCGAGGAGAATTCGCCCTCTTCACTCGAACGAGCGATCGGTTCGGTGAGCGCGGTGACGGTGACCAGGCCGGTGATGTCGGTGCCGGAGTTGGTGATGAAGCACTTGGTGCCGTTGATCACCCACTCGTCGGTCGCCTCGTCGTACCGCGCGGTGGTGCGGGTCGCCCCGGCGTCGGAGCCGCCCTCGGGCTCGGTCAGGCCGAACGCGCCGAGCAGCTCGCCCGAGGTGAGCCTGGGCAGCCACTCGCGCTTCTGCTCCTCCGTCCCGAAGCGGTAGACGGGCATCGCGCCGAGCGAGACCGCCGCCTCCAGGGTGATCGCGACCGAGGAGTCGACCCGGGCCAGCTCCTCCAGCGCCAGACAGAGCGCGAAGTAGTCGCCGCCCATGCCGCCGTACTCCTCCGGGAACGGCAGGCCGAACAGGCCCATCCGCCCCATCTCCCGCACGATCTCGTAGGGGAACTCGCCCTGCTCGTAGTACTCGCCGATCTTCGGCGCCACCACGTCCTGGGCGAATTCGGCCACGGTGCGCCGCAGTTCCTCGTGCTCGGTGTTCAACCGGTGGTCGAGCATGGTGATCCTCCTGGGGCCCCGCCGGGTGGGCGCGGGCGTGGTCGGGACGACCGCCGCCGTTGCTGGTGTGACGGGCGGGCGGTGTGATGAGCGGACGAGTATGAGGGGCCGGTCCGGACGGGTCAGCCCGGGGAACCGGCCGGGGTGGTGCCGAGCAGGGCCTGGACCGCGCGGGAGGGGCTCGGCCGTCCGAGCCGGCCGGCCATCC
Source organism: Kitasatospora sp. NPDC015120 (assembly GCF_043080305.1). Classification (NCBI taxonomy): domain Bacteria; kingdom Bacillati; phylum Actinomycetota; class Actinomycetes; order Kitasatosporales; family Streptomycetaceae; genus Kitasatospora; species Kitasatospora sp. NPDC015120. The sequence continues at coordinate 19,753 of NZ_JBIBVJ010000012.1, read as the reverse complement.
AGCCGCTGGTGGCGACCAGGGCGCGCAGGTCGACGCCGGTCCGGATGCCGAGGCCGTGCAGCATCCACACCAGGTCCTCGGTGGGCAGGTTGCCGGTGGCGCTCTTGGCGTAGGGGCAGCCGCCCAGCCCGCCGGCCGAGGCGTCCACGGTGGTGACCCCGGAGCGCAGCGCCGCCAGCGTGTTGCTGAGCGCCTGGCCGTAGGTGTCGTGGAAGTGCACGGCGAGCCGGCCGGCCGGCACCCCCGCGGCGGCGAAGCCGTCGAGCAGCGCGGTGACCTGGCCGGGGGTGGCCACGCCGATGGTGTCGCCGAGGCTCAGCTCGGCGCAGCCCATCTCCAGCAGCCGCACCCCGTGACGGACCACCTGGGCGACCGGGACCGGGCCCTCCCAGGGGTCTCCGAAGCACATCGACAGGTAGCCCCGGACGGGGATCCCGGCCTCCGTGGCCCGCTCCACCACGGGGCGGAACATCGCCATCGCCTCGTCCGCCGAGCGGTTGAGGTTGCGGCGGGCGAAGGTCTCGGTGGCGCTGGCGAACACCGCGACGTCGGTGGCGTGGTGGGCCAGCGCCCGGTCCAGCCCGCGCTCGTTGGGCACCAGCACCGGCAGGCGCAGACCGGGGTGACGGGCCGGCAGGTCGGCCAGCCGGGGCATCAGGTCCTCGGCGTCGGCCAGCTGGGGGACCCATTTCGGGTGAACGAAGCTGGTGGCCTCGACGGTGCGCAGCCCGGCGGCCGCGAGCCGGCCGATGAACTCGGCCTTGACCTCGACGGGGACGAGCGTGCCCTCGTTCTGCAGGCCGTCGCGCGGGCCGACCTCGTGGATCCGCACCTCCTCGGGCAGTCCGGCGGCGCGGACCGGGTCCGGCAGGCCCAGGTCCAGGGCGTCCGGTTCGCGGTCGGGGCCGGCGCTGCCCGGCACGGGGGCGGTCACGACCGCACCTGCGCGGGGGCCCCGGCGGGAGCGTCCGCCGGGGCTTCGGCGGGGGTCACCACGACCAGCAGCTCCTCCATCGCGACGGTGGCGCCGGCGGTGGCCCGCAGCTCGCTCACCGTGCCGTCGTGCGGGGCGGCGATCACGTGTTCCATCTTCATGGCCTCCAGGACGAGCAGGGGCTGGCCCTTGCGGACCGGCTCCCCGGCCGTGGTCTTCACGACGGTGACGGTGCCCGGCATCGGGGCGGTCAGCGCGCCGTGGTGGGCGGCGCCGGCGGCCGTGCTCTCGCCGACCGCGTCGTGGGTGTGCACCGGCCAGGCGTCGCCGTCGATGCCGAGCCAGGTCACCGGGCCGGCGGCGGGTGCGGAGGGGTCGCCGGCGGTGAGGGCGAAGCTCGTCCGCAGGCCGTCGACGGTCAGGTGGAGGCGGTCGCCGGAGCGGCCGGCCCGGGCCCGGTGGACCGGTCCGGCGCCGAGCCGGAGCTCGACCTCCAGGGAGCCGTCGCCCGGATTGTCAGTGGCGTCCGTTACGTTGCCCGCAGTGATCGATCGGACGCTCACCGCCACCGGGTCCTGGCCGGGGGTGCGGAGACGGTGGGTGGTCCAGGCCGGGTCGCCGCCCAGGCGCCAGCCGGAGGGAAGGGAGAACGGGTCGGTCCAGCCGTCGGCGTCGGCGGGCGGGGCGAGGCCCAGGTGCCGTGCGAGCGCGGCCGCGTAGTAGAGGAGGTGGAGGGGTGCCGGCGCCTCCGGCGGCAGGGAACCGGAGGAGGCGTCGTCCGGTGCGGTGCCGGTGGCCGGGGAGTACGGCGAGGCGAGCAGCCCGGGCTGCTGCTGGGCCGTCTGCTCGACCAGGCCGGTGTCGAGCCGGCCGGCGGCCACCTCGGGGTGGGCGAGGAGCCGGCGCAGGAAGCCGGTGTTGGTGGTGACGCCGAGGATCCGGGTGTCGGCCAGCGCGGCGCGCAGGCGCCGCAGCGCGGTCGGCCGGTCGGGTCCGTAGGCGATGACCTTGGCGAGCATGGGGTCGTAGGAGCTGGTGATCACGGTCCCGGGGGCGACCCCGGAGTCCACCCGGATGCCTTCGCCCCGTGGTTCGTCGAGGAGCAGGATGCGTCCGCCGGTGGGCAGGAAGTCCCGTTCCGGGTCCTCGGCGCAGATCCGGGCCTCGATGGCGTGGCCCTGGAAGGAGATGTCGGACTGGGCGAAGGAGAGGGGTTCACCGGCGGCGATCCGCAGCTGCCACTCGACCAGGTCCAGCCGCCGGGGCCGGCCGGCGGCGGGGGCCCGGTCGGCGGACGCCGGGTCAGCGGGGCTCCGGTCGGCGGACGCGGAGTCGGCCACCGCGACGGCGAGTTCGGTGACGGGGTGCTCCACCTGGAGACGGGTGTTCATCTCCATGAAGAAGAAGTCCCGCACGCCCTCGCCGGCGGCGGGGGAGTCCGGGCCGATGCCGGGGACGATGAACTCGACGGTGCCGGCGCCGGTGTAACCGCAGGACTCGGCGGCGCGGACGGCCGCGGCGCCCATCGCCGCACGGGTCTCGGCATTGAGCAGGACGGAGGGAGCCTCTTCGATCAGCTTCTGGTGGCGGCGCTGCAGACTGCACTCGCGCTCGCCGAGGTGGACGGTGGTGCCGTGGGCGTCGGCCAGCACCTGGACCTCGATGTGGCGCGGACGGTCGATCCAGCGCTCCAGCAGCAGGGTGTCGTCGCCGAAGGCGGTGCGGGCGACGCGCCGGGCCGCGGCGATCTCGGCCGGCAGTTCGGCGGGGTCGCGGACCAGGCGCATGCCCTTGCCGCCGCCGCCGGCGGACGGCTTGAGCAGCACGGGGTAGCCGATCTCCTCGGCGGCCGCGACGAGTTCCTCGTCGGTGGGCGCGGTGGCCCGGCTGCCCGGAACCACCGGCACGCCGGCGGCCCGCACGGCCTCCTTGGCGTTGATCTTGTCACCCATCAGCTCGACCGCGGCGGGAGGAGGTCCGATGAAGACGAGGCCGGCGTCGGCGCAGGCGCGGGCGAAGGCGGCGTTCTCGGCGAGGAAGCCGTAGCCGGGGTGGACGGCCTGGGCGCCGGTCCGGCGGGCGGCGGCGAGGATCTGGTCGGTCCGCAGGTAGGTCTCGGCGGCGGAGCTGTCGCTGCGGCCGTCGGGGCCGAGCCGGACCGCGACGTCGGCCTCGCGGACGTGCGGCGCGTCGGCGTCGGCGTCGCTGAACACGGCGACCGAGCGCACACCGAGCCGCCGCAGGGTGCGGATCACCCGGACGGCGATCTCGCCGCGGTTGGCGACCAGAACTGTGTCGAACATGGGAGGCGTTCCTCCGGGTCGAGGGGAGCCGTACGAAGGAGGTGGTGGTACCGGGTGGGTGCCGGGCACCGGGGAGGCGGCGGGGCGGGTGGGCCGCCGCCCGCAGGAGGGAGCGCTACATCCGGAAGACGCCGAACGGGGCGGGTGCCGGGAGCGGGGCGTTGGCGCAGGCGGTGAGCGCCAGGCCGAGCACGGTCCGGGTGTCCATCGGGTCGATCACGCCGTCGTCCCAGAGCCGGGCTGTGGCGTAGTACGCGTTGCCCTGGCGCTCGTACTGCTCGCGCACGGGGCGCTTGAACTCCTCCTCCGCCTCGGTGGGCCACTGCTCGCCGTGCGCCTCCAGCTGGTCGCGGCGGACGGTGGCCAGCACCGACGCGGCCTGTTCGCCGCCCATCACGGAGATCTTGGCGTTCGGCCACATCCACAGGAAGCGGGGTGAGTAGGCCCGGCCGCACATCGAGTAGTTGCCGGCTCCGTACGAACCGCCGATCACCACCGTCAGCTTCGGGACGCGGGTACAGGCGACGGCGTTGACCATCTTGGCGCCGTGCTTGGCGATGCCGCCCGCCTCGTACTGCCGGCCCACCATGAATCCGGTGATGTTCTGCAGGAAGAGGAGGGGGATGCCCCGCTGGTCGCACAGCTCGATGAAGTGGGCGCCCTTGAGGGCGGACTCGGCGAACAGCACGCCGTTGTTGGCGACGATGCCGACCGGGTGGCCCTGGATCCGGGCGAACCCGGTCACCAGGGTCGCGCCGTACTCGGCCTTGAACTCGGCGAACCGGCTGCCGTCGACCAGCCGGGCGATCACCTCGCGCACGTCGTAGGGCGTGCGCGGGTCGACCGGGACGGCCCCGTACAGGCCGGCCGGGTCGACGGCGGGCTGCTCGGCCGGGGTGAGCGGCCACGGGCGGGCCGCGCGCGGGCCCAGCCCGGCGACGATGGTGCGGACGATGGACAGGGCGTGGGCGTCGTCCTCGGCCAGGTGGTCGGTGACGCCGGAGGTCCGTGCGTGCAGGTCGCCGCCGCCGAGTTCCTCGGCCGTCACCACCTCGCCGGTCGCCGCCTTCACCAGCGGCGGACCTCCGAGGAAGATGGTCCCCTGGTTGCGGACGATGACGGCCTGGTCGCTCATCGCTGGGACGTAGGCGCCGCCGGCCGTGCAGGAGCCGAGCACGGCGGCGATCTGCGGGATGCCCGCGGCCGAGAGCCGGGCCTGGTTGTAGAAGATCCGGCCGAAGTGGTCGCGGTCCGGGAAGACCTCGTCCTGCATCGGGAGGAAGGCGCCGCCGGAGTCGACCAGGTAGACGCAGGGGAGCCGGTTCTCCAGCGCGACCTCCTGGGCGCGCAGGTGCTTCTTGACCGTCATCGGGTAGTAGGTGCCGCCCTTGACGGTGGCGTCGTTGGCGACCACGACCACCTCGCGCCCGGCGACCCGCCCGATGCCGGCGATCACCCCGGCCGCCGGGGCGGCGCCGTCGTACATCCCGTCGGCCGCCAGCGGGGCCAGTTCGAGGAACGGGGAGGCGGGATCGAGCAGGGTGTCCACCCGGTCGCGGGGGAGCAGCTTGCCGCGCGCGGTGTGGCGGGCGCGGGCCTTGGCGCCGCCGCCGAGCGCGGCCGTGCCGAGCTTCTCGCGCAGTTCCGCGACCAGTGCCCGGTGCGCGGCGGTGTTCGCCCGGTACGCCTCGGAACCGGGGTCGACGGCCGTGCCCAGCCGGGGTGCCGGGGCGGCGGCGCCCGGGGCGCCGGCGGCAGCGCTGCCATTGATGCCGGTGGGTGCGCCGGCGGTGGAGATGACCATCCCAAGAGCTCCCTTGCCCTCGGCGGCAGGTGGGCCGGCGGGCCTGGTGAGCCCGCGACCCCCACACGTTAATGAACGTTAACTTCCGCTGCCCAGGTTAACGACCGATAACCCCACTGTCTACGATGGGCCGCATGCCGAACGTTCCACCCGCCTCCGGGCTCCCGCGCCGCGACCAGATCCGCAAGGAGGCCGCCCGGTTGTTCGCGGCCCGGGGCTTCCTGGGTGTCGGCGTGGACGAGATCGGCAAGGCCGTCGGCATCAGCGGCCCGGGGCTCTACCGGCACTTCGCCGGCAAGGACGCCATGCTCGCCGACCTCCTGGTCGGCATCAGCGAGCGGCTGCTGGAGGAGGGCCGCCGCCGGGCGGGCGGCACCGGGGGGCCGGCCGCCGCGCTGGACGCGCTGATCGGCGGCCACGTCGACTTCGCGCTGGACGACCGCGACCTGATCACCCTGCACGACCGGGAGCTGCTCAACCTCCGCGAGGAGGACCGCCGGACCGTCCGCCGCCTCCAGCGCGCCTACGTCGAGCTCTGGGTCGACGTGGTCCGCCAGGCCTACCCGCCGCTCGCGGCCGCGTCCGCCGAGCCGGTCGCCCGGGCATCCGTGCACGCCGTCTTCGGGCTGATCAACTCCACCCCCCACAGCCACGGGCCGAACCCCGCCCAGGGGGACGAACGGGCCGGGCTCGCGCGTGACGCGATGGCCGCGCTGCTGCACAGCCTGGCGCACGGGGCCTTCTCGGCGGCCGCCGACGCCGTGGCCGCCGACACCGCGCGGGCCACCGCCGGCACCGCGCAGGCCGACGCCGAGGCCGTCCGGGCCTGAGCCCGGATTCCGTCGGGCCGCGTTGCGCCGTCCGGGGAGCCGGCCCGCCCGGCCGGTGCGCGCCGGGGTGCCCGGTCCGTGCGGTCCGTGCGGTCCGTGCGATCCGTGCGATCCGTGCGCTCGGGCCGGCGGCCTAGGACCAAGGGCGGTCGGCGCCCTGAGCCGGTGGGCGGTGGCCCGCCCCGGCCCGGTCGGGGACCCTGGTAGCGGGCGCGCCGGTCCGGTCCGCCGGGAATCACCGCAGGTTGCGGGCTGTTGCCCCCTCCGTCGGGCCGGCACCTCCGGCTCGCCCTGGCCTGAAATTCCATGGCGGCCACCCGACGGAATGGTTAGCATCCCTAAATATGCCTGAGACTCACGGATCTACGGCGGAGCTTTCGCCGAGCGGCACCCGAGCCGACACCCCGGGCGGCTCCGGTGACGGGCGCGCCCGACCGGACGCGGCCCCGGACCCCACGACCACGGCCGGTGCCGGAACCCCCGCCGGCGGCGAGCACGACGCCGGCGACGGCCGGGGCTGGCTCCGACGGCTGCTCGGCTACTGCTGGCGCTCCCGGCGCAGCGTGCTGCTGGCCTTCGGAGCCTCCCTCCTCGGCATGGCCGTCACCGCCCTGGTGCCCCTGGTCACCAAGGTGATCATCGACGACGTCATCACCGCGCACACCCGCCCGCTCGCCCCGTGGGCCGTGGTCCTGCTGCTCGCGGCCGCCGTCGTGTTCGGCTGCACCCAGGTCCGCCGCTACTACGGCGGCCAGCTCGCCGTCGACGTCCAGCACGACCTGCGCGCCGACCTCTTCCGCTCGCTCGGCAGGCTCGACGGCCACCGCCAGGACCGCCTGGACACCGGCCAGGTGGTCGGCCGCGCGACCTCCGACCTCCAGCTGGTCAACGGGCTGCTGTCGATGCTGCCCATGATGACCGGCTACCTGATCATGTTCGCCATGTCGCTCGGCGTGATGGTCTGGCTCTCGCCGCCGCTCACCCTGGTCGCCCTGGTCATGGCCCCGGCCCTGTGGTGGGTCTCCTCGCTCAGCCGCAAGCGGCTCTTCCCCGCCACCTGGGCCGCCCAGCAGGAGGCCGCGGCCGTCGCAGGCGTGGTCGACGAGGCGATCGGCGGCGTGCGGGTGGTCAAGGGCTTCGGCCAGGAGGCCCAGGAGCTCGACAAGCTGGAGGCGGCCTCGGGCCACCTCTACGCGGCCCGGCTCCGCTCGATCCGGCTCAACAGCCGCTACAACCCCGCCATGCAGGCGATCCCCGCGCTCGCCCAGGTGGCGGTGCTGGCCTTCGGCGGCTGGCTCGCGGTCGACGGCCGGGTCTCGCTCGGCACCTTCGTCGCCTTCTCCACCTACGTGGCACAGATGACCGGCCCGGTCCGGATGCTGACCATGGTCATCACCGTCGGCCAGCAGGCCCGGGCCGGGGTCGAGCGCGTGCTCCAGCTGATCGACGAGCGCCCGCTGGTCCGCGAGCGCCCGGACGCCGTCACCCTGGACCTCTCCCTCCCGGCCGTCGACGACCGTGCCGGCGAACGGACCCCCCACGCCGTCCGCGGTGCCGACGCCGCCGGAACCCCGGCCGCGGCCGTGCCCGCGGCGGGCCCGCGCGTGGCCGGCCCGCTCACCACCGAGGTGGCGCTGGAGTTCGACCAGGTCGGCTTCCGCTACGACCCCGAGCACCCGGCGCCCGTGCTGCACGGCCTCAGCCTCCGCCTCGCCCCCGGCGAGACCCTGGCGCTGGTCGGCGCGTCCGGCTCGGGGAAGTCCACCGTCGCGCAGCTGGTGCCCCGGTTCTACGACCCGGCCTCCGGCGCCGTCCGGCTCTACGGCCACGACCTGCGCGACCTGACCCTCGACTCGGTCCGGGCCACCGTCGGCATCGTGCCCGAGGAGAGCTTCCTCTTCTCCGAGACGGTCCGCACCAACATCGCCTACGGGCGCCCGGACGCCACCGACGAGCAGGTCGTCGCCGCCGCCCGCGCCGCCCAGGCCGACGAGTTCGTCCGGGCGCTGCCCGACGGCTACGAGACCAAGGTCGGCGAGCAGGGCCTCACCCTCTCCGGCGGCCAGCGCCAGCGCATCGCGCTGGCCCGGGCGATCCTCACCGACCCCCGCGTGCTGCTCCTCGACGACGCCACCTCCGCGGTCGACCCGCAGATCGAGGCGGAGATCCACGACGCGCTGCGCTCGGTCATGGCCGGCCGCACCACGCTGCTGATCGCCCACCGCCGCTCCACCCTCCAGCTGGCCGACCGGATCGCCGTCCTCGACCGCGGCCGGCTGCTGGACCTCGGCACGCACGAGGAACTTGAGGCCCGATGTCCCCAGTACCGGGCCCTGATCACCGACCCCGAAGCCGGCCGCACCCCCGCCGCGCAGAAGCCCGACGACCCGGCCGACCCGGCCGCCCTCGCGGACCCGAACGACCAGGCGAGCCCGACGAACCCGGCGAACCGCGCGAACCCGGCGACGGCGAGCACGCCGAAGCGGGTCCCCGCCCCCGCGCCGCCCGCACCCCCCGCGATGCCCACCCCGGCCCTGGCCAAGGCGGCCCGCACCGCGGCCCCCGCCCTGCTCGCCCAGGTCGCCGCCCTCCCGCCGGCCACCGACACCCCGGCGATCCCCCGCGCCGACGCCGAGCGCGGCGACCCCGACTTCAGCCTCCGCCGCCTGCTGCGCCCCTTCCGCGCACCGCTCGCCCTCGCCCTGCTGCTGGTCGCCCTGGACGCGGGCGCCGCCCTGGTCCTGCCGATCCTGATCCGGCACGGCATCGACGACGGCGTCAGCAAGGGCGTCATGACCGGCGTCACGGCCGCCTCGCTCGCCGCCCTGGCGGTCGTCCTGCTGGACTGGCTGGTGCAGAGCGCCGAGAACCGGGTCAGCGGCCGCACCGGCGAACGGGTGCTCTACACGCTCCGGCTCAAGATCTTCGCCCACCTCAACCGGCTCGGCCTCGACTACTACGAGCGCGAGCTGTCCGGCCGGATCATGACCCGGATGACCACCGACCTCGACTCGCTCACCTCGTTCCTCCAGACCGGCGTGGTCACGGCCGTGGTCAGCCTGCTGACCTTCCTCGGCATCCTGGCGGCCCTGCTGGTGATCGACGCCGGACTCGCCCTGGCGGTCTTCGCGGTACTGCCACTGCTGGTGGTGGCGACCCTGGTGTTCCGCCGGAAGTCCAAGACCCAGTACGAGATCTCCCGGGACCTCATCAGCACGGTCAACGCCGACCTCCAGGAGAACGTGGCCGGCATGCGGATCGTCCAGGCGTTCCGCCGGCTGGACACCAACACGGACCGCTTCGTCGCCCGCGGCATCGCCTACCGGGACGCCCGCGTCCGGGCCCAGCTCTACATATCGCTGTACTTCCCGTTCGTGCAGTTCCTCTCCAGCGTGGCCGCCGCGCTGGTGCTGATCGTCGGCGCGTCGCGGGTGGACGCCGGGACGCTCACTGTCGGCGCGCTGGTGGCGTACCTGCTCTACATCGACCTGTTCTTCGCACCGGTCAACCAGCTCTCCCAGGTGTTCGACGGCTACCAGCAGGCGGCCGTGGGCCTGGGCCGGATCCGCGAGCTGCTGCGCACCCCGACCAGCACCGCGCAGGCCGCCGACCCGGTGCCGGTCCCGGCCGGACTGCGCGGCGAGATCGAGTTCGACCGGGTCGGCTTCGCCTACAACGGCGGCGCGGACGGCGCCCCGGACGTCCTCACCGGCATCAGCCTGCGGATCCCCGCCGGGCAGACGGTGGCGCTGGTCGGCGAGACGGGTGCCGGGAAGTCGACCCTGGTCAAGCTGGTCGCCCGGTTCTACGACGCGACGTCCGGCACCGTGCGGGTCGACGGCGTGGACCTGACCCGCTACGACCTCGCGCAGTACCGGCACCGGCTCGGCGTGGTGCCGCAGGAGGCCTACCTGTTCGCCGGAACGGTCCGCGAGGCGATCGCCTACGGCAGGCCCGGCGCCTCGGCGGCCGAGGTCGAGGCGGCGGCCCGGGCGGTCGGCGCACACGACATGATCGTGCGGCTGTCCGGCGGCTACGACCACGAGGTCACGGGCCGGGGACGGAACCTCTCGGCGGGCCAGCGCCAGCTGATCGCGCTGGCCCGGGCGGAGCTGGTCGATCCGGACGTCCTGCTGCTGGACGAGGCCACCGCGGCGCTCGACCTGGCCACCGAGGCGGCGGTCAACCACGCCGCCGACCGGCTGAGCGGCGGCCGCACCACGCTGGTCATCGCCCACCGGCTGACCACCGCCGAGCGCGCCGACCGGGTCGTGGTGCTGGACCACGGCCGGGTGGTCGAGGACGGCACGCACACCGAACTGCTCGCCCGGGGCGGGGTGTACACCCGGCTCTGGCAGGCGTTCGTGGCGGAGGGCCACGGCGGGAGCGACGCCGCCCCCGCCCCGGCCGCGGACATGATCGTCGGATAACCGCCCGCACCGAACGGCGGCGGGAACCCGAAGCGGTCCCGCCGCCCCGGTCACGCCGCGAGCAGGGCGATCAGCAGCCCCGAGGGATCGATCCCCCGGGGCAGCTCGCTCACCTGCCCGTCCCCGACCTCGACCACCCGCCAGCCCGAGCCGTCGGCCCGCTCGGCGAGGTCGGTGGTGACGAACCGGCAGCCCAGTGCCCGCACCAGCGGCCGGACCACGGACAGGTCGGGAGCGGCGGGGCAGCCGGGCAGGTCCGGGTGCGGTCCGACCAGCACCGGTTCGCCGTCCAGCCACCACACCCGGGCCTCCACCGCCCGCCGCCGCCCGTCGCCCGCGTGCCGGGCCGCGCCCCGGGCCGCGCTCCGGTCAGTGTCCCGGTCCGCACCAGGACCCCCGCCGGAGGCGCCGTCGGGCCCGTCGCCGGACGGAGCGGCCCGGGTCTCCCACCCCACCCGGGTGAACTCCTCGAACCGCCGCAGCACGACACCGCCCGCCAGGTGCTCGGCCTGCAGTTCCACGAACCGCGCGACCACCCGCTCGACGGCGGGCAGATCCGCCAGCTCGGGGATGAAGCAGGCCTCGTCCCACTCGTGCTTGCGGGACTTCACGTAGTCCTTGACGATCGCCGGCCCCCGCCCGCCGAGCCGGGCGACGGCCGCGGCCAACCGTGCCCCGCCGAAGGGCTCGGTCCCCGCGGCCGGCAGCCAGACGCTCTGCGGGGTGGCCCCTTCGAACACCTCGTACCAGCCCGGCAGTTCGTGCGCCGAGGCGTACCCGGGCGGGCTGGTCAGCAGCTGCCCGCCGCGCTCCGCCAGGGCGGCGGCGAACTCCGCGTAGCGGTGGGAGGGGAGCATCCACCCCCGGTACCAGAACGGCCCGCGCCCCGCCGGCACGCCGCGGACGGCCGGGTGGGCGTCCCCGGCGAGCAGCGCGTCGTGGTCGACCAGGTGGTGCTCGCCGCCCAGGTCGCGCAGCAGCCTGGCCTCCCAGGCGAACTGCGGGTCGACCCGGCGCGGGTCCAGCGGGTGGGAGGGGAGGAGGAAGGCGGGAGCGGGCATGGGCGTCAGGGTAAGGCCACCGGCCGACCGGCGGGCCGTCAAAACCCCGACGTCACAGGCCTCGACCCGCTCGGACGCGTCGGCCCGGCCCACGGTCGGACGGCCCGGTTCCGCCGGGCCCGCCGACCGCGCCCGGGCCGCCCTTGGAGTCCGCGGAGTCCGCCCGCCGGGAGTCCGCCCGCCGGGATTCCGGCCGCCGGGGAATCCGCTCGACGGCCGGAGCGGTCCGCTGCGAGAGTGACCCGATGCGAAACCTGTGGCGCAACGCGCGAAGGATCCCGCGGCAGGCGGCCCGCACGGTCGTCCTGGACGAGTCGGGCTCCGTCTTCCTCCTGCGCTCGGACAACAGCGAGGTCGGCGTGCACTGGACCATGCCGGGCGGCGGCATCGAACCCGGCGAGACGCCGTGGACGGGGGCGCGTCGCGAGCTCTGGGAGGAGACCGGCTGGTCCGACCTCGAACCCGGCCCGCTGCTCTGCACCTGGGAGCACGACTTCACCTGGCACGGCACACCCGTCCGCCAGCATGAGCACATCTACCTCACCACCGGCCCGCACCGGGGCCCGGTCGGCGACGTCAGCGCGATGCACGCCGCCGACAAGATCCTCGACTGGCGCTGGTGGACCCCGCAGGACCTCGCCGACGCCGACGCGGACGCCCTCTGGCCGCCCCGGCTGCCCGAGCTGCTGGCCGCCGTCCGACCGGGCTGGCTCAGCGACGGCCGTGCACCCGAGCCCGTCGACCTCGGCTACATCCCGAACGCCCGGCCCGCCCGGTCCTGACCGCCCGTTCCCGGCCGCCCGGCCGCGTGCTTGCCCGACCGCCCGGCTCCGGCTCCGGCTCCGGCTCCGGCTCCGGCCCCGGCCGGGTCCTGGACCGTCCGCCGCCCGCCGCGCCGCCCGGGCGCACCGGCCCGCCAGTCCCGTGGCTCCAGTTCCCGGTCGTGCAGCGCGTCGGGGTTGATCACGACGGAGAGCCGGGCTCCGGCCAGCCGCTCGTAGGCGAGGCCGGTGGCGTTCAGCAGGTGCTCGGTCGGCACCGACACGGCGATCGCGGGCCGCCAGGCGGGCAGGACCACCAGACAGGTCCCCCGGCCGAGCCGGACGAGTTCGGCGGTGGCCCGGACGGCGGGCCGCTCCGCGGAACGCCCGGCCGCTCCGGCCGGACCGGGGCCTCCCGCGGCCTCCGGCAGCTGAGGGGTACCGCCGATCAGGACGCCCAGCGGTGCCTCGGCACCCGTCGCCCGCGCACCCGCTCCGCTCCGGTCGTCGTCGCCGGTGCGCGGCCCCGGGACGGCCGTCACGTCCGCCGTGGGCACCGGGCCGGCGCCCACGGCGGACGGCCGGGGGTCTCCGGCCGCCTGCGGATGCATCCGGCGCAGCCGGCGCGACGGCGCGGGGCGCCTGGTGACGACGGTGCGCAGTTCCTCCTGGGCCGCCCGCAGCACGGGAACGCTGCGGTCCCGGGCGGCCGGCCGCTGCTGGAGCCGTACGAAGCCCTCGCCGCCCTCTCCGCCCTCCGCACGCTCCGGCCCGGTCCCGAGGTCGGCGCCGGGCCCGGCCGCACCGTCCGGCCCGCTGCTCGGCCCGCCGTCCGGCCCGACGGCCCGCCGGGCGGCGCCACCGCCGCGCGGCCGTGGAACGGAACCGCCCGCCAGGACACCGGCGGTGCCGCCCGTCCGGCCGTCGGCCCCCGCCGCCGCGATGGAGCAGAGGGAGGCGCCGCCGGGTGCGGCACCCCCGGCGGTGACTCCCGTGTGCCCCGCCTCCCCGGTGTTCCCCGCGGTCCCGTCCGGGAGCGGGGGCGCGGGGAACACCGGGGGCACCGGCGGCGCGGACGGTGTGGCCGACGCGGGCCGGTCGGCGGCGGTCTGGTCGAGCGTGGTCATTGGCACGGGCCCTTCGGGGTTCGGTGCCGTCGATCCTCCCGTACCGGGCGATCTGCTCCAAGCGCCTTTCCGCCCCGTGTGCCGCATGCCACCCTTCCGCCCCGTCCGTCCCATCCGTCCGGGCCGCCCCGCGTCCTGACGCCCCATCGGTCCGTCCGGGGCGCCCCCCCCCGAGCGCCGATCAGGCGCCGGGCGCCACGAAGCCCTTGAGGTCGGACAGGACGACGTTGGCCGCGGCCACGCCGAGGCCGAGGAACCAGGTCTCGTCCGGGACCGGCCGGGCCTGCCCGGACTTGACCGCGCCGAGCGTCTTCCACAGCGCCCCGCCGAGCACGGCGTCCTGGTTGGTGGAGCTGGGGGTGCCGTAGACGCCGTAGAAGACCCAGTCGGCGTCCGCCTTGTCGATCTGCTCGGGGCTGATCTCCACCGCGAGCTCCTTGACCTGCATGATCTTGGGCTGCGGCAGCTGGGTGTCGCCGAGGATGGTGCCGATGAAGGACAGCTCCGCGTAGAGCCGGGTCTTGCCGGGCATGAAGCGCAGCGGCGTGATGGTCGGCCGCTTGTCGCCGAGCTTGGCGCCGATCGCCGCGGCCGCCGTCTGGTAGGCGTCGAGCTGGGCCTTGGCCTCCGCCTCCAGGCCGAACGGGCTCGCGTTGAGCACGAAGTTCTGCTTCCACGGGTAACCGGGGCGCAGCGAGAACACGGTCGGCGCGATCTTGGAGAGCTGCTCGTACTGGTCCTGGGCGCGCAGCTGGCTGCCGAGGATCAGGTCGGGCTTGAGCGCGGCGATGGCCTCCAGGTTGAGGCTGTTGATGGTGCCGACGTTGGCCGGGGCGCCGGCCTTGTCCTTGAGGTAGGACGGCATGGTCTTGGAGCCGTCGGTGTGGACGACGCCGACCGGCTGGATGCCGAGCGAGACGACGTTGTCGAGCTCGCCGGTGTCGAGGACCACGACCCGGACCGGCTTGGCGGGGATGACGGTCTCGCCCATCGCGTGCTTGATCGTCCGGGGGTAGACGCCGGGCGCGGCGTCGGTGCCGAAGCCCTTCATCTTCTCGATCACCGCGGCGTAGTCGTCGCCGCCCTGCTTGACCGACTTCTGGTCCGGAGCGGAACCCCCGGAGGGCTTGGCGGTCGTGCCGCCGGAACCGCCGGTGCCGGAGTCGCCCGAGCTGCCGCAGGCGGTGAGCAGCCCGCCGAGGCCGAGCACGGCTCCGCCGGTGAGGGCCGCGGTGAGCAGCGTGCGGCGGGTGGGGCTGGCGGTCGGACGGCCGGAGGTGGGGGACACGCGGCACTCCTTCACGGACGGTGCGTCGGGGTTAGGTGAGGCAAACCTATCCGACGGCCCCGCCGGAGTCCCCGCCGGATCGTCCGAGGGGGGCCCGGCCGATCCCCGAAACATCACAAACCGTGACATACCACAGCAAATCAATTCGGTAACGACCCTTAGAAATAAAGGTACACGCCTTAACAACCCATGCATCGTCGGGCAACAGCTGATCACACTCAGGCAAATCGAAGGGAGTGGCTCAGATCACCCACGGTTGGACTACTCAACCTTCGCCGCCCGCACCTAGGGTGCGCTGGTGTTTGATCAGCAGCTCTCAGAGCACGGAAGCAGCGGCCGGGCAACGGCGCCCGCCGCTCCGCAGGGTGCCCCGGTCAGTGGCGCCAGTGGTGGAGCCCCCGGCGCTGCGCCGGAGGCGGCGGGGGCAGCGGGGGCAGCGGGGGACAAGGGCCTACGGGGCAACTCCGTCGGCCTGCTGAGCAGCGTGGTCCTGGGCGTCTCCACGGTCGCCCCGGTCTACTGCCTGACCGCGACGCTGGGTCCGACCGTCACCGCCGTCGGCGTCCAGATGCCCGCGGTCTTCCTGGCCGGCTTCCTGCCGATGCTGCTCGTCGCGTTCGCGTACAAGGAACTGAACAAGGACTTCCCGGACTGCGGCACGTCCTTCACCTGGACGGTCAAGGCCTTCGGCCCCCGCGTCGGCTGGATGGCCGGCTGGGGCCTGACGGTCGCCACGATCATCGTGCTGTCCAACCTCGCCGGGGTGGCCACCGACTTCCTGTACCTGATGCTCGGCGAGATGACCGGCAGCAGTGCCGTCGCCGGTCTCAACGACAACAAGGCCGTGCACCTGGCCACCGTCGTGGTGTTGATCGCCGCCGCCACCGCGATGAGCTACCGCGGCATGACGGCGACCAAGTGGTTCCAGTACAGCCTGGTCGGCCTCCAGCTCGCCGTCCTGCTGCTGTTCTCCGGCATCGCCATCGCCAAGGCCGCCGCCGGCGACCTGCCCGACTCGATCGGCTTCTCCGCCTCCTGGCTCAACCCGCTCGAAGTGAGCTCGTTCAGCGCCTTCACCGCAGGCCTGTCCCTGTCGATCTTCATGTACTGGGGCTGGGACACCTGCCTCACCATGAACGAGGAGACCAGCGGCAGCGCCAAGACCCCGGGCCGCGCCGCGATGATCTCGATGGTCACCCTGGTCGGCTCCTACCTGCTGGTCGCGATCGCCGCCCAGATGTTCGCCGGCGTCGGCACCACCGGCACCGGTCTCGGCAACCCCGACACGGCCGACAACGTCTTCGCCGCCCTGGCCCGCCCCGTGCTCGGCTCCCCGTGGAGCATCCTGCTCTTCGTGGCCGTCGTCGCCAGCGCCGCCGCCAGTCTCCAGACCACCTTCATCCCGGTCGCCCGCACCCTGCTCGCGATGAGCGCCTACCGGGCCGTGCCGCCGCGCTTCGGCACCGTCCACCCGCGCTACCGCACCCCCGGCTTCGCCACCGTCGCCGCGGGCATCGCCACCGCCGCCTTCTACGTCGGCATGAGCGTGATCAGCGAGAACGTCGTCCAGGACACCATCCTGGCGCTCGGCCTGATGATCTGCTTCTACTACGCGCTGACCGCCTTCGCCTGCGTCTGGTACTTCCGCCGCTCGCTCCGCGACAGCCTGCGCGACCTCGCCGTCAAGGGCATCGCCCCGCTGCTCGGCGGCGTCCTGCTCAGCGGCGTCTTCCTGCAGACCCTCACCGACGCCTGGGACCCGGAGTACGGCAGCGGTGCCGTCCTCGGCATCGGCTCGGTGTTCGTCATCGGCGTCGGCATCCTGCTGCTCGGCGCGGTCCTCATGGTCGTGTACGGGGTCTACCGGCCCGCCTTCTTCCGCGGCGAGACGCTCCGCAAGGACACGCCCGCCCTCGTCGTCGAGGACTGACGGCCCCCGGGGAGCCGAGCGGGCCCGTACGGGCACCGGCTATCCTCGAACCCATGAAGCGCTTCGCAGGTCTCAGCTGGTGGCCGTCCTAGGACGGCCACCAGCCACGCCTGACCAGGGCCGTCCGGGATGGACGGCCCTGCTGCGTTTCTCCGACGGGACGGGCCCCGAGCCCCGGACGGCCGCCACCACCGCCGTACCGAGGAGAAACCCCGTGACCACCACCACCGTCGCCGACCGCACCGAGCCCGGTGACCGCACCGAGCCCGGTGACCGCACCGAGCCCGGTGACCGCACCGAGCCCGGCGACCTCGCCGGCTTCGACGCCCTGGACGAGACCGTCCGCCGCGACCCGGGCGCCCACCGCGTCCTCACCGGAGACCGCCCCACCGGCCCGCTCCACCTCGGCCACTACTTCGGCAGCCTCCGCAACCGCGTCCGCCTCCAGCGCCTGGGCGTCGAGATGTTCCTGGTCATCCCCGACTACCAGGTCATCACCGACCGGGACGTCGCCGACCGCCTCGCCGAGCACACCGAGAACCTCGTCCTGGACTACCTCGCCACCGGCATCGACGCCGACCGCGCCACGATCTTCACCCACAGCGCCGTCCCCGCCCTCAACCAGCTGCTGCTGCCCTTCCTCAGCCTGGTCAGCGTCGCCGAGCTCCACCGCAACCCCACCGTCAAGGACGAGATCGCCCACTCCAGCCAGTCCGCCGTCAACGGGCTGATGCTCACCTACCCCGTCCACCAGGCCGCCGACATCCTCTTCTGCAAGGCCGACCTCGTCCCCGTCGGCAAGGACCAGCTGCCCCACCTGGAGGTCAGCCGCACCGTCGCCCGCCGGTTCAACGAGCGCTACCCGCACCCCGACGGCCGCACCGTCTTCCCCCGCCCCCGCGCCCTGCTCGACGCCGCCCCGCTGCTGCTCGGCACCGACGGCGGCAAGATGAGCAAGAGCCGCGGCAACTCCATCCCGCTCGGCGCCGACGAGGACACCACCGCGCGGCTCCTCAAGGGCGCGAAGACCGACACCGACCGCCGCATCACCTACGACCCCGCCACCCGCCCCGAGGTCTCCAACCTGGTCCTGCTCGCCGCCCTCTGCCAGGACCGCACCCCCGAGGAGGTCGCCGAGGAGATCGGCGACGGCGGCGCGGCCGCGCTCAAGCGGACGGTCACCGAGGCCGTCAACGAGCACCTCCGCCCGATCCGCGCCCGCCGCGCCGACTTCGCCGCCGACCGCGGCCACCTCCGCGACGTCCTGCGCGCCGGGAACGAACGCGCCAACACGATCGCCGACGCCACCCTCGCCGAAGTGCGCGAGGTCATGGGATCGCTGTGAACGCGTCAGGGGCATAACCTCTCGGGGCCGGTCCGCACCGGCCCCGAGACCCACCCCTCACCCGCGACCACGTCGCACCCGCGACCGCGCCCGGAAGGAACCCGGCCATGGACCGCCACCCGACCACTCCCGGCCGAGGACTGACCCGCCCGCCGCACCTCCGCCCCGGGGACCACGTCGCCGTGGTCGCCACCAGCGGACCCGTCGACCCCCGGCGGCTCGACGCCGGCACCGCCCTGCTGCGCTCCTGGGGCCTGCGCGTCACCGTCGCCCCGCACGTCCTCGACACCCACCCCGTCCTCGGCCACCTCGCCGGCACCGACGCCGACCGTGCCGCCGACCTCCAGGCCGCCTGGCTCGACCCCACCGTCGACGCCGTCATGTGCGCCCGCGGCGGCTACGGCGTCCACCGCATGGTCGACCTCCTCGACTGGGACGCCCTGCGCGCCGTCCGGCCAAAGATCCTGATCGGCTTCAGCGACGTCTCCTCCCTGCACGAGGCCTTCGCCCAGCGCCTCGGCCTCGCCACCCTCTACGGCCCGATGAGCGCCACCGCCACCTTCATCGAGGACGGCCCCACCGCCGAGCACCTGCGCCGCACCCTGTTCGACCCCGCCGCCACGACGGTCCTCACCTCGGCCACCGCCACCGCCCTCGTTCCCGGCCGGGCCCGCGGCATCACCGCCGGCGGCTGCACCCACGTCCTCGCCGCCGAACGCGGCACCCCCGCCGCCCGGCCCTCCTACGCCGGCAGCATCCTGGTCCTGGAGGACGTCAACGAGCACCCCTACCAGCTCGACCGCCTCCTCACCCAGCTGCTGCGCTCCGGCGCCTTCGACGGCGTCACCGGCATCGCCCTCGGCTCCTGGGAGGGCTGCGGCCCGCTCGACCGGGTCCGGGACGTCATGCTCGACCGCCTCGGCCCGCTCGGCCTACCGGTCGTCTGGGAACTGGGCTTCGGTCACGGTCCCTCCACCCTGACCGTCCCGCTCGGCGTCCCCGCCCTGCTCGACGCCGACGCCGGCACCCTCACCCTGGACCTTCCCGCCCTCGCCGAACGCTGAGTAGGGTGCGGCCATGAACGCGGACCGCTCCACGGGGACACCCGCCGTGGCCGACCTCGACGCGGACAGCCTCACGGCCCTCGCCCTCCGCCTGCTGCGCGGCCCCGGCAGCAACGCCCGCACCGTCCTCGGGCTCACCGGTCCGCCCGGCGCCGGCAAGTCCACCCTGGCCCGGCACCTCGTCGCCGAGGTCGAACGCCACGAGGGCCCGGGCAGCGCCGCCTACCTCCCGCTGGACGGCTTCCACCTCTCCGCCGCCCAGCTCGACCGCCTCGGCCTCGGCCACCGCAAGGGCGCACCCGCCACCTTCGACGCCCACGGCTACATCGCCCTGCTCCACCGGGTCGCCACCGACCGCTTCCGGGACATCTACGCCCCCGACTTCGACCGCGCGCTCGACGAGCCGGTGGCCGCCCGGCACGTCGTCCGCCCCCACACCCGCCTCGTCGTCACCGAGGGCAACTACCTCGCCGCCGCCGACCACCCCTGGCCCGAGGCCCGCCGACTGCTGCGCGAACTCTGGTACGTCGAGACGGACGACGTCGTCCGCGAGGCCCGCCTGCTCGACCGCCACCGCGCCGGCGGCCGCGACGAGGCCGCCGCCCGGCACTGGGTCACCGGCAACGACCACCCCAACGGCGAGTACGTGAAGGCCGGCCGCGCGGTCTGCACCCGCATCGTCCGGGTGGGCCGTTTGCCTTCGCCCCCGCATGGGCGTAGTGTTCTCTAGTCGCTCGGCAGGGAGCACCGGACACGCATCGGCGCGGACGGTCCCGGGGCGGCCAATCCTCTGAAACACCACCTCTTCCCGGTTACGGGCCGAGGCGCTTCGTTGTCTTTTCGACGCGTTCCGGCTCAGGGTTTATTTGTCGTGCC
>NZ_JBIBVJ010000011.1:219390-262975 GCF_043080305.1 Kitasatospora sp. NPDC015120 | reverse complement strand
CGAGGACGGCGGCGAGCAGCCTCACGCCACGTCGGCGGTGCGCGGCCGGCTGGGGTGCTGGACGGTGATGAAGCGGGGCGAGGCCAGGGCCTGGATGCACTCGGGCTTGGTGGTCCACTCGCAGCCGCCGGCGAGGGGCCGGAGGTAGACGAGCCCGGCGAGGGTGTCCATGTAGACGGCCTCGACGGGATCGCCGGAGAAATCCCGGTGTCCGAGGTCCCGGACGACCTCGCCGACGGTGGGGGTGTAAACGGGCGTGCGGGGGCGGTTGGGCATGGGGGCTCCTGGTTGCGCTGTGCATTGGGATCACTACGACCCGTATCCATGGTGGGGCTGGAGAGGCTACGATCGGAAGGTCTTCAACTCTCTAGTTCGCATTGCTTTAAGTGGAGCGATCTTGAAGCGCATTGCACTTGACCCCACGTCATCTCCGCTTGCGGCCTTCGCCGTTCAACTTCGCAGGTTGAGGGAGGCGCGCGGTATGACTCAGGTCGAACTCGGCACGCAGGTTCGATATTCCAGCGTCTACATCTCGAACGTGGAGACGGCGAAGCAGGCTCCGAGCTTAAAGTTCGTACAGCGGGCCGACGAGGTGCTGGAAGCCGGTGGTGCATTGGAACTGCTGTGGTGGAGCTGGAAGAACGGGGCATTGATTCCAGGGTTCCCCGAGTACGCCAACAAGGAGCGAGAAGCCATCTGCATAAGGTTCTTCGCAACCGGCCTGGTGCCAGGAGTTCTGCAGCATCAGCACTACTCGGCCGCTTACGAAGCCGCCATCGTCCGCCGAGGAGAGGCGACGCGCGCCCAGGCTGACGAGAGACTCCGAGTACTCGCCGTGCGCCAGAAGTCGCTGGAACGGACTCTGACGGTCCATGCAGTGCTCGACGAAGGTGTCCTGCGGCGACCGATCGGAGGTTCCGACGTCATGCTTCAGCAACTGACCCACCTGGCAGAACTGTCCGCCCGCCCGAATGTCGTTCTCCAGGTCGCTCCGTACAGTCTGGGCGAAGAGCGTCCGCTCTCACATGCGGTGACTCTGCTCACTCTGCCCAACCGAGCGATGGTCGGGTACACCGAGACACTCCAGCGAGGCTACTTGGAGCAGGACGCGGAAACTGTCTCGGGCTGGGCGAGAAAGTACGATCGGCTACAGGTAGACGCACTCTCCCGGGCGGACAGCCTGGCCGTGATTCATGAGGTACGGAGGGAACTTGAACACCATGCATGTTGACCTGTCGGGCGCCAGGTGGCGCAAGAGCACGCACAGCGACGGTGGTGGCGGTTGCATCGAGGTCGCCGACGGCTACACCGGTGTCATGCCCGTCCGCGACTCGAAGGACCCTCACGGTCCTGCCCTCGTCTTCCCCTCCGACGCCTGGCGGTCCTTCGTCACCGCCGTCCGGGCCGGCGAGTTCGGCACCATCTGAACCTCACCGCCCAGGGGCCCTGACCGCCAAGGCGGCCAGGGCCCTCACTACGCGGCCAAATCTGCGATTCACCTGCCCCCTCCACACAAGTACCGTATGGACAAAGGCAGGAGGCCTCAAATGATCGACAACGTCGAAGCGACACTCGCGACGGCCCAGTGGCGCAAGAGCACGTACAGCAACAACGGGGGGACCTGTGTCGAGGTCGCCCCCGACTTCCCCGGCCTCGTCCCCGTCCGCGACTCGAAGGACCCTCACGGTCCTGCCCTCCTCTTCCCCTCCGACGCCTGGCGATCCTTCGTCACCGCCGTCCGGGCCGGCGAGTTCGGCACCATCTGACGCGAACCCACTCCACAGCGGCCCGCGTGGGATTTCACCGCCAGCTCGCTCCACGGCTTCCCCGCCGGCTGCCGCCGCGTCGGACTGACCCGGGAGCGCGCCGGCTGCTTCCATGGGCGGATGCCCGAGACACCCCCGCCGCTCCTCCCGCCGCCCGCCGAGGTGCTCGGCGTCCGCCGCATCCGGCTCGCCGAAGTGCCCGCCCCCCGCCTGACCGCCGAGGAGCGGCGGGCCCGGGACGACGCCTGGGCGCAGATGGTCCTGGCCAATCCCGCGCTCTTCGACGGCCCGGTGGTGGCGTGCTCGGGCACCTCCTGGCCGCGGCCCGGCGAACTCCACATCGCCTGGTCGCGCGTGACGTACCGGCACTACGCGCTGCGCCGCGTCACCACCTCCGCCGCCCCCACCGCCTCCCTCTCCGTGAGCGTCCTCCAGCCCACCGAGGACGGCCGTCTGCTCGTCGGCCGGATGTCCCCCGCCACCGCCGCCCCCGGGCGCTGGCAGACCGCCGGCGGCGCCGTGGAGCCCCCGCCCGACGGCGAGCGCCTCGATCTCGCCGCGCTGCGCCGCAACGCCCTCCGGGAGCTCGCCGAGGAGACCGGGGTGAGTGCCGGCCCGGGAGAGTTGACGCTCTGGGCGGTCACCCGCGGCCGCTACGGCAGCGTCGGCGTGCTCTTCCTCGCCCCGCCGCTGCCGGAGGCCGTCCTGCGCGAGCGCTTCGCCGTCCTCGCACCACCGGAACGGGAGCTGGTCGAGCTGGCCTTCGTCCGCTCCCCCGCCGACCTGCCGGGCCTCCCCGGCCCGCACGCCGACTACCTCGCCCCGCTCGTCCGCCGCTTCGCCCGGGAACGTGAACGGGGACGGGAACGCGCGCAGGGGCCGGAGCAGCGCTGAGGTCCGGCCGTCCGGACCGTCCCGGACGGCCGGACGCGTCCGGGACGCCGGAGTGCCGTTGCCCGGCGCCGGCTCACCGGATCGGGTCATCCACCCGAGGACCTGGAGGAACCCCATGAACAACCCGGGCCGCGCAGTCGTCACCGCCGCCTTGGCCGTGGCACCCGCCGCCGCCAAGACCGCCTCCCTACGCACCCCCGGCAACCGCGCGGGGGCGGAGTACATCAGCGAGACCGACACCTTCCGCCTCTGGGACAACCGCGACGACGACCGGGACGAAGTCCGGCGCCCAGTTCACCTTCCGAGTGCGCCCCCTCAAGGGCAGCCGGGTGCTGAGTGTTCCGCCAAGGGCACCGCCCAGCACTGGAGCCCCTCGGTCCACCGGGCCGGGCCCTTCCCCGGGGCCCCGGCCGCCCTCCGCCGAACGCGACGGCGTCACGGCGGAAGCGGAGCAGGGCATGGAGTGGGCCATCGGACCCGCCGACTTCCCACTCCACGCGGCTCCGCGGCCCCGGCGGACTACGGGCGGCACAGGGCGTCGTCGACCAGCTTGCTCACCGCCTGCTCCACCCGCAGGACGTCGGTGCCGGAGTCGGCGACGACGCCGGACAGCGAGACCGTGACGGCGCGCCGGCCGTCGGCGGTGACGGCGGCGGCGGTGACCCACCCGGCGTCGCCGCCCTCGTGGCCCCAGTACCGCCCGCCGCAGGACAGCGGGCGCGAGAAGAGGCCCAAGCCGTCCCGGGCGCGCGGCATGAGCTGCCGGAACTCCTTGCCGACCTTCACCGTCCGCTTCATCTCCCGGAGTTGGGCGGGCCGCAGGAGCTCGCCGCCGAGCAGGGCTGAGAAGAACCGGTTGAGGTCGGCGGTGGTGGAGACCAGTCCGGCCTCGCCGTTGGTGCCCTGGCCGACCTGCTCGGTGACGTCCACCAGCGGCTCGCCGGGCCCGAAGCGCTGGTAGGTCCGGGCGTGCGGCTGCGGCAGCACGGGGGACGCGCCCGGCCGGAAGGTGTGGGCGAGGCCGAGCGGCCCGGTGATCCGCTCGCCGACCTCCGTGTGCCAGGGCCGCCCGGTGACCCGCTCGACGATCATGCCGAGCAGGACGTAGCCGGTGTTGCCGTACTGCCAGCGCTCGCCGGGCCGGAAGTCCGGACGGTGGGCCATCGCCCGGGCGACGGTCTGCTCGGGCGTGTAGGAGTCGTACCGGTGCTGCTGGAAGTCCTGTGCCGAGGTGTAGTCCGGGTAGTCGTCGTGGAGGCCGCCGGTGTGCTGGAGCAGGTGCCGGACGGTGATCGCGCGGCCGTCGTTGCCGTTGCCGGACACCACGCCGGGCAGCCACCGCTCGACCGGGTCGTCCAGGGACACCCGGCCCTCGCCGACGAGCTGCAGGACGACGGTCGCCACGAAGGTCTTGGTGACACTGGCCATCCGGAAGTGGCCTTCCGGTGACACGGCCTGGCCTGTCGTCACATCGGCGACACCGCTGACGGCCGCCCGGCCGCCGCCGTCGGCGGTGGTCAGGCGGGCCTGCACGCCCGTCACGCCGAGTGCCGCGATCGCATCGGCGTCGCGCCGGAGCAGCGGATCCGGCCGTTCGGCGGCCGTCGCGCCGGGCACGGAGGCGAGGAGGGTCGTGGTCACCACGGCGGCCGGCGCCAGGTTCCGCAGGAAGGATCGGCTCGTCATGGCCTCGACGCTAGGCCCGGACGGGGCGCCCGGGCGTTACCGCCCACGGGTCGGGGAAGAGGGTGGTGGGCTGTAGTGCGCGCACCTCCCGCCATGGCGCAGACTCGTGCGAATGAACCACCTTGGAGCCGGTCGGCTCTCGGCGACCCGGCGCGCTCTGGGCTACCTCCTGGGAAACCTGTGCGCCGCCGCGCTCGCCCTGTTGACGCTGCCCGTCCTCGTCGTCCCGGCGCGGGCCCGCGCCTGGGCGTCCTGGCACCGGCGCCGGGCCGAACGGCTGCTGCTCCTGCCGTGCTCCGGCCCCGTCCGGGCCGGCCCGTGGCGGGTGCTCGGGTGGCTGGGCGCCGGCGTGGTGAGCGGCCTCGTCCTCGGGCTGGTCGCGGTGTTGTGCGCGGGCAACGCGCTGACCACGGCCGTCACCGTTCCGCTGTGGTGGGCGCTGCCCGCCGGGACGCGCGCGGGCGGGTTCGCCGCCGGGGTTCCGCTGACCGGCTGGGGCACCGCGCTGACGCTGGGGACGGCGCAGTTCGCCTGCTTCGCGGCGCTGACCTGCCGGCTGGTCCCCCCGCTGGCGCGGCTGCACGCCCGCGGGTGCGTGGCGCTGCTGGCCCCCTCCGCCGCCGAGCGGCTGACGCGGCGGGTGGAGACGCTGACCGAGACCCGGGCGGGTGCCATGAACGCGCACGGCGCGGAGCTGCGCCGGATCGAACGCGACCTGCACGACGGCACCCAGGCCCGGCTGGTGGCCATCGCGATCCGGCTGGGCGTCGCCCGTGAGCTGCTGGACGAGGACCCGCGGAGGGTGGCCGGGCTGCTGGAGGACGCGCACGCCTGCACCGAGGAGGCCATGGCGGAGCTGCGCGCGGTGATCCGGACGATCTACCCGCCGATCCTCGCCGACCGCGGCCTGCCCGGCGCGCTCGCCGCCCTGGCGAGCGGCTCGGCGCTCGACACCGCCCTCGACATCGGCGACCTCGGCACCGTCCCGGCCGCGGTCGAGACCGTGGCGTACTTCGCGGTCTCCGAGGCGCTCGCCAACGCCGCCAAGCACGGCCGGGCCGCCCGTACCACCGTCCGGGTCGCCCGCGACGGCGACCGGCTGTCGCTGGAGGTCACCGACGACGGCGTGGGCGGCGCCGACGAGACGCGGGGCACCGGCATCGCCGGCATCCGCCACCGCGTCCTGGCGCTCGACGGCACCGTCCGCCTCCACAGCCCCGGCGGCGGTCCGACCACGCTGGCGGTGAGCCTGCCGTGCGGATCGTGATCGCCGAGGACAACGTGCTGCTCGCCAACGGGCTGGAACTCCTGCTGAACGCCGCCGGGTTCCACGTCGCCGCGATCGTCCAGGACGCCCCCGGCTTCGCCGCCGCCGTCGCCGAGCACCGGCCGGACGCCACCATCGTCGACGTCCGGCTGCCCCCCGCCTTCCGCGACGAGGGCATTCACGCCGCTCTCCGGGCCCGCCGCCGGCACCCGGGACTTCCGGTGCTGGTCCTCTCCCAGTACGTCGAGCGGCAGTACGCGGGCGAGCTGGTCTCCGACGGGCGCGGCGGCGTCGGCTACCTCCTCAAGGACCGGGTGAGCCGGGTCGGCGAGTTCATCGACGCGCTGCGGCGGGTCGCCGCCGGGGGCACCGTCATGGACCCCGAGGTGATCGGGCAGCTCCTCACCCGGCGGGCCCGGGACCCGATCGCCGCGCTCACCCCGCGCGAGCGGGAGGTGCTGGCGCTGATGGCCGAGGGCAAGGACAACGCCACGATCGCGGCCCGGCTCGTCATCACCGAGAACGCCGTCCACAAGCACATCGGCCACATCTTCGCCAAGCTCGGCCTCGCCCCGGCCGACAGCGGCCACCGCCGGGTCCTCGCCGTCCTCACCTACCTCAGCCGGCCGTGACGGCACCGGCGGGCACGGCGGGCACGGCGGGTACGGCGGGCCCGGCGGGCACGGTGGCACGCGGGAAATTCCGGGGTCCGCGGGCCCGGGCCGGGGCAGAATCGGGCCCATGGCGGACATGGAAGCGTTCCGGGACGCGGTCGCGCACTGGGCGGCGGGCGGTCCCGGCGGGCCGGCGGGCGAGCTGGCGGAGCACCTGGGCGTGCGGACGGCGGTGCTGGTGGAGGGGCCGAGCGACCTCGCGGCGGTCGGGACGCTGGCGGCCCGCGGCGGGCGGGACCTCGCGGGCGAGGGGGTCTGCGTCGTCTCGATGGGCGGGGCGATGAACGTCGCGCGCTACGCGGGCCTGCTCGGGCCGCCGGGGCTGGGGCTGCGGCTGGCCGGGCTCTGCGACGAGAACGAACAGGGCTTCTACCGGCGCGGGCTGGAGCGGGCGGGGGCGTCGGCCGAGGGGTTCTTCGTGTGCGTGGCGGATCTGGAGGAGGAGCTGATCCGGGCGCTGGGCGTACCGGGGGTGGAGGAGATCGTCCGGACCGAGGGCGACCTCCCGGCCTGGCAGACCTTCGTCCGCCAGCCCGCGCACCAGGGCGGGGCGGCGGAGCGGCAGTTGCGGCGCTTCATGGGGACGAAGGCGGGGCGCAAGATCCGCTACGGGCACCTGCTGGTGGAGGCGCTGGAGGCCGGGCAGGAGCCGGCTCCGCTGCGCGGGTTGCTCGCGCACCTGTGAGCCCCGGCGGTCCTCGCCGGTCAGAACGCGACGGCGTCCAGGTGGTAGGTGGTGTCGACCAGGAAGCCTCCGGCGTCGGCCTTGATGGAGAGCACGTACTGGCCCGGCGCCAGCGGGTCCAGCGCGCACCACAGGCCCCAGGCGACGCGCGGGATGCCGGTGGCCAGGAAGCGCTTCGAGGTGAACTCGTGCACCTTCAGCGGGACTCCGTTGAGCGCCGCCTCGGCGCGGGAGTGCTCGACGCGCCACGGGGCGGCGGAGAGGCCGAGGGCGATCCGCTGGGTGTTGAACACCGGGAAGAAGACCGGCGTCCCGGCCGCGATCGGGCAGCGGCGCACGACGCGGCCGCCGTAGGTGCCGGCCAGGAACCAGACGTCCGGGGGCTGCCGCCAGCCGGCGAACTCGCCGGTGGTGTCGGCGACCGGGCTGCGCTCCATCGGGGCGGACAGCGCCCACTTCCACCAGCGCGCCGCGAGCTCCGCGCCCCGGCGGGGGTCCACGGTGTCGGCACCGGTCTCGGGGGAGACGGCCTCGCCCACGTCAGCTCCTTCGCTCCACGCGCACCGCACATCGGTTCGCGCAGCGACCCTATCCGGTGGCGGCCGGGCCCTCCCGTGCGGGAGGGCCCGGGCTCTCACGCCTCCAGGCGGCGGACGGTGATCTCGTACTGGTCCACCGCGCCCTCCCAGCTGATGACCACGGCGCCCTTCCCGCCCTCCTCGTCGCCCTCGCCCTCGCCCTCGCCCTCGTCCCCGTCCTCGTCCTCGTCGAACCCGCCGGACAGGGCGAGCGCGAGGTCGTGGGACTCCGGGTCGCAGAAGGCGGCCAGGTAGTCGCGCAGCGCCGGGTCGGCCACCTCGGCGACGTGCTCGTGCGCCTCGTCGTCCACCGCGTCCGCACAGTCGCCGAGACCCGGCGGCATCAGCTCGGGCGAGGTGGCGCCGGAAAGGCCGGTGGCGGCGAGCAGGGCGTCCAGCAGGGTGTCCCCGGAGGCCAGCCGCAGCTGCCAGAGCGTCCAGAGGTTCCCGGGCAGCTCGGCCGAGGCCAGGTCGACGCCGTGGCGCTCCGCCATCCGGCCGAGGTCCGCCCCCAGCAGCGCCCCCTTCCACGGCCCGGCCCCGGACTCCTCGACGGCGGCGGCGAGTTCGGCGGCGAAGGGCGCCAACTCCTCCGGCAGCCCCCGTACGTCGACGTGGAACAGCGAGCGGCTCGGATCGAGGACGAGGTCCGTCTCGTCGAGGTCCCCGGGCGGGCAGAGCAGCAGGATCCCGGTGGTGACCGTCTCCGCCCCCGCGAGCGCGGCCCGCCCGACCCACCGCGGATCCCGGTCCAGCTCGGCCTCGGCGAGGAAGTTGCCCGTGTAGTAGGCCCCGTAGCGGACGGTCCCGTCGTACTCGGCGAGCGGCCGCCCGAGCACCTCCCCGAAGGCCTGGGTGAGAGCGGCCTCCCATTCCGCGGAGCGAACGCGAACGGCCGGCGTGTTGTCATCAAGCGTCATGGCGGGAGTACAGCACGCCCAACGGACAATCCCCGCCCCGGGGTTGGCCGGAACCTGCGGCGGAGCCGTCAGCCGGTGGCGCGGACGTAGATGTCGGCGGCGCCGGGGAGGCCGCCGGGGTCGGGGGCGACGTAGATGCGGCGGGCGCGGACCGGGGCGGGGTCGGCGGCGGGGGTGGGGGTCGGGCTCGGAGTCGGAGTCGGAGTCGGGGTGGGGGTGTCCTCCGGGGACGGGGTGTCCTCGGGGACGGGCACGGGCACGGGGACGGGGTCGGCGGCCGGGGCGACGTGGTCGGCGGTTTCCGGGCCGGCGGCTTCCGGTTCGGTGGGCTCGGGCTCCGCGGCGGGGGTGTCGTCGGGGAGGGCGGAGGGCGTCCCGGCGGGGGGCGGGGCCGGCGACGCGGTCGGCGACGGGGAAGCGGACGGCGTGACGGACGGCGCGGCGGACGGATCCGGGACACCCACCTCGCGCGCCTCGGCGGGCTCGTCGCCGCCCAGGGCCTCGGCGAGGTCCGCGGGCAGCGGGGCGAAGGCGCCGGGGGCGGCGAGGTCGTAGGTGCGCAGGAAGTCGCCGACGCCGACCTCGTGCCCGCCGGCCAGCCGGTAGTGCAGGTAGGCGACGGGCAGGCCGTCCGCGGTGCGGGTGTAGACGGCCCCGACCGGGACGTAGTAGCGGCCGGCACCCGGATGCTGGGAGGGGTGGAGGCCGGCCAGCATCTCGGCGCGGTCGCGGTCGGTCTCGACGGCGCCGCGGCCGACGGTGAGCGCGTTGACGCCCCGCACGGCCAGCGCCGCCAGCACCGACACGAAGATCACCAGCCCGATCGCGACCGTGCGGCGCAGCACGGGCCTGCCGTGCAGCGCCGGCCACGAATCGCCGGGCACGCGTTCCGGCGACAGCCCCCGGTCGGGCCCTCGTTGCCTCACTGTTCCTGCTCCCCCGGTCCGTCGTCGTGGCGGCCCGGCACGGCGCGGCCACTCATAGTGCTCGACGTGGACCCTACGCTCCGAGTTCCGCCCCGGACCACCCGCCCTGGACCACCTGCCCGGACCACCCGGCCCCGGCCGGCCGCCGTCAGCCCAGGTACGCCGGGGCGACCGCCGCGTCGAGCAGCCGCACGGCGGATCCGGTGCCGTCGGCGGGGACGCTCCACAGGTCGGCGCCGAAGTCGCCCGGCAGGGCGTACAGCAGGGTGTGGTCGTCGGACCAGACGGCCTGGTCGTCGATGCTGCGCTGTTCGGCGGTGGCGGTCTCGGTCATGGTGGCGAGGTCCAGGACGTAGAGCCGCCAGGGGGCGTCCGCGGAGCCGCCGGGGACGCGCTTCTTGTAGGCCACCCGGGTGCCGTCCGGGGAGAGCGAGGGGCACTCGACGTTCTGGTGGAGGGTGGTGAGGGTGCGGGCGCCGAGGTCGCCGCGGACCAGGTGGGTCTGGCCGCCGGTGGCGACGGTGGCGTAGAAGGCGTTGTCGTCGACGAAGGTGACGCCCCAGATGTTGACGTCGGGCGAGCGGTACGGCCTGCCGTCCTTGATGACGTCGAACTCCTCCAGGTTCTCCCGGAGGTTCCAGTCCCGGACGTCGACGATCGAGGTGCGGGTGGAGAAGTCGGTGCCCGCGTAGGAGTCGCCGCTGACGAAGACGGTCCAGGCGGCGAGGTGGCCGGAGGGCGAGACCCGGGAGCGGGTGGGGATCCCGGCGACGGGGAAGGAGCGCCGTTCGCGCAGGCGGTCGTCGAGGACGACGGCCCGGTAGGTGTCCTGGAGGGCGCCGCGGTCGGCCTGCAGGCAGATGCCGGTGCCCGCGGCGGCGAAGAAGCGCAGGCACGGGACGCCGGAGGAGGTGCGCGGGCCGTCGGGGTGGTCGGCGGGGACGGTGACGATCTCGTCGCGGTGCGGGCCCCAGGCCATGTTGCGGAAGAGCAGCTGCCGGGCGGCGGGGGCTCCGAGGGTGACCTCGCCGGGGGTGACGACGGGGCCGCCGGCCTGGACGCGGTCGCGTTCGGCCGAGCGGTCGGCGGCCCACAGCACGGCGCCGGTGCCGACCCCGCCGAGCAGGACGACGGCGACCAGCAGGATCAGCACCCGGGTGCGGTTGCGGAGGGGGGCGGTGGTCACGAGGGCACCTCGGCGTCGGTGGGGTCTTCGGGGGCGGCGGGGTCTTCGGGGGCGGCGGGCTCGCGCAGCACGAACGCGGCACCGGCGACGCAGCCGGCCAGCGCCAGCGCCGACCAGGTCAGCGCGGCGGTGCCGCCGACGGCGCTCCACAGCGCGCCGAACGCCAGTGAGCAGGCGAACCGGGCGAGCGCCTGCCCGGTGCCGACCAGGGCGAGGCCCGCGCCGCGCTGTCCGGCGGGGACGGTGTCGGCCGCGGCGGCGGCGAGCACGCCGTCGGTGGCGGCGTAGAAGGCGCCGTGCAGCAGCAGCACGCAGGCCACCACCGGCAGCCCGTCGAGCGGGGAGAGCAGCAGCCCGTAGGCGGTCAGCAGGACGCCGTGGCCGGCCAGGAACAGCCGGCGGCGGCCGATCCGGTCGGCGAGCGCGCCGAGCGGGACGGCGAGCAGCAGGAAGGCGCCGGCGGTGCCGAGCGGGAGCAGCGGGAAGTACTCGGTGGCGAGGCCGAGCCGGCGCTGCACGAGCAGGTAGAGGAAGGAGTCGCTGACGGTGGTGAGGCCGAGCAGCACGGCGCAGACGGTGAGCCGGCGCAGTCCGGGGATGCGCAGCAGGGCGAGGCCGTCCCGCAGCCGGGGGTGGGCCGCGGAGGGCTCGTCGGTGTCCAGCCGGTTCGGCACGAAGAGCAGCAGGACCAGCACGCCGAGCACCGCGACGCACGCGCTGACCGCGAACACCGCGTGGTAGCCCTGCTGTTGGCCGCCGTCGGCGAGCAGCGGGCCGCCGGCCGTCCGCAGCACCAGGAAGGCGGTGAGCGGTCCGAGCAGCGCGCCGGCCGTGTCCATCGCCCGGTGGACGCCGAACGCCCGTCCCCGGTGGGCGGGTTCGGTGGCGAGCGAGATCATCGCGTCGCGCGGGGCGGTGCGCAGGCCCTTGCCGGTGCGGTCGGCGGCGAGCACCGCGCCGATCAGCGGCACGGTGTGGACGAGCAGCAGCAGCGGTTTGCACAGCGCCGACAGGCCGTAGCCGACGGCGGCGACGGCCTTGTGCCGGGGGGCGCCGTCGCGTCCGCGCCGGTCGGCGAGGTGGCCGCCGGCCAGCCGGACGACGGCGCTGAAGCCGTTCTGGATGCCGTCGAGCAGGCCGAAGCCGAGCGGGGAGAGGCCGAGGCCGGTGAGCAGGTAGAGCGGCAGGACGGCGCTGACCATCTCGGAGGACACGTCGGTGACCAGGCTGACCACGCCCAGGACGACGACGGTGCCGGGAACGGCCGCCCGGGCCGCCCGGCCCCCGGCGGCGGCCTCCCGCCGCCCCGGCCGGGTGGCGGCCGGGGCGGCGGGGGCCTTGGAGCTGCGGGAGTCCGCGACGTACACGGGCGTCAGTTCCAGATGCCGGAGATGGTGGCGGCGGTGGCGGCGTTGCCCGCGTGGGTGGTCAGGCCCGCGAGGTCCTCCAGCGTGCGCAGCACGTTGTAGTGGTTGTAGGTGGTGGCGGTGGTGGAGCCCGGGGTGACGTGGGCGCCGTAGAAGACGGTGGGGATGCGGTTGCCGGACAGCTTGTTGTCCTCGTCGAAGGTCACGACCAGGATGCTGTTGTTGTTCTTGGCCCAGGTGGCGTAGGCGCCGAGCTTGTTCTGGATCCAGGTGTCGCCGGTGGAGACCGAGCAGTCGTGCATGTCGTTGCAGAGGTCCGGGACGACGAAGGAGACCTTCGGCAGGGTGGCGAAGTTCGTCGGGAACTGCGTCATGGTGAACGCGGTGTTGGTCGGCACGTTGCCGAAGCCGAACCACGGGTTGTGCTTCTGCGCGTACTTGCCGCTGGAGCAGGTGGTCGAGCCCTGGCTCGGCAGGCCCTCGTTGTAGCTGGCCCAGGTCTTGCCGGCGGCGATCAGCTCGGAGGCGAGGTTCGGCTGGTTGATCGAGCCGACCGGCACGCAGCTGTCGTCGGTGCGGCCCTGGTTGGAGCCGGAGAACAGCTGGTAGTAGTTGGGCTCGCTGGGGTGGGTGAGCCCGAACGACTGGGTGAGGGTGGCGCCGCCGGCCTTCAGCGTGTTGTTGATGTACGGCGCGCTGGAGCTGCCGATCACCTGGGTGTAGGCGTGGTTCTCCATGACGACGACGACCACGTGGTCCGGGGCCGGCAGGGCGGCGGCCTGGGCGCTGGTGCCGGTGGCGGCCCAGAGGCCGAGCGAGCCGGCGACCAGGCCGAGGCCGGCGGCGGAGGCGGTGAGGGTGCGGCGGCGGGGGCGGCGCGGGGCGGCGCCCCCGGCGACGGGGGTCGTGGCGCTCATGTCAACAGTCTCCGGGGTTTCGGGCATGGTGTCCTCCGTGCGTCGGGGCGGCCGGGCCTGGCAGGCGGCCCGGCCGTGCGGGAACTGCCGGGTGGGAGAGGACCGCCGGCCGGTGGACCGGCGGATTCGGAGCGCCGCAAACAGTAGGAGCGGCGCGGTGGCGCGGACCTCGGCGGCGACATGAAGAAACGGCGAACAGCGATCGCTGGCCGAGGATCGCCGTCGGGCGCGGGTCGCACCCGTCGCGATTGACCCGTCCGTCACGGGCGTGGTGGGATTTCGGCGGTCCCGGGCGCCCCGCAGCGGCCTGACCTGGGCCTTCCGGCGGAGCGGGACCGGCGGGTTTCGGCCGCCCCGGACGGGTGCCGGCCGGGGCGGGCGCCGGGCGGCCTCGGGCAGGTGTCGGGCGGGTGACGTGGAGGAACGGGACGTGGGCAGGGCGTGAGCGCGGCGTGAGAGGACCGGACGGGAACGGTTCGCACGGCATCGGATCCGGGGCGTTGGGCGGTCCGGGTGACGGCGGGGGCCGCCCGGACGGCGCGGGCGGTCCGCTCGCCGGCGAGGTGGCCGCTCCACGCGTCGTCGGCGCGGGCGCTCCGGTCGTCGTCGGGGTGGGTGTGCGCGGCTCGGCGACGGAGGCGGAGCTGCTGGGGCTGATCCGGGACGCGCTCGTCTCGGCCGGGCTGCCGGACGGTGCCGTGGCCGCGCTCGCCACCCTCACCGGCAAGGCCGGTCACCCCGCCGTCCGCGCGGCCGCGGCGGCGCTCGGCGTGCCGGTGGCCGCGTACCCGGCCGGGACGCTGGCCGCCGTCCCCGTGCCGCATCCGTCCGACGTCGTCGGCCGCGCGGTCGGCACGGCCGGCGTGGCCGAGGCGGCGGCGCTGGCGGGGGCCGGCGGCGGGTGCGCCGAGCTCGTCGTCCCCAAGCGGAAGTCGGCGGCCGCGACGGTGGCCGTCGCCCGTGCACCCCGCCCCCCGCACGCCCGACCGACCCCAGGAGAGCAGTCATGAGCCCCCACTCCCCCGCCGGACCCGACCTGCGCCACCACGGGGACGCCGAGGTGCGCGCCGACGGCGCCGGACTGGTCGACCTCGCCGTCAACGTCCGCACCGGCACGCCCCCGGGGTGGCTGCGCGAGCGCCTCGCCGCCAGCCTCACCGGCCTCGCCGCCTACCCCGACGGCGCCGCCGCCCGGGCCGCCGTCGCCGAGCGGCACGGCCGGCCGGTGGACGAGGTGCTGCTCACCTCGGGCGCCGCCGAGGCCTTCGTCCTGCTCGCCCGTGCCCTGACGCCGCACCACATCGTGGTGGTGCACCCGCAGTTCACCGAGCCCGAGGCCGCCCTGCGGGACGCCGGGCACCCGGTGCGGCGGGTCCTGCTCGCCCCCGGGGGCGGTTTCCGGCTGACCGCGGACGCGGTGCCGGAGGAGGCCGACCTGGTGGTGCTCGGCAATCCCACCAACCCCACCTCCGTCCTCCACCCGGCGGCCGCCGTCGCCGCCCTGGCCCGCCCCGGCCGCACCCTGGTCGTCGACGAGGCGTTCATGGACACCGTGCCCGGCGAGAGCGAGTCCCTGGCCGCGGCGCGGGACCTGCCGGGCCGGGTGGTCGTGCTGCGCAGCCTCACCAAGACCTGGGGCCTGGCCGGCCTGCGGATCGGCTATGTGCTCGGCCCGGCGCCGCTGATCGCCGCCCTGGCCGCGGCCCAGCCGCTCTGGCCGGTCTCCACCCCGGCACTGGTCGCCGCCGAGGCCTGCTCCGCCCCGGCCGCGCTCGCCGAGGCGGAACGGGCGGCGCACGAGCTCGCCCTGTGGCGCGAGCACCTGGTGAAGGGCCTGGCGGCGTTCCCGGCCGTGCGGGTGCACGGCGAGCCCGCCGCCTCCTTCGTCCTGCTCGAACTGCCGGGCGCCGACGCCGTCCGGGCCCGGCTGCGCACCCTCGGCTTCGCCGTCCGCCGGGGCGACACCTTCCCCGGCCTCGGCCCGGACTGGCTGCGCGTGGCCGTCCGGGACGAGGCCACCACGGACCGCTTCCTGACCGCCCTGGCGCGGGCGCTGGACGCCTGACGCCCCGCCCCCGTCCGCCCCGCCCCGGGGCCTACTCGCAGATCCCCGGCTCGGCGGCGGGTTCGAGCAGCACCGGGCCGTCCAGGTAGCCGGGGGCGTCGAAGCGCAGCCGGCCGGCGGCGGTCAGGGTCGCCCAGCCGGGCAGCACGGGCGGCGCCGAGCCGGGCCCCCACGCGCCGGGCAGACCGGGCGGCAGGACGGGCGGCCGCCCGGTCCGCCAGGAGTGCCCGGCGAAGCGCAGATGGCCCGTCTCGCAGCGGGTGTTCCAGTCGAGCGCGTAGGCGACGCCCACGGCGGCGCCCGCGCCGGGGTCCGCCGGGGTCGTGCCGGGGCTCACCTCGCGGCGCGGCGGCCGGGCGGCGGCGGCGGCCGTCTGCACCGCCCCCGTCACCGCCGCCACCGGCGCCGTCGTCGTCCCCCTGACCGTGACGGGGACCGCCCGGCCGCCGTCGTGCCCCGAGGTCGCCAGCACCACGGCCGACGCCGTCGCGGCGGCCACCACCACCGCCCAGCGGGCCGCGAAGGCCCAGCGGCCGGCCACCGTCCCGCCCTCCCCGCTGCCGAACTCCCGATCCCCGCCCATCCCGGTCGCCTCCTCGCCGCCCCGTCCTGCCGACGACGATGGGACCCGCCCCGGCGGCAACCGGTTCCCCGCAGGTCAGGGCCGCGGCACCACCGGCTCACCGGCCGCCGCCCGGTCCGGCGTCAGCCCCCGGGCGGACCAGCGGCGCACGGGGCAGCGCCACAGCCGCCCCGACCGCACGGACCCTCAGGTCCGGGCCGCCGCCCCCTCGGAGTCCCCGGGCCGCAGACCGTTCCCGGCGCCGATCCGCAGGGTGGGCGCCGGGCCGGGGTGGCGGGCGTGCGGTCATGG
This sequence comes from Kitasatospora sp. NPDC015120, assembly GCF_043080305.1. Taxonomy (NCBI): domain Bacteria; kingdom Bacillati; phylum Actinomycetota; class Actinomycetes; order Kitasatosporales; family Streptomycetaceae; genus Kitasatospora; species Kitasatospora sp. NPDC015120. The sequence goes on along the minus strand of NZ_JBIBVJ010000011.1, from coordinate 247,170 downwards.
GGGGGTGATCGTCCCCCGGGGGCGGGGCGTTGACCACCCCTCTCCGGCGCCGCGCTCTGCGACAGGATCGGGATGTTTCCCGCACCGGACCGTGAACGATCCCGTCGTACGGTCGTGGTGCGCCGGTGAACGACACCGGCGGTCACGACCCTGGGGGAACCGCATGCGCCCGCGCCGTCTCGCTCTCACCGCCGTCGCCGTCGCGGCGCTCGCCGTCGCCGCCACCGCGTGCGGGCCGGAGAACAGCGACACCGCCGCCCCCGTGTCGAGCCCGGCCGTGACCACCGCGCCGCCCGTGACCACCGCGCCGACGGCCACGCCCCCCGCCACCGGTGCCCCGGCCGCCACCGCGCCGGCCACCACCGCCCCGGCCACCACCGCGCCGGCCGCCACGAAGCCCTCCGCCCAGCCCGCCGGCGGCACCTGCGGCGCCAAGGACCTCGTGCTCACCGCCAAGGCCGAGTCCCAGGCGGGCGGCTACATCCTGATCGCCGCCAAGGCCAAGCCGGGCGTCACCTGCACCCTCCCGCCCCGGCCCCCGGTCATCGCCTTCGGCTCGCGCGGCATCGAGGCGTCCAAGGCCGAGCAGGGCGTCAGCCAGCCGATCAGGCTGAGCGGCTCGGACACCGCCTACGCGGGCGTCATGGCGAAGACCACCAAGGACAACCAGGCCGTCGAGTTCACCGACGTCATCGTGGGCATCGGCAGCCCGGACCCCGACCCGGTCAGCCTGCCGATCGGCCCGACCGCCGTCGACCGGCCGATCGTCACCAACTGGCACAACCTGCCGGAGAACGCCGTGCCCGTCCACTGAGAAAACCACTGGTCGACGGCCGGATCCACTGCTTGGATCCGGCCATGACCAGTGACAGCACCCTGCCCGACGGCTACGAGATCTCCACCGACCCCGCGCGCCTCGACGCCGCGCTGATCCACCGGTGGCTGTCCGAGGACGCCTACTGGGCGATCGGCCGCAGCCGCGAGAAGCAGGACCGGGCGATCGCCGGCTCGCTCAACTTCGGCCTCTACGAGCAGGCCTCGGGCGCCCAGGTCGGCTACGCCCGGGTGGTCACCGACCACACCACCTTCGCCTGGCTGTGCGACGTCTACATCGCCCCGGCCGCCCGCGGCCGCGGCCTCGGCACCGCCCTGGCCGGCGCCGTCCGCGACGAGCTCGCCGGGGACGGCCTGCGCCGCATCCTGCTCGCCACCGCCGACGCCCACGGCGTCTACGCCAAGGTGGGCTTCGAGCCGGTGCTCAAGCCGGAGAAGTGGATGATCCTGGGCGAGCAGTAGGCCCCGGCCACGCCGGCCGGGCGGCCGCGCCCGGCCGGCCGCCCCGCTCCGGCGCCGCCCTACTCCGGCCGGCGCCAGAGCCCCCGGGCGGCCAGCACCGGCAGCACCCCCTCCCCGAACCAGTACGCCTCCTCCAGGTGCGGCATCCCGCTGAGCACGAACTCGTCGATGCCCAGCTCGTGGTACTCGGTGACGAGGTCGGCCACCTCCCGGTGGCTGCCCACCAGCGCCGTCCCGGCCCCGCCGCGCAGCAGGCCGACGCCCGCCCACAGCCCCGGGTACACCTCCAGCCGCTCCGCCGAGCCGCCGTGCAGCGCCAGCATCCGCCGCTGCCCCACCGACTCGCTGCGGGCCAGCGCCCGCTGGGTCTCCCGGACCCGCTGCGGGTCCATCGCCGCCAGCAGCCGCTCCGTCTCCGCCCACGCCTGCGCCGAGGTGTCCCGGGTGATCACGTGCAGCCGGATCCCGAACCGCACCACCCGGCCCTCCCGCGCGGCGAGTTCACGGATCCAGCTGATCTTCTCCCGCACCTGCCCGGGCGGCTCGCCCCAGGTGAGGTACACGTCCGCGTACCGGGCCGCGACCTCGCCCGCCACCGGGGAGGACCCGCCGAAGTACACCGCCGGCGCCGACTCCGGCGGCCGGGTCAACTCGGCCCGCTCGGTGCGCAGGTGGACCCCTTCGTGGTCCACCGTCTCCCCCGCCCAGAGCCGCCGCACGACGGACAGGAACTCCCCGGTGCGGGCGTAGCGGGCGTCCTTGTCCAGGAAGTCCCCGTACGCGCGCTGCTCCGCCGACTCCCCGCCGGTCACCACGTTGAGCAACAGCCGCCCGCCGGACAGCCGTTGGTACGTGGACGCCATCTGCGCCGCCAGGGCCGGCGCGATCTGCCCGGGCCGGAACGCCACCAGGTACTTCAGCCGCTCGGTCACCTGGGTGAGCATCGCGGTCGTCACCCACGCGTCCTCGCACCACGCCCCGGTCGGCGTCAGCGCCCCCTCGAACCCCAACTGCTCGGCGCTGCGGGCGACCTGCCCCAGGTACCCGAGGGACGGCGGCCGGTCGCCCCCGGCCGCGCCGGGCGTCGAGCCGTGCCCTCCGCCGACGACGTGCCGGCTGTCGCCGTTGGTGGGCAGGAACCAGTGGAACGTCAGGGCCATGAACACACACTCCGTACCGGAAGAGCCGCCTGCGGGAAGGGGAGGGCCGTTCAACGGCGACAGGCGGCCGTCCACACCCGCGCCAGATCCACGTGCAGGCGTCGCACGGGGAACCAGGCGGCGGAGGCGGTCATGCGGGCCATTGTCCGCCGAGGTCCGGCGCCGATCAAGAGAGCCTCCGCCCCGGCCCCGTGTCTCAACTTGGCCACCACCCGGCCCGGACGCTGTGCCGCGCGACCGGCGAGCAGGATCATGGGCGCGCAAGCGCCGGTCCGGCCAGGGGGGTTGGGCAACCGGCGCCCGGCGAGCGGAGACGAAGTGGCGCGCAGACATCTGGTGTACGTCCTGCCCGGGATCGGCGGCAGCGTACTGGAACGGCCGGGGAAGGACGGGCGGCCCGGCGAAGTCGTCTGGGACGCGGGCTTCGGCGACATCGCCGCCCTGTTCGCCGGAACGGGCCGGCTCGCCCCCGACGAGCCGCTGCGCCCCGTCGGGGTGATCCGCTCCCGCCGGCTGCTGCCCGGCTGGACGGTCGTCCCCGGCTACGAGCGGCTGCTCGACGGCCTGCGCGCACTGCCCGGCGTACGGCTCGACGAGGGCCACCCGGACCGGCGCGACCCGGCGGCCAACGTGGTCGTCCTGCCCTACGACTTCCGCCTCGGCGTCGCCCGGGCCGCCGAGCAGCTCGCCGCCGACGTCCACGAACGGCTCCAGGACTTCACCGAGACCGAACGGGCCGGGCGCGTCACCGTCGTGGCGCACTCGATGGGCGGACTGGTCGCCCGCTACTGGCTCGGCCCGCTGGAGGGCTGGCCGCTCTGCCGCGCCCTGATCACCCTGGGCACGCCGCACCGGGGGGCGCCCAAGGCCCTGGACGTGCTGGCCAACGGCGTCCGGGTGGCCGGGGTCCGGCTGAAGGGCGTCAGCGAGCTGCTGCGGAGCTGGCCGGGCGTCGCCGACCTGCTGCCCCGCTACCCCGCCGTCTGGGACGCCACCGCCGGCACCGCCCGCTACCCCCACGAACTCGCCCTGCCGGGGCTCGGAGCGGCGGCCGCGGCCGGCTACGACACCCACCGGGACATCGAGGACGGCTGGCGGGTCATTCCGCGCCGGCCCGACACGCCGGTGGTCGTCCCCCGCCTCGGCTGGAGCCACGACACCCCCGGCTGCGCCCACTGGGACGGCCGCCGGCTCAGCCTGCACAAGACGCCGCCCGGCTGGCTGCGGCTCGACGGCTGGGAGCACGACCACGGCGACGGCACCGTGCCCGCCTTCTCCGCCGTCCCGCTGGAGCTGAGCGCCGACCACGCCTCCGGCTGGCGCGCCCGCGACCGGCACGGCCCGCTCGGCTCGGCCGCCTGGATCCCCGGCCTGGTCGACGCCTACGAGCGGCGGGCGCCGCTGACCGCCGTCCGCGGCGAGGAGCGGCACACCTCGCTCGGACTCGACCTGGACGAACTGCACCCCGCCGGCACGGCCGTGCCGCTGCGGGTGCGGCTGCGCGGCGACGCCGTCCCCGAGGGCGCCGAGCGGCTTCCCGTGTGGGCGACGGTGCGCCGGGCCGAGGAGCCGGGCGTGCGGCTCGCCGAGGTGCGGCTGGACTGGGACCCGGCGGAGGGCTGCCACCGCGCCGACCTGCCCGGGCAGCAACCCGGCCTGTACGACGTCAAGGTGACCGCGCGCGCCGTCCCCGGCGTCGGCGACCTCGCCGCGGGCGACGCCTTCGCGGCGGTCGCCGGATGAACGGCTGGCCGCGCTGGGACCAGGAGGGCGAGCCCGCGGCCCTCGCCCGCTACGTCCGGCCCGACGAGGCCGCCGCCTTCGTCCGCCTGCCCGGCGCGGCCGGCGGCAGCCGCCTCGACCAGGCCCGCGCCGTGTACGAGGCACTGGCGGACGCCGGCATCACCTACGCCTACGAGGCGCCGGGCGACGACCCCGGGCGGCAGGTGGTCCGCGAACCGGCCGAGGTGCTGTGGAGCCCCCGGCACGCCACCTGCCTCGACCTCGCGCTCGTCCTCGCGGCGGCCTGCCTGCACGCGGGCCTGCGGCCGTTCGTCCTGCTCGTCGACCCGCCCGGGGCCGGCGCCCCCGGGCACGCGCTGCTCGGCGTCCGGATCGGCGACCCCGACCCCGGCGAGCCCGCCCCGCCGGAGGCCGAGGTGTGGCGGACCAGGCCGCCCGACTGGGCGGAACTCGTCCAGGCGGAGGTGGACGGCCCGGCCCGCCCGCTGCTGCTGCTCGACCCGGTCGGCGTGGCCCACGCCCTGCCCACCTCACCGGTCCTCGGCACCGGAGCCGCTTTCGCCGACGCCGCCCGCGCCGGTGCCCGCTACGCCGCCGGGTGGAACTGGCGCTTCGCCGTCGACGTCGGGCGCCTGTGGCGCGCCGGGGACGCCCATGTCCCGGCCGTGCACCTGGCCGCCGACCCGCTGCGCCCGCCGTACCTGCCGCTCGACCCGCAGCTGCACCGGCCGCTGCAACTGCTCCGCCCGGAGCACAACGTGGTGCCCTTCCAGGCCCGCGACGAACTGACCGTGCTCACCGGCTGGTGCCGCTCGGTCGCCGAGGGCCGGCACACCGGCGTCGCCGTCGTCCACGGCGTCGGCGGCGCGGGCAAGACCCGGCTCGCCCTGGAGGTCGCCCACCGGCTCGCCGAGCGGGACGGCTGGTACGCGGGCTACCTGCGCAAGGACACCCCCGGCCTGGACTGGCTCGGCGTCGTCACCTCGCCCACCCTGGTCGTCCTCGACTACGCCGACGCCCGGCCCGCCGAGGCCCGGCAGCTGCTCAGCGTGCTGCGCCGGCGCACCGAACGCGGCGGCGCACCCGCCGTCGTCCTGATGACCGCCCGCTCCACCGACGGCCAGTGGCTGGACGACCTGCGCCGGGCGTGGACCAACGACGGCCACCTCTGCCGCGAACGCCCGCCGATGCCGCTGCCGCCCGAACACCCCGACGGCGACGCGCTCGTCCGGCGCGCCGTCGAGGCGTTCCGGCTGGACGGCGAGCCGGTGGACCCCGAGACGGCGGCCGGTCCGGTCCCGCGGAACTGGACCACCCTCGACCGGCTGCTGCGCACCTTCCTCGCCGCCCGCACCCAGGGGCGCGCCCGGCTGCCCACCACCCGCGCCGAGCTGTACGAGGAGGTGCTCCACCACGAGCACTCCTACTGGGCGCAGGTCTACCGACGCGCCACCGGCACCACCGATGACGCCCCGCTCGACGTCCTCGACCGCGCCGTCACCAGCCTCACCCTGCGCACCCCGGCCTCCCGTCCCCAGGTGGTCGACGCCCTCCGGGCCGTCGAGGAACTGGCGGGCGACGGCCGTTGGCGCGAGCAGGTCCGCACCACCCTCACCGACTGCCTGCGTCCGGCCCCCGGCGAACCGCTCACCCTGCGCCCCGACCCGATCGCCGACCACCTGGTGCTCCGCACCCTGCGCGAGGACGCCGGGCTGCTGGAGGCGGCGCTGCAGGGGCTCGACGAGGAGCGGGTGCTCGACGCCCTGCGGCAGTTCAACCGCGCAGCGGGGGCCGATCCCGGCGCCGCGTCGATTCTGCTGCTCGACTGGACGGCGGCGGGGGCCGGACGATGGGCACCCGTCCTCGCGGTGGCTTCCGAACAGGGCGGCGCGGCGCTGGAGGCCCTGGACCGGCTGGTCGACGCACCGCAGGCACCGCCCTGGCTGGGCGAGCTCGCGGACGCGGTCCCCTACAGCGCCGTCGGCCTCCCGCAACTCGCCCTGCGCGCGGAACTGCGCCTCCTGGCCGAGCTGCGGGCCGCCGGCGGGACCGAGGCGGTGGGGTTGGCTTCCCGGCTGGTCGGGGTGAGCCGACGGCAGGCCGACACCGGCGACCGGGCGGGAGCGCTGGCGTCGATCACCGAAGCCGTCGGCATCCACCGACTCCTCGCCGAAGCCGACCCCCGCACCTTCCTCCCCAACCTCGCCGTCGCCGTCAACAACCTCGGCGCCGAGCAGTTCGACACCGGCGACCGGGCGGGAGCGCTGGCATCGATCACCGAAGCCGTCGGCATCCACCGACTCCTCGCCGAGACCGACCCCGACACCTTCCTCCCGGGCCTCGCCATGGGCCTCACCAACCTCGCCGTCCAGCAGCTCGGGACCGGACGCCGTACGGAGGCGCTGGCCACCATCACCGAAGCCGTCACCCACTACCGCGCTCTCACCGGGGGCGACCCCGCGGCCTTCGTCCCCGGCCTCGCCACCGCCCTCAAGAACCTCTCGGACCTGCAGTCCGACAGCGGGGACCGGACGGGGGCACTGGCATCGATCACCGAAGCCGTAGGCATCCGCCGCCGGCTCGTCGAGGGCGAGGCCTACGCCGTCGCACTGCTCCCCGACCTGGCCGCTGCGCTCAACAGCCTCGCCATCCGTCAGGCCGACGCCGGAGACCGCACCGGGGCCCTGGTCTCCCTCACCGAGGTCGTCGCGATCCGCCGCCGACTGACCACGATCAATCCAGCCGTCTTCCTCCGCGACCTCGCCGCCGCCCTCACCAACCTCTCGGTGCTGCAAGCCGGCGGCGTCGGCCGAACCGACGCCCTTGCCTCCGCCACCGAAGCCGTCTCCTCCTTCCGCTCACTCGCCGAGACCGAGCCCGCCGCGTTCCTCCCCCACCTCGCCACCGCGCTCAAGAGTCTGTCGGACCTGCAGTCCGACAGCGGGGACCGGACGGGGGCACTGGCGTCCATGACCGAGGCCGCAGGCATCAGCCGCCGGCTCGCCGACGCCGAGCCCGCCACGTTCCTCCCCCACCTCGCCACCGCGCTCACCGACCTCTCCAGCCGACAAGCCGACAGCGGGGACCGGACAGCCGCACTGGCGACCATCACCGAAGCCACCGCCATCAGCCGCCGACTCGCCGACGCCGACCCCACCGCCCACCTCCCCCAGTTCGCCATCGCCCTCACCAACTTCTCCAGCCGACAAGCCGACAGCGGGGACCGGACAGCCGCACTGGCGACCATCACCGAAGCCACCGCCATCAGCCGCCGGCTCGCCGACGCCGACCCCACCGCCCACCTCCCCCAGTTCGCCGCCGCCCTCGCCAACCTCGCGATCCGACAAGCCGACAGCGGGGACCGGACAGCCGCTCTCGCCACTGCCACCGAAGCCGCCGCCATCAGCCGCCGGCTCGCCGACGCCGACCCCACCGCCCACCTCCCCCGCCTCGTCAAGGCCCTCACCAGCCTCTCCAACCGACAGGCCGACACCGGCGACCACGCGGGGGCACTGGCCGCCATCACCGAAGCCGCCGCCATCAGCCGCCGACTCGCCGACGCCGACCCCACCGCCCACCTCCCGCAGCTCGCCAGGGCCCTCACGAACCTCTCCGCCCGACGAGCCGACAGCGGGGACCGCGCGGGCGCCCTCGCCACCGCCACGGAGGCCACCGGGCACCTCCGCGGACTCGCCGAAGCCGAGCCCGCCGTCTTCCTCCCCCAGCTCGCCACCGCGCTCATCAACCTCTCCAGCCGACAAGCCGCGACCGGAGACCGACAGCGCGCCCTCGCCACCGCCACCGAGGCACTCGGCATCCTTCGCCCGCTCGGGGCGAGCGACCCGGCCGCCTTCCTCCCCCAGCTCGCCTCCGCCCTCACCGACCTCTCCGTCCGGCAGGCCGAGACCGAGGACCACGCGGGAGCGCTGGCCTCCAGCACCGAAGCCCTCGCCCTCCACCGCCAGCTCGCCGAGACCGACCCCGCCGCCTTCCTCGCCGGCCTGGCCGGAGACCTCAACAACCTGTCCAGATGCCAGTTCCTGACGGGGGACCGGACAGGCGCGCTGATCTCCATCGCCGAAGCCACCGTCCACTACCGCCGTCTCGCCGCGACCGGCCCCGCCGCGTTCCTCCCCAACCTCGCGACGGCCCTCGACAACCTCTCCGAGCAGCAGTTCGAGGCCGGGGACCGGGCAGCGGCGCTGACCTCCGCCACCGAGGCACTCGACATCCGCCTCCGGCTCTGCGAATCCAACCCCGTCCTCCATGTCGCCGGCCTCTCCGCGACCCTCGCCCTGCTCTCCGACCGGCAGTCGGACGCGATGGCCCGCCCGCTCTGGGAGCGCGCGATCGCTTCCCTGCGGGATCACCCCCTGACACAGGCGAGTCTGATCCTCGACCTCGCCCTGCGCCATGCCAGGCGCGGCGAGAAGGAGCAAGCGGCCGGACTCCTGGTCGCGGCCGCTCACAACGCGTCCTCCGGTGACAGGGAACTGCTCATCGACCTCAGGTGGCAGATCAACTGGGCCGTGACGGAGTTCGCCCTGCACGACGAACGGCTGCCCGACTGGGCGTCCGGCACCGTTCCGGATGGCTTCCTCCGCCTCCTGGACGCCTGGTCGTCACGGTCGGGCCGGCCCGGAACAGAGGGCTTCCTCCGTGACCACTCGGATCACCTGCGGTCGCCCCGGTCTCGACACCAACTGGCCCTGGCACAAGCCCTGTTCGCCGGGGACCCGGACCTCGCTCTCCTCAGCCGCACGCTGGACGACATCGACCTCCGCGGACTGGACGCCGTTCTCGCCGAGGGCCGGGCCGAGCACGATGCCCACACTCTCGTGACGACATGGACCTCGACCCGCACCTGGTCGGAATCCCTGGCGTTCCACGCCGCGCACCGGAGCGCGTTGGAGACACCGCCCATCATGTCCCTGCTCGCCCGTCAGGCCACCCCCGTCGCCCTCCAGCATTACGGGATCCTGCGACTCGCGCGCCACGGGAGCCTGGAGGACGTCTACGAGGTGGTCGCCGATCCGGACGCGGCCGGCTCCGAGGCCATGGCCGCACTGGAGGACGGTGATCTGTCCCTGCTCGCCACCATCACGATGGCCTGTCCGCCGCTGCTGGCCGGCCCGGGCGGGAGGCTGTTCGCCATGGTTCACGCCATCGCCGCCGGCGACCCGGACCAGGCCCGCGCCGTCTGCTCCCGGGTCGTCGACACGGACACTGCGCTGCGGCGCGAGGCGTACGCCGTCCGGCTGCGCGAGCTGGCCCGGCGGCGGCCGGACCTCGCGGCGGCGGCCGAGGAGCTGGCCCGGGTGCTCCACCCCGCCGGCTGACGGCGAGAACGCCCGCAGGGCCTCCCCGGTGAGGTGGGGAGGCCCTGCGGGCGTGTGCGGGGGCGGATCAGACCAGGCCGGCCTTCTCCAGGGCGGCGCAGCAGGTGTTGATCAGCAGCCGGGTGACGACGTAGGGGTCGACGTTGGCGTTCGGGCGGCGGTCCTCGATGTAGCCCTTCTGCTCCACCTCGACCTGCCACGGGATGCGGACCGAGGCGCCGCGGTCGGACACGCCGTAGGAGTAGACGTTCCACGGGGCGGTCTCGTGCTTGCCGGTCAGGCGGAGCTCGATGTCGGCGCCGTACTGGGTGACGTGCTCCAGGACCTTCTCCTGGGAGGCGCCGAGCGACTCGCAGGCGGTGATGATCGCGTCGTAGTTCTCGCGCATCGCCTTGGTCGAGAAGTTGGTGTGCGCGCCCGCACCGTTCCAGTCGCCGCGGGCCGGCTTCGGGTCGAGGGTGGCGTCGATGCCGAACTCCTCGGCGGTGCGGTAGAGCAGGTAGCGGGCGATCCACATGTCGTCCGAGACCTTCAGGGCGTCGACCGGGCCGATCTGGAACTCCCACTGGCCGGGCATGACCTCGGCGTTGATGCCGCAGATGGCCAGGCCGGCCTCGATGCAGCGGTCGAGGTGCAGCTCGACGATCTCGCGGCCGAAGACCTCCTCGGCGCCGACGCCGCAGTAGTAGCCGCCCTGCGGGGCCGGGTAGCCGCCCTCGGGGAAGCCGAGCGGGCGGGAGCCCTTGAAGAAGGTGTACTCCTGCTCGATGCCGAAGATCGACTCCTGCGCCTCGTACTGCTCGGCGACGGCGCGCAGCAGGGCGCGGGTGTTGGAGGCGTGCGGGGTGCCGTCGGTCTCGTTGACCTCGCAGAGGACCAGGATGTGGTCGCCGCCGCGGATCGGGTCCGGGACGACGCGCACCGGCTCCAGCACGCGGTCGGAGGCGTGGCCCTCGGCCTGGCTGGTGGAGGAACCGTCGAAGCCCCAGGTGGGGATCTTGTCCGCGTTCGGCAGGACACGAGTCTTGGAGCGGAGCTTGGCGGTCGGCTTGGTGCCGTCGATCCAGATGTACTCGGCCTTGATTGCCACGGCGGTGTACCTCGCAAACTGAGTGGTGGGTGCCCGCGTAGCGTTGCAAGCCGCCGTTTCCCGGTTGTTCCTCTCGTGTAACGCGCATGTGAACCAACCGTCCGCATTGGCACGGTCACGGTGCGGGAGTGCCGCCGGTGGCACTCCCGCACCCGTGGGGCCGGAGGTCAGCGCCGGCGGGCGTGGGCGGGGGCGGCGGCGGCCCGGCGGCGGCGGGTGGCCCAGACCGCACAGCCGCCCCCGGCGAGCAGGGCGGCGGCGCCGGCGGCGAGCCGGGGGGTGGCGGCGTTGCCGCCGGTGGAGGCGAGGCTGTCGGGCGCGGCGGGGGCGCGGGTGGCGGAGGGGGACGCGCTCGGGCGGGCCGCGGCGGCGGCCGTCGCCGGAGCGGTGGCCGTGGCCGTCGCCGCCGCCGTCGGAGCGGCGGACGCGGTGGCGTCCGCGACGGGCCGGGCGGCCGGGGCCGTCGCCGTGGCGGCGGGGGCGGAGGCGGCCGCAGGGGTGGCCGCGGCCGTCGGGGCGGCCGGGACGGGCTTCTCGCAGCTCACCGACGCGACCGTGACGGTGCCGGTCACCTTGGCGACGTTGAGGTCGAGCGGGTCCACCGCGACCTTGACCTCCAGGGCGGAGGCGGCGGCCGTCGTCGAGGTGGTGGCCTTCCTGGAGAACTCCACCGTCACGCTGCCGACCAGCGGCACGTCCACCGTGGTCGGCCCGTACAGGCTGACCGTGACCGGCTTGCCGAGGACGGTCAGCCGGGCGGGGGCGACCACGTCGGCGGCGGGCTTGCCGTCGACGGGGCAGGTGGCGGTGGCGCTGAGCGCCTCCAAGCCGAGCAGGGTGGTACCGGGCAGGCCGGGAGCGTGCACCTCGGCGTCGGCGAGGGTGACGGAGGCGGTGGCGGCCTTGGCGTCCAGCGTGGTCACCGACTTGCCGGCCTCCGCCTTCACCAGGGTCACCGGGCCGCTCTGGTCGACGCCGTCGACGGTGGCGGTGAGGACGCTGCCCTCGCGCTGGGCCGGGGACTCGACCTTGTTGAGCGCGACGTCGACGGGGACGTCCACGGCGTTGTTCAACAGCCGGACGTCCAGGTCGAGTTCGGCGGTGACGGCGCGCGCCTTGCCCGGCGAGCCGGCGGGCGAGCCGGTCGCCGGGGCGGCGGGCGCGGGCTCGGCGGCCCAGGTGGGCGGAGCGGTGAGAACGGCACAGGCCACGACGGCGGCGGCTGCGGAAACGATTCGTCGAGAAGACATGGCGGTACCCCCACGGATGAAAGGATGAGCCGCCAGTCTTCTCAAACGCTCTGTCATACCAGTCATACAGAGCGTCATTTCACCCGTTGGGGTGAAGACGACGCTCCGCGCCGACCCGGGTCTGCTAAGGCGCGCCCGGCCGGAACCGCCGGATCACGGCAGGCGCCAGTCCACCGGCTGCGCGCCCTGCCGCACCAGCAGCTCGTTGGCCCGGCTGAACGGGCGCGAGCCGAAGAAGCCGCCGCTCGCCGAGTACGGGCTCGGGTGGGCCGACTCGATCGCCGGGATCTCGCCCAGCAGCGGCCGCAGATTGCGCGCGTCCCGGCCCCAGAGGATCGCCACCATCGGGCCGCCGCGCGCCACCAGGGCGCGGATCGCCTGCTCGGTGACCTCCTCCCAGCCCTTGCCGCGGTGCGCGGCGGGCTTGCGCGGGGCGGTGGTCAGGGCGCGGTTCAGCAGCAGCACGCCCTGCCGCGTCCACGGGGTGAGGTCGCCGTTGGACGGCTGCGGGAGGCCGAGGTCGGCGCCGTACTCCTGGAAGATGTTGACCAGGCTGGCCGGGATCGGCCGCACGTCGGCCCCCACCGAGAAGCTCAGGCCGACGGCGTGGCCGGGGGTCGGGTACGGATCCTGGCCGACGATCAGCACCCGCACCTCGGCGAACGGCTGCTGGAAGGCGCGCAGCACGTTCGGGCCGGAGGGCAGATAGGTGCGGCCGGCGGCCAGTTCGGCGCGGAGGAAGTCGCCCATCGCGGCGACCCGCCCGGCCACCGGCTCCAGCGCGGTGGCCCATCCGGGCTCGACGATCTCGTTCAGTGGACGCGGTGCCATGGGCGTAACCCTATCGGCCTACGCCGACAGGCCGTTCACCGAGATGATCACACCGGAGGGGCCTCTGCGGCGCTCACGCCACCGGGCGTCCGCGCAGCACCACCAGCCGGGGATCGGCCAGCACCCGGACGTCGGCGCGCGGGTCGTGCGCGTACACCACGAAGTCCGCCGGCGCGCCCTCCTCCAGACCGGGGCGCCCCAGCCAGGCGCGCGCCCCCCAGGTGGCCGCCGACAGCGCCTCGGCGGGGGTGAGCCCGGCCTTCACCAGCTCGGCGACCTCCTCCGCGACCAGGCCGTGGGCCAGCGAGCCGCCCGCGTCCGTGCCGACGTAGACCGGGATGCCGGCGTCGTGCGCGGCGCCCACGGTGTCGTAGCGGCGCTCGTGCAGCCGGCGCATGTGGGAGGCCCAGGCCGGGAACTTGGCCTCGCCGCCGGCCGCCAGCCGGGGGAAGGTCGCGATGTTGACCAGGGTCGGAACGATCGCCACCCCGCGTTCGGCGAAGACCGGGATCAGCTCCTCGGTCAGGCCGGTGGCGTGCTCGACGCAGTCGATCCCGGCGGCCAGCAGGTCCGGCAGCGACTCGGCGGCGAAGCAGTGCGCGGTGACCCTGGCCCCCTCCTCGTGCGCGGCCGCGATCGCCTCGGCGAGCGCGTCGCCCGGCCAGCAGGCGGCGAGGTCGCCGCGGTCGCGGTCGATCCAGTCGCCGACCAGCTTGACCCAGCCGTCGCCGCGCCGGGCCTCGGCGCGCACGTAGGCGGCGAGGTCGCCGGGCTCGATCTCGTGCGCGTAGTTGCGGATGTAGCGGCGGGTGCGGGCGATGTGCCGGCCGGCCCGGATGATCCGGGGCAGGTCCTCGCGGTCGTCGATCCACCGGGTGTCGGCGGCGGACCCGGCGTCGCGGATCAGCAGGGTACCGGCGTCACGGTCGGTGAGCGCCTGCTTCTCGCTGGTGGCGGCGTCGACGGCCCCGTGCGCGTCCAGGCCGACGTGGCAGTGCGCGTCCACCAGGCCGGGCAGCACCCAGCCCTCCACCGTCCGGACCTCGGCGGAACCGGCGCCGACGGCGGTCGGACGGGAGAAGGTCACCCGGCCGTCCACCACCCAGAGTTCGTCCCGGACGTCCTCCGGACCGACCAGCACCCGACCCCTGACGTGCAGCACCGCGCCCATGCTCATGGCCGCACTCTACCGACGGCGCCGTTCCCTGTAAGCAGCGAGGATGAGGCAGACTCGTTGCCGGCCCGTACCGCTCCGCCCCCCGCCTCCCCCTCGAAAGGCCAAGAGACCGTGAGCCCCTTCCTCGACCTGCCCCCGCTCAGCGCCGCCGACTTCGCGGAGATCGAGGACAAGGTCGCCGCGCTGCTGCACACCACCGCCGACGTCATCGTCACCCAGGGCGAGGCACTGCTGCCGCTGGAGGCCGCGATCCGCGGCGCCGCGCACCCGGGCTCGACCGCGCTCAACATCGTCACCGGCCCGTACGGCCAGACCTTCGGCAACTGGCTGCGCGACTGCGGCGCGAAGGTCGTCGACCTCGCCGTGCCGTTCGACAGCGCGGTGAGCGCCGGGCAGGTCGCCGAGGCGCTGGCGGCCGAGCCGGCCATCGACTTCGTCTCGCTGGTGCACGCCGAGGCCGCCACCGGCAACACCAACCCGGTCGCCGAGATCGCCGCCGTGGTGCGCGAGCACGGCGCGCTGCTGATGGTGGACGCGGTCGCCTCGGTGGCCGCCGAGCCGCTGCTGACCGACGCCTGGGGCGTGGACCTGTGCGTGATCGGCGGGCAGAAGGCCATGGGCGGGCCGGCCGGCGTCTCGGCCGTCTCGGTCTCCGCGCGGGCCTGGGAGCGGATCACCGCCAACCCGGCCGCCCCGCGCCGCTCCTACCTCTCGCTGCTGGACTGGAAGGAGCGCTGGACGGACGCCGGGCGCACCGTCCTGCCGCACGCGCCCGCGCAGTTGGAGATGCTCGCGCTCGGCGCCTGCCTGGACCGGATCGCGGCGGACGGCCTGCCCGCCGTCATCGCCCGCCACCGGGCGGCCGCGGCCGCCACCCGCGCGGGCGTGCGGGCGCTCGGCACGCTCACCCCGTTCGTCCCGGCGGACGCCCACGCCGCGCCGGTGGCCACCACCCTGCGCACCCCGGCCGGCCTGGACGCCACCGCGCTCGCCGCCGAGCTGCGCCGCCTCGACCCGTCCCTCCCGGTCCAGGCCGGCGGCGGCGCGCTGGCCGCCGGGATGCTGCGGGTCAACCACTACGGCCCCGCCGCCGCCCTCGGCACCGTCCGCGCCACCCTCACCGCCCTGGCCACCGCCACCGGCGCCGACGCCGCCCCCGCCCTCACCGCGGCCGAGGCCGCCTGGGACGCGGCCGTCTGACCTCGCCCGACCGCCGTCCGGACCCCCGTCCGGACCCCCCGTCCGGCCCGCCCCGTCCGCCCCGCACCGCCCCGTCCGCCGCAGCGGGCGGGGCGGTCCGGCGTCCGGCGTCCGGCGGACGCGGTCCCGGGCGTTCGGCCCGGCACTGTTCCCGCACCGTTCACTCCCCCGGCACCCCGGGCTCACCACCCCCCGGCAGGCTCCTGCGCGACGGAGAAGTTGGCTATACAACTTCGACCCCCGCGCCGCCGAGGAGAAGACCCCATGACCACCGAGCCGTCGCCGTACTGGCTGCGCGACAACTGCCCCTGCGGGGAGTGCCGCGACCCGCGCAACGGGCAGAAGCTGTTCCAGATCACCGACCTGCCGGACGACCTCGCGATCGCCGCCCGGGCCGAGCTGGACGGGCACCTGGAGGTGCTCTGGTCGGACGGCCACCGCTCCCGCTACCCCTCCGCCTGGCTGGCGCGGGACGCGGACGGCGACGGGCGGACGGAGGCGGACAAGCGGCTCTGGGAGGCCGCGGACTTCGCGCAGGGCATCCCGGAGGCCCACTGGGAGGCGTACCTCGCCGACCCGGCCGAGCAGGCCGCCGTGCTGGCCGCCGTGCGCCGCGACGGCTTCGCCGTGCTGCGCGGGGTGCCGGTGCGCGAGCGCCAGGTGCTGGCCGTCGCCGGGACCTTCGGGCACGTGCGGGTCACCAACTACGGCGAGCTGTTCGACGTCCGGGTCGAACCGGACCCCAACAACCTCGCGTTCACCAGCGCCGCGATCGCCCCGCACACCGACAACCCGTACCGCGACCCGGTCCCGACCATCCAGCTGCTGCACTGCCTGGAGAACTCGGCGACCGGCGGGGACTCCGGCCTGGTGGACGGCTTCCGGGCCGCGGCGCTGCTGCGCGCGGAGGCGCCGGAGCACTTCGCGGTGCTGACCCGCACCCCCGTGCCGTTCGTCTTCCGCGACCGCGCCGCCGAACTGCGCGCCGACCGGCCGCTGATCGGGACGGACCCGCGGGGCCGGATCCGCGAGGTGCGCTTCAACAACCGCTCGATCGCCACCCTGCGCGGTCCGGCGGCCGAACTGGACGCGTTCTACGCCGCGTACCGGGCGTTCGCCGCGATCACCCTGCGCCCGGAGCTGCAGCTGGAGTTCCGGCTGGACCCGGGCGACTGCCTGATCTTCGACAACACCCGGCTGATGCACGCCCGCACCGCCTTCGCCCAGGACGGCCGCCGCCACCTCCAGGGCTGCTACGCGGACCTGGACTCACTCGCCTCCACCCTGGCCGTGCTGCACCGCCGTTCGGCCGCGCTGGACGAACTGGCCGCCCTGTTCGCGGGCGAGGGCGCCGGGGAGTACCTGGGCGAGGCGGTCACCATGGCCGAGCACATGCTGCAGGCCGGCGCGCTGGCCGAGGCGGCCGGCGCGGCCCCGCACCTGGTCGCGGCGGCGCTGCTGCACGACATCGGCCACTTCCACGGGGCGCTGCACGGCCGCGACCTGATGGAGGGCCAGGACAACCGCCACAGCGACACCGGGGCCGACCGGCTGGCCCGCTGGTTCGGCCCGGAGGTCACCGAGCCGGTCCGGCTGCACGTGGCGGCGAAGCGCTACCTGTGCGCGGTCGAGCCGGACTACCGGGCGAAGCTCTCCGAGGCCTCCGCGTACACCCTCCAGGTGCAGGGCGGCCCGATGTCCGAGCAGGCCGCCGCCGAGTTCGCCGCCCGGCCGGGCGCGGCGGACGCGGTGGCGGTGCGCCGCTGGGACGATCAGGCCAAGGAGGCGGGCGCGGTCACACCGGACTTCGCGCACTTCCTCCCGCTGCTGGCCTCGCTGATGCGCTGACGGACCGTCATCGCCCGGACGGGGGGCGGTCCGTGCGGCGGGCCGCCCCTTCCGTCTCCTTCCGCCCCGCCGCCGGGCCACGCCCCGCCGTCAGTCCACGTCCCGGGCGTGCCGCGAAAGCGCCGAGGTGGCAAGCGAGTTGTGCACGCTGAACGCCACCGTCCCGGGCAGGTAGCGGTCCTGGGACCACTCCACCGGCGTGCCGGTCGGGTCCGTCGTCCGCCGCCGCTCGCGCAGCAGGGGGCCGCCGCGCCGGCAGCCGAGCAGCCGGGCGTCGTCCCCGTTGGCGGCGACGATGTCGATCGTGTGGTCGGCGTCGGTGAACAGGATCCCGTGCTCGCGCAGGACTTCGGTGTGCGAGACGACGTCCGGCGGCAGCTCGGCGACGATCTCGCCGACCCGGGGCGGGTAGACGGTCCGCTCGACCATCACCGGCGTCCCGGAGAGCGTGCGCAGCCGCACCATGACGTAGACCTCGTCCCCCGGTTCGAGGCGCAGCTGCTCGCGCTCGGCGGCGTCCGCCGGGCGGCGCACCATGGAGTCGAGGATGCCGCCGGGCTCCTCGCCCATCGAGTACGCCCAGCGGGTGAAGCTGAGCAGTTCGGAGAAGCTCTGCACCCGGGCCGTGCCGAGCACGACCCGGCGGGTGCCCCGGCGCGAGGTGACCAGGCCGTCCGAGCGCAGCACCGCGAGGGCCTGGCGGACGGTCCCGCGCGAGACGCCGTACTGCTCGGCGAGCGCGCCCTCGGCGGGCAGCCGTCCGGCCTCGCCGAACGCGCCGGTGGTGATCGCCTCGCGCAGGTCGGCGGCGACCCTGCGGTAGAGCGAACCGGCCCCGCGCTCGGCTCCGGGCGCGGGGGCCGGAGTCCCCTCCGAACCGGCGCCCGGGCGCCCCGACTCCAGTGCCACGTCAGTCAATGTCCCTCCTGGGCGGTGTCCTGCGCAGCCCCGAACGGCGCCGGACAGCCCGACCTTATCCCGCTGCGCTCCCGAAGCATCGCACCTGTCCGATGGTCCGCCGGCGACCCGATTCGACCGTTCCCGCAGCCGACCCCGGGGCTGGGCCATCCGTTCACCTTCCCGTCACCGGGCTCCGGCGTACTTACCCACGTCAGCGAAGTTGGCTAGTCAACTCGGACGACGGCGACCGGCCGCTCACCCGGCCGTCCCGCCGCCCTTCGCGAGACGCAGGCCCGCGGAACCCCCCGCGAACGCCCCCTCGCAGTACGCCCCCTTAACAGGAGACTTCCCCGTGACCGTGCACCGTGTCCGCGCCGCCGCCTTCGCGGCCGTCCTGACCGCCGCCGCGCTCTCCCTCACCGCCTGCGGCTCCGCCGGGTCGAACGCCACGTCCGGCGGCACCGCCAAGGCCGGCGCCAAGGACGCCAAGGAGGCCACCTCCGCCGCCGACTTCGGCGGCATGGACGGCCTGGTCGCCGCCGCCAAGAAGGAGGGCAAGCTGCACGTCATCACGCTGCCCCGGGACTGGGCGAACTACGGCAAGATCATCGACTCCTTCAAGGCCAAGTACGGCATCGAGGTCGAGGAGGAGAACCCGGACGGCTCCAGCCAGGACGAGATCAACGCGATCAACTCCCGCAAGGGCCAGGACCGCGCCCCCGACGTGGTCGACCTGGGCAGCGCCTTCGCCCTGCAGGCGGTCAAGGACGGCATCCTCGCCCCCTACAAGGTGACCACCTTCGACAAGGTGCCGGACACCATGAAGGACGCGAACGGCGCCGCGGTCAACGACTACGGCGGCTACGTCTCGATCGGCTGCGACGCCAAGAAGATCGCCAACTGCCCGAAGACCTTCGCCGACCTGCTCAAGCCCGAGTACAAGGGCCAGGTCGCCCTCAACGGCAACCCGACCAAGTCCGGCTCGGCGTTCGGCGGCGTCTACGCGGCCGCGCTCGCCAACGGCGGTTCGCTGGACAACATCCAGCCCGGCATCGACTTCTTCGGCAAGCTGAAGCAGTCCGGCAACTTCAACCCGGTCGAGTCCACCCCGGCCACCATCGAGAAGGGCGAGACCCCGATCTCGATCGACTGGTCCTACCTGAACGCCGGCTACACCGACGAGTTCAAGGACAAGGGCATCGACTGGAAGGTCTCGATCCCGGCTGACGGCTCCTACGCCCAGTTCTACAACCAGGGCATCAACAAGTGGGCCCCGCACCCGGCGGCCGCCCGCCTGTGGCAGGAGTACCTGTTCAGCGCCGAGGGCCAGAACCTCTTCCTGGGCGGCTACGCCACCCCGTCCACCTTCGAGGCGCTGAAGAAGGACGGCACCCTGGACGCCACCGCCGCCGCCAAGCTGCCGGCCGTCGAGAAGCCGTTCACCACCTTCCCGACCGTCGACCAGATCAACGCGGCCAAGAAGGTCGTCACCGAGAACTGGACCAAGGCCATCGCGGGCTGACGCCCACGCCGCGCACCGCACTCCGGGCTCAGAAAAGGCACTCATGACCACGGCTCCCACCCCGGTGCCGACCACCCCCGCCGCCACCGCCACCGGTGGCGGCGCGGGGGCGTCCGCCACCGCCACGACCACCCCCGCCACCACCGCCCCCACCCCCCGGCGACGGCCGCTCGCCCGCCTCGGCGGCGCCTCCTGGCTCGCGGCCGTCCCGCTGCTGCTGTTCTTCCTGGTCGGCTTCGGACTGCCGACCGTCGCCATCGTCATCGGCGCGTTCACCACCTCCGGCGACGCGGAGGGCGGCGCCGGGCAGTTCACCTTCGACAACCTGGTGGACTCGCTCCAGGGCGGCTACCTGACCGCCATGCTGAGCAGCCTCAAGCTCTCCGCGCTGACCGCGCTGCTCGCCACCCTGATCGGCCTGCCGCTCGCCCAGGCGGTCGTCACCTCCCGGCGCACCTGGCTGCGCCAGGCGGTGCTCACCGCCTCCGGCGTGCTCGCCAACTTCGGCGGCCTGCCGCTCGCCTTCGCCTTCGTCGCCACCCTCGGCAACGCCGGCGAGATCACCAAGCTGCTGCACCTCACCGACCACGGCTGGTCGCTGTACTCCTTCACCGGCCTGACCGTCGTCTACCTGTACTTCCTCGTCCCGCTGATGGTGCTCACCATCACCCCGGCCCTGGACGGCCTGCGCTCCCAGTGGCGCGAGGCGGCGCAGAACAACCGCGCCACCACCGTCCAGTACTGGCGCCACGTGGCCCTGCCGATCCTGGCGCCCTCGCTGCTCGGCGGCTTCGTGCTGCTGTTCGGCAGCGCCTTCGCCGCCTACGCCACCGCCGCCGCCATGGTCGGCGCGACCGTCCCGCTGGTCAGCCGCTCGATCGCGGACGCGCTCTCCGGCAACGTGCTGGTCGGCCAGGGCAACCTCGCCCTCGCCCTCAGCCTCAACATGATCGTCGTGGCCGTCCTGGTGATGGCCGTGTACCTCCCCCTCCAGCGCCGGAGCGCCCGATGGCTCAGCTGACCACCCCCGCCCCCGCGGTGTCCCGCCGGCCCAAGGTGCGCTGGTGGCGCGGCGTCGTGCTGCTGCTCGCCGGCCTGTACTTCGTCGTCCCGCTCGCGGCCTCCTTCTGGTTCTCGATCGACGACCCGCAGGGCATCTCCTTCGAGGCCTACACCGGGCTGCTCTCCGCCCCCGGCTTCCTGGACAGCCTCTGGCTGACCCTCGGCCTCGCCGTCGTCACCGTCCTGGTGCTGCTGCTCCTGCTCGTCCCGGCGCTGATCGCCGTGCGGCTCGGCTCGCCCCGGCTGCGCCCGGTCGTCGACGTGCTCTGCACCCTGCCGCTGGTCGTCCCGCCGGTCGCCCTCACCGCCGGACTGATCGGCGTCCTCCGCTGGGGCCCGGACTACCTGATGGACACGCCGTTCTTCCAGACCTTCGTGTTCGTCCAGGACCCCGACTTCCCGCTGGTGCTGGTCATCGCCTACGTGCTGATGGCCCTGCCGCTCGCCTACCGCGCCCTGGACGCCGGCCTGCGCTCGGTGGACGTCCGCACCCTGGTCGAGGCCGCCCGCAACTGCGGCGCGAGCTGGCCGCGCGCGGTGTTCACCGTCGTCCTGCCCAACCTGCGCGGGGCCCTGCTGAACGCCTCCTTCCTCACCCTGGCCCTGGTGCTCGGCGAGTTCACCGCCGCCTCGATCCTCGGCTTCCAGCCCTTCCCGGTCTGGATCTACTCGGTCGGCAACAGCCAGGCCCACATGTCGGTCGCGGTCTCCATCCTGAGCCTGCTGCTCACCTGGCTGCTGCTGCTCCTGCTGGCCACCGCCGGCCGTGAGCGCCGCACCAAGACCGCCACCTCCTGAACCCCCGGAGTCACCCATCATGACCACGGCCACCGCCCCCGTCGCCGGCGTCCCCCTCGCCCCCGGCGGCGCCACCGTCGAGTTCCGCTCCCTGCGCCGCGCGTTCGGCGCCACCACCGCGCTCGACGGCCTCGACCTGACCGTCCACCCCGGCGAGCTGCTCGCCCTGCTCGGCCCCTCCGGCTGCGGCAAGACCACCGCGCTGCGCATCCTGGCCGGCTTCGAGCAGCACGACTCCGGACAGGTCCTGGTCGACGGCCAGGACATCACCGCGATCCCCGCCCACAAGCGCGACGCGGGCATGGTGTTCCAGTCCTACAGCCTCTTCCCGCACCTGACCGCCGCCGACAACGTCGCCTTCGGCCTGCGGATGCGCGGCACCGGCAAGGCCGAGCGCCTCAAGCGCGCCCAGGAACTGCTGGAACTCGTCGGCCTGCCGCAGCACGCCGGCCGCTACCCGCACCAGATGTCCGGCGGCCAGCAGCAGCGCATCGCGCTCGCCCGCGCGCTCGCCCTCCAGCCCCGGGTGCTGCTGCTCGACGAGCCGCTGTCCGCGCTGGACGCCAAGGTGCGGCTCTCGCTGCGCGAGGAGATCCGCCGCCTCCAGCAGGAGCTGGGGATCACCACCCTGTTCGTCACCCACGACCAGGAGGAGGCGCTGTCGATGGCCGACCGGGTCGCCGTGCTGCGCGCCGGCCGCCTGGAGCAGTGCGCCACCCCCTCCGAGCTGTACGCCCGCCCGGCCACCGCGTTCGTCGCCGAGTTCGTCGGCACCATGAGCCGCATCCCCTGCGCGCGCACCGGCGACGGCGTCGAGGTCCTCGGCCGCCGCCACGCCGTGGACGGCGCCCTGCCCGCCGACGGCGAGCTGCACGTCCTGGTCCGCCCGGAGAACGTCCGGCTGACGCCCGACGAGCAGGGCGCGGCCCTGGTGGTCTCCGCGTCCTTCCTGGGCGCCGTCACCCGCCTCACCGTCCGCCTGGACGACGGCACCGAGGTCAAGGCCGACCTTCCCACCGAGGACGCCGCCGCCCTGCCGATCGGCTCGCGCGCCGCGCTCACCCTCCCGGAGCGGCCGGTCCTGGTGGACCGTCGTACGGTCTGACTGTTCCTGTGCTCCTCCTCCGAAGGTACCGCCATGCCTGAAACCCCCCCACCCGCCGCCGTCCTCTTCGACATGGACGGCACCCTCGTCGACACCGAGCAGCTCTGGTGGCAGGCCGCCGCCGAACTCGCCGACGAACTGCACCACCCCCTCACCGACACTGACGCCCCCGAGGTGCTGGGCCGGGCGATCGAGCACACCGCCGCCCACCTCCACCGCGTCAGCGGCACCTCGCTGACCGAGGCCGAACTCGCCACCCGCCTCGGCGACTCCTTCGCCGGCAAGGTGGCCGCCGAGACCGTCCCCCGCCCCGGCGCCCTCACCCTGCTCGCCTCCCTGCGCGACGCCCGGGTGCCCACCGCCCTGGTCTCCGCCTCCCCCCGCCGGGTCGTCGACATGGTGCTGGGCACCATCGGCCGCGACTGGTTCGCCGTCACCCTGGCCGCCGAGGACACCCCGCGCACCAAGCCCGCCCCGGACCCGTACCTCGCCGCCGCCGCCCGCCTCGGCCTGGACCCGGCCAGCTGCGTCGCCGTCGAGGACACCCCCACCGGCGTCGCCTCCGCCACCGCCGCCGGCTGCGCCGTCCTCGCCGTCCCCTCCAGCGACGTCCCCATCCCGGACGACGCCCGGGTCACCCTGCTGGACAGCCTGGAGCACGCGGACCTGGCCCTGCTCGGGAAGCTCACCGCCGCTCCCGGGGTCTGACCCCCGTGCCCTACGTCCTCCTCGCCCTGGCGATCATCAGCGAAGTCTGCGCCACCAGCTGCCTCAAGCTGACCGAGGGCTTCAGCAGGCTCTGGCCGAGCGTGGGAGTGGCCATCGGCTACATCCTCTCCTTCGTCCTCCTGGGCCGCGCCCTGAAGCACATCCCGGTCTCCGTCGCCTACGCCGTCTGGTCCGGCGCCGGCACGGCCGCCGTGGCGGGCATAGGCGTCGTCGCCTTCGGCGAATCCCTGGGCCGGTGGCAGTGGCTCGGCATCGCCCTGGTCATCGCCGGCGTCATCGTCCTCAACCTGAGGAGCAGCCACTGACCCGGGGGACCGCCCACCCCGAGCACCCCACCCGGCCGGCGCCGCCGTCCGATCCGCACCGGGCCGGCGGTTCTCGCCGGCCGCCCGCTCGCGGGGACGTCCCCGCGAGCGGGCGGCGTCCACGCGGCGGTGTCAGGCGCGGGGGCCGAGGAAGAGGCCGCCGGTGGCGTCGATGACCTGGCCGGTGATCCAGCGGGCGGCGTCGGAGGCGAGGAAGGCGACGACGTCGGCCACGTCCTGCGGGGCGCCCAGGCGGCCGAGGGCGGTGGAGCGGATGATGCTGTCGGCGAGGCCCGGGGCTTCGAAGACGGGAGCGTTGGCCGGGGTGCGGGTGGCGCCGGGAGCCACGGCGTTGACGGTGATGGCGCGGGTGCCGAGGTCGTTGGCGAGGGCCAGGGTCATCGTCTCGATCGCGCCCTTGGTCATCGCGAAGGAGGTCTGGGCCGGATTGGCCATCCGGGTGGCCATGGAGGAGATCGTGATGACGCGGCCGCCGTCGGGGAACAGCGGCAGGGCGCGCTGGACGGTGAAGTACGGCGCGCGGACGTTCACCGCGAAGAGGTGGTCGAACTCCGCCCGGGTCGTGACGCCGAGCGGACCGGCCGGCGCAGCGGCGGCGTTGTTGACGAGGACGTCGAGCGGGCGGCCGGCCAGCACCGCCTCGACGCCCGCGAAGAGCGTGTCGACGTCGTCGTCCGTGCCCAGCTCCGCCCGTACGGCGGACGCGCTGCCGCCGGCCCGCCCGATCGCCTCGACGGTCGCCGCCGCCCCGGCCTCGTCGGTGCCGTAGTGCACGATGACCGCCGCGCCGTCGGCGGCCAGGCGTTCCGCGATCGCCCGGCCGATTCCGCGCGACGCCCCGGTGACAAGAGCCGTCTTCATCCCCGCACCCCAAACGTGGTAGTGACTACCATTCAGGTAGGGTCTACCACATGCCAGAGCAGCCCTCAACACTCCGCGCCCGACGCCGGGCCGAGACGCAGCGTCTGATCCAGTCCCACGCGGTGCGGCTGTTCACCGAGCGCGGCTACGACGCGACGGCGGTGACCGAGGTCGCGCAGGCGGCCGGGGTGTCGCCGATGACCGTCTACCGGCACTTCCCGACCAAGGAGGACCTCGTCCTGGCGGGCCAAGACGCCGAACTGATCGCCGAGCGGATCGCCGCCTCCCCCGCCGGCCAGCCCCTGGTCCGCCGGATCGGCACGGCCCTCGTCGGGGCCGCCGCGGAGCTGGCGGAGACCGGCGACGGCCGGTTCCTGCTCGCCCGGCTGAAGCTGATGATCACCACGCCGGCGCTGCGGGCCAGGCACCTCGACAACCAGTACGCCCTCCAGCAGGCGATCGCCGCCGCCCTCGGGGACGGCGACGACAGCGCGTTCCGCGTCCGAGCCGCCACCGGCGCCTGCCTGGCCGCCCTGCACACGGCCCTGGTCCGCTGGGCCGAGGACGACGGCCGGACGGCACTCCCCGGGCTGATCACCGAGGCGTTCACGGCCGCCTTCGGCGACCGGGCCCCCTGAGCCGGCCGCACCGCCGGAGGCCGCAGGCGGCGGTCCCCGTCCACGACGGCAGCGGCCGGGCGGCCGAGCGGGGCGGCGACTTCAGGGCCCCCCGGCCCGGCCGCGCAGCCGGAGGCCGTAGGCGGCGGTGAGGGCGACGGCGCGGTCCTCGTCGCCCGCCAGCGCGGTGAGGGCGGCGGTGGCCGCGGGGCCCGGGATGTCCACGAGGGCCTGGGCCAGACGGCGGCGGGCGGGCTGCTCCATCGCGGCCGAGCCGAGCCGGTCGACGAGGGCGGCGGCGATCCGGTCCGCCGACGCGGGCCCGGCCGCCAGCGCGGCCAGGGAGTCGGCCGCGTCCACGTCGTTCGCGCCCTCGACGACCAGCCCGACGAGCGCAGGGACGGCGTCGCCCGCTCCCCGCGCGCCGAGCGCCAGGGCGGCATGGCGGCGGACCACCGGGTCGGCGTGGTCGAGGGCGTCGCGCAGCAGGGCGGTGGCGGCGGGCCCCGGCAGTTCGGCGAGCGCGCGGACGGCGCGCTCGCGCACCTGCCCCGAGGGCGCGTCGAGCCCCTTCGCCAGCGGCGCCGCCGCCTCCTGCCCGGCCTGCGCCAGCGCCCAGCGCAGGGCCCCGGCGACGACCGCGTCCCGCTCCGCCAGCACCGCCTCGACCAGCGCCTCCACCGGCACGGGGACGTCCTCGCCGGCGGCCAGGGCGGCGCGCTGGCGCGTCCTGGGGCTCTTCGACCCCAGTGCCCGGAGGAGCGCGACGGCCCGGAGGACGTCCTCCCAGCCGGCCGGTCCGGCGGCGTCGATCCGGCGCAGGCGGGTGAGCAGTTCCGTCTCCGCCGCGATGCGCCGCCGGGTCTCGCGGATGAGGTCGTCGACGAGTCCGGCGGGCGCGAAGCCGGGATCGTCGAGCGCCCGTCCGACGTCGCGCAGCGACAGCCCCAGCGAGCGCAGGCTCTCGACGTGGAAGATCCGCCGGACGTCCTCCTCCGCGTACTCCCGGTAGCCGCCGTCGGTCCGTCCCGTCGGCCGCACCAGGCCGAGCGCCTCGTAGTGCCGGAGCATGCGGGCGCTGACCCCGGACCGTCGCGCGACCTCGCCGATCAGCACCGGCTACCGTCCTTCCCCGCCCAGGGCCACGATGCGCTTCGCCTCCTCGACCGCGAACTCGAAGCCGGCCTCCGGATCCTGCCGGAGCCGTTCCGTGGCCAGTGCGTGCGTGCGCACCCGGGGGTCGGGAGCCGTCGTGGCGGCCTCCAGGGCCGGCCGCACCGCCTCCCCGAGCGCGACCAGCGCCCGGCTGAGGCTCAGCTGCGTCCCGCGGTCGCCGCGACCGAGGTGTTTCGCCAACTCTACGGCCAGCCGCGGCCTCTCACCCGAGGGCGCGAGGACGACCGCCGTCCGCCAGGCGGTCCTGGCCACCTCGTCGTCGGCGTCGGCGAGCAGCTCCGGGGTGAGGGCGGGCCAGGCCCGCCGGTCCCCGATCTTGGACAGCGTGTGCAGCGCCTGGCTCCGGGCCCGGGCCCGGTCCGAGCGCAGTTCCGCGAGCAGTGCCGGGACGGTCGCCGACGGCTCGTGGCGGGTGAGCGCCCAGGTCAGCATCTCCCGCACGGAGAACTCGGGCTCGACCCCGCAGCGCCCGACCAGCCCGCCGACGAACGCCGGGTCCGGCGCGGAGCCGACCGCCAGCGCGGCCTGCAGCCGGACCGAGGCATCGGCGTGCGCCAGCGCCCGGAACGCTCGCATCGCGGTCGTCTTCTCCTGCGGCACGGTCATGGGGACCACCTCCTGGGCCCCAGCCAAGACCTTCTCACCGTGTCAAGGTCAAGCGACGGCGTCGGCCGCCACCCGGAAGCCGATGTTCCCGGCCGAGCTGTCCGGCGTGTTGGAGCTGCGCGCCGCCACCCGGTAGCGGTTGCAGTAGGAGGCGTGGCACATGTGGGAGCCGCCGCGCATCGCCCGCGCCGTGCCCTCGGGCGGGCCGGACGGGTCGTGCCGCGGGCCGGTGCGGTGGAAGTCCGGGCTGAACCAGTCCGCGCACCACTCCCAGACGTTGCCGACGGTGTTGTACAGCCCGAAGCCGTTGGGGCGGAAGGCGGTCACCGGAGCCGTCCCCCGGTGACCGTCCGCCGCCGTGTTCACGGTGGGGAAGACGCCCCGCCAGATGTTGCACGAGTGCCGCCCGCCCGGCGCGAGTTCGTCGCCCCACGGGTAGCGCGCCTGCTCCAGGCCGCCCCGGGCGGCGTACTCCCACTCGGCCTCGGTGGGCAGCCGGGTGCCCGACCAGGCGCAGTACGCCTGCGCGTCGTTCCAGGAGACGTGCACCACGGGGTGGTTCTGGCGGGTGGTGACCGAGGAGCCCGGCCCCTCGGGCGCCCGCCAGCTCGCCCCGGCGACCGCCCGCCACCACGGCACGGCGGCCACCTGCGGGGAGGCGGCCGCCAGCCGGTCCGGCAGGAAGCCGTCGAAGACGTAGGAGAAGCCGAAGGTCTCGGCCTCGGTGCGGTGGCCGGTGGCCTTGACGAAGGTCGCGAAGGCGGCGTTGGTCACCGTGGTCGGCGCGATCCGGAACGGGCTCAACTCGACGGCCCGCACCGGCCCTTCGCCGTCCTCGGGGTAGCCCTGCCGGTCGTCGGTGCCCATCAGGAAGCGCCCGCCGGGCAGACCGGTGAGCTGCCGGGCCACCCGGGAGACGGGGGCGGCGGCGAGGGTGGGGGCCGCGATCGTGCGGGCGGCGGACCCGCCGGGCTCACGGCCGGGGGTGCAGCAGGGCTTGGTGCTGGACACGGGGTTCCTCGCGGGTCGGGGGGCGGGGGGGGGGGGGCCGGCCCCCCCCCCCCCCCCCCGCGGGGGGGGGGGGGGGGGGCCCCGGGGGGGGCCCGTGGGCCCGCCCCCCCCCGGGTGCCGGCCCCCGGTGCAG
>NZ_JBIBVJ010000011.1:0-219380 GCF_043080305.1 Kitasatospora sp. NPDC015120 | reverse complement strand
TGGGGGGGGTTTTGGGGGGGGGGGGGCCGGCGGGGGGGGGGGGGGGGGGGGGGGGGGCCGGGGGGGCCGGGGGGGGGGGGGGGGGGGGGGGGGGGCGCCCGCCCCCCCCCCCCCGCACCACAGGGGGAAGGGTCAGGCGGCCCGGTCGGCGGCCAGTTGCGCCGCCAGCGCCGGGATGCCGAGCGCCTGTTCCTGCTGCGGTGTGGCCTGGTACAGCAGGTTGCTCAGCTGGTAGGGGTCGGCCGCCAGATCGTAGTACTCGCGGAACTTCACCTCGCCCGTGCCGGACACCGTGCCGTCGGCATCGGTGTGCAGCGCGTAGTACTCGGTGTACTGCTTGCCGGCGGCCACGTACGAGGACCAGGTGGGCGGGCCGCCCGCCGCCGTGCCCTGCTTCCACCACTCCACCAGCAGGTGGTTCCTGGTGGCGGCGGTGAGCAGCGAGTGGCCGTCCTGCGGGGTGTCGGGCGTGATGCCGGCGGCGTCGAGGATGGTCGGGGCGACGTCGATGTTGGCGACGATCCGGTGGTCGGTGGTGCCCGCGCCGAGGCCGCCGGCCGGCCAGGACAGGTAGAACGGCACCTCGTGCGCCGGGGAGTAGGGCACGGACTTCTTGAGCCAGCCGTGGTCGGCCCAGGTGTAGCCGTTGTCGCCGAGGTAGATGACCAGGGTGTTCTCCAACTGGCCCAGCGCCACCAGCTTGTCGTGGATCGCCTGCACGGCGTCGTCGACGGAGAGCAGGGTGCGCAGCTGGCGGGTGCGCACGTCCTGGGCGTCGGCGAGGGTGGCGGTGGCGTTCTGGATGTAGCCGGGCTTGTCGCTGCGGTCGGCCTCGGGCACCGAGGGGCGCCCGTTCCACGGCGGGACGACGGTGTCCGCGTACTTGGGGGCGGGCACGTTGGGCTCGTGCGAGGCGTACGGGGTGACGTAGGCGAACCAGGGGCGGGTGTCGGTGGCGGCCTTGTCGAGGAAGGCCAGGGTGCGGTTGCGGATGATGTTGGTGGTGTAGCCGGTGAGGGTCTGGACGTCGCCGTCGATGTTCCAGGTGGCGTTGTTGTAGGCGGGCTGGAGCAGCGCCCACTCCTCGAAGTGCGGCGGGTTGTCGGCCACCGCCCAGGAGTTGAGGTACTTGCCGAAGAGCCCGGTGCGGTAGCCGGCCTGCTTGAGGTAGCGCTGGACGGTGGTGTGCTGGTCCAGGCTGTGCGAGGCGCCGTTGTTGCGCACGCCGTGGTTGTGGGCGTAGCGGCCGGAGAACACCGAGGAGCGCGAGGGCGCGCAGAGCGGCGTGGTGACGTGGCCGTTGGTGAAGCGGACGCCGTGGCCGGCGATCCAGTCCACGATCTGCGGGGTGGCCCACTCGGTGTGCTTGGGCTGGTCGTCGGTGACGATCAGCAGGATGTTGGGGCGGGTGGCGCCGGCCGCCTCGGCCCGGCCCGCGGAGGCCAGGGTGAAGGCCGCCGGGGCGGCGGCGGTGGCAGCCGCGGCCGCGGCGCCGGCGAGGAAGCCGCGCCGGCCGACCCGGGGCGAACCGTTCGTTTCCGAATCGCCGATCTCGCTCATGAATTCCCTCCATGCTTTTCGGTGATTCCGGGGGCGGCCCTGCGGGAAATGTCCCGCGAAGGGCCCCGGAATCATTCACGGGGAAGCGGCCCACCGGTCCGCACGACGGCCGCGCCCGCACCCCGGACGACGTTCACGGGCACGGCGGCTCACCGGGGATCCGCGGCGAAGGAACCGGGGCACGTCACCGACCTGCACGAACGGTGCGGGGGCGAGCCACCCCGGGGAGGTCCGGCGGGCTGCGGCGGGCCCCCGTCCACCCGTCCGGGGGCCGCCGCCGGCTCACACCGGAGCGGCGGTACAGAGGGCGCTCGCGAGCCGTCCGAAATCGACGTGCCGGCGAGCAGCCAGGAACTCTCCAGCTGCCATGCGTGCGACTGTAGGAGTTCCCGGTGAACGCTGGCAATACCCGGACGCTTTTGTTTCCGGGTCATGTCGGATATCCGGCCGCAGGTTTCCGCTCGTCAACAACCGGGCGCCGCGCCTATCCTTCCGCTGTGATCACGACGACCCGGCCGGCCGGCCCCGTACGACTCGTCATCTTCGACTGCGACGGCGTCCTGGTGGACAGCGAGCGGATCGCGCTGCGCGTCCAGCTCGCGCTCGGCACCGAGCTCGGCTGGCCGCTGACCGAGGCGGAGGTGGTCGAGCGCTTCATCGGCCGGTCGATGGCCTCGATCGACGAGCAGATCGCCGCCAGGCTCGGCCGGCCGGCCGCCGACCGGTGGTGGGCGGAGTTCGTGCGGCGCCACGAGGAGGAGGTGGACGCGGGACTGGAGCCGGTCGACGGCCTGCCCGAAGCGCTCGCCGCGATCACCCTGCCGACCTGCGTCGCGTCCAGCGGCTCGCACGAGAAGATGGCGCACACCCTGGGCCGCACCGGGCTGTTCGACCGCTTCGCCGGGCGCATCTTCAGTGCCACCGAGGTCGCCCGGGGCAAGCCCGAGCCCGACCTCTTCCTGCACGCGGCCCGCCGGATGGGCGTGCCGCCGTCCGCCTGCGCGGTCGTCGAGGACAGCGCGCCCGGTGTACAGGCCGCACGCGCCGCCGGCATGCGTGCCTTCGGCTACGCCGGGGGCCTCACCCCCGCCGCCCGGCTGGCCGGCCCGGGCACCGTGCTCTTCGACGACATGCGCGAACTCCCGGCCCTGCTCGCCGCCGGGTAGCGGGCCGCGCGCCGGACCGACGCGTCCCTCAGGCCACGGCGCCGTACAGCTCCTCGACCAGCCGGGCGACGGCCTCCGGTTCCCGCAGCGTCGGGTAGTGGTCGGAGGCGGCGAGCCGCACCAGCCGGCAGCCGGGGATCCGGGCCGCCATCCGCTCGTTGAACTCCACGACCACCGGCCGGTCCAGCTCCCCCAGGGCCAGCACGGTGGGCGCGGTGATCGCGCCCAGCCGCTCGAAGGCGGCGGGTTCGCTCCGCAGGTACCCGAGGTTGGCGAACCAGGCCGGCAGCACGGCCCTCAGGTGCGCGGCGCCGACCGGGTCGGCCTCGGGGGTGCCGCCGCCGGCCTTCCCCCACAGGCCCAGTCCGAGCCGGACGATGCCCTCCAGGTCGCCGGCCTCGGCCAGCCGGCCCATCCGCCGGTACAGCTCGGCGCCGGTGAGGTCGTAGCCGCTCACGGCGGGGACGAGCAGGGCCAGGCCCGCCACCCGCTCCGGGGCCGTCAGGGCCAGGTCGATCGAGGTGGCTCCGCCGTTGCTGTTGCCCACCAGCACGGCCCGTTCCAGCCGGAAGTGGTCGAGGACGGCCACGAGGTCCCGGAGCTGGGAGTACGGCACGGCGGGCGCGGGCGAGCGGCCGTAGCCGCGGCAGTCGTAGCGGACCACCCGGTGCCGGGCGGCGAGTGCGGGCAGGACCGGGTCCCAGAGGGTGGAGTCCCCGACGCCCGGATGGAGCAGGACCAGCGGCAGTCCCGCCCCGCCCGAGTCCTCCGCCCAGAGCTCGCCGCCGGCGACGGCCACCATCGTCTCCATGGCTCCCAGTCTGACGGCGCCGGGGGCGGGCACCAGCGCACGGACCCGCCGGTACCGCCGTTCCCGTGAGGCCCCCGCCCGCGCCGCGTGCGGGGCTCGGACGACCAGCGAGCGCTTCGGCTCCAGGACGCAGAACTCGTCCCCCTCGGGATCTCCCAACAAACAGAACTGGATGTCGCGCTATTGATCGCCCGACGGCGCTATCTGCAGGCGCATTCCTTCATAGACTTCTCTAAGGTCCCGCGCATCGGAAGTCTTTCGCACTTCTACTGCTTTGACGACTTCGAGGGCGCGCCAATGATTAGATGGCGCCACTCGGCCAGAGAGCATGGCACGCTGTGCCGAATCGCATGCTTCGTCCAATCGATCAGTGGCCACCAAAGATAGCGCGAGGTCGATATTGGCGGATGCCACCCTGCGAGGCCATTTGCTAATTTCCTCCGAGGGCGAGAGCCGTGAAATGACTTCTCGCGCGTAGGCTTCGGCCGCCGGATCGCCGAGCCATGCAAGCGTGGTCGCCGCATAGGCGAGTGACTTGGCCGGATCATATTGAAAATGATGCTCTGGCCGATTTGGGGTGCCCATCGCTGCGGAGAGTGCTTGCACTCGATCTATTGCGGCGTACGTCTCGGTCGAGTGGCCCAGGCGTGCAAATGCTCGCCCCTGCTGCGCAAGGGACTGAATTTCAACCGAGCTTCCGGCGGGCGCCAACTGTTGAGCAGTCGCGCTAAGTTCTGCCGCTTTTGAGTAATCGCCGTCAGTGAGAACCCGCCAAGCGTCAGTTTCGAAGCACCAAGCCTGGATTTCTGAGTTCTCGGCATGCTGCGCCAGAGTCATTGCCGTTCGCAGCCTTGCCGTCGCCGCGTCCTGCTGATTGAGGTCAATGTGCAGGGTGGCGCCGAGGAGAGAGAACCAGCCACCTATCACGAGTAGTTGCCGATGCTCGGCGAGGGTCTTTTTTGCATCCATGAGTCTGGCTACATAGGTTGCATATTTCCGCACCTGACCCAGGAGTTCATTGGGGGCTACGGTCGGGTATTTGGTTGCCAGATCATGAAAGGTCAGCTCAAGGCGTTCAAGCGTTTCTCTGCCTACGTCGCTGGCAGAGACCCTGCACGCAAGCTCCAACGCTTCGATCTCGTCGTCATATTCGAGCGCAATGGCGGGCACATTTTCGTCCTGTGAAGGCTTCGGGGCTGCTGCGGCATGCAGGAGAGAGTCAAGCTCAATTAGCGTGACTCGCAAGACCTTGGCAAGGGCCGGGCGCTGCCAATCCTGGGGGTCTACCTTTCCGCTTTCCCATCTCGCCACAGTAGAGCGATCTACACCCAGATCCTGTGCCAAGGACTCCTGAGTGAACCCAAGGGCCTTTCGCCTTTCAATAAGGGCCCTGCGCCGCTCTGCCATGCCGCCTCCCGGTCTCTGACTACCCGTTCTAGCAGCTCAGGGCACCCGATGCGGAGACTCTGAGACATGGATGCCACACGGATGCGTCATCGCTGCTCTGTCCACCGGCGAACGGCGGCCCTGTACTGGTGAAGCACACAGTCCGGCGCTGATCGGAGGGACAGCAGTGAAACGCCCAAGCATCGTGACCGGCGCCCTGGTGGTGGCGGGGATCGGACCGGCCACCCTGGTGCTCGCCCTCGGCAAGCTCGACCCGCAGGCCGACCGGCGGTCGGTGTGGCTGTTCGTCGGACTGGCGGTCGCCATGCTCGGCGTCGTGTACGGCCGGGACTGGGCGGCGTCATGACCCCCGAGTGGGCCGCGCTGTTCCCTGGTGAACCGATGCTGTTCCCCTCGGGTGGACGCGCCACGGTGAGCCGACTCCACTCCGCAAGGCGCGCTCTCTCGGGCGCGGATAGTCGCGCCTCATGACCTCCCGCCCTGGCGGACGGAAAGGGAATCAGCCGCCAGGGCGGGGCACAACCCCACGTTTGCCGTTCGCACCCGGCAACAGGCTGGAGCGGGCAAGGTGGGTCTTTCGCACCTCCGAGCAACATCGATACGTAGGAGGAAAGTTGAGCACCGCTACCGAACTCGTCCCCGTTGCCCCGTGGGGCATGGGGCGTATGGCGCCGCTGCGCAACGGCGAGCCGTCGCAGTGGCAGTACGCGGGGCTGGACCCCGCGACGCAGACCGGTCTGTGGTTCGGCGAGGACGGCGCCATGGGCCCCGCCGAGCTGGGCAAGCACGGCACGTCGGTGGGCACCTACCCGCCCACCCAGGTGGGCAAGGACGGCAAGGTTGACGGCGATTCCGGCCACGACGCGACGCAGGACTAGGAGGTAGCGCCATGGACGGACGCCCGGTGCTGGTCTCCACCGAAGCCGAAGACCCGACCGCCGATCTGGTGATAGCGGAGTTGAACCGGCGCCGGGTGCCCATCCTCCGGTTCGACCCCGGACGGGACTTCCCGACCCGCGCCACGTTGGCCGCGTCGATCACGGCTGACGGCTGGTCGGGGAGTCTCACGGTGGGCAAACGTGCTGCCGATCTCTCCGGCGTCCGCGCGCTCTACCATCGGCGGCCGAACCCGTACACGCCGGACACCGGCCACCAGGCCGACCGGTTCGCCGCACAGGAGAACCGCCGGGGGCTGAATGGTGTGCTCGGCACACTTCCGGGCTGTCTCTACTTGAGCCACCCGCAGGCCATTGCCCGCGCCGAGTACAAGCCCGCGCAACTCGCCCTCGCCTCCAAGCTCGGACTGCCGGTCCCGGCGACGCTGATCACCAACAACCCGACCGAAGCGAAGCTGTTTGCCGGCGCGCAACCCACGATCTACAAGCCCTTGCATGCCGGGGCCTATCACGTGGACGGCGAACCGGCCGGTATCTGGGCGGCATCGGTCGAGCCGGGGGAGATCACCGACGCCGTGAGCAAGTGCGCCCATCTCTTTCAGGCGCAGGTGCCGAAGTCCGGCGACGTGCGCGCCGTGGTGGTCGGGGACCAGGCGTTCTGTGCGCTGATCACCGCCCCTGTCGGGGTGCTCGACTGGCGCAGCGAATACCGGAACCTGACGTACGAACCCGTGGACTGCCCCGATCCGGTGCGGGCCGCCCTGCTGCGGTTCCTCGGTGAGTTCGGCCTGCGCTTCGGGGCGTTCGACTTCGCCGTGACCCCCGAGGGTGAATGGTGGTTCCTGGAGTGCAACCCGAACGGTCAATGGGCGTGGCTGGAGCACGCGGCGGGCCTGCCGATCACGTCCGCAATCGCCGATCTTCTGGAGAACGGAGTAACCGGGTGAACGAGTCCGAAGGGCTGCGGGCGGTACTGGCCGCACAGCTCAAGGAAGCGGGGGTGATCCTGACCGCCGAGTGGGAAGCGGCGGTGCTGGCCGTCCCGCGTGAAGCGTTCCTGCGTGACGGCTGGTTCGAGTACGACGGCGACGGGTGGTACCGGCCCGTGTCGCTGGAGAAGACGCCCAAGCTGATCGGCCGCGTGTACGAGGACGACACGTTGGTGACGCAACTCGCCGGCTGTGTGGTGCCCCGACAGGTCGAGGGCCGGTTGGCGCAGGTGCCCACGTCGTCATCGACTCTGCCCGGCCTGGTGGTCCGAATGCTCGAAGACCTGCGGGTGCAACCCGGCATGTCCGTACTGGAGATCGGCACCGGAACCGGCTACTCAACTGCGCTGCTGACGCACGTCCTTGGCGACGACCAGGTGACATCAGTCGAGGTGGACGCGGACGTGTCGGCTCGGGCGTCCGTGGTACTGGGCGGACTCGGCTACTGGCCCGAGCTGGTGACCGGTGACGGGCTCGCCGGGTACGCCAAGGGGGCGCCGTATGACCGGATCATCGCCACGTGCGGGGTCCGGGCCGTTCCGGCCGAGTGGATCGCGCAGACCCGGCCGCGCGGCGAAATCCTGGTGACCGTGGGCGGCTGGATGAACGCTTCCGAGCTGGTACGGCTCACGGTGGCCGAGGACGGCACGGCAACCGGTCCGGTGCTCGGCGGCGGTGTGTCGTTCATGCTCGCCCGCCCGCACATGCCCCCGCCGCTCGGCATGCTGCCCACGCTCGACCAGGGCGAGGCCCGTCCGGCGGGGATCGGTGCTGACGTGCTCGACCAGTGGGCGGCCCGGTTCGTGGCGCAGTTCGCGGCGCCCACGGCGCAGTACTTCGCCATGCCTCGGAACGGACGCACCGAGCACGTGTTGGTGGACGTGGACGGCGGGTCGTGGGCCGTGGTGTTCGAGGACGGGGGCCGGTGGCTGGTCCGGCAGGGCGGGCCGGTCCGGCTGTGGGACGCGGTGGCCGAGCTGATCACCCGGTGGCGTGTCGCGGGTGAGCCCACGGGCGAGCGGCTGCGGATGGTCGTCAGCGTCGAGGGCCAACGGATCGAATGGGACTGAGCCCAGCGGTTCGGGCTCCTGCCCGGTAGGCCCCACGTACGACGATGCCCCGTGCGGTCTCTGACCGTGCGGGGCCTCTTGCATGCTCTGACGTGACGGTAAGCTCGGCAGAACTGGTCATCGCGTGTGTTGGGGTCCGCGAGGACGACCCGCCCCGCCCGCGGGGACTGCCCGACGTCCACCCGCACCGCCCCGAGGGCGAGCAGCCGGGCCGCCCCGGCCTCCTGGTCGTCCGGGGAGAGGTCGAGGGGCAACCGGTCCTTGCCCGCCTTGTCCCCGGGGACGGGCAGGAACACCAGCCCCGGCCGGGTGTGCTCGTCCGCGCCGGCCACCACCTCGGCGGCGTTCTCCAGCAGGATGCGCCGGCCGAGCGCCTGCGCCCGGAAGCGGGCCGGCGCGGCCGGGTCGTGGGCGTCGACGGCGATCGGGTACACGCGAAGGCTCATGGGCAGAGCCCAGGCCGAAGCGGACGGCCGGCCGGCCGGGCGGGCGCGCCTCCCGCCGCGCCCGCCCGGTCGGCCGCCCTCCGGTGTGCTCCCCGGTTCAGCCGGCCAGCAGTGCGGGCAGTCCGGCGACGGACGCCAGGACGTGCGTCGCCCCGTCCGCCCGCAGGCGCTCCTCGCCGTGGGCGCCGGTGAGGACGCCGGCCACCACGGAGGCGCCGGCGCGCGAGCCGGTCAGCATGTCGTAGCCGGTGTCGCCGGCCACGGCGATCTGGTGCACCGCGTCGGTCCCGGTGCGCAGCAGCGCGGTGAGCGCGAGGTCCGGGTACGGGCGGCCGCGGCCGGCCTCGGCGGGGCACAGGGTGAGGTCGGCGACCGACTCCCAGCCGAGGGCGGTCAGGATGCGGTCCTGGGTGGCCCGGGAGAAGCCGGTGGTGAGGACCACCTTGCGGCCCTGGCCGCGGAGTTCGGCGATGGCCTCGGCCGCGCCGGGCAGCGCCTCGCAGTGGCCGGCGTCGACGAGGTCGTGGTAGGCGGCCTCGAAGGCGGTGTTGGCCCGCTGGGCCTTCTCCTCCTCGCCGAACAGGTGGCGGAAGACGGAGATCTTGGACTCGCCCATGGTGGCGCGGACGTGGTCCAGCATGCGGGCGTGCTCGGGGCTGCCGGCCTCGACGCCGAGCGAGCCGGCGGCGGCCTGGAAGGCGCGCTCGACCAGGCCGTCGTCGGCCACGGTGGTGCCGGCCATGTCCAGGACCACCAGGCGGATGTCGTACGACATGATGTTCAGTTCCTTCGACGGACTAACGGGCTTGCGGGATGACGGGCTTACGGACGGACGGGCTCAGAGGTTGGCGAGGTCCGCCGTGGTCTCGGCGATGGCGGGCGAGCAGGTCATGCCGCGGCCGCCGGGGCCGGTGACCAGCCAGACGCCGTCGCGCACCCGCTCGCGGTGGACGACCCGGGTGGTGTCGACGCACTGCGCGTACACGCCGGCCCAGCGGCGGCGGACGCGCGGCAGCGGGCGGCCGAGCAGGTCCTCGACCACGCCCACCAGGTGGTCGTACGGGTCCTCGACCACGTCGAAGCCGAAGGGCTGGTCGTACTCGTGGGTGTCACCGATGGTGAGGCCGCCGTCCAGGCGCTGCACCATCAGCAACTGCATCTTGTGCTCGGCCGCGACCGGCGGCTGCGGCTGCACCTCGCGCAGGCGGTCCAGGGCGGAGCCGGCGAAGGCCGGGTAGTAGCGGAAGGAGTCGCCGTCGGCGACCGAGGTGGTCAGCGCCTCGCCCAGCGGGTCGGTCTGCATCATCTGCAGCCGCACCTTGCGCACCGGCAGCCCGGGCGCCAGCTCCCGGACCAGGCCGCCCAGCCAGGCGCCGGTGCACAGGATGACGACATCGCCGGTGTGGACGTCACCGTGGTCGTCGCGGACGGCGTTCTCGCCGATGACGTCGCGGACCTCGCGCCCGGGCAGGAAGGTGTAGCGGCCGGTGGCGGTCAGCGCGGCGCGCAGCGCGGGCTGGGCGACGCGCGGCTCGACGGCGGCGTCCCGCTCGCAGTGCAGGGCGCCGAGCAGCGTGCCGCGCAGGGCCGGGTTGAGGGCCCGGGTCTGCTCCGGGTCGAGCAGCCGGTAGCCGCGCAGCTCGGCGTCGGGCAGGGTCAGCGCCTGTTCGGCGACCGCGAGTTCGGCCTCGGTGCGGATCGCGGTGAGCGATCCGTTGGCCCGGAAGCCGAGGCCGGGCACCTGCCCGCCGATCCGCTCCCACAGCTCGCGGGCCCGCACCGCGGTCTCCAGCTCCTCGCCCTGGGCCCGGCCGCTGACCCAGACCAGGCCGAAGTTGCGCACCGAGGCGCCGCGCGCCTGCGCCTCGCGCTCCAGGTGGACGACCTCGTGACCGCGCTCGACGGCCTGCCAGGCATGCATGGTGCCCAGCACGCCCGCTCCTACGACGATGACTCTCATGCGGCCAGACTGGTGCCGCCAGGTGACCGAGGGGCGTCCGGGCGGCGGCCCGTGGATGAACCGACCGATAAGTTGTACAGACAACCTGACGGTAACCTCGACCGCGTCCCCGGGGCGGAGCCCCCGGCCCCGGCGCGCCGCCCCTCCGGTTCAGCGCCGCACGGCCGCCCGCAGGTAGTGCCGCCGGCCGAACTTCGGCTCGTCCACCGCCGTCAGCTCCTCCACCTGGAACCGGTAGAGCGCCGCCGCCCCGCCGCCGGTCAGGAACTGCCGCCGGACCTCGTCGTCCTGCGCGAAGGCGGGGTAGCGCCCCTGGTAGGCGGCCAGCGCCGCCTGCGCCTGGTGCCCCCAGGCCTCGCCCGCGCTGCCGGTCAGCTGCAGGCCGCGCAACTGCTCGCCGAAGGCCGGCGGCGGCAGGAACACCGTGGCCGCCGCCCGGGCCTCCTCGGCCAGGTGGTGGCTGTGCCGGGTGGCGCGCTCGCTGACGAAGTAGAGGACGAGGTCGTCGTCGTACGCGAAGAAGGCGAGGTTGGCGTGCGGGCCGCGCTCGTGCCCGGCGGTCGCGAGGGTCAGCACCATCGCCTCGGCCAGCAGCCCCTCGACGCCCTTGCCGAGCTCCTCGGCCGGCCAGTCCCCCTGGGTGATGTCGAGTCGGTACGGCATGGGCAGCATCCCCTCCACTGGCACGCCCGGCGCGCGCGGCGCGCCGGCACGACTGAGCCGGGCGGGTGCGCCCCTCGGGGGCGGCCGCGCCCGGCTCACATGCTCTCCCCGCCGCCCCGGGCACACAAGGCCCGGGACGGCGCCCGGGGCGGAACCGGCGGCCGGTCAGTCCCGCCGCGCGCCGACCGGCCGGCCCTCCCGGTCCGCCTCCGCCCGCGGACCCGCGCCGAGCAGCGGCCGCAGCGGCCCGGTCCGCGCCCGCTCCACCAGCGGCCCGGCCCCGCTCGCCGCCAGCGCGAGCGGGACGGCCACCACGAGGCCGACCAGCGCTCCGGCCAGCACGTCGTGCGGATAGTGCACCCCGACCCAGACCCGGGAGGCGCCCATCAGCACGGCGGCCACCGCGGCCACCGCGCCGATCCGCCGGTCGGCGAACCAGAGCGCGGCGGCGGCCGCGACGGCGATCACCGTGTGATTGCTCGGGAAGGACCAGTCACCCGGGCCCGGGCAGGCCTCCAGGGTGTCCTGCACCCGCAGCTGGGCACACGGGCGGACCTCCTCCACCAGCCCCTTGAACCCGGAGTTCACCGCGTAGGCGACGAGCACGACCAGCGGCGAGGCCAGCACCCGGGCCATCACCGCCGGAGCGGCGCCGCGCGCCCGCCACCAGGCGGCGAGCATCAGCAGCGCGAACAGGCCGAGGCCGAGCAGTGACCACAGCTCGGCCAGCCGGTCGAACCAGTGCGGCGCGGCGTCCGCCCAGCCGACCACCCGGCGGTACAGGCCGCCGTCGATGCCGCTGCCGTCGTACACGGCCAGCAGCTCGCGGGCCGCCGTCACCGGGCGTCACCGCCGCGTCGGCGGGCCCGCGCGGCGGGGAACACGTCACGAACAATCGGGAGCATGGAGACAACTACTACCAGACCGATGCCAGACATCGGATAACGGTCGATTTCGGTCATGAATGATCCGAAGGGACCCCCGACGAGCGACTGGACCATGACCGACGGACCTCCCGTACGTTGGTGGACGGCACCGCAGGGCACGCCCGACTGTCTACAATCGCGTAGACGGTCTACATGACTGTAGACGACATCTGGAGGAAACCCCGCCATGTCCGACGTACCGCCGGCCCGCCGGCCCGCCGGGGAGCTGGAGGCCGAGGTGCTCGCCGCCCTCTGGGCCGCGGACCGGCCGCTGACGCCGCAGGACATCCAGGGCGCCCTCGGCGACGGCCTGGCCCGGACCACCGTCGCCACGATCCTCGCCCGGCTGCACGACAAGGGGACGGTGCACCGCACCCGCGCCGGCCGCGGCTACGCCTACACCCCGGCCGTCGCCGACCCGGCCGGGCTGGCCGCCCGCCGGATGCACGCCGAACTGGGCCGGGAGAGCGACCGCTCGACCGTGCTCGCCCGGTTCGTCTCCGACCTCTCGGCGGAGGACGAGCGCCTGCTGCGCGACCTGCTCGGCGACGAGGACACCGCCCGGTGACCGTCGCCGTCTGGGCCCCGCTGCTGCTGCCCTTCCTCGCCGTCCTGCCCGCCCGCCGGCTCGCCGAGGCCCTGCCGCCGCGCGCCGCCGCGTGGACGCTGGCCGCCACGGCGGCCGTGCTCGCGGGCGGCACGCTCTGCTCGCTCGGCCTGCTCACCGCGGCCGGGCTGCTCCGGCTGCCGCCGGTCGCCGCCCTCGGCCACCTCTCGCCCCGCTGGCTCGCCGCCGGGACGCCGGGCACCCCGGCCGCGGCGGCCCTGCCGGCCGCCCTGGCGCTCGCCGTCCTCACCGCCCTCGCGCTGCGCACCGCCCGGCACCACCGGCGCGACCTGGACGCCGCCCGGAGCGCCGTCGGAACCACCGGCGGGGCCGCCGCCGCGACCACCGACGGGCCCGTCGACGGGGCCGCCGCCGGACCCCTCGGGACCGGCGCCGCCACCCCCGCGAGCACCGCCACCGTCCGGACAACCGGCCCGCACGACCGGCATCCGGACACGCGCCCCTCGCGCGCATCCATGCGCCGGGCGCGCACCCCGTGGACCCAGCGCACCAGATCGCGGCTCATCACCCCGCCCGCCACCGCGCTCGCCGTCCTGCCCGACGAGCGCGCCGACGCCTTCGCCCTGCCCGGCCGCCCCCGCCGCCCGGGCCGCCCCGCCGAACCCGGCCGGATCGTGGTCACCGCCGGCATGCTGCGGGCCCTGGACGCCCGCGAACGCACGGCGCTGCTCGCCCACGAGCGCACCCACCTGACCGCCCGCCACCACCTCTTCCTCGCCCTCGCCGCCCACGCGGCCGTCGCCCACCCGGCCCTGCGGGCGCTGCGCGCCCCGCTCGGCTACCACCTGGAGCGCTGGGCCGACGAAGCCGCCGCCGCCCGGGTCGGCGACCGCGCGGTGACCGCCCGCGCGGTGGGCCGGGCCGCCCTCGCCGCCGGGCGCTCCCCCCGGCCCGGCCGCCCCCGGCACGCCCCGGCGGCCCACGGCGGACCGGTCCCCCGCCGGGTCGCCGCCCTGCTCCACCCACGCCCCGCGGGGTCCGCCGCCGCCCGCCGGATCGCCGCCGCCGCCCTGGCCGGCTGCCTCGCCCTCACCGCCGCGACCAGCCTCGATGCCACCACCGACCTCCACCACAGCGTCGAGTCCGCCCAGCGCCGACCCCCGGCCCACTAGGTCGCAACCGCCGCAATTCCCCGGCCGGAACGCCCGCGTACCGTCTGGTATTCCGAGTTGGCAGACACCATCCACAGGAACCGGTGGCGCCCGTACTCTTTCGTCAGCGCGTCGGCCCCGGCGCGCCCTCGAACGGCGGCGAGGAGCGACACGAGTGCGGCAGCCCGGACGGCAGACCCGACGGCCCGAACGCCGAACCCCGCAGAGCGCGGCCGAACTGGCCAGGATCCACGAGCGGGCCCTCGCCGAGGCGGCCGCCCGCAGCGCCAACCGGGACACCGCCGCCCCCGAGGACCCGCCCTTCCTCCAGCCCCGCCCCGAGATCGGCGACTCCTGGGAGCGCCTGCGCCGCCTCGGCCTCGACCCGGACTCCGGCGCCGACGCCGTCCACCTCGGCCCCGCCGAGATCGAACACCTCCGCCGGAGCAGCGGCCTCGACCCGCTGCTCCCGATCCTCCGCGGCACCCTGGTCGAACAGGCCGACCAGCCGCCGCTGATCCTCGCGATCACCGACGCCGACGGCCACATCCTCTGGCAGGAGGGCGAGCGCGGACTGCGCCGCAGCGCCGAACGGATCGGCTTCCTCACCGGCGCCCGCTGGGTGGAGGAGCGCGTCGGCACCAACGGCATAGCCGCCGCCCTGCGCGCCCGGCGCCCGATGCACGTCCACTCCGCCGAGCACTACCTGCGCAGCCACCAGTCCTGGACCTGCGTCGCCGCCCCCGTGTGCGACCCCGGCACCGGACGGCTGATCGGCGCGATCAACCTCAGCGGCCCGGCCCACTCGGTGCGCCCCTACCTGCTCCAGCTGACCGCCACCGCCGCCAAGCTCGCCGAGACCGAACTGCGCGCCCGCCGCCTGGAGTCCCTGCACCACCTGCGCACCCTGGCCGCCCCGATGCTGGCCCGGGTGAACGGACCCGCCCTGGTCGTGGACGCGGCGGGCTGGACGGCCGCCGCGGCGGGACTGCCCCCGCCGCCCCGGCTGCGACTGCCCGCCGAGGGCTGGGACTCGGCCACCGTGCACTGGCTGCCCAGCCTGGGCGAGTGCGTGATCGAACCGCTCGCCGACGGCTGGCTGGTCCGGCCGGTCCGGCCGCAGGACGGCGCCCCGGCCGCGCCGGCCGGCGCCGACGGACCGGAGGCGGACACCGCAGGCCTGCTCGCCGAACAGGCCGAGGGGGCCAGGCTCCGGCTCGACCTGCGCCGCCCGGGCAGCCCCGAACTGTCGGTGCGCGGCGCGGCCGGCAGCTGGTCGCACGCGCTCAGCCCGCGCCACGCCGAGCTCCTGCTCCTGCTGGCCACCGACCGGGACGGTCTGAGCGCGGCGCAGCTGGCCGGCGCGCTGTTCGGGGACCCGGGCCGCACGGTGACGGTGCGGGCCGAACTCTCCCGGCTCCGCCGCTACCTGGGCGGTCTGCTGGCCCACCGGCCGTACCGCTTCGCCGAATCGGTCCTGGTCACCGTGGCCGGCCCGGAGGACCCGTACGACCTGCTGCCGTCCTCCTCGGCGCCCGCCGTGCGCAGGCTGCGCAGCGGTCTGGCCGACGGAACGGTCCGGCTGCCCGGCACCCCGCCGTTACCGGGGCCGCGCCCTCCGGCCGACGGGTCCGCGCCGCGCCGTTCCCGTTCCGCTCCCCTCCCCGTACCGCCCGCGTAGGGCCCGGCCGCCCCGGCCCGGCAGCCGCCACGGCTCAGCGGCGGCCCGGCGGCGGCCCCGGCTCAGCGGCCGCCGGCGAGCAGTTCGGACAGCTGGGCGTCGGTCGGCCCGTGGGACCGCTCGGCCTCCTCCGAGACCAGCGCGTACGTCCGGTCCAGCCAGGCCTGGACCATCGGCCTGGAGGCCTCCAGCAGTGCGCTGCCGTGCGGCGAGTCGAGCGCCAGGTGCAACGTCGAGCCGTGGCACGGGCAGTACGCCGGCCACAGCTTGACGTCGCCCTGGCCGCTCAACGAGCGCAGGCCGTCGCGCAGCAGTTCGCGCGAGAACACCCAGTCGGCCTCGTCCGGCCGCCCCAGGTGGAACGTCAGCAGCACCTCGTACGGGCGCTCGGTGTCGAACCGGAACCGCGTACGGACCTCTCCGACCACCTCCTCGCCCAGCGAGATCCGCAGCGTCAGCACCTCCTCCACCGCCGCCGGAGCGGCGGTGGAGCCTGCCTCATCGCCGCCCGTGGGGGTAGCGGCGAGGGGGGCACTGGAGGGTGCTGGCAGCGGGTCGGGCGGCATGACGGTCTCTCCGGGACGGCGTGGGATGTCCACCAGCGTGCTCCACCGCGCGAGGGCCGGGCAAGGGTTGCAAAGGGGTTGCAATAATCCCCGCACCGACCGATGGTCCCTTACCGGCCTTGTCAGACGGATCGTCAACTTCCGCTGGTCACAGGACTGTCCACGGACCGGATCAATTCCGTCCGACCCCTGGCCACCGCCCGGGGCCCCGCTGCTACGCTCGTCCCCCTGCCGGCGCACGCCCGCGCGCGCATCCGGCCGGACTCCGCACGCGCGCCCCCCGACGACCTGGGCGGACCGCGCCCGGACGACCCCCGAAGCACGCTCCCGGGCGGACCGGACCAGCCGGTACCGCACCGGAGCGGACGG
Organism: Kitasatospora sp. NPDC015120; assembly: GCF_043080305.1. Taxonomy (NCBI): domain Bacteria; kingdom Bacillati; phylum Actinomycetota; class Actinomycetes; order Kitasatosporales; family Streptomycetaceae; genus Kitasatospora; species Kitasatospora sp. NPDC015120. Next base: position 203,151 of record NZ_JBIBVJ010000011.1, on the reverse strand, counting down.
CACCGGCTCCGACCGGTCCGGCGGGGATCCGACGGGCCCGGCCCGAACGCGCCGGCCGCGCCGGGGTCCGGCGGGCCGTCCGCCCGGGCCGGCGCCAGCGGCACCGCCGTCGGTACGTGGGAGAATGCGACGACCGCAACGGCGACTTCAGGGGAGGGAGGGGGCAGGTGAAGCTGTCCGACGACACCGGGCCGGACGCACCGTACGCGCACGACCGGGACCGCGCGCGCCACGGCCGGCACGGCCGCCCCGGCCCGTTCGGCGGCCGCCTGCGGCTGCCCACCCTGCGGTTCTCCGGCGCCGCGATGGCGATGTCCACCGTGGTGGGCATCAGCATCGCCACCACCTTCCTGCTGAACGAGCAGCAGGGCGTGGGCCGCCGGGCCGGGGTCGCCCGGGTCGGCTCCAGCGCGCCGCCGCCGAGCCCCGACACCTCCCCCGACGCCACCTCAGGCCCCGGCGGCAGCACCGCCCCCGGCACCGGGAGCCTCGCCGGCCAGGACTCCGCCGGCCCCGGTCCGGCGGCCGGCCGCCGCCCGGCCGCCCCGGCCACGCCCGCCCCCGGAGCGTCCGGCACCCCGGCGCCGGGCACCCGCGCCCCCGGGGCCGTGCCCGGCCCGCGCGCCTCCGCCCCGCCCGCACCCCACCCCGGCAACGGCCCCTCCACCGCACCGCTCGCCGACGGGCGGGCACCCCGACACGGCGTCACCGTCGGTCCCCAGGACGACGGCAGCGGCCCCGGGGGCGGTCAGGGAACCCTGGCCGACGACCCGGCGGACGGCGCGCAGTCCGCCGACGAGCCGCTCTCGGCCGACGGCACCGGCGCGCAGACCGCCCGCCGGCCCGGCGAGGACCCGGCGCCGCCCGGAGCGTCCCCGTCGCCCTCGCCGTCCCCCTCCGAGCCCGCGCCCTCCCCTTCGCCGAGCGCGCCCAGGCCGTTCGTCCCCGCTCCCGCCCCCCGCGAGTGGACCGGCGGGATCCTCGGCACGGCCGACGACGCCGCCGTCGGCGGCGAGGGCACCGGCGGCACCGGGGCGGGCCGCCCGGCCGGCGCCCCGGAGGAGAGCGACGACCAGGCGCTCGCCGGTACGGCCGCGGTCCAGTCGCTGGGCCGCGACGGCACCCGGCACGTCCTCGCGCTGACCGTCACCGAGCCGCTCACCGCGCTGCAGGCCGAGATCCGCCTCGCCCCCGGCACGGCGGCCCCCGGGACCGGCGCCGCCTGGACGGACCTCGCCGGAGCCGTGGTCACCAGCCATCAGGACCACGGCGCGGTGGTCTACCGCTTCACCACCCCGCCCGGCACGGACGTCCGCGCCGGCCGCTACACCTTCACCGTGCGCGGCAACCGGCCCGCCGGGCACGCCGCCCGCCCGGCCACCACCGCCCCGCCCCGCAGCACCGACCGGCGGACCGCCGGCCGGCACGCCCCCGGGCGGCGCAGCCCCGAGTCCTGGAGCGCCAGCGCCTTCGGCATCGGCCGGCCGCGCGCCGTCGCCGCCCTGGGCGCCTTCGCCGCGCCGGTGCCGGCACCGGTGCCCGCACCGGCACCGCACGCCGCCGCCCCGGCCGGCTGAACCCGGTCCGGCCGGGGCCGGCAACCCGACAGGTCAGCGCCCCGTTCGGGCTCATCCGGCCGGGCTCGTTCGTTACTGTGGTCGCCAGCCGGCACAGCCGCCCCACCGCCGGGGCCGGCGCCGTACCACCGCATCCCAGGAGGAGTTCGTGTCCACGGTCCTGACCCAAGGCGGCAACGCCCCGCTGACCGCCGCGCGGGTGACCGTCGAGGTCACCGCGCCCAAGGCGCTGGACGTTTCGGGCCTGCTGCTGACCGACGCCGGAAAGGTCCGCTCGGACGACGACTTCGTCTTCTACAACGCCCCGAACGGGCCGGGGGTGACCCACCGTCCGGCCGCCGCCGGGGTTCCGGACGCGATCATCGTCGACACCACGGCCGTCCCGGCCGGAATCACCAAGATCGTGGTGACCGCCAGCCCCGACGAGGCCGGGGCCACCTTCGCGGGCATCGAGCCGACCGCGACCGTCCGGGACGCCGCCACCGGCGCGGTGCTGGTCACCTTCACGCCGCCGCCGCTCAGCCGGGAGACCGCGCTGATCGTGGTCGAGGTCTACCAGCGCAACGGCGCCTGGAAGGTCCGCGCGGTCGGCCAGGGCTACGCCAACGGCCTGGCCGGCATCGCCACCGACTTCGGCGTCACCGTCGACGACCAGCCGGCCGCCGCCGCGGCCCCCGCCGCGCCGCCGCTCGCCCCGCCGGCGCCACCCGCACCGGCACCGGCCCCGGTCACCCCGCCGCCGGCGCCCCCGGCCCCGGTCGACCCCAGGCTCGCCATGGCCTCCGCCCCGCCGATGCCGCAGTCCGCACCCCCGATGCCCCCCGCTCCCCCGGCCCCGCCCGCCGCCGCGCCGTCCTTCACCAAGGTCACCCTGGACAAGGGCCGGGTCAGCCTGACCAAGGGCGGCTCGGTCTCGCTGGAGAAGAACGGCAAGCCGTTCCTCTCCGCCGTCCGGATGGGCCTCGGCTGGGAGCCCGCCGGCCGCGGCCGCAACATCGACCTCGACGCGTCCTGCCTCGCCTTCGACGCCAGGCGCGAGAAGCTGGACACCGCCTGGTTCATGAAGCTGGGCATCTTCAACGGCGCGATCGCCCACTCCGGCGACAACCTGACCGGCGAGGGCGGCGGCGACGACGAGTCGATCACCGTCCACCTCGACGGCCTGCCGGCGGAGGTCTGCGGTCTGGTCTTCGTCGTGAACTCCTTCTCCGGCCAGAAGTTCACCGAGGTCAAGAACGCCTACTGCCGCCTGGTGGACGCCGCCACCAACCAGGAGCTGGTCCGCTTCGACCTCACCCACTCCGAGGCGCGCACCGGTGTGGTGATGTGCAAGCTGGTCCGCCAGTTCTCCGGCGAGTGGGTGATGACCGCGATCGGCGAGTACGTCGACGCCAAGACCGCCCGCGCCATGGTCAAGCCCGCCGCCGCGATGCTCTGACCCTTCCGCCGGCGCCCCCGACGACGCCCCCCGGCTCCGTGCCGGGGGGCGCCGTCGTCCGCTCACTCCTCGATCGCCCCGCCGACCCGCCGCAGGTGCTGCCGGAAGCTGTACGCCGGATCGGCGGCGCGGCGCTCCAGGTAGGCGTCGAAGTCGGTCTGCCGGCGCAGGGTGTCGCCCGCGCGGATCCGCCCGGCCTGCGCGCGCTCGGTGCGGGCGATGCCGTCCGCCGCCTCCAGCACCTCGTCCAGCCGGTCGCCGGGCACGAACAGCACGCCGTCGGCGTCCGCGAACACCACGTCCTCGACGCCCACCAGGTGCGGCCCGAACCTGGCGCTGGACAGCGCCTCCGGTTCCCGCCCGTCCAGCCGCAGCGGCCCGAGCGGCAGGGCGCCGTAGCTGAACACCGGCAGCCCGATCTCCACCAGCTCCGGGGTGTCCCGGTGCAGCCCCCAGACCACCACCCCGGAGGCGCCGGCGGCCCGCGCCTCCAGGACGGCGAGGTCCCCGATGCAGGCCTCGTCGGTGCGCCCGCCGTTGTCGATCACCACGACGTCCCCCGGCCCGGCCGCGCCGTACGCCTCCAGGAACACGTCCACGCTCCCGTAGTGCCGCACCGGCAGCACCCGGCCGGCCACCCGGCTCCCCGGCACCACCGCCCGCACCCCCGCCGGCGCCACCCGCACCGGCACGCCCAGCCGCACGCACGCGTCCGCCACCAACGGCGTCGACAACTCCGCGAACCGCTTCACCACCATGCCAACTCCCATCGCCGAAAGCCCAGTTCACCAGCAAGCAGAGCCTACGCCGTCCACCCCCGCACACCGCCGGGTGAAATGCCGCCGCGCACGGCACACGTCCGCCGCACCCGGCACCGGCGTGGACGCCGGCCCGACACCGTCCTCCAGCGCCGCACGCAAACGGCCCGCGCCCTCCGGAGGGAGGACGCGGGCCGTCGGGTGCTCGTGCGCGTCAGCCGCGGGTGGCCATGGCGCGCAGGAAGAAGGTGAGGTTGGCCGGGCGCTCGGCGAGGCGGCGCATGAAGTAGCCGTACCACTCCTGGCCGTACGGGAGGTACACCCGCATGGTGTTGCCCTCGCCGGCGAGGCGCAGCTGCTCCTCGGGGCGGATGCCGTAGAGCATCTGGTACTCGAAGGAGTCGCGCTTGCGGCCGTTCCACTGGGCCAGCTGGCCGGCGATCTTGATCATGTTGGGGTCGTGCGAGGCGATCATCGGGTAGCCCTCGCCGGCCATCAGGATCTTGAGCGCGCGGACGTACGCGAGGTCGACCTCGTGCTTGCCCTGGAAGGCGACCGACTCGGGCTCCTTGTAGGCGCCCTTGCACAGGCGCACGCGCGAACCGGCGCCGGAGAACTCGCGGCAGTCGTCCTCGGTGCGGCGCAGGTAGGCCTGGAGGACGACGCCCAGCCAGGGGAAGTCCTCGCGCAGTTCGCGGGCGATCGCGAGGGTGGAGTCGGTGGTGGTGTGGTCCTCCATGTCGAGGGTCACCGTGGTGCCGGCGTCGGCGGCGGCCTCGCAGATCCGGCGGGCGTTCTCCAGCGCGATCTTCTCGCCGTCCACCGGGAGGAACTGGCCGACGGCCGAGAGCTTGACCGAGACCTCGGCGCCGGCGGCCAGGCCGGTCTCCTTGAGCGCCTTGAGCAGGTACTCGTAGGCCTCGGCGGTGCCGGCGGCCTGGGCGGCGTCGCGGGTGTCCTCGCCGAGGTGGTCCAGGGTGACCTTGCGGCCGGTGGCGACCAGGTCGTCGCAGGCGGTGACGGCGTCGTCGAGGGCCTCGCCGGCGACGAACCGCTCGACTATCGCGTGGGTCGGCGGGAACTTCTCGACGACGGTGCGGACCTGCGAGGAACGGGAGGCCGCGAGGAGGGCGGAACGGAGCATCGTGACTCCTGGAGCTGGTGCTTCTGAAAAGGGTGGCAGAAAAGCGACGGGCGGCGGACCGGAGGGGTGGTCAGTCCGCCGCCCGTGCGTGACGCGCCCGGCTGCGGGACCGGGGGCGTCAGGGGACCGCGAAGGGGTCCCGGTGGGGCACTCAGCCCATGTGCGGGTAGCGGTAGTCCGTCGGCGGGACGAACGTCTCCTTGACCGAGCGGGTCGAGGTCCAGCGCGCCAGGTTCTGCTTCGCGCCGGCCTTGTCGTTGGTGCCCGAGGCCCGGCCGCCGCCGAAGGGCTGCTGGCCGACGACCGCGCCGGTCGGCTTGTCGTTGATGTAGAAGTTGCCGGCGGCGAAGCGCAGCTTGTGCATCGCGTGCTGCACGGCCTCGCGGTCCTGCGAGATGATCGAACCGGTCAGGCCGTAGGCCGACACCGACTCCATCTGCTCCAGCATCTCGTCGTACTTGTCGTCCTCGTAGACGTACACGGACAGGATCGGGCCGAAGTACTCGTCCTTGAAGTACTCGCTCGCCGGGTCCTCGCAGACCAGGACGGTCGGGCGGACGAAGTAGCCGACCGAGTCGTCGTAGGTGCCACCGGCCAGGACCTCGACCTTCGGGTCGGCCTGGGCGCGGTCGATCGCGGCCTTGTTCTTGGCGAAGGAGCGGTCGTCGATGACGGCCGACATGAAGTTGGACAGGTCGGTGACGTCGCCCATGGTGAGGCCGTCGACCTCGTCGCGGAGCTCGTCCTTCAGCTCGGCCCAGATCGAGGCCGGGACGTAGGCGCGCGACAGGGCGGAACACTTCTGGCCCTGGAACTCGAAGGCGCCGCGGGTCATCGCGGTCTTCAGCACGGCCCGGTCGGCGGACGGGTGGGCGACCAGGAAGTCCTTGCCGCCGGTCTCGCCGACGATCCGCGGGTAGGTGCGGTAGCCGGAGATGTTGTTGCCGACCTCGCGCCACAGGTGCTGGAAGGTCGCGGTGGAGCCGGTGAAGTGGATGCCGGCCAGCGCCGGGTGCTTCAGCGCGACGGCGGAGACGTCCAGGCCGTCACCGGTCACCATGTTGATGACGCCCTTGGGCAGGCCGGCCTCCTCCAGCAGCTGCATCAGCAGGTGCGCGGAGAACTGCTGGGTCGGCGAGGGCTTCCAGAGCACCACGTTGCCCATCAGCGCCGGGGCGGTCGGCAGGTTGCCGGCGATGGCGGTGAAGTTGAACGGGGTGATCGCGTAGACGAAGCCCTCCAGCGGGCGGTGGTCGCTGCGGTTCCACACGCCGTCCGAGGAGAGCGGCTGCTCGGCCATGATCTGGCGGGCGAAGTGCACGTTGAAGCGCAGGAAGTCGACCAGCTCGCAGGGGGTGTCGATCTCGGCCTGCTGCGCGGTCTTGGACTGGCCGAGCATGGTGGCGGCGGCCAGGGTCTCGCGCCAGGGGCCGGCCAGCAGGTCGGCGGCGCGCAGGAAGATCGCGGCGCGGGAGTCGAAGGAGAGCGCCTGCCAGGCCGGGGCCGCGGCCAGGGCAGAGTCGATGGCCTCCTGCGCGTCCGCCTGGGTGGCGTTGCGCAGGGTGCCGAGCCGAGCCGCGTGGTTGTGCGGCTGGACGACGTGGAACTCGGTGCCGCCGCCCATCCGGCGCTCACCGTTGATCGTCATGGTCAGCTGGACCGGCTCCTGGCCGCCCAGCTCCTTCAGCTTGGCCTCCAGACGGGCCCGTTCCGGGCTGCCCGGGGCGTAGCTGTGGACCGGCTCGTTCACCGGCGCGGGGACCTGGGTCACAGCGTCCATGAGCGCACGCTCTCCTTCGTTTCTTGCGGGGGGATGCCGGCGCGGGTCGCACGCCGGCCACATGACGAACGCTATTCCTGCACCGGCCCCCGCTTGATTGGCCGGACGGCTAAAATCATCCGGACGGCGTTGTCCGCCCGGATGAAGGATCGGGGTGCGAGCGCCCCGGCCGCCCCGAGGAGGCCCGTATGACCACCCCCGGCCTCCCCCTCCGGCAGCTGCTGATGTCCCTGGGCGAGCCGCTCGTCGAGCTCCAGGCCGCGCCGAACGGGCTGGACGTCCCGGTGCGCGACGTCGCCATCCTCGACCCCGAGGACCCCCCGACCGCCGCCCCCGGCGAGCTGGTGCTCGCCATCGGCGCCCGCGGCCGGGCCGCGCTCCCGGCCCTGCGCGCCGCGGGGCGGGCCGGGGCCGCCGCGGTGGCCGTCAAGCTGGACGCCCCCGGGCAGGCCGACGCGCTGCGCGAGGCCGCCACCGAGGCGGGCGTGGCCCTGCTCTCGGTGCGCCGGGAGACCCGCTGGGAGCACCTCGACTCGCTCGCCCGGGCGATCATCGCCGGGCCGGACGCCCCGGACGCGCCCGGCAGCGGCGAGCACAACGCCGGCGACCTCTTCTCGCTCGCCCAGACCGTCGCCGTCCTCACCAACGGCATCGTCTCGATCGAGGACACCTCCAGCCGGGTGCTCGCCTACTCCCGCTCCTCCGACTCCGACGAGGTCGACGACCTGCGCCGGCTGTCCATCCTCGGCTGGCAGGGCCCCGAGCCGTACCTCTCCAAGCTCCGCGAGTGGGGCGTCTTCCAGCACCTGCGCACCTCGGACACCGCCCTCGCGGTCGACCCGCACCCGGAGCTGGGCCTGCGCCGCCGGCTGGCGATCGGCATCCGGGCCGGCGCCCAGCCGCTGGGCACCATCTGGGTCCAGGAGGGCGCCCAGCCGCTCGCACCGCTCGCCGAGCAGGCGCTGGTCGGCGCGGCCCGGGTCGCCGCGGCCCAGCTGGTGCGCCGGCGCCGGGAGCTGTCCGCGGACGTGCGGCTCACCCAGACCCTGCTCACCGGCCTGCTGGAAGGCTCCACCGGCCCGCAGTCGCTCGCCACCCACCTCGGCCTCGACCTGCGCCGCCCGGCGACCGTGCTGGCGTACAGCGCGGGCACCACCGAGCAGCTGACCCGGGCCGAGGTGACCGGCCTGATCTCGGTGCACACGGCGGCCCGGCACCGCGCCGCGCTGCTCGCGCCGATCGAGTCCCGGGTCTACGTGCTGCTGCCCGAACTGCCCGCCAACCTGCCGATGGCCACCGTGCGCGGCTGGGCGCAGGAGGTGGTCGAGGCGGCCCGCGACCACCTGGGCGTCCCGCTGCGCGCGGCGATCGGCTCGACGGTGGAGGGCCTCGCCCGGGTGCCCGAGTCGCGCGCCCAGGCGGACCGGATCCTGGACGCGATGGGCCGCGGCGGGGTGGACCTGGAGGTCGCGGCGCTGATCGACGTCCAGGCGGAGGTGCTGGTCAGCGAGATGCTGGCGCTGCTCCAGGAGCGCGGCGGCCTGCGCGACCCGCGGCTGACCGCGCTCGCCGAGTACGACCGGCGGCACGGCACCCGGCTCGCCGAGTCGGTGCTGGCCTGGCTGGACGCGCTCGGCGAGGTCCGGGTCGCGGCGGACGCCCTGCACATCCACCCGAACACCCTGCGCTACCGGGTCCGCCGCGCCGAGCAGCTGACCGGCATCGACCTGGCCCAGCCCCAGCAGCGGCTGCTCGCCATGCTCCAGCTGCGGCTGCCCGCGGACACGTGAGAGGGGCCCGCTCCGAGGAACGGGCCCCCTGCTCGGCGATCGGGCTCAGGCGCCGTAGCCCTGGCCGCGCTTGTGCTCGTTCAGGCGGTGCCACGGGCCGGTGATGGCCAGCTGGATGCCCGGGGTCTGGATGTTGGCGAAGAGGGTCTTGCCGTCGTCCGAGAAGGTGACGCCGGTGAACTCGCTGAACTCGGGCTTCTCGGCGGTGCCGATGTTCAGCTCGTTGCGGGCGATGGCGTAGGTCAGGCCGTCCTCGGTGGCGCCGAACAGGTGCGAGACGCCCTCGCCGTCCTCGGCGATCACGATGCCGCCGTAGGGCGAGACGGTGATGTTGTCCGGGCCGTCGAAGTTGTCGTGGTCGCCCCAGACGTCGGTGTTGACGCCCAGCAGGACCTTCAGGGTGATGGTGCGGCGGGCCGGGTTGTAGAACCAGACCTGGCCGTCGTGCTGCACCGGGCTCTCGGAGCGGGCGAAGCTGGAGACGAAGTAGAAGCCGCCGTCACCCCACCACATGCCCTCCAGCTTGCGGGCGCGGGTGACCTCGCCGTCCTTGAACTGCTTGCGGATGGAGACGGTCCTGGCGTCGCGGTCCTCGACCTTGACCCAGTCCACGCCGTAGGTGGTGCCGACCTTGGTGGCGCGGGACAGGTCGTCGATGAACTTGCCCTGGGCGTCGAAGACCTTGAAGGCCTCCAGCACACCGGCGTCGGCGGCCAGCTTGCGCAGCTGGTAGCGGCCGTGCTTGAAGCCGGCCGGCGGGGTCCAGCGGAACAGCAGGCCGTTGGGGTTGCCCGCGTCCTCGGTCAGGTAGACGTGGCCGCGCTTCGGGTCGACGACGACGGCCTCGTGGGCGAAGCGGCCGAACGCCTTGACCGGCTGCGGGTCGCGGTTGTAGTCGTCGTCGAACGGGTCGACCTCGAAGATGTAGCCGTGGTCCTTGGTGAAGCCGTTCTTGCCGGCCTTGTCCTCGGTCTCCTCGCCGGACAGCCAGGTGCCCCACGGGGTGACGCCGCCGGCGCAGTTGGTGGCGGTGCCGGCGATGCCGACCCACTGCTCGACCTTGCCGTTGGCCTTGGCGTGCACGATGGTGCAGCCGCCGGCCGCGCCCGGGTCGTAGACGTGGCCCTCGGTCAGCGGGACCGGGTTCGGCCAGTTGGCGCGGGCGCCGCCCAGCTCGTGGTTGACGACCAGCAGGTTGCCGCCGCGCTCGTCCTCGAACGCCGAGGTGCCGTCGTGGTTGCTCGGGGTGAACTCACCGGTGCGCAGCTTGGTGACGCCGGCCCGGTTCAGGACCTTGTACTTGAAGCCCTTGGGCAGCGCGAGCAGGCCCTCCGGGTCGGCGACCAGCTGGCCGTAGCCGACCGCGACGCGCTCGGCGGCGGCGGCCTCGGCGACCGGCACCTCGCCACCGGCCGGGGCGGCGATCGCGCCCGGCGCGCTCGCCAGGGCCTCGGCGCTGCCGGCGATCAGAACGCCGGCCCCGACGATGGTGGAACGGTTCACGAAGTCCCGGCGGGACAGCGACATGGCAGTCACTCCTGAGGGGTGGGCCGCCGACCGGGGAGCTTCCCGGTGCGAGGCCGTGCGAGGTGTCGAGGTGGTCGTCGACGCCCAGCAGACTCGGCCCGCCCGGTGAACGGCCGGTGAAGCGGACGCCTCGCCGGAGTGGTCATTTGCCGACCTTATGCGAACCCATGACCCACCCTTTGCCCCGTCACCACTGGTCACACCGCGGGTCGGCCCGCCGTCACCCGCTGTTCGGCCACCGACGGTCCGTCGGCTCAGCGCCCGCCGGTCCGCGCCGACCGCCACTGCTCCCAGGCCGCCAGCCACAGCCGCTCGCCCATCCCGTGCTCGCCGCGCTCCCCGGCCCTGACCTGCTGCCAGGCGCGCTGCGCCGGCACGCTCGCCACCTCGCTGGCGAACACCGTGTACCGGATCGACTCCTCCACCGCGGCGTCGCCCTCCGGCGTCCCCACCACCCAGTGCGTCAGCTGGGAGAGCCGGCCGAGCTGTTCGACCATCGCGGCCACCGCCTCGGCCGCCTCCGCCCGGGTCTCCGAGGCCAGCCGCATCTGCTGGCGCACCGCCGCCTCCCAGCGCAGCGCGCCCGCCTCCGCGCGCGCGCCCCGGGGCGGGCGGGGCGGGCGTCCGGAGCGCAGCCGCGCCTCCAGCGCGGCGGCCTCGGCGATGCCGTGGGAGATCACCGCCCGGTGCGCCTCCAGCCCGGCGACCGGGGCGAGCTCGCGCCGCTCCACCGGCAGGTGCCGGCCGCGGCGCACGGCCAGCTCGCGCAGCAGTGCGGTGCGGCCGCTCAGCCAGTGCTCGTGGTCGCGGACCCGCGCCAGCTCGACGCCGCCCGGCGGCACGCCGCGCCCGCAGACCGTGACGGTCAGCCCGTCCACCCGGAACCGGCCCGCCCAGACCGGCTCGGCCCCGCCGATCGGGCAGCAGCCGGGCAGCGCCGCGCCGGACCACGGGCCGCGCCGGTCCTCGTGCACCTCCAGCGCGCAGGCCACGCCGTCCACGGTGATCCACTCGCGCAGCGCCCGGACCCGGCCGGGGGTGTCGCCCTCGTCGACGCCGAGCTGCTCGTAGACCCGGTCGCGCTCGTCCTCGACGACGTCCTCCAGCTCCGGCAGCGGCTCGCACCGCTCGACGCCGGGCCGGTGGGTGCGCACGGTGATGTAGGGGCCCTGCGGCGAGGCCCAGTCGCCGAAGCCGACCTCGATCCAGCCGGGCGTGCCGCCGTCCGCGCCGTAGTCGACCAGCGCCGCGGCGCCGAGGTCCGGCACGGACACGACGCCGTACACCGGGAAGCCGGCCGCACCGAGGGTGCGGCGGGCGAGCTCCTCCTGGACGGCGAGGAACTCCTCCAGGTCGCCGGCCGCAGGTCCGTCCGGACGCCCGTCCAGGGGTTCCCCCGGGTGGTCGTACGGGTCCACCGTCCCCGCACCGTCCCCGTACCGGCCGTCCCGGCCCCCTCCGCTCGCCCGCGTCACCCGCGTCGCACCCCCTGTCCTCGCCGTCCCGCCGTGCCGTCGGCACCGCGCCGTCGACACCCGGGCAACGATACGTGCCCCGAACTGCCGGGTCATCAGGCCCTTTGCCCGCCGGGCCGATCGGCTGCCCCGCCGGACGGCCCCGTCCGGGGCGCCGCTGTCGGTCCCCCTCCCTAGGCTGGCGGGCATGACAGCAACCACGTCCTTCCCCGCCCGGCTCAGCATCGTCACCCTCGGTGTGGCCGACCTCGACCGCAGCGCCCGCTTCTACGAGGCGCTCGGCTGGCGGCGTTCCGCCGCCTCCAGTCCCTCGATCGTCTGGTTCCGCACCGCCGACTCGGTGCTCGGCCTCTTCCCGCACGACGAGCTGGCCGCCGACGCGGGCGTGCCGTCCGCCGGCGAACCGGCGTTCCGCGGCGTCACCCTCGCCGTGAACCTGGAGTCCCCGGCGCTGGTGGACACCGCCCTGGAGACGGCGGTGGCGGCCGGCGCCGTCGTGGTCAAGGCACCGGCCGCCACCGACTGGGGCGGTTACTCCGGGTACTTCGAGGACCCGGACGGCCACCTCTGGGAGCTGGCCCACAACCCGTTCTTCGCCTTCACCGAGGACGGCTCGCTCGACCTGCCGAACTGACGGCGGGCCCGGGCGCGGGCGCGGGCCCCGGCCCCTGACGCTCGGACCCGGACGCTCGGACCCGGGAGCTCTCAGCCCCGGGAGCGCGCCTTGAACGCCGCCTTGCGGGCCTCCTTGGCCACCGCCCGGTCCGGATGCAGCTCGCCGACCGCCTCCAGCACGTCCGCCGTGTAGGGGTGCTCGACCCGCCACAGCTCGCCGAAGTAGCCCACCGGCTCGTCCGTCACCGGCAGCTCGGTCACCAGCTCGCGCAGCTGGTCCGGATCGCCCCCGGTGTCCAGCAGCTGGGCCGCGAAGGCGTCCACGACCGTCCACAGGGCCATCGCCCGGTCCGGCGCGGGCACGTCCGCCACCCCGAGCGACACCAGCCAGGCCCGCACGCCGCCGCCCAGCTCCGGGTCGTCCAGCACCTCCCGGGCGGCCGGCTCGGCGGGCGCGCCGAGCAGGCTCAGCGCCGAGTGGCAGAGCAGCCGCCGCATCGGGGCGTACGCGTCGGTGCCGCGCGCCGCCGCGAGCAGCTCGCGCGCCGCCGCCACCGGCTCCCGGCCGGCCACCCAGACCTTCAGCTCCTCCTCGGGCAGCACATTGGTGGCCTCGCTGATCCCGCGGAGCAGCTCGGCCGCGTCGCCCCGGGCCAGGTCACCGACCAGCGGCGCGTCGTACCCGTCCTCCAGCAGCCACTGCCGGATCCCGTACTGGCCCAGCGGGGTCAGCCGGACCAGCCCGAACCGGGCGGACTCCGCCTCGTCCAGCTCCGCCGGCTCCGCCTGCTCGTCCTCGCCCTCCTCCTCGTCGAAGAGCTCCGGATCGATCGGCCGGTACTCCAGCACGCCCAGCTCGGCGAGGTCGGCGAGCATCGGGTCCAGGGCGACCATCACATCGGTGATGTCACCGAGCAGCTCGTCGCTCGGCTCCTCGCCCTCCGGGACGACCAGCAGCGCGGCCAGCACGCCCAGCGGCACCGTCTCGTTGCCCGGCTCGGCGAAGGCCGTGGTCTCGTAGAGCACCTGGAGCGCCTCGTCGAGCAGTTCGGCGGCCTCGTCGCGGGCGTCCTCGACCTCGTTCAGGCCGTCCTCGTCCGCCTCCGCCGTGTCCTCGGCGGACTCCAGCTCCTGGGAGTCCGCCTCCACCGCCAGCTCCCGGACGATCCCGGCGGCGGTCAGCCACAGTTCCAGGACGGTCTCCGGGTCGCCCGCCTCGGCCTGCTCCAGGTCCGGGCCGGGCACCGCGACGTGCTCGCCGGCCGCCGTGGTGCCGATCTCGACCAGGTCGAGGTCGCAGGCCAGCGACCAGGCGCGCATCGCCTCGACCACCGCCTCCTGCGGCGCGTCCCCCTGCTCGGGGGCCAGGCCCAGCAGCCGGGCGGCCGGGGCCCGGTCCGGGCCGGTGAGGTCGCCGAGCTCGTCCACCGCGCGGTGCGGGGCCGCCCAGCGGGCCAGCTTCAGCGCCCAGCCGATCATCGGGACGGCCTTCGCCTGCTCGGCCAGCTCCGCCTCGGACGGCAGGGTGACCGGCGGCACCAGCACGGCCGCGTCGTCCAGGTCGTCGTCGTCCAGCCCGTGCGCGGCGAACGCCCCGTACAGATCCTGCAGCTCCAGGTCGGCGGGCAGCACCGCGCCCTCGCCCGGCGCACCCGCCGCCGGGGTGTCGGCGTTCCTACGACGTCGTGCGGCCATCGTTGCGCGTTCTCCCTACGCCGAGCGGTCAGCGGGGCCGGGGCCCGCGGAGATCACCTCCGCGTCACCGGTCCACCACCTCAGCGTATAGGCCGGGCACCCCCGACGCCCGGCCTCAAGGGGCGCGCGCCGCAACCGTGCGCCCACCCCTTATCCTTCGAAGTCGGTACCGCGCACAACCCCGCGCGCGCCGACGGGCAACGTAGCCCCCCTCTTCAAGCTCACCCGCTCCACCAGGGAGCCCGCACCGAGGCCACCACCACAGCGCCGCCAGGACGGGCGTGCCGGCACACCCCGCCGACCCGGGTGGTGCCCGGCCACAGGAGATCCCTGCCATGGCGGACCTCTCCCCCGCCGGCTCCGGCCTGCGCACCGCGCAGTTCGACGGACGCCGACTGTCGGAGGCCCTGCTTCCCCTGGAGCTCGCGCCACGCGCCCAGCTCCAGCTCTCCGCGATCAGCCGCTGGAACGCGCTGCGCGGCGTACGCGTCGGCCTCGTCGCCGCCGCCCTGCTCCTCATGCTGATCGGCGCCAACCTGGCCACGCCGATCTACTCGCTGCTCCAGCAGCAGCTGCACCTGACCGCGCTGGACACCACGATCCTCTTCGCGATCTACGTGTTCGCCCTGGTCCCGGTGCTGGCCGTGGTCGGCCACTGGTCCGACCACCTGGGCCGACGCGCCCTGATCCTGCCCGCCGTGGCCCTGTCCGCCGTCGGCGACGTCGTGTTCGCGACCTCCGGCAGCTTCTGGCAGCTCGCCGCCGGGCGCGCCGTCCAGGGCATCGCGGTGGGCCTGTCGACCGGCGCCGCCGGAGCCGCCCTCGGCGACCTGATGCCGGACCACCCGGCCCGGGCCGCCAAGATCACCCTGGCCTGCTCGGCGGGCGGCGTCGCCCTCGGCCCGGTGATCGGCGCCCTACTGGCCGGCGGAGCCGACCCCCTGCTCAGCCCGTTCCTGCTGCACTCCATCGCCCTGCTCGCACTCTGCGTGCCGCTCGCCCTCGTCCACCCCCGCATGCCCGGCCGCAACCGCCCCCCGGCGTCCCCGCCGCGCATCACCACCCCGGCCCACCTGCGCCCCCAGCGCCCCCGGCTGCCGCGCACCGGCCGCCGGGAGTTCCTGCTCGCCGCCTCGGCCGGGTTCATCTCCTACGCGGTCTTCGGCGTCTACCTCAGCCTGGCCCCGGCCTTCGCCGCGAAGCTGCTGCACACCGACTCCAAGCTGATCGGCGCCGTGGTCGCGGCCCTGCTGCTCGGCTCCTCGGCCGTCGCCCAGCTGCTCGTCCCGCCCACCGCCGACCGCCTGGTCATCGCCCTCGGCATGGCCGGCCTCGCGACGGGCCTCGCCCTGGTGGTCACCGCCCAGTACACGGGCACCCCCGCCCTCCTCTTCATCGGCAGCGTCCTCGGCGGCGCCTGCCAGGGCATCGCCTTCCGCTCCCTGTTCACCGCCGCCGTCGCCGCCATGAACCCCGAACGGAGGGGCTCCGAACTCTCCTCCCTCTGGATCATCATCTACCTCGGCTCCTCCCTCCCCATCGTCGCCGTCGGCGCCCTCGTCCAGGCCTACGGCCTCCTCCCCGCCACCAGCGGCTTCACCCTCCTCGCCGCCCTCCTCTGCGCCACCCTGGCCATCGCCGTCGCCCGCAAGCCCAGGCCGGCCTGACCCGCCCACCCACGGCGCTGCCCGGGACTCCCTCCGAAGTCCCGGGCAGCGCCGTTTCCACGCCTCATCCGCTTCGTCGAGCAGTCCTACCGCCGTTCCCCACCCATCCGCCCCCACCCGCCCGCCGGCGGGTGCCCGCCCCTGGTCTGGCCACGTGCCGCCCGGAGGGGACTTCCACCTCTCGGTGCTGATTTCTGCGGCCGACACCTGGAACCCCGACGCCGCCGGGCCGTTGAGCAGAAGGAACCCGCCCCACCCAGGAAGAAGGCGACATGCAGCACCGAGTCCGGGCCGTCCTCCTCACTCCTCACGGCACCATGCTGCTGATCAAACGCATCCGCCCCGGCGTCGACCCCTACTGGGTGATCGTCGGCGGCAAGGTCGAGCCGACCGACACCGGCCCCGAGGACGCCCTGCTGCGCGAGGTGCGGGAGGAGATCGCCGGTGAAGCGGAGATCGTCCGCCTGCTCCACACCATCGAGGGCGGCGGCGAGCGCCAGGACTTCTACCTCGCCACCATCGAGAAGTGGAGCTTCGAGGACCGCAGCGGTCCCGAGTTCAGCCAGGAGGGACGGGGCGAGTACCTCCTGGAGGAGATCCCGCTGACCACCGACGCCCTTGACGCGGTCAACCTCCTGCCGCAGGAGATCGCCACGGTCCTCCGCGAGGCCGTCGCACGCGGGGGCTTCACCGCCGTCAGGTAGTCACGAGTTCCTCCACCGTCCGCTCCGCCGAGGTGCGGGCCCCCTCAAGGCGAGGGTCCTCGGATGCGCGTGCGGCCCGAGGATCTTCGCCGCGGCGAACAGGGTCATCAGCCTGCCGTCGCTGGTCGCGAAGTCCGCGGTTCGCTCGGTGCGGACGCGGGTGGCCGGGGCGGGCGGGCGCCCACGGAGCGGCGCTTGCGGACCACCGATGCCCGGTCGGGCCGGGTTCCCCGCGCGGTTTCGACCCGTTCCAGCACCTCGTCCACGGGCACCCGGCGCAGAGTCCGCCACGGGAAGCCTTCGACCCTATCAGACAGTCACGAACGTCTCACGCTGCGTCAAAGGGCGTGGTACGTTCCGTGCTCGAAGAGAAAAGTGCGACCCCGGCGGTGCTGGAACACCCCGGGGTCAGGCAACAGGAGCAAACCCTCCCATGCACATCCATCGTAGCGCGCACACGCGCAACTTCACCGTTCTACCCAACTGCGTGTTGCAGAATCGGCAGTTGAGCTACACCGCCCGCGGTCTGCTCGCGGATCTGCTCTCCCGGCCCGACGGGTGGCGGGAGGACGGGCGGCACATGGCGGACACCAGTCCGCAGGGGCGCGGGGCCGTTCGCAAGGCCTTGAAGGAGCTCGCCGACGCCGGGTACTACCGGGTCGAGAAGGTCCGGCTGCCCGACGGGACGCTCCGCAGTGAGGCGCACGTCTACGACACCCCGCAGCTCGTGCGCCCGGGTGTCACCCTCCCGGCGTCCGGTGGGCCGCCAACCGGCCGTGCTGACAGCCCTGTGGTAAAGGACCGGGGTCAAGAACCCACCCTCCCCCCGGGGCCGGCCGACGACGGCGACCGGGAAGCGGTGGACACCCTGTTCCGCGCGATCCGGGGCGAGCCGCGGTTGCGTCTGGGCGAGGCCGAGGCGCGGGAACTGGCGCCTCTGGTGGAGCAGTGGTTGGCGCGCGGCTGTACTGCGGCCGACCTCGCGCACGCCCTGGTGCCGGGTCTGCCCGCTCCGATGCATTCGGCAGCGGCCGTGCTCCGCTACCGGCTGGAGCACAAGTTGCCGCCCTGTCGGCAGGTGGAAGGGACCCGGAAGGTCAGCTACTCCGAGTGCGCCAGGTGCCACGATCCGGTGCCCCGGCCGGGGATCTGCCGTCCCTGCGCGGGCCTCGGCGGGCAGCCCAAGGCGGTCGGGGGCGGCGTTTCCGGGGCAACGGCGAGAGGTGTCGCCCGCGCACGTGCGGCCTTGCTGGGGCCGAGAGCACCGCATGTCGAGATCGCTCCGCCGGTGGCGACCCAAGGGTGAGCGGTGCGCACCGGAGCGCCGCAGCCGAGGAGGAGAGCGGGATGCAGGAGCTCGTGCAGCGGGTCGTCGACGCGATGGTGGAGTCGGGCGAGGAGCTGGGGATCCAGGTCGCGGTGTACCGGCACGGGGAGCTGGTGGTGGACGTCGCGGCGGGGGTGGCCGATCCGGTGAGCGGGCGGGCGGTCCGGCCGGACACGCCGTTCTACAGCGCCTCCACGGGGAAGGGCGTGACCGCGACGGTGGTGCACGTGCTGGCGGAGCGCGGGGTGATCGGGTACGACCAGCGGATCGTGGAGCTGTGGCCCGAGTTCGGGGCGCACGGCAAGGGCGGGGCAACCGTGCGGCACGCGCTCACGCACTCGCTCGGCGTCCCGGCGGTGCCGGCCGGGCTCACGGTGCGGGAGCTCGCCGACTGGGACGGGATGTGTGCGCTGATCGCCGCTTCCGAGCCCTGGTGGGAGCCCGGGACCAGGACCGGCTACCACGCGGTGACCTGGGGCTTCGTGCTGGGCGAGATCGTGCGCCGGGCCACCGGCAGGCCGGTCTCGCAGGTGCTCCGGGAGGAGGTGGCCCAGCCGCTGGGCATCGCCGACGAGCTGTTCCTCGGCGTCCCGGAGAGCGAGCTCGGGCGGCTCGCGCGGCTTGAGGACGCGCCCGGTTCCGCCGAGATGATGGCGGCGATGCCCGCCGACCTGCCGCTGTTCAGGGCCACGCCGCCCGCCGTGACCCCGAGCGCCGCGTACGGCAACGACCCCCTGGTGCTCACCTCGGACATCCCCTCGGGCGGCACGATGTCCGCCCGCGCGGTGGCCAGGATGTACGCCGCGCTGCTCGGCGAGGTGGACGGGGTCCGGCTGCTCCCGGACGAGCGGCTGCGCGAGGTCACGGCTCTGGCCACGGCCGACGTCGACCAGTTGGTCGGCTTCCCGGTGCCGCGCGCGCTGGGCTGGAACCTCGGCCGGCCCGGGGCCGACCCGCAGCAGACCCTGAGCACCTTCGGCATGCCCGGCATGGGAGGCAGCGCGGCGTACGCCGACACCGCGACCGGAGTCGCCTTCGCGCTGACCAGGAACCGGTTCTTCCCCGGCCCCTCCACCGCCGTCGACCGGATCGGCGAGCTGGTCGCGAAGGCCGTGGAGGGCTGAAACGCGCATGGCCCCTTCCCCGGAAAAGGGGAAGGGGCCATGCGGAAGCGGCAGGCGTCAGCCAGGCCTCAGACGTTGAAGCCGAGGGCCCGCAGCTGCTCGCGGCCGTCGTCGGTGATCTTGTCCGGGCCCCACGGCGGCATCCAGACCCAGTTGATCCGCAGGTCCTGGACGAGGCCGTCGGTGGCGGTCTTCGCCTGGTCCTCGATCACGTCGGTCAGCGGGCAGGCCGCCGAGGTGAGGGTCATGTCGATGGTGGCCACGTCGGACTCGTCGATGTGGACGCCGTAGATCAGGCCGAGGTTGACGACGTCGATGCCCAGTTCGGGGTCGACGACGTCCATCAGGGCCTCGGTCAGGTCCTCGACGGAGACGGTGCCGGCGCTGGTGCCGACCGGGCCGGTGGCCGTCTCCTCCGCGGGGGAGGTGGTTTCGTCGCTCATGTGGTGTCCTCAGTCGGTGACGGCGGGGTGCTCGGCGAGGGCCTTGGCGGTGGCGTCCTTCCAGGCCATCCAGCTCAGCAGGGCGCACTTGACCCGGGCCGGGTACTTGGAGACGCCGGCGAACGCGACGGCGTCCTCCAGCACCTCCTCGTCGCCCTCGGCCTGGCCCTTGCTCTGCATCAGCTCCAGGAAGGCCTCCTGGACCGCCTGCGCCTCGCCCACGCTCTTGCCGACCACCAGGTCGTTCAGCACCGAGGCGCTGGCCTGACTGATCGAACAGCCCTGGGACTCGTAGGAGACGTCCGTGACGGTGGCGCCGTCGAGCTTCACCCGCAGGGTGATCTCGTCGCCGCACGTCGGGTTGACGTGGTGCACCTCGGCGTCACCGTCGCGCAGCCCCTTGCCGTGCGGGTTGCGGTAGTGGTCCAGGATGATGTCCTGGTACATCGAGTCGAGCTTCATGGTCGCGTTGCCCCGTCCCGTCAGCCGAAGAAATTCCGGACGTGGTGCAGGCCGTCGATCAACGCGTCGACCTCGCCCGGCGTCGAGTACAGGTAGAACGACGCCCGGGTGGTCGCCGGAATTCCGTACCGCAGGCAGACCGGCCGCGCGCAGTGGTGGCCGACGCGCACCGCGATGCCCTGCTCGTCGAGCACCTGGCCCACGTCGTGCGGGTGGATGTCGCCCAGCGTGAACGAGATCGCCGCACCGCGGTCGACGGCCGTGCGCGGGCCGATGATCCGCAGGTCCGGGACCTCCAGCAGCCGCTCGACCGCGTACGCGGTGATGGCGTGCTCATGGGCGGCGATCCGCTCCATGCCGATGCCGGACAGGTAGTCGATGGCCGCGCCGAGACCGACCGCCTGGGCGATCGGGGGGGTGCCGGCCTCGAACTTGTGCGGCGCCGGGGCGTAGGTGGACGAGCCCATGGTCACGGTCTCGATCATCTCGCCGCCGCCGAGGAACGGCGGGAGGTCCTCCAGCAGCTCCTGGCGGCCCCAGAGCACGCCGATGCCGGTCGGGGCCAGCATCTTGTGCCCGGTGAAGGCGACGAAGTCCGCCTCCAGGGCCTGCACGTCCAGCACCATGTGCGGCGCGGCCTGCGAGGCGTCGATCACGACCAGGGCGCCGACGTCCTGCGCCTTGCGCACGATCGCCTCGACCGGGTTGACGGTGCCGAGCAGGTTGGAGACCAGGGTGAAGGAGACCACCTTGGTCTTCTCGGTGATCAGCTCGTCGATGTTCGACAGGTCGAGCCGACCCTCGTCGGTCAGCCCGAACCACTTCAGCTTCGCGCCGGTGCGCTGCGCCAGCAGCTGCCACGGCACGATGTTGGAGTGGTGCTCCATCTCCGTGATGACGATCTCGGAGTCCTTGTCGACCCGGTACGGCTCATCGGCCCAGCCGAGCATGTTGGCGACCAGGTTGAGCGACTCCGAGGCGTTCTTGGTGAAGATCACCTCGTCGCGGCTCGGCGCGTTGACGAACGCCGCGACCTTGTCCCGGGCGCCCTCGTAGAGCGCCGTGGCCTCCTCGGCGAGCACGTGCACGCCGCGGTGGACGTTGGCGTTGTGCCGCTCGTAGTAGGCGTTCAGCGCGTCGAGCACCTGGCGGGGCTTCTGCGAGGTGGCCGCGTTGTCCAGGTAGACGAGCTGCTTGTCGTCGTGCAGCAGGCGCTGCAGGACCGGGAAGTCCTTGCGGATCGCGTCGGTGTCGAGCAGGCCCGGCAGGACCGCCGGCCCGTGCGACTCGTGCGTATGGATCACTCGGACGCGCCACCCTTCACGTAGGCCTCGTAGCCCTCCTCCTCCAGCTTGTCGGCCAGCTCGGCACCGCCGGACTCGACGATGCGGCCGCCCGCGAAGACGTGGACGTGGTCGGGCTTGATGTAGCGCAGGATGCGGGTGTAGTGGGTGACCAGCAGGGTGCCCACCTCCCCGGTCGAACGCACGCGGTTGATGCCCTCGGAGACGATCCGCAGCGCGTCGACGTCCAGGCCGGAGTCGGTCTCGTCGAGGATCGCGATCCTCGGCTTGAGCAGCTCCAGCTGGAGGATCTCGTGGCGCTTCTTCTCGCCGCCGGAGAAGCCCTCGTTGACGTTGCGCTCGGCGAAGGCCGGGTCCATCTGGAGGGCGGCCATCGCCTCCTTGACCTCCTTCACCCAGGTGCGCAGCTTGGGGGCCTCGCCGCGGACGGCGGTGGCGGCGGTGCGCAGGAAGTTGGAGACCGAGACGCCGGGGACCTCGACCGGGTACTGCATGGCCAGGAAGACGCCGGCCCGGGCGCGCTCGTCGACGGACATCTCCAGGACGTCCTCGCCGTCCAGCAGGACGGAGCCGCCGGTGACGGTGTACTTGGGGTGGCCGGCCAGCGAGTAGGCCAGGGTGGACTTGCCGGAGCCGTTGGGACCCATGATGGCGTGGGTCTCGCCCTGCTTCACGGTCAGGTCGACGCCCTTCAGGATCTCCCGGGGGCCGTTCTCCGCCTCGACGGAGACGTGCAGGTCGCGGATTTCAAGGGTAGCCATGTGTACTCAGGACTCCTGGTTGACGGAGACGAGCACATCGTCCCCTTCGATCTTTACGGGGTAGACAGCGACCGGCTTGGTGGCGGGCAGGCCGGAGGGCTTGCCGGTGCGCAGGTCGAAGCTGGAGCCGTGCAGCCAGCACTCGATCATGCAGTCCTCGACCTCGCCCTCGGAGAGCGCGACGTTCGCGTGCGAGCAGACGTCGTTGATCGCGAACACCCCCTCGTCGGTGCGGACGACGGCCACCGGCACGCCGTTGAGGTCGACGCGCTTGGGCACGTCCTCAGCCAGGTCGCTCAGCGCGCAGGCGCGAAGGAAGCTCATCGGGGTCAGACCGCCGCTTCCAGCTCGGCCTCGATCTTCTCCATGAGGTGGTCCTGGATCTCGGCGACGCCGATCTGCTGGACCAGCTCGGCGAAGAAGCCGCGCACCACCAGGCGGCGGGCCTCGTCGGCCGGGATGCCGCGGGCCTGCAGGTAGAAGAGCTGCTCGTCGTCGAAGCGGCCGGTGGCGGAGGCGTGGCCGGCGCCGACGATCTCGCCGGTCTCGATCTCCAGGTTCGGCACCGAGTCGACCCGGGCACCGTCGGTGAGCACCAGGTTGCGGTTGTGCTCGTAGGTGTCGGTGCCCTCGGCGGCGGCGCGGATCAGCACGTCGCCGATCCACACGGCGTGCGCGTCCTGGCCCTGCAGCGCGCCCTTGTAGACGACGTTGGAGCGGCAGTGGGGGGTGTCGTGGTCGATGACCAGACGGTGCTCCAGGTGCTGGCCGGCGTCGGCGAAGTAGAGGCCGAACAGCTCGGCCTCGCCGCCGGGCGCGGCGTAGGTGACCCGCGGGTGCAGGCGCACCACGTCGCCGCCGAAGGTGACGACGACGGACTTCAGCGAGGCGTCGCGGCCGATCAGCGCGGTCTGCTGGGCGGCGTGCACGGCGTCGCGGTCCCAGTCCTGGACCGAGACGAAGGTGAGCTTGGCGCCGTCGCCGAGCAGCAGCTCGACGTTGGCGGCCCGGGTGCCGGTGCCGGTGTGGTTCAGCACCACGACGGCCTCGGCGAACGGCTTGACGTCGAGGACCACGTGCGCGAAGCGGGTGCCGCCCTCGCCGTGCACGTCGATCCGCACCGGCTCGGTGAGCGCCGTCTCCTTGGGGACGGTGACCACGAGCGCCTGCTCGAAGGCGCTGAACGCCTGCGCGGCGACCCGGTCGACCGGCTTGCCGGCCTTGCCGAGGCGGGCGTCGTCACGGCCGACGGTCTCGGCGGTGACGCCCTCGGGCAGGCTCAGCTCGACCTTGTCCTCGCCCTTCTCGGCCTCGACGGCGGTGCCGTCGTGCAGGCCGCCGAGGCGGTGCAGCGGGGTGAACCGCCAGTCCTCCTCGCGGCCGGTGGGCACCGGGAAGTCCGCGACGTCGAAGGACGGCGCGACGGCGACGCGGGCGTCGATCGGCTGCCGGACGCTGTCCCGGCCGGTGCCGGGGCCGGCCAGCTGGGCGCCGGCGCCGGCGGTGCCGACCTCGATCGAACCGGCGGTGGTGGAGCCGGCAGTGTTCGCAGCGGCGTTCAAAGGCGTGTCAGCCATGGCTGTTCGTTGTGCTCTCTTCCTCAAAAACGTGTCGATGGACGGCGGGGCGGTCGGCGGGTCAGCCGACGGACCCCTCCATCTGCAGCTCGATCAGCCGGTTCAGCTCCAGCGCGTACTCCATCGGCAGCTCGCGCGCGATGGGCTCGACGAAACCGCGGACGATCATCGCCATGGCCTCGAACTCGGTCATGCCGCGGCTCATCAGGTAGAAGAGCTGGTCCTCGCTGACCTTGGAGACGGTCGCCTCGTGGCCCATCGACACGTCGTCCTCGCGGACGTCCACGTACGGGTAGGTGTCCGAGCGCGAGATGGTGTCGACCAGCAGCGCGTCGCACAGGACGTTGGACTTGGCGCCCTTGGAGCCCTCGCCGATCTCGATCAGACCGCGGTACGAGGTGCGGCCGCCGCCCCGGGCCACCGACTTGGAGACGATGTTGGAGGAGGTGTTCGGCGCCATGTGGACCATCTTGGCGCCGGCGTCCTGGTGCTGGCCCTCGCCGGCGAAGGCGATGGACAGGGTCTCGCCCTTGGCGTGCTCGCCCATCAGGTAGACGGCCGGGTACTTCATGGTGACCTTGGAGCCGATGTTGCCGTCGATCCACTCCATGGTCGCGCCCTCGTACGCCACGGCGCGCTTGGTGACCAGGTTGTAGACGTTGTTCGACCAGTTCTGGATGGTCGTGTAGCGGCAGCGGCCGCCCTTCTTGACGATGATCTCCACGACCGCCGAGTGCAGCGAGTCGGAGGAGTAGATCGGCGCGGTGCAGCCCTCGACGTAGTGGACGTAGGCGTCCTCGTCGACGATGATCAGCGTCCGCTCGAACTGGCCCATGTTCTCGGTGTTGATCCGGAAGTAGGCCTGCAGCGGGATGTCGACGTGGACGCCCTTGGGCACGTAGATGAAGGAGCCTCCGGACCACACGGCCGTGTTCAGCGCGGCGAACTTGTTGTCGCCGGCCGGGATGACCGTGCCGAAGTACTCCTTGAACAGCTCCGGGTGCTCGCGCAGCGCGGTGTCGGTGTCCAGGAAGATGACGCCCTGCTCCTCCAGGTCCTCGCGGATCTGGTGGTAGACGACCTCGGACTCGTACTGGGCGGCGACACCGGCGACCAGGCGCTGCTTCTCCGCCTCCGGGATGCCGAGCTTGTCGTACGTCGCCTTGATGTCCGCCGGCAGGTCCTCCCAGGACTCGGCCTGCTTCTCGGTGGAGCGGACGAAGTACTTGATGTTGTCGAAGTCGATGCCGGACAGGTCGGAGCCCCAGGTCGGCATGGGCTTCTTACCGAACAGCTTGAGGCCCTTGAGACGCAGGTTCAGCATCCACTCGGACTCGTTCTTCTTGGCCGAGATGTCGCGGACGACGTCCTCGTTCAGTCCGCGCTTGGCGGCGGCGCCGGCCACGTCCGGGTCGGCCCAGCCGTACTCGTAAGTGCCGAGGCCTTCGAGCTCGGGGTGCGAAACGGTGTCAGTCATGCGGGCTTCCTAACGCGCGGACGCTGAGTCATCGGTGGACGTACCGGCAGTCGGCGCGGCACCGGTGTCCCGGCCCGCGGCGGTGCGCAGGGCGGGCGACGATGCGGCACCGGGTGCCGGCACATAGGTCGTGCAGACCCCGTCGCCGTGGGCGATGGTGGCCAGCCGTTGCACATGGGTGCCCAGCAGCTGGGAGAAGACCTCGGTCTCCGCCTCGCACAGCTGCGGGAACTGCTCGGCGATGTGCGCGACCGGGCAGTGGTGCTGGCAGAGCTGGGCGCCCGCCGGGGCCTTCGCCGCGGCCGACGGGACCCGCCGCACCGTGGCAGCGTACCCGTCGGCACTGAGTGCCTGGGCGAGCGCCTCGGTGCGTTCCGCCGCCCCGGCGGTCCGCAGGGCCTCCAGGTACTTCTCGGCCTGCCGGCCGAACCGGGCACGGGCGAAGGCGGCGACCGCCTCCTCGCCCGCCTTGCCGCCGCCGACCGAGTCGGAGATCCAGCGCAGGGCGTCGGCGGCGAGCTGGTCGTACTCCTGGTAGAAGGCGTCCCGGCCGGCGTCGGTGAGGGCGAAGACCTTGGCCGGGCGGCCCCGGCCGCGGCTGCCGTAGACCCGCTGCTCGCGGGACTCGACCAGACCGGCGGCGGTGAGGCCGTCCAGGTGACGGCGGACGGCCGCGGCCGTGAGCCCGAGCCTGCTCGCCAGGTCGGCGGCGGACGACGGGCCGTGGTCCAGGATGGAGCGGGCGACCCGGTCCCGGGTGGCCCGGTGGCCGTCCAGCAGCACCTCGGCCGCCGTCGCGGGCACGGCGCAGCCGGGGGCCGACTCGGCCTCCTGCTGCGTGGGGTGCTCGCGCATGTTTTTCACAACACCAGTGTTGCGTAATTACTTCCGGCAGGACAAGCCGTGACCCAGGCCTCACCCGTGGCATCTGTCACGCAGGCAAGCCTTACCTGACCAACGGATGAAGTGATCAAGCCCAGTGGACGAACGGCCTGTTGGGGGCTCTTAGACTCACCCGTATGCAATCCGAACCCGCGGTCCAGATCACCGGGCTGGTCAAGCGCTACGGCGAGAAGGCCGCGGTGGACGGTCTCGACCTCAGCATCGCGCGCGGCACGGTCACCGCCGTCCTCGGTCCCAACGGCGCCGGCAAGACCACCACCATCGAGACCTGCGAGGGCTACCGCCGGCCGGACGCCGGCACCGTGCGGGTGCTCGGCCTGGACCCGGTCGCCCGGGGCGCCGAGCTGCGCCCCCGGATCGGCGTGATGCTGCAGTCCGGCGGCGTCTACCCGGGGGCCCGCGCCGTCGAGATGCTCCGGCACACCGCCCGGCTGCACGCCCACCCGCTGGACGTCGACGCGCTGGTCGAGCGGCTCGGCCTCGGCTCCTGCGGGCGCACCGCCTACCGCCGGCTCTCCGGCGGCCAGCAGCAGCGGCTCGCCCTGGCGATGGCCGTGGTCGGCCGCCCCGAGCTGGTCTTCCTGGACGAGCCCACCGCGGGCCTGGACCCGCAGGCCCGCCGCGCCACCTGGGAGCTGGTGCGCGACCTGCGCCGGGACGGCGTCACCGTGGTGGTCACCACCCACCACATGGAGGAGGCCGAGCAGCTCGCCGACCGGGTCGCGATCGTCGACCGCGGCCGGGTGATCGCCGAGGGCACCCCGGACGAGCTCTGCCGCGGCGGCGCGGAGTCCACCGTGCGCTTCGACGCGCCGCCCGGGCTGGACCTCGCCACCCTGCTCAAGGAGCTGCCCGAGGGCGCCACCGCCGCCGAGACCTCCCCCGGCAGCTACCGCGTCGAGGCGCCGGTCGACCCGCAGCTGCTGGCCACCGTCACCGCCTGGTGCGCGGCCGGCGGCGTGCTGCCCGAACGGCTCGCGGTGCAGCGCCGCAGCCTCGAAGACGTCTTCCTCGACCTGACCGGACGGGACCTGCGTTCATGACCACCACCGACCACGCCGACCCCGCCGACCACGCGCCGAGGCCCGGCGCCGCGCCGGTCGGCCGGATGCTGCTCGCGCAGACCGCGTTCGAGACCCGGATGCTGCTGCGCAACGGCGAGCAGCTGCTGCTCACCGTGGTCATCCCGACGGTGCTGCTGGTGCTCTTCTCCGCCGTGGACGTCGTCGCCGTCGAGGGGCCCGGCGAGCGGGTGGACTTCCTCGCCCCGGGGCTGCTCGCGCTCGCGGTGATGTCCACCGCGTTCACCGGCCAGGCCATCGCCACCGGCTTCGAGCGGCGCTACGGCGTGCTGAAGCGCCTCGGCGCCAGCCCGCTCCCCCGCTGGGCGCTGCTCACCGCGAAGACCGGCTGCGTGCTGGTCACCGAGGCGCTCCAGGTGGCGCTGCTGTCGGTGATCGCGCTGGCCCTCGGCTGGTCCCCGCAGGGCAACCCGCTCAGCGTCCTCGCCCTCCTGGTGCTCGGCACCGCCGCCTTCTCCGGCCTCGGCCTGCTGATGGCCGGCACCCTGCGCGCCGAGGCCACCCTGGCCGCCGCCAACCTGGTCTTCGTCCTGCTGCTGCTGGCCGGCGGGGTGATCGTCCCGCTCTCGAAGTTCCCCGCCACCGTCCAGTCCGTCCTGGAACTCCTCCCCATCGCCGCCCTCTCCGACGGCCTGCGCGCCGTCCTGCAGACCGGCGCCGCCACCCCCTGGACCGACCTCGCCGTCCTCGCCGCCTGGGCCGTGGCCGCCCTCACCGCCGCCGCCCGCTTCTTCCGCTGGGAGTGACCCTCGGCCGGACACTGCTTCGAAGGCCCTCGCCCCGCCAGGCGAGGGCCTTCGTGCAGGCCGGCTCAGGGTGAGGGGGTCCCCTTCGGCCAGAGACAGGGCGTGCTGACCTCCAACGAGAGATCGCTGCTGTCGTCCGACGCTCCGCTGAGGACCGCCACGAACTCGTTCTCGGGATTCCTCAGTTTCACCCAGTCGGCCGTGGCCTCCTGGACTGTCTCGAATCCCTTCGCCATCAGAAGGGTGCGGAACGAAGCAGCGGACTCTGCCCTGCGGTCCAGGGGGACGTCCCCGAAGCCGTATCCGCGCGAGGTCTGCTTCCTGCCCTGCGGGCCCACGTCGTTGGAGTCGCAGTAGGAGTCGACGAAATCACCCGACCGGCTCGCCAGGGGCTCCACCGGCAGCTTCGCCACGATCTCCGCGAGATAGCCGTCGACCTGCGCCTTTGCCTGGTCCAGCGTGATCGTGGCCTTCCGGCGCTCCGAGACGGTCTCCACGCCGCAGGCGCTCAGAGCCAGCATGGACGTAGCCACCACTGCGGCGAGGGCTGCCCGGCCGAACCGTGAGGGGGTTTCGGATGCGCGCCCGGTGATTCTCATCATTTCCTTCCAGCGATGATCTCTCCCATGGCCTTGAGGGAGCGTGAATTGGGGTTCCAGTAATCGGAGTGGCCCGTTCCGGGACTGGTCGGAATGGTCTGCGCGCCAAAGCCGGGAAGCATGGGATCACGCCCGTGGATCAGATGGTGGTCGGGGCTCTGGACGAAGCCGTACCAGGAGCCGAGGTTGTTACCGCCGTTGCTCGCCAGCTTGTCGGCGGACAGAGCGGGCGCCATGTCGATCTTGTCGATGTCGCCCTTCGCGACGAAGACGCGAGACGGATCGACGCCGAGATCGCGCGCATGCTCGACGCCGGCCCCGGGGCTGGCGATCAGGACGACGTTGTCGACCGGCAGGCCCTTGTCGCGCATGGCGTAGCCGACGGTCGTCGTCCCGTAGCTGTGGCCGAGGATCGTGTTGTTCGAAGGCGCTCCCTCATGCGTGGCGCGAAGGCCCGTCTCGAAGCTGTGCAGACTGTTCGCCGCATTCTTGGCGTAGGTGTCCTTCGTCGCCTGGGGGACGATCGACTGCGGTGCGTCGTAGCCGATCCAGGTGATGGACGACGTGGTTTTCGGATTCTGTCCCCTTTGAGCGGCGTTCGCCGAGGCCACCATCCGGTCCGACCGGACGATGTCGCCCTCGATGCCGCCGAGTCGCGCCCCGGTGCCGGGGACATACGTCGAGACGTTGTCAGCCGTGTCGGGATTGTTGACCGCCACGATGGCGTGACCGTTGCCCTGGGTATCGAAGCCCAGCAGGAAGGTGGGCGGGTGCGTGTCATCGACCTTGGTCGTCAGCCGCTTGTCGATGGCGTTCACACCCGTGAGCTGTTCCTGCAGGAGGGCCCTCCTCCTCTCCCACTCGTCGTGGGCCGGGTTCGACACGGCGCCGCTCGCGTCGGCCACCTTCGCGGGCGGCTCGGGACCCAGGTGATCGAGCTGCGACTGGAGGTCCTGCTTGGCCTGCTGGAGGGTGATGCGGTTGGCCCGGTCACGGGCGACCGACGGGATGCCGTCGAGATTGCCGATCCGGTCGGGGTGGGCCTCGATGAACTTCTGCTGCTGGGCTTCGGTGAGCCCGTTCCACCACTGCTTGACACTGTTCGGGTCGGTGCCCGTGGCGGGGATGTTGTCGCGGGCGGTCTCGGCGGCCTGGTCCTGCGCCACGGTGGCGGCGTTCAGTCCGGTGCCGTTGCCCGCGTTGGACGCCAGGCGATTCAGCCTCGTACTGATCTCCCGGTCGGCATGGGCCGCCTCGTTGAGTGCGGCGGTGATGCGGCCGCTGATGGCGACTGCGGCCGTCTCGGCGCCGGCGCCGGCGAAGTTCGGGGAGGACGGCTCGTTGTCCCACGTGATCCGCCCGTCCGGGGCGACGTCGAGCTTCGCGTTCCTGCGTCGTCCAGGGCGCTGATCAAGTGGGACTGGGCGAGCGCGAACTGTTCGGCGGCACTGGCCAGCGCCTTGCTGACGAACGACAGCTCCTGCCGGGCGGCCTGCAGTTCGCTCCCCAGATCCGCGACGCGCCCCTGGGCCACGGTGGAGGTGGGACCGGTCCAGTGCGAGGCGCTCAGCCGGTCGGTGACCTCGTGCTTCCAGGCTTCCATGTGCTGCCCGAAGGCCGTGGCCAGAGCATCGAAGGCGTTCTTCGCGATGGTGATGTTGTTGATGTTGGCGTTGTAGAGGCTCGTGACATCCACCGGCTACTGGGCCTTCCGCTCTGCGGCGGCACGGCCCGCGGCGGCGGAGGGGTTCCCGCCGGCCAGGACCGTACCGAACGGGTCGGTCTCCGGTGCCGGCGCCGGGCCCGCCTGGGCGGGGCCCGCCGCGCCGCGGAGGTGGGCGTACACGCTCTGCTCGCCCTGCCGGTAGTGGGCCGCCGTCTGGACGAGCCTGGAGCCGGTGTCCGCCATGGTCCCGGCGAGCTTGTCCAGCAGTGTCTTCCAGTTCGTGCCGCAGTTCTGTATCGCAGGTGCCGTGAGCCAGCCCTGCAGGGTGGCGGCCGCCTGACTGCTCGGCGCGATGATCTTCGCCGTCTCCCCCGGCACCTGGCTCGCCATGTACTGGGCGCTCTGTCCGCAGCTCGCCAGCACCGCTGGATTGACCTTGAACTCCGAAGCAAGATCGGGATTCGGCACGGTTCCCCCCTGTGCGTCGTCTTGAGATCGTGATGCCGCACAGTCTGTCGGGCTCGCCCTGCCGGTGTGAATGAGTACCCGTACTCAACTCCACGGCCCGCCGCACGGTGAACGGCAAGGGCTCGCCGCTCAAGTGAGCGGCGAGCCCTTGCCGTTGCCCGTCGTACGTGCGTCAGCTCTCGGTGTCGGCGCTGCGGCGGCGGCGGGCGAGCAGGAGGAGGGCGCCGCCGAGGAGCACCACGCCGCCGCCGACGGCCGCGATGACCGGGGTGGCGTCGCTGCTACCGGTCTGCGCGAGCGCCGGGGCGGCCGGGGTCGGCGTGACGACCGGGGCCGGGGTCGCCGTGCGGCTGGGGGTGGGGGTGGGCGTCACCGTGCGCGTCGGCGTGGGGGTGGGGGTGGGCGTCGGGGTCGGGGTGGCCGTCCGGGTGGGCGTGGGGGTCGGCGTCGGGGTGGGCGTCGGCGTCGGGGTCGGCGTCACCGTGGGGGTCGGGGTGGGCGTCGGCGTCACCGTCGGGGTGGGGGTCGGCGTCACCGTCGGGGTGGGGCTGGGCGTCGGTGTGGCGCAGACCGGGATCGTCTTGGTCTCGGTCTTGTTCCAGTCGCTGTTCTTGGGGTCCTCGGTGGTGGTTACCACGAGCGTGGCGTCGACCGGCGCGTTGTGCGCCGCCACCGGGAAGGTCTGGTGGAACTCCTTGCCGAACTCCTTCTGGTCCAGCAGCTTCACGCCGTCCAGGGTCAGGCTGACGGCGTTCTTGATCCCCGCCTCGGCACTGTAGTTGGTCAGGTCGACCACGATGCTGTCGCACGTCACCCGCCAGGTCGGCACATGGGCCGAGGCGCTGGTCGCCAGCACCACCGGCAGCAGGACGGCGGCCGCCGCCGTGCCCGCCACCGCCGCGCCGGTTCCGATCACTGTCTGCCGCCGCTGTCGCGCCATCTCGTTGTCCCCTCCGAATGGTCTTGTGCAGCAGGCGTGTTGAGTGGAACAGCGGTGGCCCGCTACGACTGTCCGGGGGACTCTACCGGCACTCCCGCACCTCTCCACACCCCGCTGCGCGGCCGGAATTCCTCTGTCCGTCCGCCTGCGCATGTGCATCGGTACCCCATCACACCCGCTGCCTCGGAGGACGCCACTTCGGCCAACACGGAATGAACTCCGTCACAGTGGCCGAAAAGCGCGACCCCCGGTGATCGTTCGCGATCACCGGGGGTGCCTGATCGGGCAATGCGGATCACTGACGATCCGACACTTTCCCGGGGCGGACTCAGACCTGGCCGGCCGCCTTGCGCCGACGCGCGACCAGGACCAGCGCGCCACCGGCGGCGATGACCACCGCGCCGCCGATCGCCAGCGGCACGACCGGGCCGGAGCCGGTGTGGGCGAGGTCGCCCCCGGCGTTGGCCTGGGCCGACGGGCTCGCCGAGGCGGACGGCACGACCGCCGCACCGGAGGCGGAGGCCGACGGGCTCGCCGAGGCGCTCGCGGACGGCGCGGCCGTGCCCGGGGCGGACGGGCTGCCCGAGGCGGACGGCGTCACCGACGGAGCGGTGGTGCCCGGGGTGGCCGGCGGGGTGCTCGGGGTCCCGGTGGTGCCCGGGGTGGCCGGCGTCGACGGCGTGGTGGTGGCGGACGGCGTACCGGTCGGCACCACCACCGGCGGCGTGGTGGCCGGCGTGGTCGGTGGCGTGGTGGGCGGCACGACGCCCGGCAGGCAGCCGGTGAACGGGTAGTGGTGCGTCTCCGCACCGCCCTTGCCGGTCAGCGACTTGACGATGACCGAGCCGTTCACCGGCGCGGCCGAGCCGAGGTCGAACGCCGCGTTCGGCGCCAGCACGGTGCCGGACCAGGCGGCCAGGCTGCTCTTGACCACCTTGGTGGCGGTCGGGAAGTTCCAGAGCAGCTTGGAGCGGACGGCGCCGCCGTGCGCGCTCTGCGCCTTGTCGTCGAGGACGTAGCCCTTCCTGCCCTCGTCCCACAGGTGGAAGCCGGTGGTCTTCGCAGCGGCCTGGTCGTACGAGGCACCGGTCACGGTGACCACGGTGACCGCGCCGGCCGGCACCTTCACGAAGATGTCGGTGGCGCCCTGCAGGGTGGCCGCGGGGACGGTGAAGCTGTTGAACTTCGCGTCACCGCTGGTGAGGTAGAGCTCCTTGCCCTTGGCCTCGACGGTGGCCCCGGCGGTCTGCGGCAGCCCCGCCAGCGTGGTCGCGACGGCGCGCGCCCTGGCGAACTCGGCGGCGAAGTCGATCGGCGAGGCACCCTGGCCGGTGCTGCCCTGATGGGCCTGGATCACGGCACCGGGCGCGGCCGAGCCGTAGATGCCGTTACCCTTCATGACCTGGGTGTTGCCACCGGTCAGCTTGCCGGCGACGACCAGGGCGTTGCCGCCCGGCAGCGCCTTGACCTGGTCGGCGGTCAGTTCCTGTCCGACCGAGAAGCCGCCAGTGAAGTCGGCGTTGCCGCCGACCGCCACCGCACCCTCGGCGTCCGGCGTGTGGGTGTCGTCGGTCTCGACGAACTCGCCGTAGAGATTGGCGACCCCGAGGCTCAGGCACTGGTTCGGGTCGGCGGCCTGGGCGGCCGGGGCTACCAGCCCGGCCAGAACGAGAGATCCACCGAGCGCGAGCGCTGCGGCGGGTACGGATATGCGCATGTGCAGGTTCTCCGCTTACGTGCGGGGGGTGGGAGGGGTCCACCTGAAAAAGGTATGGACCAACCCGCACTCTTTCGGCCAAATGGGTGATTGGTCAAGACCAATGACCGGCTTGCCCGAACAGTCCTTTTTGCCACCCCTTTACGACTGGCGGGTTTACCGCTATGTCGACACGGGAAGACTCCGCCGTTCGGCCGCCGCGGGCCCGACCGCCCCGCCCACCGCCCCGCCCCAAGATCGGCTGTAAGGCCGCATACCATGGACGCCGTGCCTAACACCACCCCCTTCTCCCTGCTCGCCGAGCGCTGGCAGCCCTCCGCCGCCACGGTCAAGCGCGCCGCGTTCGCCGCGCTGGTGATGAGCGTGGTGATCGTCGTCACCGGCGGCGCCGTCCGGCTCACCGCCTCCGGCCTCGGCTGCACCACCTGGCCGCGCTGCACCGACGAGAGCCTCACCCCGACCGCCGAGATGGGCTTCCACGGCGTCGTCGAGTTCGCCAACCGGATGCTCACCTACGTGCTGAGCGCCGCCGTCGGCTGGGCGATCCTCGCCGCCCGCTGCCACCGCCCCTGGCGGCACGGTCTGACCAGGCTCGGCTGGGCGCAGTTCTGGCTGGTGATGAGCAACGCCGTGCTCGGCGGCATCACCGTGCTGACCGGCCTCAACCCCTACACCGTGGCGCTGCACCTGATCGCCGCGATGGCCCTGGTCTGGGTCGCCACCCTGATGTGGGAGCGCAGCAAGGAGGGCGACGGCCCGGCCCGCCCGCTGGTCGCCGAGCCCATCAAGCGCCTCGGCTACGTCCTGGTCGGCGTGATCGGCCTGCTGGTGGCCGCCGGCACCCTGGTCACCGGCGCCGGCCACCACCCGGGCACGCCCAAGGACAACAAGATGGTCCCGCGCATCCCGCTGGACTACGACCGCCTCGCGCAGGCCCACGCCGACCTGGCCTTCGTCTCGATCGGCCTGTCGATCGCGGTGATCTTCGTGTTCGCCGCCGTCAAGGCCCCGCCGGCCGCCAAGGCCCGGGCCCGCGAACTCCTCGCCGGCCTGCTGCTCCAGGGCGTGATCGGCTTCGTCCAGTACTTCACCGACGTCCCCGAGCTCCTCGTCGGCCTGCACATGCTCGGCGCCACCCTGATCTGGATCGCCGCCCTGCGCATCCCGCTCGCCCTGCGCACCCGCGACGCCGCCCCCGTCACCGCCGGCGCCCCCGCCGCCCGCACCCCCGAGGCCGCGGCCGTCTGACGGCTCCCGGACACCGCGAAGGGCCCCGGTCGCCCACGACCGGGGCCCTTCGGCGTCTCCACGGGCGGGCGGCGGGTCAGCCGCCGAGCTGGATGCCGGCCATCCGCTTCCACTCGTAGGCGCCGGTCTTCACCTTCAGACCCAGCTCGCCCTCGAAGGAGTCGTGCAGGGTGATCCCGGCGAGCTCGGCGGCGCGGCGGCCCACCGCGTAGCTGGGCGCGACCTGGTCGCCCCAGGCGCCGTCGGCGCCGACCACCACGATCCGGGTGGCGACCGCGCCGACGTACTCGACGACGCCGTCGGCGCTGCCGCCGTGCTGCGCGGCGAAGGCGGTCAGGTTCTTGGCGATGCGCTTGGCGCGGCGCTCGGCGCGGGCGTCCGGCGCGGCGGGGGTGGCGGTCTCTGCGCTGCTCATGCCCGCATGCTACCCAGCGGTAGGGGTGCTGGCGACGGGAGCGCCGTGTGCACCGGACCACATACTGAGGGGGTGACCTTCGACGGCTGGCCGGCCGAGGCGCTCGACTTCTACGAGCACCTCGAAGCCGACAACTCCAAGACCTTCTGGCAGTCCCACAAGGACCGGTACGAGCACGCGGTGCGGGAGCCCATGGAGCTGCTGCTCGCCGAACTGGAACCCGAGTTCGGGCCGGGGAAGATCTTCCGCCCCAACCGCGACGTGCGGTTCAGCGCCGACAAGTCCCCGTACAAGACCCACATCGGCGCCCACCTGCGGGCCGGCGGCTACGTCCAGCTCTCCGCCGACGGACTGGCCTGCGGCAACGGGCTGTACCAGCTCGCCGCCGACCAGCTGGAGCGCTACCGCGCCGCCGTCGCCGAGGACGTCTCCGGCGCCGAGCTGGAGCGGGTGGTCGCCCGGGTCCGCGAGGCGGGCCCGGAGGTGGTCGGCCGGGACTCCC
This sequence comes from Kitasatospora sp. NPDC015120, assembly GCF_043080305.1. NCBI lineage: Bacteria > Bacillati > Actinomycetota > Actinomycetes > Kitasatosporales > Streptomycetaceae > Kitasatospora > Kitasatospora sp. NPDC015120. The sequence goes on along the minus strand of NZ_JBIBVJ010000011.1, from coordinate 168,220 downwards.
TGAAGTCCGCCCCGCGCGGCTACCCCAAGGACCACCCCCGGATCGGGCTGCTGCGCCACAAGGGGCTGATCGCCTGGCAGGAGTGGGCCCCCGGGCCCTGGCTGGGCACCCGGGCCGCGTACGACCGGATCGCCGGCTTCCTGCGCGCCTCGCAGCCGCTCAAGGACTGGCTGGACGACCACGTCGGCCCGTCGGAGCTCCCCGCCCGCTGAGCGGGACGGAAGCCGAGCGGGCAACGAGAAGGGCCCCGGTCGGATCGACCGGGGCCCCGCTCACCACATCGCTTCGGATCACTTCACGAACGGATCCACCGCGATCACCACGAACAGCAGCGTCAGATAGGTGATCGACCAGTGGAACAGCCGCATCTCCTTGAGCTTGGCCCCCACCACACCGGCCTTGGCCCGCCCGTGCAGCGCGTGCGCCTCCTTGAGCCAGGCCGCGCCGAGCAGCACCGCCGAGACCGGGTAGAGCCAGCTGGTGCCGGCCAGCGGCCACAGCAGCAGCGAGACCCCCACCATCACCCAGGAGTAGGCGACGATCTGCCGGGCGACGGCCAGGTTGCCCTTGATCACCGGGAGCATCGGCACCCCGGCCCGGGCGTAGTCCTCGCGGACCTTCATCGACAGCGGCCAGTAGTGCGGCGGCGTCCAGAAGAAGATCACCAGGAAGAGCACCAGGGCCGACCAGGAGACCGAGTTGGTGACGGCCGCCCAGCCGACGAAGACCGGCATGCAGCCGGCGATCCCGCCCCAGACGATGTTCTGCGCGGTGCGCCGCTTGAGTCCCAGCGTGTAGACGAACACGTAGAACAGCAGGGCGCCGAGCGCCAGCGCCGAGGACAGCCAGTTGACCAGGACGCCCAGCCAGACCGTCGACAGCACACCGAGCGTGATGCCGAACACCAGCGCCTCGCGCGGCGAGACCATGCCGGTGACGATCGGCCGCCGCTCGGTGCGCGACATCACCGCGTCGATGTCGCGGTCGATGTACATGTTGAGGGCGTTGGCGCCGCCCGCCGAGAGGTACCCGCCGAGGACCACCTTCAGCACCAGCAGCAGGTTCGGCACGCCGCGTTCCGCCAGGAACATCACCGGAACCGTGGTGATCAGCAGCAGCTCGATGATCCGCGGTTTGGTCAGTGCGACGAAGGCGCCGACACGGGCCCCGAACGGCCGTTGCGCAGGCGTCGCCCCGGTGACCCCGGCGGGACGGGATTCGACGGCGGTCACTAACACCCCAACTGAAGATGAATCCTCGCAGGCGGCCACCGGAACGTTGTCTCCCGAATCGTCCGCTCTGCGCGTACCACGCCACCTTAGACGCTCCATATCTCCCCACCGGCCCCGGGGGTGCCCCGGCGGGGCGGAACGCACACCCCCGGGTGAACCCCCGCCGCCCCCACCTGGAACGTTGCCCGAGGGGCCGCGCGGGGCCGCCGCTCCCCCGTCCCGCACCCCGGGAGGCGAACCGGACGGATCCGGGCGAGGGTGGACGAAGGGACCTCCCCGCCGGGCCCGGGTCGTCCACGGACCGTCCGGGGAATGACGGCCAACATGCCTGAGTTGTCCCACCACGGAGGGTGAGCCCCGGCCCGGACGGTAGGCTCGCCCACAGAAGCGGGATCTACCCTCCGTGACCGGCACCACCACAGCGTCCGGCCCCAGCGACGTGGCCGACCCGGTCCCTCACGGGGTCACTCTTCACCATGGAAGGAGCCCTGAGACAGGGTGAGCACGACGCCGAATGCATTCGAGTGGTCGGACCTCGACGAGCGGACCGTCGACACGGCCCGGGTCCTGGCGATGGACGCGGTCCAGAAGGTCGGGAACGGGCACCCCGGGACGGCCATGTCGTTGGCCCCGGCCGCCTACCTGATCTTCCAGCGCTTCCTGCGCCACGACCCCACCGACCCGTCCTGGGTCGGCCGTGACCGGTTCGTCCTGTCCCCCGGTCACACCAGCCTGACGCTGTACACGCAGCTCTACTTCTCCGGCTACGGCCTGGAGCTCGACGACCTCAAGGCCTTCCGGGTCGCCGGCAGCCGCACCCCCGGCCACCCCGAGCACGGGCACACCGCCGGCGTCGAGACCACCACCGGCCCGCTCGGCCAGGGCATCGCCAACGCGGTGGGCATGGCGATGGCCGCCCGCTTCGAGCGCGGCCTGTTCGACCCGGACGCCCCGGCCGGCGAGTCGCCCTTCGACCACACCATCTGGGCCATCGTCTCCGACGGCGACCTGGAGGAGGGCGTCTCCGCCGAGGCCTCCTCGCTGGCCGGCCACCAGAAGCTCGGCAACCTGGTCGCCCTCTACGACGACAACCACATCTCGATCGAGGGCGACACCGAGACCGCCTTCTCCGAGGACGTCCTCAAGCGCTACGAGGCGTACGGCTGGCACGTCCAGCGCGTCACTCCGAAGGCCAACGGCGACATCGACGTCGCCGCGCTGGCCGAGGCGCTGGCCGCCGCGAAGGCCGAGACCTCCCGCCCGTCGATGATCGCCATGCGCACGATCATCGCCTGGCCGGCCCCGGACGCCCAGAACACCGCCAAGGCCCACGGCTCCGCGCTCGGCGCCGCCGAGATCGCCGCCACCAAGAAGGTCCTCGGCTTCGACCCGGAGAAGACCTTCGAGGTCAGCGACCAGGTCATCGAGCACGCCCGGCTGGTCGTCCAGCGCGGCAAGGCCGCCCGCGCCGCGTGGCAGCAGTCCTTCGACGCCTGGCGCGCGGCCAACCCGAGCCGCGCCGCCGAGTTCGACCGCATCCAGGCCGGCGAGCTGCCCGACGGCTGGAAGAAGGCCGTCCCGGTCTTCGAGGCCGGCAAGGACGTCGCCACCCGCAAGGCCAGCGGCGAGACCCTCAAGGCCCTCGGCGCGGTGATCCCGGAGCTGTGGGGCGGCTCGGCCGACCTCGCCGAGTCCAACCTCACCACCATCGACGAGGACAGCTCCTTCCTCCCCGAGGGCAACCCGCTGAAGACGGCCGGCCCCTACGGCCGCACCATCCACTTCGGCATCCGCGAGCACGCCATGGGCTCCACCATGAACGGCATCGCGCTGCACGGGAAGACCCGCGTCTACGGCGGCACCTTCCTGGTCTTCGCCGACTACATGCGCCCGGCCGTCCGCCTCGCCGCCCTGATGAAGCTGCCGGTCACCTACGTCTGGACCCACGACTCCATCGGTCTCGGCGAGGACGGCCCGACCCACCAGCCGGTCGAGCACCTGGCCTCGCTGCGCGCCATCCCCGGCCTGTCGGTGGTCCGCCCGGCCGACGCCAACGAGACCGCCGTCGCCTGGCGCACCATCATCGAGCGCCAGACCACCCACCCCGGCCCGGTCGGCCTGGCGCTCACCCGCCAGAACGTCCCGACCTTCGACCGGGCGTCCTACGGCAACCCCGAGGACACCGCGAAGGGCGGCTACGTCCTGGCCGAGGCGTCCACCGGCACCCCGCAGGTGATCCTGCTCGGCACCGGCTCCGAGGTCCAGCTCGCCGTCAAGGCCCGCGAGGTCCTGGAGGCCGAGGGCATCGCCACCCGCGTCGTCTCGCTGCCGTCCTTCGAGTGGTTCCAGGAGCAGGACCAGGCCTACCGCGACAGCGTGCTGCCGCCGTCGGTCAAGGCCCGCGTCTCGGTCGAGGCCGGCATCGCCCAGGGCTGGCGCGAGCTGGTCGGCGACCACGGCCGGATCGTCTCGCTGGAGCACTTCGGCGCCTCCGCCGACTACAAGGTGCTCTTCGAGGAGTTCGGCATCACCGCCGAGCGCGTGGTCGCCGAGGCCCACAACGCGCTGCGCTCGCTCGAAGCCGTCAACCGCTAGCGGCACCGGGCCGGGGCGCCGACCGCACACCGGCGCCCCGGCCCGCCTCCCCCCAGACCACAGCAAGAAGAAGCACTAAGGGACGGAAGCACCATGACTGACGCACTGAAGCGCCTCAGCGACGAAGGCGTGGCGATCTGGCTGGACGACCTCAGCCGCAAGCGGCTGAACACCGGGAACCTCGCCGAGCTGGTGCAGCACAAGCACGTGGTGGGCGTGACCACCAACCCGACCATCTTCCAGAAGGCCATCGGCGGGGGCGACAGCTCCTACGACGGCCAGCTGCGCGACCTCGCCGTCCGCAAGGTCACCACCGACGAGGCCATCCGCATGATCACCACCTCGGACGTGCGTGACGCCGCCGACGTGCTGCGCCCGGTCTACGACGCCTCCAACGGCCGCGACGGCCGGGTCTCCATCGAGGTCGACCCGCGGCTGGCCCACGAGACCGCCGCCACCGTCGCCGAGGCCAAGCAGCTGTGGTGGCTGGTCGACCGCCCGAACGTCTTCATCAAGATCCCCGCCACCAAGGCCGGCCTGCCCGCGATCAGCGAGGTCATCGGCAAGGGCATCAGCGTCAACGTCACGCTGATCTTCTCGCTGGAGCGCTACAAGGCCGTCATCGACGCCTACCTGACCGGTCTGGAGGCCGCCAAGGCCAAGGGCCTGGACCTCTCCCAGATCGAGTCGGTCGCCTCCTTCTTCGTCTCCCGCGTCGACACCGAGATCGACAAGCGCCTGGAGAAGATCGGCGGCGACGCCAAGGACCTGCGTTCCAAGGCCGCCCTCGCCAACGCCCGCCTCGCCTACCAGGCCTACGAGGAGGTCTTCGGCACCGTCGACGGCAAGACCGCCGGCACCGCCCGCTGGAAGGCCCTGGAGGCCGCCGGCGCCAAGCCGCAGCGCCCGCTCTGGGCGTCCACCGGCGTCAAGGACCCGGCCCTGCCGGACACCCTGTACGTCACCGAGCTGATCGCCCCCGGCACCGTCAACACCATGCCCGAGGCCACCCTGGACGCCACCGACGACCACGGCGTGGTCACCGGCGGCACCATCGTCCCGAACTACGCCGACGCCAAGGCCGTGATGGACGCCGTCGCCGCCGCCGGCGTCGACTACGACGACGTGGTCCAGGTGCTGGAGGACGAGGGTGTGGAGAAGTTCGAGCAGTCCTGGAAGGAACTGCTCGACACCGTCACCGCCTCGCTCGCCTCCTTCGCCGACGAGAAGTGACCCCCTGCTCACAGCGCACGAAAGCGGAGCCCATCAAGTGAGCACTGATTTCCCCGAGTTGACGTCGGAGTCGGACGCGGAAGACCTCCCGTCCGCCCCCGTCAACCCGCTTCGCGACCCCTCCGACCGGCGGCTCCCGCGCATCGCGGGGCCGTCCGGCCTGGTCATCTTCGGGGTCACCGGTGACCTGTCCCGCAAGAAGCTGATGCCGGCCATCTACGACCTGGCCAACCGCGGCCTGCTGCCGCCGGGCTTCTCGCTCATCGGCTTCGCCCGCCGCGAGTGGAAGGACGAGGACTTCGCCCAGGAGGTCCACGACGCGGTCAAGGAGCACGCCCGCACCCCCTTCCGCGAGGAGGTCTGGCAGCAGCTCGCCAAGGGCATGCGCTTCGTCCACGGAACCTTCGACGACGACGAGGCCTTCGACAAGCTCCGCGAGACCATCCACGAGCTGGACAAGGCGCAGGGCACCAGCGGCAACTTCGCCTTCTACCTGTCCGTCCCGCCGAAGTTCTTCCCGACGGTCGTCCAGCAGCTCAAGAAGCACGGCCTGGCCGACCCGCCGAACGGTTCCTGGCGGCGCGCCGTCATCGAGAAGCCGTTCGGCCACGACCTGGAGTCCGCCCAGGAGCTGAACCGGATCGTCCACGAGGTCTTCCCCCGGGACGAGGTCTTCCGGATCGACCACTACCTGGGCAAGGAGACCGTCCAGAACATCCTGGCGCTGCGCTTCGCCAACCAGATGTTCGAGCCGATCTGGAACCGGTCGTACGTCGACCACGTGCAGATCACCATGGCCGAGGACATCGGCATCGGCGGCCGGGCCGGCTACTACGACGGCATCGGCTCCGCCCGTGACGTCATCCAGAACCACCTGCTCCAGCTGATGGCGCTCACCGCCATCGAGGAGCCGGCGTCCTTCCACCCGAAGGCGCTGGTGGCCGAGAAGCTCAAGGTGCTGAGCGCCGTCAAGCTCCCGGCCGACCTCGGCCGGCACACCGTGCGCGGCCAGTACACGGCCGGCTGGCAGGGCGGCGAGGAGGTCAGCGGCTACCTCGACGAGGACGGCATCGACCCGGAGTCCAAGACCGACACCTACGCGGCCATCAAGCTGGAGATCAACAACCGCCGCTGGGCGGGCGTGCCGTTCTACCTGCGCACCGGCAAGCGGCTGGGCCGGCGGGTCACCGAGATCGCGGTGGTCTTCCAGCGCGCCCCGTACCTGCCGTTCGACTCCTACGCCACCGAGGAGCTGGGGCAGAACGCCCTGGTCATCCGGGTGCAGCCGGACGAGGGCGTCACCGTGCGGTTCGGCTCCAAGGTGCCGGGCACCTCCTTCGAGGTCCGGGACGTCACGATGGACTTCGCCTACGGCGAGTCCTTCACCGAGTCCTCCCCGGAGGCGTACGAGCGGCTCATCCTCGACGTGCTGCTCGGTGACGCCAACCTCTTCCCCCGCCACCAGGAGGTCGAGCTCTCCTGGCAGATCCTCGACCCGATCGAGAAGTACTGGGACACCCACGGCAAGCCCGCCGAGTACGCGGCCGGCACCTGGGGCCCGGCCGAGGCGGACGAGATGCTCGCACGAGACGGCAGGAGCTGGCGCCGGCCATGAAGATCGACCTCACGAACACCACGTCCGGCAAGATCAACGCAGCGCTCATGGAGGCCCGCCGGGGCAGTGGCGCCACCGCCGCCGGCATGGTGCTCACCCTGGTGATCGTGACCGACGAGGGCAGCGCCTACGACGCCCTCAAGGCGGCCAACGACGCCTCCCGCGAGCACCCCTCGCGCACCCTGGCGGTCATCAAGCGCGCCGGGCGCTCGCCCCGGGCCCGCGCCGAGACCCGCCTGGACGCCGAGGTCCTGGTCGGCTCCGACGCCGGCTCCGGAGAAACGGTCATCCTGCGGATGCACGGCGAACTCGCCGCGCACGCCCAGTCGGTCGTCCTGCCGCTGCTGCTGCCGGACGCCCCGGTGGTGGTCTGGTGGCCCGACAACGCGCCGCTGCACCCGGCGCAGGACCCGCTGGGCGCGCTCGCCCAGCGCCGGATCACCGACGCGGTGACCGCCGAGTCCCCGGTCGGCCAGCTCGCCCAGCGGGCCCAGAGCTACACCCCGGGCGACACCGACCTGGCCTGGACCCGGATCACCGGCTGGCGCTCGATGCTGGCCGCCGCGCTGGACCAGCGGCCCTCGACGATCACCTCCGCGGTGGTCGAGGGCGAGTCGTACAACCCCAGCGTCGAACTGCTCGGCCTGTGGCTGCACACCCGGCTGCACGCGCCGGTCGAGCGGGTCGTCACCAACGGCCCGGGCATCACCGCGGTGCACCTGCGCACCAAGGACGGGGACATCACCCTGGACCGCCCGGACGGCCTGATGGGCACGCTCTCCATGCCCGGCTCGCCGGACCGCCAGGTGGCGCTCAAGCGGCGCGAGACCTCGGAGCTGATCGCCGAGGAGCTGCGCCGGCTCGACCCGGACGACATCTACGCGGCCGCCGTGCGCACCCCCGTGGACCGGCTCAAGGAGCCGGACAACGCCGAGCAGGCGGCAGCCGCGGCGGGCGACGAGGCCGCCGCGCAGGGCGGCGAGCAGGTCGCCGACCCGGCGACCGCCGAGCCGGCCGCCGGCACCGCGAAGCGGACCGCCGGCAAGCGCAACGCCAAGAAGGCGGACGCATGACCGCGGCCACCCCGCAGCTGGTCGTCCACCGGGACAAGGAGCTGATGGCCCAGGCCGCCGCGGCCCGGCTGATCACCCGGATCGTGGACGCCCAGGCCGCCCGCGGCACCGCCTCGGTGGTGCTCACCGGCGGACGCAACGGCAACGCCCTGCTGGCCGCGATCGCCGCCTCCCCGGCGCGCGACGCGGTCGACTGGGCGCGGCTGGACCTCTGGTGGGGCGACGAGCGGTTCCTGCCCTCCGCCGACCCGGAGCGCAACGCCGTGCAGGCCCGCGCCGAGCTGCTGGACGCCGTCCCGCTCGACCCGGCCCGGGTGCACGAGATGCCCGCCTCGGACGGCGCCGACGGCTCGGACGTCGACGCCGCGGCGGCCCGCTACGCGCAGGAGCTGGCGAAGGCCGCCGGACCGGGCGACCGGGCCGGCGTCCCGGCCTTCGACGTGCTGCTGCTCGGCGTCGGCCCGGACACCCATGTCGCCTCGCTCTTCCCGGAGCACCCGGGCGTGCGGGAGACCGAGCTGACGGTGATCGGCGTGCGCGGCGCGCCGAAGCCGCCGCCGACCCGGATCTCGCTCACCCTCCCGGCCATCCGCGCGGCCCGCGAGGTCTGGCTGCTGGCGGCCGGCGAGGACAAGGCCGGCGCGGTGGCGGTGGCGCTGTCCGGCCCCGGCGAGCTCCAGGCGCCGGCCTCCGGCGCGCACGGCACCGGCCGCACCCTGTGGCTGCTCGACCGCGCCGCGGCGTCCCGGCTGCCGGCCCAGCTGTACCCCCCGGCCTCGGCCTGAGGCCCGGGAACGCCGGAGGGCGTCACCCCCGCGGGGGTGACGCCCTCCGGCGTTCGCCTGTGCTCAGATCTCGCCGCGCAGCTTGGCCAGCGCCTCGGCCAGGATCGCCTCGCCGTCGGCGTCGGTGCGCCGCTCGCGGACGTAGGCGAGGTGGGTCTTGTACGGCTCGTTGCGGGACGGCGCGGGCGGGTTGTGCTCGTCCTGGCCGGCCGGGAAGCCGCACCGCGGGCAGTCCCAGGTCTCCGGGATCACCGCGTCGGCGGCGAAGCTCGGCCGGGTCTCGTGCTTGTTCGCGCACCAGAAGGAGATCCGGTTGCGGGGGGCGGATTCGCCGCGCTCCGCCTCACCCATCGGGCCGGCTCCGACCCTGCTGCCACGGATGGCGTTGCCACTTGCCACGGTCTGACTCCCCTGCGTGCTGGTGCGCCGACGCGCGCGATGCGCATCGGTGGCGAAAGTCGTCCTAGTGTAAGCAGGAGTTAAGCATGCGCCACCACCGGCTCCGCCCCGGACCTTTCCAGAATAGGCCGCGGGGCGACGGGGCGTCAGAGTTATGTCAGCCCTTGTACTTCAGCACCAGGCCGAGCACCACGAGGCAGGCGAACCAGGCGAGGCCGACCACGATCGTGATGCGGTCCAGGTTGCGCTCGGCCACCGCCGAGCCGCCGCCGGTGGACATCGCGCCGCCACCGAACATGTCCGACAGGCCACCGCCCTTCCCCTTGTGCAGCAGCACCAGGAGGATCATCAACAGGCTGAAGACGATCAGGGCAATCGAGAACCCGATAACCACGACGGGACCAACTCTCTCGTATCTTCGGCGAAGGGGCCGGACCACGTCGGGTGGTCCGGCCCCAAAGCCTACGTTGCTGCGGCGGCGTTAGCCTACTGCCTGCTCACGGTACCGCACGATCTTGACGAACTCGTCGGCGTCCAGCGAGGCTCCGCCGATCAGGCCGCCGTCGATGTCCGGCTTGGCCATCAGGCCGGCCGCGCTCGACGCCTTCACCGAACCGCCGTAGAGCACCCGGACCTTGCCGGCCAGCCCGGCGTCGTACAGCTCGGCGATCCGCGCGCGGATGGCGGCGCAGACCTCCTGGGCGTCCTCGGGGGTCGCCACCTCGCCGGTGCCGATCGCCCAGACCGGCTCGTAGGCGACCACGACGGACTCGGCCTGCGCGGCCGGGACGTCCTGGAGGGCGCCGTCGAGCTGGGCCAGGGTGTACTCGACGTGGGTGCCCGCCTTGCGGACCTCCAGCGGCTCGCCGACGCACAGGATCGGGGTGATCCCGCTGCGGTAGGCGGCCTTGACCTTGGCGTTGACGATCTCCTCGTTCTCGCCGTGGTACTGGCGGCGCTCCGAGTGGCCGATCACCGCGTAGGTGCACTTCAGCTTGGACAGCATCGGCCCGGAGACCTCGCCGGTGTAGGCGCCGCCGTCGTGCTGCGAGATGTCCTGCGAGCCGTACTTGATCTTCAGCTTGTCGCCGTCGACCAGGGTCTGCACCGAGCGGAGGTCGGTGAACGGCACCAGGACGGCCACCTCGACCGACTCGTAGTCCTTGTCGGCCAGCGCGAAGGCCAGCTTCTGGGTGTGCTGGATGGCCTCAAGGTGGTTGAGGTTCATCTTCCAGTTGCCCGCCATCAGCGGGAGACGCTCAGTCATGCGTGATTCAGCCTTCCAGGGCGGTGAGACCGGGGAGCTGCTTGCCCTCCAGGTACTCCAGGCTCGCGCCACCGCCGGTCGAGATGTGCCCGAACTTCGTCTCGTCGAAGCCCAGGATGCGGACGGCCGCGGCGGAGTCCCCGCCACCGACCACGGAGAACGCGTCGCTGTCGAGCAGGGCCTGCGCGACGGCCTTGGTGCCGCCGGCGTAGTCCGGGTGCTCGAAGACGCCCATCGGACCGTTCCAGAACACCGTCTTCGCGTCGGCCAGCTTCTCCGCGAACAGCTCGCGGGTCTCCGGGCCGATGTCCAGGCCCTCCTGGTCGGCCGGGATCGCGTCCGCGGCGACGACCGAGAAGGCGGCCGGGGCCTTGGTCTTGAGGTCCGGGAACTCGGTGGAGACCAGGACGTCCGTCGGCAGGACGAACTCGACGCCCCGCTCCTTCGCCTCCGCCAGGTAGCCCTGGACCGTCGGGATCTGGTCCTCCTGCAGCAGCGAGATGCCGACCTCGTGGCCCTGGGCCTTGAGGAAGGTGTACGCCATGCCGCCGCCGATCAGGATCCGGTCGGCCTTCTGCAGCAGGTTCTCGATCACGCCGACCTTGTCGGAGACCTTGGCGCCGCCGAGCACCACCACGTAGGGGCGCGCGACGTCCTCGGTGAGGCGCTTGAGCACGCCCACCTCGGTGGCGATCAGGTCGCCGACCGCGTGCGGCAGCAGCGCCGGCAGGTCGAACACCGAGGCGTGCTTGCGGTGCACCGCGCCGAAGCCGTCGCCCACGTAGAGATCGGCCAGCGCGGCCAGCTGACCGGCGAACGCCGTGCGCTCGGCGTCGTCCTTGCTGGTCTCACCGGCGTTGAAACGCAGGTTCTCAAGCAGCGTGACCTCGCCGTCGGCCAGGGCGGCGACGGTGGCCTTCGCGCTCTCGCCCACGGTGTCGGTCGCGAAGGAGACCGGCTTGCCGAGGATCTCGCCGAGGCGGACGGCCACCGGCGCGAGGGAGAACTGCGGATCCGGCGCGCCCTTGGGGCGGCCGAGGTGGGAGGCGACGACGACCTTCGCGCCGCGCTCGACGAGCTTGGCGATGGTCGGGGCGACGGCACGGATCCGGCCGTCGTCGGTGATCGTGCCGTCGGAAAGCGGAACGTTGAGGTCGGCGCGCACGAACACGCGCGCACCGGCGACGTCCAGATCTTCGATGGTCTTCACGGTCTTCGGTCTCCTGGCGAGATGGTGGAGCAGGGGACGACACAACGTTGTGCCGTCCATGGGGAGTTGAGGGTGCGCAGACGGAGGGCCCGGTCGGCTTCGCACATGCCTTCCGGGCCCTCCCCCCTACTTCACGTCAGCTCCCGCTGCGTCAGAGCCCGGCACCGACGAGGGTGGTCAGGTTGACGAGGCGGTTCGAGTAGCCCCACTCGTTGTCGTACCAGCCGAAGACCTTGACCTGGTTGCCCTGGACCATGGTCATCAGCGAGTCGAAGATCGTGGAGAACGGCGAGTTCACGATGTCGGAGGAGACGATCGGGTCCTCGGTGTACTGCAGGATGCCCTTGAGGGTGGTCTCGGAGGCCTTCTTGAAGGCCTCGTTGACCTCGGCGACGGTGACGTCGCGCTCCAGGGTGACGACCAGGTCGGTGATCGAGCCGGTCGGGACCGGGACGCGCAGCGAGGTGCCGTCCAGCTTGCCCTTGAGCTCCGGCAGGACCAGCGCGGTCGCCTTGGCGGCACCCGTCGAGGTCGGAATGATGTTGAGGGCCGCGGCGCGGGCGCGACGCAGGTCCTTGTGCGGGAAGTCCAGGGTGACCTGGTCGTTGGTGTACGCGTGGACCGTGGTCATCAGACCCTTGACGATGCCGAAGTTCTCGTTCAGCACCTTGGCCAGCGGCGCCACACAGTTGGTGGTGCAGGAGGCGTTGGAAATGACGGTGTGCTTGTCACCGTCGTACTTCTCGTCGTTGACGCCCATGACGATGGTGATGTCCTCGTCGGTGGCGGGCGCGGAGATGATGACCTTCTTGGCGCCGGCCGTGACGTGCTTCTTCGCCGCCTCGGCCTTGGTGAAGATACCGGTCGACTCGATGACGATGTCGACGCCCAGCTCGCCCCAGGGGAGGTTGGCCGGGTCGCGCTCGGCGATGACCTTGAAGGTCTTGCCGTCGACGGTGATGCTGTCCGCGGTGTGCGACACCTCGCCCGGGAAGGTGCCCAGGATCGAGTCGTACTTGAGCAGGTGCGCCAGGGTCTTGGTGTCGGTCAGGTCGTTGACACCGACGATCTCGATGTCCGCGCCCTGGGCCTGAACCGCACGGAAGAAGTTGCGGCCGATGCGGCCGAATCCGTTGATGCCTACCCGGATCGTCACGAACCGATCTCCTCGTTAGGTACGCCGGACGCTATGCCGACGGGGTGGAATTTTGGGATGTCCCCGACCGCCTATGACCCTACCCCTCCGAGGCCGGGTAGAGCACATCAGGCGCCCGCGCAACCCCTGGCGTGGCGCGTGTTCACAACAATTCCGGGTCGTCCGGCCTTGCTCTCCCGGGCAGTTGGTCCCGGCCCCGCGCGGGCCCGGGCGCGCGGCCCCGTCCCACCCCCCGGACACGGCTCCGCCGGTGCCCGCGCGAGCGGACACCGGCGGAGGGTTCGGCGGCGGGTGCGGCCGTCGGCGTCAGTTGAGCGCCATCTCGTCGGTGAGGTTGGCCTCGGTGCTCGGCAGGCCGAGCTCGGAGGCGCGCTTGTCGGCCATCGCCAGCAGCCGGCGGATCCGGCCGGCCACCGCGTCCTTGGTCAGCGGGGGGTCGGCGAGCGCGCCCAGTTCCTCCAGCGAGGCCTGCTTGTGCTGCATCCGCAGCTGGCCGGCGGCGGCCAGGTGCTCGGGCACCTCGTCGCCGAGGATCTCCAGCGCCCGCTGCACCCGGGCGCCGGCCGCCACCGCGGCCCGGGCCGAGCGGCGCAGGTTGGCGTCGTCGAAGTTGGCCAGCCGGTTGGCGGTGGCCCGCACCTCGCGGCGCATCCGGCGCTCCTCCCAGGCCAGCACCGACTCGTGCGCGCCGAGCCGGGTGAGCAGCGCGCCGATCGCGTCGCCGTCGCGGATCACCACCCGGTCGACCCCGCGCACCTCGCGGGCCTTGGCCGGGATGCCGAGCCGGCGGGCGGCGCCGACCAGGGCGAGGGCGGCCTCCGAGCCGGGGCAGGTGATCTCCAGCGAGGACGAGCGGCCGGGCTCGGTGAGCGAGCCGTGCGCCAGGAAGGCCCCGCGCCAGGCCGCCTCGGCGTCACAGGTGGCGCCGGAGACCACGGCCGGGGGCAGACCGCGGATCGGGCGCCCGCGGCCGTCCACGAGGCCGGTCTGGCGCGCGAGCAGCTCGCCGTCCTTGACCACCCGGACCACGTAGCGGCTGCCGCGCCGCAGGCCGCCGGGGGCCATCACGACCAGGTCCGAGGAGTGTCCGAAGATCTCCAGCAGGTCCTTGCGCAGCCGCCGCGCGGCCGCGCCGGTGTCGAGCTCCGCCTCGATCACGATCCGGCCGCTCACGATGTGCAGCCCGCCCGCGAATCGCAGGATCGCCGACACCTCCGCCTTGCGGCAGCAGGCCCGGGTGACCGGGAGCCGGCTGATTTCGTCCTTCACCGCTGGAGTCATCGCCATGGCCCGATCCTTCCATGTGTCCGGAAAATCCGGTCGTACGCCGCCGCCAAGAGCTCCGGGTCGTGTCGCGGCGTGCCGTCGGTGCGGGCCACCCGGCCGAGCACCAGGGCCGCCCCCATCCGCTCGGCGGCCTTCTCCAGTCCGGCCAGGTCCGCCTGGCCGAAGGCGCCGCCGGTGACGGCGCGCTCGTCCACCAGGATCGCATCCACCGCGAGGTCCGGAGCGTGGTCGGCGATGACCTCCAGGTGGCGCTGGGGGGTGAAGCCCTCCGTCTCGCCGGGCTGCGGGGCCAGGTTCAGGGTGAGCAGCCGGCGGGCGCGGGTCTCCACCAGCGCCTTCGCCAGCTCGGGCACCAGCAGGTGCGGCAGCACGCTGGTGAACCAGGAGCCGGGGCCGAGCACCACCCAGTCCGCCTCCCGGACGGCGGTGACCGCCTCCGGCACGGCGGGCGGCTCGGCCGGCAGCAGCCGCACGGACTGCACGGTGCCGGGGGTGACCGCGACGCTGGCCTGGCCGCGGACGGCGGCCAGCTCGGCCGGGCGGGCCGGGTCGTGGCCGCGGACCACGGCCTCGATGTCCAGCGGCACCGCCGACATCGGCAGCACCCGGCCCTGCACGTTGAGCAGCCGGCCGACCCAGTCCAGGGCGGCGACCGGGTCGCCGAGCTTCTCCCAGAGCGCGACGATCAGCAGGTTGCCGACGGCGTGGCCGCCCAGCTCTCCGGTGCCGGTGAAGCGCTGCTGGATCACCTCGGACCAGGTGCGGCCCCAGTCGTCGTCGCCGCAGAGCGCGGCGAGCGCCTTGCGCAGGTCCCCGGGGGGCAGCACGCCGAGCTCCTCGCGCAGCCGGCCGCTGGAACCGCCGTCGTCCGCGACGGTGACCACGGCCGTGAGGTCGGTGGTGAGCCGGCGCAGCGCCGAGAGCGAGGCGGACAGCCCCTGGCCGCCGCCGAGCGCGGTGATCCTCGGCGCCTGGTTGGTCCGGGCCGTCTGACTGGTCCGGGGGGCCGGGTGGGGACGGGCCGGGCCGGTGCGGGCCGCCCCGGACCGGGGCCGGCCGGTCACGGTGGACCGGGCCGGGGCCCCGTTCCGGTCGGCGGTCTTGTTCTGGAACTGCCGCCCGGGCACGTATCCCGTCACACCTACCTCGCGTTCCTGTTGCCCGCCGCCGGCCTCCGCCGGCGGCCCGGCAGGGCGCGGCGGCTACTCCCGTCCCATGTCACGGTGGACGAGCACCGTTTCCACTCCGTCCGCGATGAGACGCTTCGTCAGGCGCTCGGACATCGCGACGCTGCGGTGCTTGCCACCGGTGCAGCCTACGGCAAGGGTCATGTAACGCTTCCCCTCGCGGCGGTAGCCCTCGGTGACGATGCGCAGCAGCTCGGCGTAGCCGTTGAGGAACTCGTTGGCCCCGGGCTGCTGGAAGACGTAGTCGGCGACGTCCGCGTCGGTGCCGGTGCGGGCGCGGAGTTCGGGCACCCAGTGCGGGTTGGGCAGGAAGCGGCAGTCCACCACGAGGTCGGCGTCGACCGGCAGGCCGTACTTGAAGCCGAAGGACATCACGGTGGCGCGCAGCTCGGGCTCGTCGTGGTCGGCGAACTGGGCGTCGAGCTTGGCGCGCAGCTGGTGGACGTTGAGGTTGGAGGTGTCGATCACCAGGTCGGCCTCGCCGCGCAGCTCGCGCAGCAGGTCGCGCTCCTGGGCGATGCCGTCGACGATCCGGCCGTCGGCCTGGAGCGGGTGCGGGCGGCGCACGCTCTCGAAGCGGCGCACCAGCGCCTCGTCGGAGGAGTCCAGGAAGACGACGCGCAGCCGCACGCCGCGCTTCTCCAGCTCGTCCAGCGAGGTCAGCAGGTCGTCGAAGAACTGCCGGCCGCGGACATCCACGACGGCGCCGATCCGGGCGACGTTGCCCTGGGAGCGGGCGCCGAGGTCGACCATGGTCGGGATGAGGGCCGGCGGGAGGTTGTCCACCACGAACCAGCCCAGGTCCTCCAGGCACTTGGCGGCGGTGGAGCGGCCGGCCCCGGACATGCCGGAGATGATCACCAGCTCCGGGGTGTTCTCGCCGCCGGCCTCGGGCCTGGCGGTGCCCCCGTAATCGGACACGGTCACTTCGGTTCCCCGCTCTCGGTGGTTCTGCTGTGGAGAACGCGCGTCGCACGGGCATGCTTCCCCGGCTCACTCGGACGAGTGGGTCCGGGGCGCGCCGGCTGACGGGCGGCGTCGGCCGTCATGGCGTCTCCTGGATGGGTGCGGTCTCGGGCTCGGGCGCCGCGGGCGCCGGCTCGTCGGCGCCGTCCTCGATGATCTCGCCCGTGGCGGTGTTCACGGCGGGTGCGGCAGGTGTACGGGACGACAACGCCGCCGCAACGGTCTCCGCCGTCCGCCGGCCGATGCCGGGGACGGCGCAGAGTTCGTCGACGGTGGCCGCCCGGAGCTTCTTCAGCGAGCCGAAGTGCTTGAGCAGCGCCTGACGGCGAGTCTCGCCGAGGCCGGGGACGGAGTCCAGTTCTCCGGCGGTGAGTCGCTTGGAACGCTTGCCGCGCTGGTAGGTGATGGCGAAGCGGTGGGCCTCGTCGCGGACCCGCTGGAGCAGGTAGAGGCCCTCGCTGCTGCGCGGGAGCACGACCGGGTCGTCCTCGCCGGGCAGCCAGACCTCCTCCAGGCGCTTGGCCAGGCCGCACAGGGCGACGTCGTCGATGCCGAGTTCGTCCAGGGCCCGCCGGGCGGCGGCGACCTGGGGCTGCCCGCCGTCGACGACGAGCAGCTGCGGCGGGTAGGCGAAGCGCTTGGGGCGGCCGTCCTCGGTGCGCGGGCCGTCCTCGGGGTGCTGTCCGTCCCCGCTCTGCCGGTCGTCCTCCGGGCCCTCGGCCTGCTCGGGCACGGCCCACTCGCCGGTCTGCTCGCGCTCCTGGAGGTAGCGGCGGAAGCGGCGGCCGACCACCTCGTGCATCGAGCGGACGTCGTCCTGGCCCTCGAAGCCCTTGATCTGGAAGCGGCGGTACTCGCTCTTGCGGGCCAGGCCGTCCTCGAAGACCACCATGGAGGCGACCACGTCCTCGCCCTGGAGGTGGGAGATGTCGAAGCACTCGATGCGCAGCGGGACGCTGTCCAGGCCGAGCGCCTCGGCGATCTCCTGGAGGGCGCGGCTGCGGGTGGTGAGGTCGGAGGCGCGCTTGGTCTTGTGCAGCGCGAGCGCCTGCTGGGCGTTGCGCTGCACGGTGGCCATGAGGTCCTTCTTGTCGCCGCGCTGCGGGACGCGCAGGTCCACCTGGGCGCCGCGCAGGCCGCCCAGCCAGTCGCGGACCGGCTCGACGGGGTCGGGCAGGGCGGGCACGAGCACCTCGCGGGGGACGGACTCGGTGCCGCCGCCGTAGAGCTGCTGGAGGGCGTGCTCGACCAGGCCTGCGGTGTCGACGTCCTCGACCTTGTCGGTGACCCAGCCGCGCTGGCCGCGGACCCGGCCGCCGCGGACGTGGAAGATCTGGACGGCGGCCTCCAGTTCGTCCTCGGCGACGGCGAGCAGGTCCGCGTCGGTGGCGTCGGCGAGGACGATGGCGTTCTTCTCCATGGCCCGCTTGAGCGCGCCGATGTCGTCGCGCAGCCGGGCGGCCTTCTCGTACTCCAGGCCGGCCGCGGCCTCCTGCATCTCGGTCTCCAGCCGGCGCAGGTAGTTGCCGGTGCGCCCGGCCATGAAGTCGCAGAAGTCCTCGGCCAGGGCGCGGTGCTCCTCGGCCGAGACGCGGCCGACGCAGGGGGCGGCGCACTTGCCGATGTAGCCGAGCAGACAGGGGCGGCCGACCTGCCGGGCGCGCTTGAAGACGCCGTTGGAGCAGGTGCGGACGGGGAAGACGCGCAGCAGCAGGTCGACGGTCTCGCGGATCGCCCAGGCGTGGCCGTAGGGGCCGAAGTAGCGCACGCCCTTCTTGTGCGCGCCGCGCATCACCTGGACCCTCGGGTACTCCTCGTTGAGGGTGACGGCGAGTTCCGGATAGCTCTTGTCGTCGCGGTACTTGACGTTGAACCGGGGGTCGAACTCCTTGATCCAGGAGTACTCCAGCTGGAGCGCCTCGACCTCGGTGGCGACGACGGTCCACTCCACCGAGGCGGCGGTGGTGACCATGGTGGCGGTGCGCGGGTGCAGCCCGGCGAGGTCCTGGAAGTAGGAGGAGAGCCGGGGCCGCAGGCTCTTGGCCTTGCCGACGTAGATGACCCGCCCGTGGGCGTCGCGGAACTTGTAGACCCCGGGCGAGAGCGGGATGGCGCCCGGCGCCGGGCGGTAGGTGGACGGGTCAGCCATGGGTCCACCGTACCGACTCGGGCCGGGGGTGCGTGCGGGAGATCAACTGCTTCAGCGCGGGGTCACCTTGAGGTTGCCGCCCTCGACCTCCACGGCGTACTCGGGCAGCGGGGCGGGGGCCGGGCCGTCCAGCACGGCGCCGTCGGCGATGCCGAACAGGCTGCCGTGGCAGGGGCATTGGATCTTCTGGTTCCTGACCTGGTCGACGATGCAGCCGGCGTGGGTGCACTTGGCGCTGAACGCCTTGTACTGGCCCTCGGCGGGCTGGGTGACGACGATCTTCTTCTCGCGGTAGACGGTGCCGCCGCCGACCGGGACGGCCGAGGCGGGGCCGACGTCGACCGGGGTCCTGGCGGCGGAGCCGGAGTCGGAGGCGGACGAGGAGCAGCCGGTGACGGCGACGGCGCCGCCGGCGGCGAGGACGGCCGCGGCTCCGCAGAGCAGGGTGCGGCGGGTGGGGGCGGGGCTCTCGGGGGCCTCGGGCATGGGCTTCGCTCCTGGTCGCGCGGTGGCCTGCGGCTGCGGGCCGCCCGGCAGTCTATGCGGCCCGACGACGGCCGCCCCCGGTGCGTCCGGGGGCGGCCGTGGACGTGTCCTGCTACTTCTTCGCCGCGGCGGCCCGCTTGCGCGGAGCCCGGGCCTTGGCCGGGGCGGCCTTGACCGGGGCGTTGACCGGGGCGTCGGTGAACTCGCCCGGGAGGATGTCGCGCAGGAACTTGCCGGTGTGGCTCTCCGGAACGGCGGCGATCTCCTCGGGGGTGCCCTCGGCGACCACGCTGCCGCCGCCGGAGCCGCCCTCGGGGCCCATGTCGACGATCCAGTCGGCGGTCTTGATGACGTCGAGGTTGTGCTCGATGACGATGACTGTGTTGCCCTTGTCCACCAGGCCGGTGAGGACCTTGATCAGCTTGCTGATGTCCTCGAAGTGCAGACCGGTGGTGGGCTCGTCCAGCACGTAGACGGTCCGGCCGGTGGAGCGCTTCTGCAGCTCGGAGGCGAGCTTGACGCGCTGGGCCTCGCCGCCGGAGAGGGTCGGCGCAGACTGGCCGAGCCGGACGTAGCCGAGGCCGACGTCGTTGAGCGTCCGCAGGTGGCGGGCGATCGCCGGGACGGCCTCGAAGAAGCCGAGCGCCTCCTCGATCGGCATGTCCAGCACCTCGGCGATGGACTTGCCCTTGTAGTGGACCTCCAGCGTCTCCCGGTTGTACCGGGCGCCGTGGCAGACCTCGCACGGCACGTAGACGTCCGGCAGGAAGTTCATCTCGATCTTGATGGTGCCGTCGCCGGAGCAGTTCTCGCAGCGGCCGCCCTTGACGTTGAAGGAGAACCGGCCGGGCAGGTAGCCGCGGACCTTGGCCTCCTGGGTCTCCGCGAAGAGCCGCCGGACGTGGTCGAACACGCCGGTGTAGGTGGCCGGGTTGGAGCGCGGGGTGCGGCCGATCGGCGACTGGTCGACGTGCACCACCTTGTCCACCAGGTCGGTGCCGGTGATCCGGGTATGCCGGCCGGGCACCGTGCGGGCGCCGTTCAGCTCCCGGGCGAGGTGGGTGTAGAGGATGTCGTTGACCAGGGTGGACTTGCCCGAGCCGGAGACACCGGTGATCGCGGTGAAGGTGCCGAGCGGGAAGCCGACCGTGACGTCCTTCAGGTTGTGCTCGCGGGCGCCGTGCACGGTGAGCTGGCGCTTGCGGTCCCGGGCGCGCCGGGTGTCCGGGACCGGGATGGAGCGCTTGCCGGCGAGGTACTGGCCGGTGAGCGACTCCTTGTTGGCGAGCAGCTGCTTCAGCGAGCCGGAGTGCACCACCTTGCCGCCGTGCTCGCCGGCGCCGGGGCCGATGTCGACCACCCAGTCGGCCATCTTGATGGTGTCCTCGTCGTGCTCGACGACGATCAGCGTGTTGCCGATGTCACGCAGCCGCACGAGGGTCTCGATCAGCCGGTGGTTGTCGCGCTGGTGCAGGCCGATGGACGGCTCGTCCAGCACGTAGAGCACGCCGACCAGGCCGGAGCCGATCTGGGTGGCGAGCCGGATGCGCTGGGCCTCGCCGCCGGAGAGGGTGCCGGCCGCGCGGTCCAGCGACAGGTAGTCCAGGCCGACGTCGACCAGGAACCGCAGCCGCTCGTTGACCTCCTTGAGGACGCGCTCGGCGATCTGCTTGTCCCGGGCGTTGAGCTTCATCGCGCCGAGGAAGTCCGAGCAGTCGCTGATCGACATCGAGGAGACGTCGGCGATCGACCGGCCCTCGACGGTGACCGCGAGCACCACCGGCTTGAGCCGGGTGCCGCGGCAGGTCGGGCAGGGCACCTCGCGCATGTAGCCCTCGAAGCGCTCGCGGCTGGAGTCGCTCTCGGCCTCCTGGTGGCGGCGCTGGATGAACGGCACCGCGCCCTCGAAGCCGGTGCTGTAGGAGCGGTCGCGCCCGTACCGGTTGCGGTAGCGGACCTGCACCTGGTGCTTGTGCCCGTACAGCAGCGCCTTCCTGGCGCGGGCCGGCAGCCCGGCCCAGGGGATGTCGGTGCGGAAGCCCAGCTCTCCGGCGAGGGCGTCGATCAGCCGCTGGAAGTACTCCTTGGTGTGGCCGCCGGACCACGGGTGGATGGCGCCCTCGTCCAGCGAGCGCTCCTCGTCGGGCACCACCAGCTCCGGGTCCACCTCCATCCGGTTGCCGAGGCCGGAGCAGTCCGGGCAGGCGCCGAACGGCGAGTTGAAGGAGAACGAGCGCGGCTCCAGCTCCTCGAACGACACGTCGTCGTAGGGGCAGTAGAGGTGCTCGGAGTACATCCGCTCGCGCTCGGGGTCGTCCTCGGGGAGGTCGACGAAGTCGAGCACGACCATGCCGCCGCTCAGCCGCAGGGCGGTCTCCACCGAGTCGGTGAGCCGGCGCTTGGCGCTCTCCTTGACGGTGAGGCGGTCGATCACCACCTCGACGGTGTGCTTCTCCTGCTTCTTCAGCTTGGGCGGCTCGGCGAGCTGGACCGTCTCGCCGTCCACCCGGGCCCGGGCGTAGCCCTTGGACTGGAGGTCGGCGAAGAGGTCGACGAACTCGCCCTTGCGCTCGCGGACCACCGGGCTGAGGACCTGGAAACGGGTGCCCTCGGTGAGTTCGAGCACCTTGTCGACGATGGCCTGCGGGGACTGCTTGGCGATCGGGCGGCCGCAGTGCGGACAGTGCGGCTTGCCGATCCGGGCGAACAGCAGACGGAGGTAGTCGTAGACCTCGGTGATGGTGCCGACGGTCGACCGCGGGTTGCGGTTGGTGGACTTCTGGTCGATCGAGACGGCCGGGGAGAGGCCCTCGATGAAGTCCACGTCGGGCTTGTCCATCTGGCCGAGGAACTGGCGGGCGTAGGACGACAGCGACTCGACGTAGCGGCGCTGGCCCTCGGCGAAGATGGTGTCGAAGGCGAGCGAGGACTTGCCGGAGCCGGAGAGGCCCGTGAAGACGATGAGGGAGTCGCGGGGCAGGTCGAGCGAGACGTTCTTGAGATTGTGCTCGCGAGCACCGCGGACGATGAGGCGGTCGGCCACTGCTTCTGGCGCCTTTCTCCGGGGCGAGAGGGCTGGAACGAAAGGTGTACTTCTTCCAGGATGCGGCAGTCAGCCTACTAGCTCACGCGTTCGATTAACGACCATGTCCAGCCGGGTCCACCCGAACGAGTGAGGACGGCTCGCGAAGCCTTGACGCGCGGTCCGCGAAAGCCCCTGCTCAGCACCGGGGAACGACGGTAGCGTCACCCGCAGCGCCACACCCTCAACGAGCGGGGCCCCGCGCGGGCAACGCGCCGCCATCCACGGAAGGCCGATCCGATGACCGACCCGCAGTCCGCCGCCTCCGGAGCCGCCGCCCGCGCCGCGCGCTCCCTCGCGCTGGTCGAGGAGAGCACCCGGCACCTGCTGCACACCGTCGGCGAGCTCAAGCCCGACGCCGTCGCCGAGCCCTCCGCACTGCCGGGATGGACCCGCGGCCACGTCCTGGCCCACCTCGCCCGCAATGCCGACTCCCTGGTCAACCTGCTGGACGGCGCCCGCACCGGCACCGACATCCCGCAGTACCCGAGCGAGGAGGCCCGCGACCGGGGCATCGAGGAGGGCGCGCCCCGCCCGGCGGAGGTCCAGCTCGCCGACCTGCGCGCCACCGGCGGTCGCTTCGCCGCGGCCGCCGCGCTGCTGCCCGACGGGGCCTGGGCCGCCGAGGTCCGCCACCGCAGCGGCCACCTCTTCCCGGCCTACGAGATCCCCTGGAAGCGGCTGATGGAGGTCGAGTACCACCACGTCGACCTGGACGCCGGCTACACCCCCGCGCACTGGCCGGCCGAGTTCGCCTCCGCCGAGTTCCGCCGCCTGTCCGGCAAGCTGGCCGGCGCCGGCCTGCCCGCCGTCGAACTCTTCGCCGAGGACACCGCCGAGCGCGCGGTGATCGGCACCGGCACCCCCGCGCTGACCGTCGAGGGCCCGGTCCGCGCCCTGCTCGCCTGGCTCTCCGGCCGCGCCGACGGCGACGGCCTGCGCCGCACCCCCGACACCGCCCTGCCCGCCCTCCCCCCGCTGGGCTGAGCGGCCGCCAGGCGCGAAGATGACCTCGACCCTGTAGACCCGACAAGGAGCGGACGGATGACGTACCACGGAGCGGTCAAGGTCGGCGGACCGCCGGACGTGCGCGAGCTGGCGCATCTGATCATCACCAAGGTGGCGGTCGGCCCGTACGACAACAACGCCTACCTGCTGCGCTGCCGCGACACCGACGAGCAGCTGCTGATCGACGCGGCCGCGGACGCGCCGGTGCTGCTGGAGACGGTCGGCGAGAACCTGGCCACCGTGGTCACCACCCACCGGCACCGCGACCACTGGAGCGCCCTGGCCGAGGTGGTCGCCGCCACCGGCGCGCGCACCGCGGCCGGCGAGCACGACGCCGAGGGCATCGAGGTGCCCACCGCGCTGCCGCTCGCGGACGGCGACACCCTCACGGTGGGCCGCTGCGCGCTGACCGTCCGGCACCTGGTCGGCCACACGCCCGGGGCTGTCGTGCTGGTCTACGACGACCCGCAGGGCCACCCGCACGTGTTCACCGGGGACTGCCTCTTCCCGGGCGGGGTCGGCAACACCTGGGGCGACAAGGAGGCCTTCGCGAGCCTCTTCCGGGACGTCAACGAGAAGATCTTCGACGCCCTGCCGGACGAGGCCTGGGTCTACCCCGGCCACGGCAACGACACCACCCTCGGCGCCGAGCGCCCGCACCTGCCCGAGTGGCGCGAGCGCGGCTGGTGACGGAACCCGGGCCGGTCGGCTCCGCCCGGAGCCGACCGGCCCTCACGGCCCGCCGCCCGAGAGATGGCGGGCACAGGCACAACCCGCCGCCGTGCACAGACACACCAGCGCAACGGCCCCGGACACCTCGCGGATACCGCCGGGACAGGCCCAGTGCGCATCCAACTGGCACTCGGCACTGACGTAGCGCCCGGCCCTGGCCAGGTCGAAGCGGATCACGACGACGGCGGACGAGTCGGGCCGGCGGGTCACGGCGGTCACGACCACGCCCCCAGGTCCGCCACGGCGAAGTCCTCCAACTCCACCCAGACGATGATCTCGCCGGTGGCATCGGTGGAGCCCCACTCGCAGCCCGACCGCAGGATGTCGAGCACCTCGGCCCATTGGGTGGACGACGTGTCGGCCGGTGCGGTCGTCGAGAGCCGGACGCGGCCGGCCCTTCCCTTGGTGATTCGCACGGGAGCCCCGGCGGCCTGACCGAGAGTGGCCTTGAGCAGGCTCGTGCGCATGCTGATCTGCACCGACGCTCCCCTTATCGGAACGGTGAAATCGTATCGATAGAGTAGCGCCACGAGCGTTACGGTGTCAGCCGCAACGCACCATTCGGAGCGAGGAGGCCGAGGCGTGAGCGACACACCCTCTTACCTGCACGTCGCGGACGCATTGCGCGGCCACATCACCTCCCGGCGACTTCAGCCAGGCGATCGGATGCCGTCCATCAGTGCGCTCCAGCGCGAGCACGCAGTCTCGACAGGCGTGATCCAGCGGGCCTACGCCGTACTGATCGACGAAGGGCTCGTGCTTGCCCGCCCGGGCGCCGGCTATTACGTCAAATCCCAGGAGCCGCCGGCCGTCCTGGTCCGGCGCCAGCGTGTGGCGCCCGGCGACGGCTCCCCGACCGAGGCCGCCCTCGCGCGGCAGGGCGTGGCCGGCACGTGGCGGCACGAGTCGCAGCCTCGTGCCGCCGACATCCGGATCGCGGCCCGGCTGGAGATCCAGCCCGGCGATCCGGTGATGCACACCAGCTACGCCTACTTGGCCGACGGCGAGCCCGCTCAGCTCGCCGAGAGCTGGGAGCCCATGGCGATCACCGGCGGCAGTCTGATCGTCCTGCCGGAGGCCGGCTCGCACGCCGGTATCGGTGTCGCCGATCGCATGGCACTCATCGGCATCGACGTCGGCACTCCGGTCGAGCGGGTCACCGCCCGCCAGGCGACACGGGCCGAGGCCCAGAACCTCGGCATCGCACCGGCCGTGCCCGTCATGGCGATCGAGCGCACCTACTACGACCAGGCGACCGGCCGGCCGGTCGAGACCGCCGACATCGTGCTGCTCGGATCGCGCTGGATCGCCGAGTACGGTCAACGCCCGTAGTCCGCAGAGCACCGGCAGCGGACGCGGGAAAGAGGCGGGCCCGCGACCGCTGCTCGGTCGCGGGCCCGCCCCGGTACGGGGGGAGGTTTCCCGTCAGGCGTCCAGCTTCTGCGGCTCGTCCCGCTCGCCCGGCTCGGCCAGGGCGGCCCGCTTGGAGGCCATCAGGCTGGTCACGGTGGTGACGCCGAGGACGACCACGATGAAGCCCAGGGAGAACGGGATGCCGATCTCCGGCACGTGCACGCCCTGCTCGTGCAGCGCGTGCAGCACGAGCTTCACGCCGATGAAGCCGAGGATCACCGACAGGCCGTACGAGAGGTGGACCAGCTTCTTCAGCAGGCCGCCGATCAGGAAGTACAGCTGGCGCAGGCCCATCAGGGCGAAGGCGTTGGCGGTGAAGACGATGTACGGGTCCTGGGTCAGGCCGAAGATCGCCGGGATCGAGTCCAGCGCGAACAGGACGTCGGTGGTGCCGATCGCCAGCATGACGATCAGCATCGGCGTCATCAGCCGGCGGCCGTTCTCCCGGATGAAGAGCTTGGTGCCGTGGTACGTGTCGGTCGACGGGAAGCGCTTCTCGATCGACTTGAGGAGGCGGTTCTCCTCGAACTCCTCGTCCTCCTCGTCGGCCCGCGCCTCCTTGATCAGCTTCCACGCCGTCCAGATCAGGAAGCCGCCGAAGATGAAGAAGACCCAGGAGAACTGGGCGACCAGCGCGGCGCCGCCGGCGATGAAGACCGCGCGCAGCACCAGGGCGATGATCACACCGAACATCAGCACGCGCTGCTGGTAGATCCTGGGCACCGCGAACTTGCCCATGATCAGGATGAAGACGAAGAGGTTGTCGACGCTGAGCGACTTCTCGGTGATGTAGCCGGCGAAGAACTCACCGGCGGGCGTCGCGCCGGAGTGCCACCAGAGGAAACCGCCGAAGACCGCCGCCAGCACGATCCAGACGGTGGTCCAGATGCCGGCTTCCTTGATCGACACCTCGTGCGGCTTGCGGCCGCCGATGAAGAAATCGGCGGTGATCAGGGCCAGCAGCACCACAATGGTGCCGGCCCAGAGGCTTACGGAAACGTCCACTACTGCTCCTCCGGCAGGTAGGCGAGACAGTCATCGTCACTGCCGGAGGTCTCTTCCGCCCGTCGGGCGCACGACGGCGCGCCCGCGGACCAGCGCCCCGGGGCACCGCGACGGATGCCCGTGATGACGGGGACGGCTGCGTGGGAATACTCCCCTCCGCTGCAAGAAGGGTAACAGCATTCCCAAAGAAAGGTAAAGAAGGTAAAGGCCCGTCAGGGCTCCGCCTCGCTCAGAGGTAGGGCTCGATGGCCGGCAGCAGGTCCTGGAAGGTCCGCCCCTTGGCCGGAGCGCCGATCGCCTGCATCTCCCAGCCGCCGTTGCCGTCCCGGAACACCTTCGCCATGACCTGGCCGGTGTGCGGGCCGCCGCCGGTCAGCTCGTAGCGGGCCAGCTCCAGCCCGGTCGACTCGTCCACCAGCCGGCAGTGCGCGTTCTGCACCTCCGCGAAGGTCTGCCCGGTGTACGAGCTGACCGTGAACACCACCTGGGTGACCTGCGGCGGCACGTGCACCAGGTCCACCAGGATCGACTCGTCGTCCTCCCCCGCCCCCGCGCCGCCGACCAGGTTGTCCCCGGTGTGCCGGACGGAGCCGTCGGAGCTCTCCAGGTGCTGGAAGAACACCACGTCGGACGGGGTCCGCCCGGTGTACAGCAGCGCCGAGGCGTCCAGGTCGATCTGCCGGGTCCGGCTGCCGAACAGGCCCCTCCGGGGCGCCGCCTTCCAGCCCAGGCCCATCCGGACCACGGTGAGCGTCTCCCCCGGCCCCTTCTGCAGACTGACCCGCTGGCCCTTGGCAAGGTTCACCGACACGGCGCATGTCCTCTCTGCCCGGCCGCGCGGGAACCCCGCGCCGGCTCCACGGTGGAACACCCCGTTGCCGTCCCCCGGCTGAGGCCCCCTCTTCCGGCCGCCCCGTCCCCGGGCGGCCACCGCAGGCCAGCCTAGGGCCTGCGGTCGAACGCGCTGCCCGCCCTGTACCCGTTCGCGGCAGGGCCGAGACACCGCCGGGCCCGGCCGGGGACGGAACCGGCCACGCCCGGCGGGGCGCACGGGGGCTGCGGGGTGCAGCCGGGGACCGCTAGGCGATACCGGCCTCGCGCATCTGCCGCAGCTCCTTCTTCAGCTCCTTGACCTCGTCGCGCAGCCGGGCCGCCACCTCGAACTGGAGGTCCACCGCGGCGGCGTGCATCCGCTCCGTCATCGACTGGATCAGCTCGGCCAGCTCGGCCGCCGGCCGCGACTTCGCCGGCTTGCGCTCGGCGCCCAGCGCCGGCACCGGGGCCTTGCCGCCCTTCGCGCCGCCCGCGCCCCGGTAGCCGCTGGACAGCAGCTCGCCGGTGTCCACGTCCTCGCGGGCCAGGGTGTCCAGGATGTCGCCGATCTTCTTGCGCAGCGGCTGCGGGTCGATCCCGTGCTCCTTGTTGTACGCCTGCTGCACGGCCCGGCGGCGGTTGGTCTCCTCGATCGCCTTCTCCATCGCCGGGGTGATCCGGTCCGCGTACATGTGGACCTGGCCGGAGACGTTGCGGGCGGCACGGCCGATGGTCTGGATCAGGGAGGTGCCGGAGCGCAGGAAGCCCTCCTTGTCCGCGTCCAGGATCGCCACCAGGGAGACCTCCGGGAGGTCCAGGCCCTCGCGGAGCAGGTTGATGCCGACCAGCACGTCGTACTCACCGGCCCGCAGCTCGCGCAGCAGCTCCACCCGGCGCAGCGTGTCAATGTCGCTGTGCAGGTACCGCACCCGGATGTCCAGGCCGAGCATGTAGTCGGTGAGGTCCTCGGCCATCTTCTTGGTGAGCGTGGTGACCAGGACGCGCTCGTCCTTCTCCACCCGCTTGCGGACCTCGTGCACCAGGTCGTCGATCTGGCCCTCGGTCGGCTTGACGATCACCTCGGGGTCGATCAGGCCGGTCGGACGGATGATCTGCTCGACCTGGCCGTCGCCCCGGGAGAGCTCGTACGGGCCCGGGGTCGCCGACAGGTAGACGGTCTGGCCGATCCGCTCCAGGAACTCCTCCCACTTCAGCGGGCGGTTGTCCATCGCGGACGGCAGCCGGAAGCCGTGCTCGACCAGGGTGCGCTTGCGGGAGGCGTCGCCCTCGTACATCGCGCCGATCTGCGGGACGGTGACGTGCGACTCGTCGATCACCAGGAGGAAGTCGTCGGGGAAGTAGTCCAGCAGGGTGTTCGGCGGGGAGCCGGGCTCGCGGCCGTCGAAGTGCATCGAGTAGTTCTCCACGCCGGAGCAGGTGCCGATCTGGCGGAGCATCTCGATGTCGTAGGTGGTGCGCATCCGCAGCCGCTGGGCCTCCAGCAGCTTGCCCTGCTTCTCCAGCCGGGCGAGGGTCTCCTCCAGCTCCTTCTCGATGTCGTTGACCGCGCGCTCCATCCGCTCCGGGCCCGCCACGTAGTGCGAGGCCGGGAAGACGTGGACCGAGTCGTCCTGGCTGATGATCTCGCCGGTGAGCGGGTGCAGCGTGTACAGCGCCTCGATCTCGTCGCCGAACATCTCGATCCGGACGGCCAGCTCCTCGTAGACCGGGAAGATCTCGATGGTGTCGCCGCGCACCCGGAAGGTGCCGCGGGTGAAGGCGAGGTCGTTGCGGGTGTACTGGATGTCGACGAAGCGCCGCAGCAGGACGTCCCGGTCGATCTCCTCGCCGACCTTCAGCCGCACCATCCGGTCCACGTACTCCTGCGGGGTGCCGAGGCCGTAGATGCAGGAGACGGACGCGACCACGACCACGTCCCGGCGGGTGAGCAGCGAGTTGGTCGCCGAGTGGCGCAGCCGCTCGACCTCCTCGTTGATCGAGGAGTCCTTCTCGATGTAGGTGTCCGTCTGCGGGACGTACGCCTCGGGCTGGTAGTAGTCGTAGTACGAGACGAAGTACTCGACCGCGTTGTTCGGCAGCAGCTCGCGGAACTCGTTCGCCAGCTGCGCGGCCAGCGTCTTGTTC
Source organism: Kitasatospora sp. NPDC015120 (assembly GCF_043080305.1). NCBI lineage: Bacteria > Bacillati > Actinomycetota > Actinomycetes > Kitasatosporales > Streptomycetaceae > Kitasatospora > Kitasatospora sp. NPDC015120. Next base: position 139,382 of record NZ_JBIBVJ010000011.1, on the reverse strand, counting down.
GGCGCCATCACCAGGGTGGGCCGCTGCAGCTTCTCGATCATCCAGGCCGTGGTGGCCGACTTGCCGGTACCGGTGGCGCCGAGCAGGACGACGTCCTTCTCCCCGCCCCGGATCCGCCGTTCCAGCTCCGCGATCGCCGCCGGCTGGTCGCCGTTGGGCCGGTAGGGACTGACGACCTCGAAGGGCGCCTCTGACCGCTCAATACTCGTGATGGGTCGCACGCCTCCACGGTACGACCCACCACCGACAACCGGGGACTACCGGGCGCTGTCCCGGGCGAGGGCGACGAGGCGGGAGACGGCGCGGAGGTACTTCTTGCGGTAGCCGCCGCGGAGCATCTCCTCGGGGAAGACCTGGTCGAAGGGGAGGCCGGAGGCGGTGACGGGCAGTTCGCGGTCGTACATGCGGTCGGCGAGGACGACCAGGCGCAGGGCGGTGGACTGGTCGTCGACCTGGTGCACGCCGCGCAGGCAGACGGCGGTGACGTCGTCCAGCAGGGCGCCGTAGCGGCTGGGGTGGACGGCGGAGAGGTGGGCGAGCAGGGCGTCGAAGTCGTCGAGGGAGGCGCCCGGGGTGCGGGCGGCGACGGCCTCGACCTCGGTGGCCGGGTAGGGCGGCGGGGCGTCCGGCAGACCGCGGTGGCGGTAGTCCTGGCCGTCGATCCGCATCGGGCGGAAGTGCGCGGACAGGCCCTGGATCTCGCGGAGGAAGTCGGCGGCGGCGAAGCGGCCCTCGCCGAGCTTCTCGGGCAGGGTGTTGGAGGTGGCGCAGAGCTTGACGCCGTTCTCCACCAGGCGGCCGAGCAGGGTGGAGACCAGGACGGTGTCGCCCGGGTCGTCGAGCTCGAACTCGTCGATGCAGAGCAGCGTGTGCCCGGACAGGGTCTGCACGGCCTGCTGGAAGCCGAGCGCGCCGACCAGGTTGGTCAGCTCGACGAAGGTGCCGAAGGCCTTGGGGCCGGGGGCGGCGTGCCAGAGCGAGGCGAGCAGGTGGGTCTTGCCGACGCCGTAGCCGCCGTCGAGGTAGATGCCGGCCGGGCCGGCCGGGGCCGGGGCGCTGCGGCGGAACCAGCTGCGCTTGGGCGCCGAACCGTTTCCGCTGTTGAGCGTGCCGGCGAACTGCTCCAGGACCTGCACGGCCTCGTACTGACTGGGCTGGGCCTGGTCCGGGATGTACGTCCCGAAGCTCACGTCGGAGAAGCGCGGCGGCGGCACCATCTCGGCGACCAGGCGCTCGGCGGGTACGACGGGACGCCGGGAGGTGAGGGCTATCGGCTCGGTCGCGGTGGCGGGGCGGGAAGCTGCGGGCACGGTGATAAAGGGTACGCCTGCCCGCACGGGCCCCGGGACCTGCACCCGGTGGAACACTGGGGGCATGCAACAGCTGATCAGCCCGGTGACGGAGACCTTCGACGATCCGAGTTCGCTCGCGGCGCTGGCCGCCGTCTACGCGTACCCCGGGCAGGTGAACCGGGGGCGGCCCTGGCTGCGGGCCAACATGGTGGCGGGGCTGGACGGCGGGGCCCGGCTGGACGGGCTCTCCGAGGGCCTCTCCGGCGACGCCGACAAGCGGATCTTCGGTGTGCTGCGGGCGCTGTCGGACGTGGTGCTGGTGGGCGCCGAGACGGTGCGCGCGGAGGGCTACCGGCCGGCCCGGGCGCGGGCCGACTTCGCCGAGGCGCGCCGGGCGGCCGGGCAGGCCCCGGCGCCGGCGATCGCGGTGGTCAGCCGCTCGCTCGGGCTGGACCTCTCGGCGCCGCTGTTCACCGAGCCGCTGGTGCGCACGGTGGTGATCACCACCGAGGACGCGCCGGTGCACAGCCTGGCGGCGGTCACCGAGGTGGCCGACGTGATCGCGGTGGGCCGGGGCTCGGTGGACCTGCGGGCGGCGGTCGCGGCACTGGCCGACCGGGGCTGGACCCGCCTGCTGACCGAGGGCGGGCCCCGGCTGCTGGGGCAGCTGGCCGCCGAGGACCTGCTGGACGAGCTGTGCCTGTCGCTGGCACCGCTGCTCACGGGCGGCGACGCGCCGCGCATCCTGCACGACGCGCGGATGCCCGACGTGCAGCGGATGCGGCTGGTCTCATTGGTCGAGGAGAAAGGATTCCTCTTCACCCGCTACCTGCGTCCGGCCGCCCCCTGATCTCCGGAACGTGATCCCGCTCCCACTCCGGGCGTCCCCCGCGTGGCCCGTGTGCCGGGTGGGGAGCGTGCGGAAAGCTTCCGCCGGGCAGTATGGGAAGCGAAACCGGAGCCCGGGGGCCGGTGACTGGAAGGGACTCACGTGTTCAAGACGGTACTGATGATCGAGAAGGCGCTCTCCGACGCGGACGTGGAGCTGGTCACCACGCTCCACAGCGAGGAGAAGGTGTCCTTCGTCGTCCTGATGCAGCCGCGCGGCAAGCAGGACGAGCTGCTGCGGGCGCTGGACGACGTCGCCCTCGGCCACCTGGACAAGGTGGTGCGCGAGCACGACGAGTCCGAGAGCGGGCCGACGCTCGCCACCGAGTCGCTGGAGCACAGCCTGCGCCACCTGCGGCAGGCCGGGGCCGAGGCGGTCGGCGAGCTGGTCGAGGAGAAGCCGCTGGACCGGCTGCGCGCCGTGGTCGAGGAGCACCAGGCCGACGAGGTGGTGGTGCTCACCTCGCCGCACTTCGTGGAGGAGTTCTTCCACCGCGACTGGGCCTCCCAGGCCCGCCACAAGGTGGGCGTCCCGGTGCTGCGGCTGTTCGCCAGCGACTCCTGAACAAGCCCCGGCGTGGTGCAGAATCGTCCTTGCGGTCCGGCCGCGAGGACGATTCGCACGTCGTCCGCCTCCCCTGATCCCCGTCCGTACGGAGCCCCGCCTTGAACGACGCCGCGCACGACCTGCACGCCCCGCACTTCATCGGCATCGGTGGCGCCGGGATGTCCGGCCTGGCGAAGATCCTCGCGGTGCGCGGGGCCAGCGTCTCCGGCAGTGACGCCAAGGAGTCCGAGACCGTCCGCGCGCTGCGCGCCCTCGGGGCCAGCGTGCACATCGGGCACGCCGCCGAGCACGTGCCGGACGGCGCGAGCAGCATCGTCGTCTCCAGCGCCATCCGCTCCGACAACCCGGAGCTGGCCGCCGCCCGCGAGCGCGGCATCCCGGTGGTGCACCGCTCCGACGCGCTCGCCGCGCTGATGGGCGGGCGCCGGGCGCTGGCCGTGGCCGGCACCCACGGCAAGACCACCACCACCAGCATGCTCGCGGTCGCCCTCGGCGAGCTGGGCCTGGAGCCGTCCTACGCGATCGGCGGCGACCTCGACGCACCGGGCTCCAACGCCCACCACGGCGCCGGCGAGATCTTCGTCGCCGAGGCCGACGAGAGCGACCGCAGCTTCCACAAGTACGCGCCCGAGGTGGCGATCGTGCTCAACGTGGAGCTGGACCACCACGCCAACTACGCCTCGATCGACGAGATCCACGAGTCCTTCGAGACCTTCGTCGGCCGGATCGTGCCCGGCGGCACCCTGGTCGTCTCCGCCGACCACGACGGCGCCCGCGAGCTGACCGCCCGGGTGGCCGGCCGGGCCGGCCTGAACGTGGTCACCGTCGGCGCCGCCGAGGACGCCGGCCTGCGCATCCTGTCGGTCGTCCCGCACGGCATGACCAGCGAGGTCACCGTGCTGCTGGACGGCGAGGAGCTGACCTTCACCGTCTCGGTGCCCGGCCGGCACTACGCCCACAACGCGGTCGCCGCGCTGGCCGCCGGCGTGGCGCTGGGCGTCCCGGCCGCCGACCTGGCCAAGGCGCTCGGCGCCTACACCGGGGTGCGCCGCCGGCTCCAGCTCAAGGGCGAGGCGGGCGGCGTCCAGGTGATCGACTCCTACGCCCACCACCCGACCGAGATGACCGCCGACCTGGAGGCGATCCGGGAGGCCGCCGAGGGGCGGGTCCTGGTCGTCTTCCAGCCGCACCTGTTCAGCCGCACCCAGCAGCTCGCCGAGGAGATGGGCGCCGCGCTGGCGCTGGCCGACGCCTCCGTGGTGCTCGACATCTACCCGGCCCGCGAGGACCCGATCCCGGGGGTCACCAGCGAGCTGATCATCGACGCGGCCCGCCGCGCCGGTGCCGAGGTCACCGCCGAGCACGACTTCGCCGCCGCCCCCGCGGTGCTGGCCGGCCTGGCCCGCCCGGGCGATCTGCTGCTCACCATGGGCGCGGGTGACGTCACCGACCTGGGCGAGGCCATCCTGGAACAATTGGAGAGGGGCCTGGAGCGCCTCGCGAACGTTGCCACCAACGTCTGAGTCCCCCGACCGGGAGCCGTCATGAGCTACGAGATCGAGAAGACCGACGCCGAATGGCGTGCCGAGCTCACCCCGGAGGAGTACCACGTCCTCCGGGAGGCCGGCACCGAGCGCCCGTTCACCGGCGAGTACACCGACACCAAGACCGTCGGCGTCTACGCCTGCCGGGCCTGCGGCGCCGAGCTGTTCAGCTCCGAGACCAAGTTCGACAGCCACTGCGGCTGGCCGTCCTACTACGCGCCGCTGGCCGGGGACCGCGTCCAGTACATCGAGGACACCTCGCTCGGCATGCGCCGGGTCGAGGTCCGGTGCGCCCGCTGCGGCGGCCACCTGGGCCACGTCTTCGAGGGCGAGGGCTACGGCACGCCGACCGACCAGCGCTACTGCATCAACTCGGTCTCGCTCACGCTGAGGCCGGCGGAGTGACGAGGAGCGCGTGAACGCGTGAACGCGTGAACGCGTGAAGGGCCCGGGCATCCGTGGGGTGCCCGGGCCCCGCGCTATCCGCCGGCCGGGGTGAAGCGGACCGGGAGGCGGACCAGGGCGCGGTGGAAGGGGCCGGGGCGCCAGTGGAGGGTGTCCGCGGGCTCGGCGAGTTCGAGGTCGCCGATCCGGCTGGTCAGCTGCTCGATCGCGGTGATCGCGATCAGCAGGGCCGGGTCGCGGGCCGGGCAGGCGTGCGGGCCGGCCGCCCAGGCCAGGTGGGCGGACTCGCCGCTGCGCACGCCGGCGGTGTCCGCGCCGTCGGCGGTGGCGGCGGGCGGGGCGGCCTGGGAGTTGGCGGCCGCGTAGGAGACCAGGACCAGCGAGCCCGCCGGGATGGCGCGGCCGTGGAGGGTGACGTCGACCCGCGGGTAGTGGGCGGAGAGGTTGGCGAGCGGCGGCTCGTGCCAGAGCACCTCGTCGATCGCCTGATGCGCCGTCATCGCCCCGCCGAACAGCGAGCCCGCGTAGCGGGCGTCGGTGAGCAGGCGCAGCAGCGCGTTGCCGATGAGGTTGGTGGTCGGCTCGTTGCCGGCGATCATGGTCAGGGTGATCTGCCGGACCACCTCGTCGTTGTCCAGCCCCGCCGGGTGGGTGAGGAACCACGAGGTCAGGTCGTGCCGGGGGCGCTCGCGGCGCTCGGCGACCATGGCGGTGACCACCTCGACGAGGTCCGTGTACGCGGCCACCGCCTGCCGGGTGGACTCGATCGAGCCGACGATGCCGGCCACCAGGCGTTCCCGGTGCTCCTCGGGCACGCCGAAGCCGGTGGTGAGGACGTGGACGGGCAGCCGGCGGGCGTAGTCGGCGATGAGGTCGGCGGAGCCGCTCCGCGCGAAGGCGTCGATCAGCCGGTGGGCGACCTCGGCGACCCGGCGCTGCAGCTGGTGCGGCTCCAGCAGCGCCAGGCCGTCGGTGATCACCTGCCGGTAGCGGGCGTGCGTGGCGCCGTCGCTGAACAGGGCGGTCGGCCGGTAGCCGAGCACCGGCAGCAGCGGGGAGTCCGCCGGGACGGTCCGCTGCCAGGCGCGGGAGTCCTTGGAGAACGTGTCGGTGTCGCGCAGCAGGTCGAGGGCGGCCTGGTAGTCGGTGACCAGCAGGGCCGCGACGCCGGGCGCGATCTCCACCTCGGCGACCGGGCCCTGCCGGCGCAGCCGCTCGTAGACGGCCTGCGGATCGGCGGCGAAGGCGGGGCCGTGCAGGGCGGCCGGGGGGTGCGCGGCCGGGGGGTGCGCGGGGGTGGTGGTCATGGCTGCTCCGGGGCGGACGCGGGGAGGCCGTGCAGGACGTGCTCGGTGAGTGCGATCAGGGCGTCCAGGCTGGAGCCGCGTTCCCGGGCGTCGCAGAGCACCAGCGGGGTGCTCGGGTGCAGGTCGAGGTGGCTGCGCAGGACGGCGGCCGGGTGGACCGGCGAGTCGGGGAAGCGGTTGACGGCGACCGCGTAGGGCAGTCCCTGCTCCTCGACCATGTCCATGATCTCGAAGGAGTCGGCGAGCCGGCGGGTGTCCGCCAGCACGAGGGCGCCGATGGCGCCGCGCGCGATGTCCTGCCAGAGCGGGAAGAACCGCCGCTGGCCGGGGGTGCCGAACATGTAGAGCACCACCTCGCCGGGCAGGGTGAGCCGGCCGAAGTCGACGGCGACCGTGGTGGTGGTCTTGCCGGGCAGCCCGGCGACGTCGTCGACCGGGGCGCCGGTCTCGGTCATCGCCTCCTCGGTGTGCAGGGTCGGGATCTCCGAGAGGGTGCGGATGAAGGTGGTCTTGCCGACCCCGAACGGGCCGGCCACCACCAGCTTCATCAGGGTCTGTTCGGGGTCGGGCAGGTAGCCCACCCGGTCCGGCCGCCCCGGACCGGACGGGTTACCGGAGAGTGCGGAGTCCAACGAGGAGCCTCTCGACGAGGGAGCGGTCGGTCTGCTGGGCGCGGGGGATCGGCGCGCGGGCGCGCAGGCAGCCCGCCTCGACCAGATCGGCCGCGAGGAAGACCGTGGCGCTGACCGGCAGCCGCAGGTGCGCGGCGGCCTCCACCACGGTGAGCGCGCCGGGTCGTAAGAGGTCCCAGAGCCGGCGGTGCTCCGCCTCCAGCCCGGCGAGCGCGGGCGGCTGCCCGTCGCCGGCCACGAACAGCACGGTGAGCCGTTCGAAGCCGTCGGCGCCCGGGCGGGTCCGGCCGCCGGTGGCCAGGTAGGCGGGCACCATCCGCCTGCGGGGGGTGGCGGTCATGACCGCGCGGGGGCGTCCTGCCGCCTGGCCGGGCTCGCCAGTGCCCGGCCCAGCGCGGCGACCTGGACCTGCATCTGGTAGGCGACGTTGCCGAGCTGGGCGTCGGGGGTGGTGAACACCGCGAGCGAGGTGTTCTCGCCGGCCGGGACGACGACCGCGAAGCCCAGCTCGGACTCCACGACGGTCTGGGCCAGCCGGGGCTGCTCGGCGTCGGTGAAGGCGGTGGTGAACGCCCGGGCGGCGGCGTGCACGGTGGCGGTCATCGCGGCGACCCGCTCGGCGGAGGCGCGGGCGAGGCCGTCCGAGGCGGCCTCCACCAGGCCGTCGCCGGTGGCGACCACCGCGTGCACCACGCCCGGCAGTTCCAGGAGCGGGGTCAGCACCCAGGCGATCCCGTCGGTCTCGGTCGGGCTGGGCGTGGTGCTGGTGGGGCTGGGCGTGCTGCTCACAGCGCGGCTCCTCAGGGGGTCTGGGTGGTGCGGCGGCCGGACGCGTCCGCGGGGCCGGCGCCGGTGCGGGCGGCGTCGGGGCGGGGCGGGGCCGCGCGGTCGGCGCCGGTGGGGCCGGTCGCCGCGGGGGACGGGGGGCGGGGGCTGGGGGTGGTGCCGGCCTCGTTGCCGGTGTCGTTGCCGGCTTCCCGGCCGGCCGGGGTGCCGACCTCGGTGCCGCTGTCGGCGCCGGTGCGGGCGTCGGTGCGGGCGCCGGTGCGGGCGCCGGTGGCCTCCGCGACGGCGACCCGGCCGGAGTCGGTGCCGTGCTGGAGCGCCTGCCAGCGGGCGGCGGCCTGCTCGGGCGTCCGCACTGGCCGGGCGGCGGCCGGGCCCGGGGCTCCGTCGGGGGTGGCCCGGGGCGACGCGTTCGGCGCCAGCGGCCGGCGACGGCGGCGGCTGGGCAGCCCGGTGCCGTCGTCCGGCGCGGCGGGACCGTCGGGGACGGCGCGCACCGGCGGCACGGCGTGCACCGGGGGCGGTCCGGACGGGCCCGGGGCGTCCGGACCGCCCGCCGTCTCCGGCGCGTCCGTCGCGTCCGTCGGGTCCACCGCGTCCGGCACCGGAGGCACGACCCGGATGGCCGGGGCGCCGTCGCGGCGGCCACCCGCCGGGCCCGGTCCGGAGGCGGACGGCGCGGCGGGCACGGTGGCGGCACGCAGCGGCAGCGGGGTGAGCACCGAGAGCGGCTGCTCCTCGTCCACCACGGTCAGCAGCCCGGCCGGGATGCGGACCAGCGCGCGCATGCCCCCGTACGGGGAGGGCTCGACGTGGCAGGAGAAGCCGTACTGCCGGGCCAGCTTGCCGACCACCGCGAACCCGGTCCTGGGCGGGTTGCCCAGCTCGGTGAGCAGGACCTCGGGCGGGCCGGCCAGCAGCCGCCGGGCCCGGCGCAGCTGGTCCTCCTCCATGCCGATGCCGCTGTCGTCGACGATCACCAGCGCGCCCCGGCCGCCCTGCTGGACGGTGACCGGGACGTCCGTCTCCGGGTGCGAGTACGCGGTGGCGTTGGCGAGCAGTTCGGCGACGGCGATCGCCACCGGCTCGGCGGCCCGGGCGACCACGGCGAGGCGGTCCTCGCGCAGGTGGTTGGCCACCTTGATGCGGGCGTAGCCGGGCACCCGGGAGAGCGCGCCGACCACCACCTCCGCGAGCGGCGAGTCGGTGCGGGCCAGACCCGGCCAGGCCTCGCAGAGCACGGCGACGGTCTGGATGCGGCGCAGCGCGACCTCGTTGCGGAAGTCGACCTCCAGCAGCCGGGGGTCGTCGTTGTCGTGCTGGAGCTGCTGGACCAGGCTCTGGATCTGGTAGAGCAGGGTCTGGATCTTGGAGGTGGCGCCGCGCATCGCGGAGCGGGCGGCGGCGTCGACCCGCTCCCGCTCGTCGGTGACGGCGGCGGAGGCGGCGTCCAGGACGGCCTGCAGGGCCTGCACGGCGTCCGGGCCCACGGCCGTGGCGTCCAGCGGGCCGGCGATCGGGGCGTTGGGGTGGCTCAGGCGCAGGGCGGCGGCGGCCACCCGTTCGGTGGCGAGGTGGCCGATCTCGGCCAGCAGGGCGGCGGTGCGCCGCTCGGCCGCCGCGGCGCGCCGTCCCTCCCCGGCCGCCCGCTCCGCCGCCTCGGCGGCCGCCCGCCCGGAGTCGGCAGCCGCCCGCCCGGACTCGGCGGCCCGGCGCTCGCCCTCGGCCGCCCGCTCCTCCGCGCGGTGGGCGCGGTCCTCGGCGGCGAGCGCGCGGTCGGCCGAGCCGCGCGCCTGTTCGGCCGCGGCGTGCGCCTCGTCCCGGGCCTCGCGCGCCTGCTGCTCGGCCCGGCCGGCCCGGCCCTCGGCGACCCGGGCGCGTTCCTCGGCCAGGCCGGTGGCGGCCTCGGCGGCGGTGGCCCGGGCGAGCGCGCCGGAGCGGGCCCGGGCCAGCCACCCGGCCGCGGCGAGCGCGGCCAGCGCGATCAGCGCCAGGGCCGGGACCAGCAGCTGCGTCATCGACGTCCTCGGAGTTTCCTTGTACGAAGAGCGGATCGGGGGGCGGTGCGGGGCAGGCGACGGTCCGGGGTGGGCTCAGGCGGCGGGCGGGCGGGGCCCGCGCCGGTCGGCGCCCTCGTCCAGCTCCCGGGCGACCAGGGCCACCTGGCTCATCGCCTCCAGGACGTTCGGTACCTCGGAGCCGTCCAGGTGGCGGTACTCGGCGGCGACGGTGAGCACCAGCCGCTCGGGCAGACCGAGTTCGGGGTAGCGCTGCTCGGCGATGATCCGGCGGGCCGCGTCCAGGGCGGGCAGGCCGGCCCGGTGCAGGGCGTGCGCGCGCTCGCGGACGTACCCGAGGTAGGCGATGTGCTCCCGGACGCCCGCCCGGTCGAGCACCGGGCCGTGGCCGGGGACGATGATCTCGGCGCCGGTGGCCAGGACGCTCTCGCAGGCGGCGATGACGTTCTCCAGCGGGCCGGCCCAGTGCGAGGGGTGGTCGCCGGGCTGGGCGGCGGTCGAGCCGAAGATCACGTCGCCGGTGAACACCGTGCGCTGGTGCGGGAGGTGGACGATGAGGTCGCCGCCGGTGTGGGCCGAGGGCAGGCCGGTGATCTGCACCGGGTAGGCGCCCACCCGCAGCTCCAACTCGCCGTGGAAGACGGTGTCCGGGTGGACCGGTTCGGTCCGCGACCAGTCGAACTGCCCGAAGTGGCGGCGGAGGTAGCCGCCGAGCGGGGAGTCCGGGTCGCTGCCGACGACCAGGCCGTGGGTCTGCTGGGGCGTCGGCTCCCAGTGGATGTGCTCCAGCGCCTCGCGGGTGGCGATCACCTCGGCGTCCGGCAGCACGCCGGCGCCCCAGAGGTGGTCGCCGTTGGCGTGGGTGACGACGATCCGGTCGACGGTGACGCCGTCGGCCAGCCGGGCGCGGCTCTCGGCGAGGAACTCGGCGGCCAGCGAGGGGTCGTAGGGCGTGTCGATCCACAGGGCCGTCCGCGGGCCGGCGAGCAGCCCGCAGTTGGCCAGGCCCCAGCCCCGTTTCGGCGGGAGCCAGACGTACAGGTCCTCGGCAATCGCGCTCACGTTCGCGCGGTGGATCGTCATGGGCGCGATTATGCCGATGATGTGACAGTCATGGAGCAAAAGCGTTGCACTTCCGGCCACTTCCTGCCCGGAAGTCTCCCGGACCGTCCCGTTTGCTCCCCTCCCCGGGGGCCGGATCCCGCCCCCCTCGCGCGCCGGATGCCTAGGGTGACGGCAGGATGCGGCAGACCTCGACGGTCACGTCCACGGTGTCCAGGCCGATCACCCGGCCCTCGACCGCGACGAACCCCTTCTCCCCCGAGCGGAACAGCGCGGCCAGCGGGGACTGCCGTCCGGCGGCCGCCAGCGCCTCCACCGCCATCGCCGAGCCGAACGCGAACACCCCGCAGAGCACCACGCAGGGCGCCTGCCGGGAGGTGCGGGTGACGAACACGAAGCCGTGGTCGCGGACGAGTTCGTCGGCCGCGTTGTACTGCGCCTCGAAGGCCATGCCGCCCCAGCGGGCCCGGGCCGCCTGCGGGTGCTCCAGCCGGAAGTCCGGGAAGCCCGCCGCCAGGACGCCCGCCGAGTAGGCGTTGACGCCGGGCCCGCCGACCGAGAAGGTCGGCATCCGGGGGTCCTGCGCTCCGGCGGTGACCAGCTCTATGGCCGCCTTGCGGTTGATCTTCCGCAGCAGGTCGGTGAGCTGGGCGATGGCCCGCGCCTCGGCCATCGGCATGAAGAGCACGTTCCGCGGCCCCCGGCTGGTGAGCCGGCAGCCGTCCTTGGCGTACGCGAACTCGGCCGCCTCGATGCTCGGGGTGACGATCTGCACCCGGCCGTACGGCCCGAGCAGCACCCGCAGGAAGCCGTAGCGCAGGAAGAGGCGGGTGCGGGCGAGCGAGCGGGCGGCGAGAAAGCCGATCACGGCCGGGACGAACCCGATCAGGATCTGGAGCAGGATCTCCACGGCGTCCCCCGTGCGAAGACTCGGGCACGAACAGTCTGCGCGAAGGTGATGCCCCGTGGGACGACGGGAACTCCCGTCCCCGCATCCCTTCCGGCGCGCACGCCCGTGAACGCTCCCGGTTCACCCGCCCGGCGGAGTGACTCCCCCGCTCCGTCACCGCGGCCGCGGGCTCAGCCGTCCAGGCGCTTGATGAACTTCCGCTCGCTCGCGCAGCGCTCGTACCCCAGCCAGGCGTTGATCGCGAGCATCGGCGCGTTCCCGGCGTCGTTGGAGGTGTAGGCGCGGCGCAGCCCGGCGGCGCGGGCGCGGCGCAGCGACTCCGACTTGGCGAGCTTGGCCAGCCCCCGCCCGCGGTACTCCCGGCGGCAGGCGGTGAACGCCGACCAGTAGCGGTCCGCGCCGTCCGTGGTGGCGGAGCTGAACGCGGCCGGCGTGCCGTCCACCACGGCGACCACGGTCAGCTCGCGGTCGAGGTCCGGACGGTTCCACTCCCCCGCCAGCCACTCGTCGTACTCGGCGGCGTCCATCACGACCTCGCCCGGCTCGTCCCGGGCCGCGTCCGCGTCGATCTCGAAGAGCGGGTACGGGTCGGCCGCGAAGTCGCTCGCCGGGCGCAGCTCGACGCCGGCCGGCAGCGGCGGGGCCGGCGGCAGCGGCACGGTGAGGTCCCGCCCCGCGAAGTGGGCGGTCCGCCCGGCGGTGAAGCCGCGGGCCGCGGCGAAGGCGAGCGAGCCGGGTTCGTCGTCCACCCAGCTGTGCAGTTCGGTGACGCCGTGCCCGGCCAGGTGCCGTTCGGCGGCGGCCAGCAGGGCGGTGAACGCCCCGCGCCGCCGGTACCCGGGCAGCACGCTGCCGTTGGCGTGACCGGCGCCGACGGTGCTGGTGCCGACGACCACCCCGCAGCGCACCGCGCCGACCACCCGGCCGTCCAGTTCGGCGACGAGGACGCGGTCGTGGGCGCCCTTCGCCTGCCGGGCCGCGCGCCAGGCGAACATCTCCGGTGTCTGCACCAGGTGCTCACGCCCGGCGCGGTGGGCCGCCGCGACGGCGTCGGCGTCCTCGGGGCGGAAGTCACGGATCGTCAAAGATGTCATAGGAGCGTCACAGTAGCCCGACGGGCGGCCCGTCCGCCCCTGGATTTTCCCGTCGGACCGGGCCCCACCTGCGGTGATGCCGCAGCCGCCCGGGACTGATCGCTCATTGACGCGACGCCAAGCTCAAGTAATGCTCTGAGATGACCGGTCCAGGCTTGGCAGCCGCGGCACCCGGGGAGATGCTCACCAGCACAGCCCGGCGGCCCCGGCGACGAAGCCCGGCCGACCGACGGCCTTCCCACCCGGCCCTCCGAAGGGGGCGCACCGATGACTTCCCCCGCCCTGCACGACGCACCGCACGCATCCGCACCGCATACGTCGGCACCGACGACGGGCACCGCCCCCGGCACCGCCCCCGGCACCGGGGCCGCCCGCCGGCTCGGCGTCGGCCTCGGCTGGCGCAGCGAGATCGACACCGTGGTCGAACGGCAGCCCGGCCTGGACTGGGTCGAGGTGGTCGCCGAGAACGTCTGCGCCGGCCACCTCCCGGAATCCCTGCGGATCCTGCTCGACCGCGGCCTGACCGTGGTCCCGCACGGCGTCGCACTCGGCCTCGGCGGCGCCGACCGGCCCGACCCGGCCCGCCTCGCCCGGCTCGCCGGGACCGCCGGTGCGCTCGGCTCCCCGCTGGTCACCGAGCACCTGGCGTTCGTCCGGGCCGGCGGCCTGGAGGCCGGCCACCTGCTGCCGGTGCCGCGCTCGCGCGACGCCCTGCGGGTGATCGCCGAGAACGTCCGGATCGCCCAGGACCAGCTGCCGGTGCCGCTGGCCCTGGAGAACGTCGCCGCCCAGCTGGCCTGGCCGGACGACGAGCTGACCGAGGGGCAGTTCCTCGCCGAACTGGTCGAACGGACCGGTGTGCGGCTGCTGATCGACGTCGCCAACCTGCACACCAACCGGGTCAACCTCGGCCTCGACCCGGTCGCCGAACTGGACCGCCTGCCGCTGGAGGCGCTCGCCTACGTGCACGTCGCGGGCGGCACCATGGTCGACGGCGTCTGGCACGACACCCACGCCCACCCGGTCACCGAACCGGTGCTGGAGGTGCTGGCCGAGCTGTGCGCCCGGGTCGCCCCGCCCGGGGTGCTGCTGGAGCGCGACGCCGCGTTCCCGCCGCCCGCCGAGCTGGCCGCCGAACTCGATGCCATCCGGCGGGTGCTGGACGGCGGCCGGGCGCCCGACGGGGGTGCGCGATGACCGGCACCGCCGTCCCCGCCGCGGTCCGGGACACCGACGCCGCCCGCGCCCGGCTCGCCGCCCGGCAGACCGCGCTGCTCACCGCCCTGGTGGCCGGCGGCCCGGTGCCGCCCGGCTTCGACCCCGCCCAGGTGCGCGCGCAGGCCGCCGGCCTGGCCGCCAAGCGGCGCGACACCGCCGCCAAGGTCGCCCCGGACCTGCCCCGCCTGCTCGGCACCCGGTACGGCCCGCTGTTCCTCACCTACGCCCGCAGCCACCCGCAGACCGGCGGCTACCACGCCGACGCCCGGACCTTCGCCGCCTGGGCGCTCGCCGACGGCGAGGGCCTGGACGCCGCCGCCCGCCGGTCGCTGGCACGGTGGCTCGACCCGGCCCCGGAACGGCCGCCGGGCCCGCTCGCCCGGCTGAGGCGCGCCCTGCGGCCCGCCCGCGAGGCCTGAGGCGACGCCCCGCCCCCGCGGGCCGGTCCGCCACCCGCGCACCCGCACCCCAGAACCGCCCGAACCGCCCGACCCGCGGCGCCGCACGCGCCGGAACCACCTCTCACCACCGGGGGAACCGCCCATGTGGCACGACACCTACTACCTGATCCCCGGCGTCCTGCTGGCCGGCGCCGTCATCCGGGCCTCCCGGGCCCGCCAGGACGCGCAGCGCGTCCCCCACCCCAAGGGGCTGCCCGGCCGCGGCATCCCGCTGCTCGACGCCGCCTTCCTTTCCGGAGGCCCCGGCCGGGTCTTCGACACCGCCCTGGTCCGGATGCACCGGGCCGGCCACGTCGTGGTCAGCCGCGCCCGCCTGGTCACCCTCACCACCGACAAGCCGTACGACAAGGTCGAGCGCGAGATCGTCGACGCGATCGGCCCGACCCGCAGCCGCGACCTCGGCTCACTGCGCACCGCCGTGATGCGCTCGCCGGCCGTCCAGGCGATCGGCGACGAGCTGGCCGGCCGGGGCCTGCTGCGCAACCCCGTCAAGCTGCGCCGGGCGCGCAGCGCGCACCGGACGATATGGCTCGCCCTGCTGGTCTCGGCGGCCTTCACCGCCGCCGCCCACCTGCTCGCCTCCGACGAGCCGGGCCGCGAGCGGCCCGCGCTGTGGATCCCGCTGGTGCTGCTCGGCGTCGGCCTGGTCTCCCTGCTCTCCACCCGGCCCCCCAAGGGCCGGATCACCCCGGCCGGGCGCCGCCAGCTCGGGCTGGTGGACGACGGCAAGCCGTGGACGCCCCGCAACGGCGCCCGGAACGCCGACGCCGCCCTGCTCGGCGCGATCGCGCTCGGCGGCCTGGCCGCCGTCGGCGCCGCCGAGTTCGCCGACGAGGAGCTCCAGCAGGCGCTGCTCGCCTCGGCGGTCGCCGACCAGACCGGCCGGGCGAGCGCGTCCGCGTCCTCCGCCGGCTCCGGCCAGACGGGCGGTTCCTCCGGCGGTTCCTGCAGCTCCGGTCCGACGGTCTGGTGCGGCTCCTCGGACTCCTCGGACTCCTCCGGTTCCTCCGGTTCCTCCGGCTCCGGCTGCGGCGGGAGCACCGGCTGCGGCGGCAGTTCCTCGGGCTCCGGGTCCAGCTGCTCCTCGGGGTCCTCCGGCTGCGGGTCGTCCTCGTCCTCCAGCTGCGGGTCCGGCTGCGGCGGAGGCTGCGGCTCCTGACCGACGGGCGCACCGGACGTCACAGTTCGGTATCGCGCTCCGGGAACACGTTCCGCGTGCGGCGCGGCCGGGACTACAACAAGCCCATGTGGTTGCTCTTCCTGCTCCCGGCCTGCGTCGCCGCGGTGCTCTCCTGCATCCGGCTGGTCCGGATGACCGCCGCCGCCGACGCGTTCACCGGCCAGGAAGGCCTCCGGCCGGCCGAGGCGGTCGGCATCGGGCTGTACGAGACGGCCTACCTGGCCGGCGGGCCGGACCGGGTCGTCGAACTCGCCCTCGTCCTGATGGCCTCCCGGGGGCGGCTGCACCTCGCCCACACCGGCTGGACCACCGTCGTCGACCCGCGCGGGCGCAGCCGGCTGGAGCGCGCGGTGATCGCCACCGTCGGCCCGGAGGGCCAGTGCCGCACCGACGACCTGCGGGCGGCGATGGCCGCCCACCCCACCGTGCTGGAGATCGGCAGCCGGCTCTCGCTGGCCGGGCTGGCCACCCCGGCGGCCGTCCAGCGGCACACCGTGCTGGTGGTCCGCCAGGTCCGGCAGGCGCTGCTGCTCTCGCTGGTGCTGCTGGTCGTCGCGCTGGTCGTCGGCGGCCTGCTGGACGGTGACGCGCTGACCCCGCTGGCCTGGTTCTCGCTGCCGCTGGTGCTCACCTCGGGCACCCTGCTGATGGCCCGCATCGACGTCTACCCCTACACCCGCTGGGCCTCGCCGGTCGGCCAGGAGGTGCTGCGCGAGGTCCGCCCGCCGCGCCAGCACGGGCTGACCGACGACGAGGAGCGCGAACTGCTCACCGCCGTCGCCATGAACGGCCCCGCCGCCCTCCCGGACGCCCGGCTGCGCGCGGCCCTGCGCCGGCACTGAAGCGGGCAGGGGCCCCGTCCGGCGTGGACGGGGCCCCTGCCCGGGTGCGTCGTGCGCTCAGACCAGGCCGTTGAGCAGCTCGGCGACGGGCTTGCGGCGGCCGGTGAAGAACGGCACCTCCTCGCGGACGTGCAGCCGGGCGCGGGACGGGCGCAGGTCGCGCATCAGGTCCACGATCCGGTGCAGCTCGTCCGCCTCGAAGGCGAGCAGCCACTCGTAGTCGCCCAGCGCGAACGAGGCGACCGTGTTGGCCCGCACGTCCGGGTAGCCGCGCGCCATCTGGCCGTGCTCGGCGAGCATCGCGCGCCGCTCGGCGTCCGGCAGCAGGTACCACTCGTAGGAGCGGACGAACGGGTAGACGCAGACGTAGTCGCGCGGGCGCTCGTCGGCGAGGAACGCCGGGATGTGCGACTTGTTGAACTCCGCCGGGCGGTGCAGCGCCATGTTCGACCAGACCGGCTCCAGCAGCCGGCCCAGGCCGGTGCGGCGGAAGCGGTTGTACGCCTCCTGGAGGTCGTCGGAGTCCTCGGCGTGCCACCAGACCATGAGGTCGGCGTCGGCCCGCAGACCGGACACGTCGTAGGTGCCGCGCACCGTGACGTCCTTGGCGGCGAGCTGGGCGAACAGCTCGTCGACCTCCGCGGCCAGACCGGTGCGGTCCTCGGGCAGGGCGCCCTTGAGCTTGAACACCGACCACATGGTGTAGCGGATGACCTGGTTCAGGTCCCGCGCCTTCTTCTTCGCGGGCTGCTCGGCGGCCTGCTGCTCAACGGTCTCAGTCATGCGCCCATTGTCCTCTCCGTGACGTTCGCCCCGGTCAGCGGGGTCAGCACTCTGTCGAGCCCGGCGACGGCCGCCCGGGCGCTCGCGATGCACGCCGGGATGCCCACGCCGTCGTACGCCGCCCCGCACAGTGCCAGCGCACCGGCCCGGTCCGCGGCCGCCCGGATCCGGGCGACCCGGTCCAGGTGGCCGACCGGGTACTGCGGCAGCCCGGCCCGCCAGCGGGTGACGGCGGTGTCGTAGGGGCGGGCGGTCAGTCCGATCGCCTCGCCGAGGTCGGCCAGCGAACGGGCGACCAGTTCCTCGTCCTCCAGCTCCAGCGGCTCGTCCTCGTGCAGCCGCCCCAGCGAGGTGCGCAGCACGAAGGTGTCCGGGGCCGAGCGCTCCAGCCAGCCCCACTTGTTGGAGGAGAACGTCGAGGCCTTGATCCGGCGGCCGTCCACCGGCGGGACGAGGAAGCCGCTGCCGGCCGGGGGCTCGGGCAGGTCGGTGCGGCGGAAGGCCAGGGTGACCAGCGCCATCCCGGCGTACTGGACGCCGTCCAGCTCGGCGGCCGCGGCCGGCACGTCGGCGCGCAGCAGCCGGGCGGCGACGGGCGCGGGCACGGCGAGCACCACGGCGGCCGCGTGCAGGGTCCCGCCGTCGCCGGTGGTCACCCGCCAGCCGTCGGCGGTGCGGCGCAGCCCGCTCACCTCGGTGCGGGTGCGCAGCTCGACGCCCGCCTCCGCGCAGGCCGCGGCGACCGCCGTGGGCAGGGTGCCGAGGCCGCCTTGCAGGCCCTGGAAGACCGGGGTGCCGACGGTCTTCGGCCGGTTGGCCAGCTCGTGCACGCCCTCGATCAGCGAACCGCCGCCCCGGGCCACCTCCAGCAACGCGGGCACCGCGGCGCGCAGCGAGATCTCGTCGGCGTGCCCGGCGTAGACGCCGCCGAGCAGCGGCTCCACCAGCCGGTCCACCACCTCGCGGCCGAGCCGCTCGGCGACGTAGCGGCCGATCGCGACGTCGTCCCCGACCGCGTCCCCGGCCACCTCGTGCCGGGCCCGCTCCAGCCCCTCGGGGCTCAGCACGCCGGAGTCGGCGAGCGCGGCGAGGTCCCCGGGGACGCCCATGACCTGCCCGCGGGGCAGCGGACGCAGCCCGCCGCGGGTCCAGATCGCGGCCTTGGCGGTGGTGGGCGGCTCCAGCCGCTCCGCGAGCCCGACGGCCCGCGCCAGCTCGAC
This sequence comes from Kitasatospora sp. NPDC015120, assembly GCF_043080305.1. NCBI lineage: Bacteria > Bacillati > Actinomycetota > Actinomycetes > Kitasatosporales > Streptomycetaceae > Kitasatospora > Kitasatospora sp. NPDC015120. Next base: position 121,172 of record NZ_JBIBVJ010000011.1, on the reverse strand, counting down.
CGCCTCCGGACGCCGGGCCAGCATCGACTCGGCCCCGAGGTCCACCCGGACCCCGCCGACCTCCCCGCCCCACAGCTTCCCGCCCAGCCGCTCCGACGCCTCCAGCAGCGTCACCCGGGCCCGGGCCGGCTCCCCCGCGCCCCCGCCGAGCACGGCGGCAGCGGTCAGTCCCGCGATACCGCCACCGATCACCACGACATGTGATTGCGCCATGCCTCGCAGTCTCGCAGGTCTTTACACCTTTGCCTCAATCCGCTGCACCCTTCGCCCGGGGCCGGGGACGAGCGCGGCGAGGTCGATGCCGGGAGTGAGCGGCACCGGCCGCTCCGGTCTCTTGCGGAAGATCCCGGCCGGGGCGCCGGCCGGCACGTCGGCGTCACGCTCGTGGACGTGGACGTGGACCACCGGCAGGCCGCCCTCCTCCTCGACCGGCCGGTCGTGCGGGAGGTCCGGCCTCGGCGCACTCCCGCAGCTCGGCGGATCGGTCCCGCTCCTCGGACTCGGGCGGGACGGCCTCGCCGGCGAGCAGCGCGTCGGCAGCCGCGCAGCAGGTCCGAGCGGGGTCGTACGCGGCGGTGGTGACCGCACGACCGGGTCCGGGGCGGTTGCGCCACCGCGGTCGGCGACGACCCCGCCTTGCCGTGCCGGGGGCGCGGCGGGGGCGGTGGGAGAACCAGTGCCCCGTCGACCGGTCCGGTCCGGTGCGGCGCGGCGCCTGCGGCACGCGGCCGAGGTCACCGGTGGCGGCTCCGGGGCGGGTGCAAGGGCTCGTTAGGCTCACCCGCATGGAGAAGGTGCTGGTGAGTGCGTGTCTGGCCGGGGTGCCGTGTCGGTACGACGGGCGGGCGAGGACGGCGCGGGTGGTGGAGGACCTGGTGGCCGGGGGGCGGGCGGTCGTGGTGTGTCCGGAGGGGGCGGGCGGGCTGCCGACGCCGCGGCCGGCGGCGGAGATCGTCGGCGGGGACGGCGCGGACGTGCTGGACGGCCGGGCGCGGGTGGTGGACGCGGCCGGAACGGACTGCACGGAGGAGTTCACGGCCGGGGCCCGGGCGGCGCTCGCCGCGGCCGAGGCCTCGGGGGCGCGGCGGGCGCTGCTGACGGCCCGCAGTCCATCCTGCGGCTGCGGGCAGGTGTACGACGGGACCTTCGGCGGCACGCTGCGGCCCGGCGACGGCGTGACGGCGGCGCTGCTGCGGCGCGCGGGAATCGCGGTCGACGCCGTCTGACGCCTTGTCCGGTCCGCGGCCGATCCGTGATCAAGCCGCGACGTCCCGGGCGGATCCGATCCGGGCCGCTGCCCGTCGAATGGTCCGGGCCCTCCGAACGGGGGCGCCGGGCAGTCGACAAGGGGAGGGCCGGACGGTGGGACGAGCACGGCGAAGAGCAGGGGCACTGGCGGCGGTGGCCGTGACGGCGGCGCTGGCCGCGGGGTGCAGCGCGGACGGGGACCGCGGCAGTGCCAAGGACATGTCGGCGGCCGCCCCGGCCCGGGCCGCCGGCGGGGAGGCGGCCAAGGGGGACGCCGTGCCGGGTGCGCCCCAGGCGGCCGCCTCGGCAGCGCCCACGGTGGACGCCCGGCAGATCGCGTACTCCGCGCAGCTGACGGTGCGGACGGCGGAGGTGGACGCGGCGCTGGCGCGGGCCCGTGCGCTGGCCGCCGCCGCGGGCGGCTACGTGGCGAGCGAGACGGTGAGCGGCGGACCCGGCGGCGGCCCCGGCGCGGCCGGGTCGTCCGGCACCGGGCAGGGCGGGCAGATCACGGTGAAGGTGCCGTCGGCGGCGTTCCAGCAGACGCTGGACCAGCTGGCCGGGCTCGGCGAAGTGATCTCCCGGCGCAGTCAGGCGGACGACCTCACCCAGCAGGTCGCGGACGTCAACAGCCGGATGCAGAGCCAGCAGGCGAGCGTGGACCGGGTGCGGGCGCTGATGGCGCAGGCGAAGACGCTGGCCGAGATCGTCAGCCTGGAGAGCGAGCTGAGCCGCCGGGAGGCGGACCTGGAGTCGCTGCAGAAGCAGGTGAAGGAGCTGTCGGCGCGGACCTCGCTGTCCACCGTCACCCTGGACGTGCGGAAGAAGGAGAACGACACCCCGCCCGACGCCCCGGCCCCGCGGGAGGATGACGACGGCTTCTGGGCGTCGGTCGGCTCGGCGCTGGGCGGCGGCTGGCACGTGCTGTTCCTGATCACGCGCGGGCTCGTCGTGGCGGTGGCCGCGGTGCTGCCGTTCCTGCTGGTGCTGGTGGCGGTGGCGGCGGCCGTGTGGGCGGCGCGCCGGCGGTGGTCGCGGGCGGCACGGGCCGCCGGGAAGCCGGCCGTCCAGGCGGGCGAGCAGGACGAGGAGGACGAGGAGGACGAGCGGGACGAGGAGCAGCCGATGCCCTGACCGCCGGGAACGACGACGGCGGCGGGCCCCTCCGGTTCCCCGGACGGGCCCGCCGCCGTCGCGGCGGATCAGCGGGCGCTGGTCTCGTGCACGAAGGCGACCAGGCGGGAGAGCGCGTCCGGGTCCATGCTGGGCAGCACGCCGTGGCCGAGGTTGAAGACGTGACCGCTGGTGCCGAGCGCCTGGGCGGCGTGCAGCACCTCGCGGGCCTTGGTCTCGACGGCGTGGGTCGGCGCGAACAGCACCGCCGGGTCGAGGTTGCCCTGCAGGGCCTTGCCGGGGCCGACCCGCTCGGCGGCGACGTTCAGCGGCACCCGCCAGTCGACGCCGACCACGTCCGCGCCGGCCTGGCCCATCAGGCCGAGCAGCTCACCGGTGCCGACACCGAAGTGGATCCGCGGCACGCCGTAGCCGGCCACCGCGTCGAACACCTTGGTGCTGGCCGGCATGACCGAGCGGCGGTAGTCGTCCGGGGCCAGCGAGCCGACCCAGGAGTCGAACAGCTGGACCGCGGAGGCGCCGGCCTCGATCTGCACCTTCAGGAAGGCGGAGGTGATGTCGGCGAGCCGGTCGACCAGGGCGGCCCACAGCTCGGGCTCGCCGTACATCATGGCCTTGGTGTTCTCGTGGTTCTTGGACGGGCCGCCCTCGACCAGGTAGCTCGCCAGCGTGTAGGGGGCACCGGCGAAGCCGATCAGCGGGGTGCTGCCGAGTTCCTCGACGAGCAGGCCGACGGCCTCGGTGATGTAGGGGACGTCGTCCGGCTCCAGCGGGCGCAGCCGCTCCAGGTCCTTGGCGGTGCGGACCGGGTCGGCGATGACCGGGCCGATGCCGGGCTTGATGTCGACGTCGATGCCGATCGCCTTGAGCGGCACCACGATGTCGCTGAAGAAGATCGCCGCGTCCACCTTGTGCCGGCGCACCGGCTGGAGGGTGATCTCCTTGACCAGCTCGGGCCGCATGCAGGACTCCAGCATGGGGATGCCCTCGCGGACCTTCAGGTACTCGGGCAGCGAGCGGCCGGCCTGCCGCATGAACCACACCGGGGTGTGCGGTACCGGCTCGTGCCGGCAGGCGCGCAGGAACGCCGAGTCGTACGCGGCGCCGCGGCGCGCGTCGGGCTGCTGACCGGGGGTGGCACCGGTCGGGGGGACTGCCGGGGTGGCTGCCGTGGTGTCTGCCGTCGTCTCGCTCACGCTCCAAATCTTCGCACGCGGCCCGGACCCGTCCGTCCCGGTGGCCTCGTCGGTTCCTCCAAGATCTGGCCGGATTGCCGCCCCGGCGCGCCGCGCGGGAAGAAGTTGCGGCGATTACCCGCGTTTTCGACCTAGTCTTCGGGTCATGGCAGCGGTCGGAGGGCACCCCGCACAGGGTGGCGGAGCAGGTGGCGGAACGGGTCGGGAGGCGGCGCCGAGCGAGTTCCGGGCTGCCGTGGAGGCACTCTCCGAGGCCCGGCTGCGCCCCGAGGTCGCCCTCTCCCCCGCCCCGGCGCCCCGCCGGCTGGCGCCGCACGCGTTCGCCCTGACCGCCGCCGTCGAGGTGGACGGCGAGGAGCTGGCCGACGGCCGGCTGGTGCTGCTGCACGACCCGGACGGGCAGGAGGCCTGGAACGGGGACTTCCGGGTGGTCACCATGACCCGGGCCGAGCTGGAGCCGGAGATGGCCGGCGACCCGATGCTGTCCGAGGTGGGCTGGGCCTGGCTGCTGGACGCGCTGCAGGCGCACGGCGCCGGGTACGCGGAGCCCTCCGGCACGGTGACGCTGTGCGCCTCCCAGTACTTCGGCGGACTGGCGGACCGGGCGTCGAGCACCGAGATCGAGATCCGGGCGTCCTGGACGCCGGCCGACGGCCGCTTCGAGCGGCACCTCGCGGCCTGGGGGGACCTGCTGTGCATCAGCGCGGGCCTGCCGCCGGCCGCGCCGTCCCCGCACTCCCCGGCGGACGTCACGTCACTCGGTGGAGTGGTCCCGATGCCCGCGCGGCGACGCCCCCGTTCGCACTGAGGAGTGGCGCCCGCCGGATCGTCACCGGTGCGCGCCGCGCCACCCCCAAGGCTGACAGAGTGTGACTTCGGTGCGGCTCTCCGTCAATAAAGCGCTCGGAACTGACCGCTTTGCGTCGAGTCTGATCGATTTTGTGCGATTTCCAGGCATGTCTCATCAGTCATCTGCGCGATTTGTCCGTATTGTGACTCACTAGATCGTGATCTTTCGCTAAAGCCGGGCACAGATGCTGCCGAAGCAGACTGTGACCCTTTCCGAACGCGGAACACTCCGACCGCCCCCTCGGGGTTCCGTCCGCCACTCCCGCAGGAGGCCTGGTGTCGGTCCTTCTTGAGCACCCCGCAAACGTGGTCGCCTACCGCCCGACCAAGCCCACCGCCATGGTGGTCATCGCCGATCCCCGCGTCCGAAACACCGTCACCCGTCACCTCTGGGCGCTCGGCGTCCGGGACGTGATCGAGGTGTCCTCGATCGCCGAGGCCCGTCCCCGGGTCTCCACCCCGCGCGACATCTGCGTCGCCGACGTCCATCTCCCCGACGGCTCCGGACTGACCATCCTCGCCGAGACCCGCGCGGCCGGCTGGCCCAACGGGCTGGCGCTCTCCGCCGCCGACGACATCGGCGCCGTGCGCAGCGCGCTGGCCGGCGGGGTGAAGGGCTACGTGGTCACCGGTACCCGCACCAATGTCGCCATGCCGGGCCGCCCCGGACTGCCGCTCGGCGCCGCCGGGCTGGCCGGACGGATGCGCCGGCCCGGAATGCCGGGCATGCCGGGCGCGCACGGGGCGCCGGGCGCCCCGGGGACGCACGGTGCGCCGGGTGCCCAGCAGGCCGCCTACCGCGAGCTGTCCGGGCGCGAGGTGGAGGTGCTGCGGCTGGTGGCCGAGGGCCAGTCCAACAAGGCGATCGGCGTGGCGATGGGCCTGTCGGCGCTCACCGTGAAGAGCCACCTCGCCCGGATCGCCCGCAAGCTCGGCACCGGCGACCGCGCCGGGATGGTCGCCGTCGCGCTGCGCACCGGCATCATCCACTGATCCCTGTCGGCGCGGCGGCCCAGGAGGAACGTTTCCTCCGGGGCCGCCGCGCCGTGCTGCCGTCAGGGCCCGCTCCACCCCGGGGCCGGCCGGCGGTCCTCCTCCATCGGTCTGACCAGTCCGACAACACTCCCGGTCGCGGGGACCGTCGTACCCTTGGGGGGTGACCGACGCCGTAGCAGCCATCCCAGAAGAAGCAGCCCCGGTCCCGCTCCTCGAACCGAAGGAGGGGATCCCTCCGGTCGTGGCGGACGAGCAGGCGCTGGCCGCCACCATCGCCGCCTTCGCCGCGGGAACCGGACCGGTCGCCGTCGACGCCGAGCGGGCCTCCGGCTACCGCTACGGCCAGCGGGCGTACCTCATCCAGCTGCGCCGCGCGGGCGCCGGGACCGCGCTGATCGACCCGATCGCCTGCCCCGACCTCGGCGGGCTGGGCGCGGCCCTCGCGGACACCGAGTGGGTGGTGCACGCCGCCACCCAGGACCTGCCCTGTCTGGCCGAGGTGGGCATGAGACCCCAGCGCCTGTTCGACACCGAGCTGGCCGGCCGGATCGCCGGCTTCGCCAGGGTCGGCCTCGGGCCGATGACCGAGAGCGTGCTCGGGCTGAGCCTGGCCAAGGAGCACTCCGCGGTCGACTGGTCCACCCGCCCGCTGCCCGAGCCGTGGCTGCGCTACGCCGCTCTGGACGTCGAGGTGCTGGTCGAGCTGCGCAACGCACTCGAACAGGAGCTGGACGCCCAGGGCAAGCTCGGCTGGGCCCTGGAGGAGTTCGCGGCGATCGCCGCCGCCCCCCGTCCGGCCCCGCGGACCGACCCCTGGCGCCGCACCTCGCAGCTGCACAAGGTCCGCCGGCGCCGCCAGCTGGCCGTGGTGCGCGAACTGTGGCTGACCCGCGACCGGACGGCGCAGGAGCGGGACGTCTCGCCGGGCCGGGTGTTGTCGGACGCCGCGATCGTCAACGCCGCGCTGGCCATGCCGCTGAACATCGCCGCGCTGCAGGCCGTCCAGGGTTTCGGGCCGCGGGTGCACCGGCGCCAGCTGGAGCAGTGGCTGGCCGCCGTCCAGCGCGGGCGGGAGGTGCCAGAGAACCAGCTGCCGCCGGCCGCCGCGCCGCACGACGGCCCGCCGCCGCCGCGCGCCTGGGCCGAGAAGGACCCGGTGGCGGCCGCCCGGCTGAGCGCGGCGCGCGCCGCGGTGAGCGAGCTGGCCGAGCAGCACCACCTGCCGGCCGAGAACCTGATCACCCCGGACCTGGTCCGCCGGGTCTCCTGGGAGCCGCCGGCCGACGCCTCCGCGGCCAACGTGGCCGCGGCGCTGCGCCGGCTGGGCGCCCGCCAGTGGCAGGTGGACCTGGTCGCCCCGGCGGTGGCCGCCGCCTTCGCCCAGGCGGAGGCCCCGCAGGACTGAGCGGCCGCAGGAGCAGCCGAGGGGATGCCGCCCGCAGGGGCGGCATCCCCTTTTCCGTCGGGTTCTCCGCCGGGTTCCCCGCCGTGCGCGCCGCGCGGACGCCCGACGTGTCGGGGGACACACCGCCGGAAGCACCGAACGGGCCTGGGCAGGTTGGTTACCGGCGGGTAGCATGGCCGACAGGCGGCGCCGCCCACGGTCCCTCGTGCGAGGGTGAGCGGCAGCCTGCCCACCTGAACCGTTGGTCCCTGGGAGGAGAGCCCCCGTGCCTCGTACCGCGAGGGACGTCGTCTTCGTCGATGGCGTCCGCACCCCGTTCGGCAAGGCCGGCCCGAAGGGCATCTACCACGAGACGCGCGCCGACGACCTGGTCGTCAAGTGCATCCGGGAGCTGGTGCGCCGCAACCCGAACCTGCCCGTCGAGCGCATCGACGAGGTCGCCATCGCGGCCACCACGCAGATCGGCGACCAGGGTCTGACCATCGGCCGCACCGCCGCGCTGCTGTCCGGCCTGCCGAAGTCCGTCCCCGGCTACGCGATCGACCGCATGTGCGCCGGCGCGCTGACCGCCGTGACCACCACCGCCGGCGGCATCGCCTTCGGCGCGTACGACGTGGTCGTGGCCGGCGGCGTCGAGCACATGGGCCGCCACCCGATGGGCGAGGGCGTCGACCCGAACCCGCGCTTCGTCTCCGAGAAGCTCGTCGACGAGTCCGCCCTGTTCATGGGCATGACCGCGGAGAACCTGCACGACCGGTTCCCGCACCTGACCAAGGAGCGCTGCGACGCCTACGCCGTGCGCTCGCAGGAGAAGGCCGCCAAGGCGTACGCCAACGGCGACATCCAGCCCGGCCTGGTGCCGGTCTCGGTCCGCAACACCAACCCCGAGGCCGGCGAGACCGGCTGGGGCCTGGCCACCGTGGACGAGCCGATGCGCCCGGGCACCACGATGGAGAACCTGGCGGGGCTCAAGACCCCGTTCCGCCCCCACGGCAACATCACCGCGGGCAACTCGGCCGGTCTCAACGACGGCGCCACCGCCTCGCTGCTGGCCGCCGAGGACGTGGCCGAGGAGCTCGGCCTGCCGGTCCGGATGCGCCTGGTCTCCTACGCCTTCGCGGGCGTCGAGCCCGAGGTGATGGGCATCGGCCCGGTGCCGGCCACCGAGAAGGCGCTGGCCAAGGCCGGCCTCAGCATCGACGACATCGGCGCGTTCGAGGTCAACGAGGCGTTCGCCGTCCAGGTGCTGGCGTTCCTGGACCACTACGGCATCGCGGACGACGACGAGCGGGTCAACCCGTACGGCGGCGCGATCGCCTTCGGCCACCCGCTGGCCTCCTCCGGCGTGCGCCTGATGAACCAGCTGGCCCGCCGCTTCGAGCAGCGCCCGGACGTCCGCTACGGCCTCACCACGATGTGCATCGGCTTCGGCATGGGCGGCACGGTCATCTGGGAGAACCCGCACTTCGAGGGTGGTAAGTGAGCATGAGCACCACGACTGAGCTGCTGACCCGCGGCGCCGAGCTCTTCCCCGGCGAGGTCGTCACCACCGCGCACGTGCGCCACCTGGACCTGCCGCTGCAGGCCGGCCGGCTGGCCCTGATCACCCTGGACAACGGCTTCGACCACACCAAGCCGACCACCTTCGGCCCGGGCTCGCTGCTCAAGCTGAACGAGGCGCTGGACCAGGTCGAGGCCGAGGCCGCGGCGGGCACCGTCGTCGGTGCCGCGATCACCGGCAAGCCGTTCATCTTCGCCGTCGGCGCCGACCTCAAGGGCGTCGAGCTGCTCAAGGAGCACGCGGACGCGCTGGCCATCGGCAAGGGCGGCCACGAGGTCTTCAAGCGGATCGCCGCGCTGCCCGTCCCGACCTTCGCGTTCTACAACGGCGCGGCGATGGGCGGCGGCGTCGAGGTCGGCCTGCACTGCGACTACCGCACGGTGTCGGCGGGCGTCCCGGCGTTCTCGCTGCCCGAGGTCTTCCTCGGCCTCGTCCCCGGCTGGGGCGGCTGCAGCATCCTGCCGAACCTGATCGGCCCGGCGAAGGCCGTCAAGGTGATCATCGAGAACTCGATGGCGCAGAACAAGCAGCTCAAGGGCAAGGACGTGTTCGAGCTGGGGATCGCCGACGCGATCTTCGAGCCGGCCGACTTCCTGGAGCAGTCGCTGCTCTGGGCGGCCCGCGTCCTCAAGGGCGAGGTGGTCGTCGAGCGCGAGGCGATCGACCGCGGCAAGGCCTGGGACGACGCCGTCGCCTGGGGCCGGCTGGTCGCCGACGCCAAGGTGCACGGGGCGGCCCCGGCCGCGTACCGGGCGCTGGACATCATCGCCCGGGTCAAGGACGAGGACCTGCAGGCCGGCTTCGACGCCGAGGACGCGGCCCTGGCCGACCTCATCATGGGCGGCGAGCTGCGCAGCGGCATCTACGCCTTCAACCTGGTGCAGCGCCGGGCCAAGCGCCCGGTCGGCGCGCCGGACAAGTCGCTGGCCCGCCCGGTCACCAAGGTCGGCGTCGTCGGCGCCGGTCTGATGGCCTCCCAGCTGGCGCTGCTGTTCGCCCGCCGCCTGGAGGTGCCGGTGGTCCTCACCGACATCGACCAGGAGCGCGTCGACAAGGGCGTGGGCTACGTCCACGCCGAGATCGACAAGCTGCTGGAGAAGGGCCGGATCGGCAAGGACAAGTCCAACCGCCTCAAGGGCCTGGTCTCCGGCTCGCTCGACAAGGCCGCGGCCTTCGGCGACGCCGACTTCGTGATCGAGGCCGTGTTCGAGGAGATGGGCGTCAAGCAGGCCGTCTTCGCGGACCTGGAGAACGTGGTCTCGCCGGCCTGCGTGCTGGCGACCAACACCTCCTCGCTGTCGGTCACCGAGATGGCCTCGAAGCTGAAGCACCCGGAGCGGGTCGTCGGCTTCCACTTCTTCAACCCGGTCGCGATCCTGCCGCTGCTGGAGATCGTCCGCGGCGAGCGGACCGACGACGTCTCGCTGGCCACCGCCTTCGGCGTCTCCAAGAAGCTGAAGAAGACCTCGGTGCTGGTCAAGGACGCCCCGGCGTTCGTGGTCAACCGGATCCTGACCCGCTTCATGGGCGAGATCCAGGACATCATCGACGGGGGCACCCCGATCGCCACCGTCGAGAAGGGCGTCGAGCCGCTCGGCCTGCCGATGTCCCCGATCGTGCTGCTGGAGCTGGTCGGCCCGGCCATCGCCCTGCACGTCTCGGAGACCCTGCACGGCGCGTTCCCGGAGCGGTTCACCGTCTCCGAGAACCTCGGCAAGGTGGTCAAGGCCGGCAAGCGCGGCTTCTACACCTGGGTGGACGGCAAGCAGGTCCTCGACCCCGAGGTGCTGGAGCTGCTCTCCTTCGGCGACACCGTGCTGACCGAGGAGCAGGTCCTCGGCCGCGCCCTGGAGGCCGTCGCGCAGGAGATCGGCCTGATGCTGGAGGAGGGTGTCGTCGCCGAGGCGCAGGACATCGACCTCTGCATGATCACCGGCGCCGGCTGGCCCTTCCACCTGGGCGGGATCACCCCGTACCTGGACCGTGAGGGCATCTCGGAGCGGGTGAACGGCAAGCGCTTCCTCGCCCCGGGCGTGGCCTCGGTGCCCGCCTAGCCGCGACGCCGAAGGGCCCCGGTGACCAGCGTGGTCACCGGGGCCCTTCGCGTTCCCCCGGGGGCGTTTCCGCCCGGCCACCGGAGTCCGGCTCAGTGCTTGAGGCGGTAGACGACGGTGTCGGCGAAGACGCCGACCATCTCGTAGTGGGTCTCCAGCAGGTTCTCGATCTTCGGGATCATGCCGGGCTGGTACGGCGCGAGGCCGGAGTCGTCGACCACGACCTCGGGCAGGCTCTTGGCGATCTCCTGGTCGAAGGTCTGCCAGGCGTTGGCCATCGAGAACTGCTCGCCGACGTTGGGGCTGCCGTCCTTGCCGCCGCTGTAGTTGGTCAGGAAGCCCGCGGTGAGGTACCGGGTGGCGGGCTTGCGGTCGGCGAGCCAGTAGAGCTCCGGATGCATGCCCCAGACCAGCACGGTGTCCTTGGGGGTGGTCTGCGCGGCGACCGCGGTGGCGACCTCGGTGGTGCGGTCGAGCCGCTCCCCCGGCCAGGCCAGTGCCAGGCCCCAGAACACGGTGGCGGCGGCCGCGGTGTACAGCAGCACGGGCTTCCAGCGGACGGCCGAGGTGGCGATCGCGCCGGTGCCCAGCAGCACCAGCGGGGGCATCAGCTGGAGGTAGTAGTGGCCGAAGAAGTGGAAGCCCGTGCTGACCGCGACCACCGAGGAGAGCAGCCACATCCACAGGTCGGTGGTGGAGCCGTGCTCCTCGCCGGCGACCGGCAGCGGACGGTGGCGGTGCTTCAGCCAGAGCCGGCGGCCGACCGGCAGCAGGAAGCCGAGGCCGGCCCCGACCAGGATCGCCGAGTTGCCGAGCGCCCGGCCGGCCATCTGCAGCCAGGCGCCGCCGACACTGGCGTAGTCGCCGCTGCCGGTGACCACCCAGAACAGGAAGCCCTTCGGTTTGGTGAGGATCACCGCGACCAGCGCTATCGGCAGGGTGAAGCCGAAGCCGATCTTGAGCAGGGCGGGGATCCAGCGCACACCGCGCCGCCGGGCGTCCTGGAAGAGCATCCACAGCACCGGCAGCAGCACCGCGCCGCCGGTCTGCTTGGTCAGTGAGCAGAGCGCCACCGCGATCCCGGCGGCCAGCCAGCGACGGCGCTCGGCGTAGCGGAAGGCGGCCACCATGGCGGGCAGCATGAAGACCTCGAAGGTCGCCGCCTGGGTGTCCTCCGGGGAGAGCCCGATGGAGACCAGCAGGTAGAGCAGGCCCGCGCCGACCCCGGCCCGGTCGCCCCAGCGGCCGCGGGCGAGCGAGGCCAGCAGGATCGCGGTGACCAGGTGGGCGGCCACCGCCAGGGTGCGCAGCGGCCAGAGCGAGGCGGAGCCGAAGACGGCGAAGCAGGCCTGGTACAGCCAGGGCAGCAACGGCGGCTTGCGGTCCACCACGGTGTCGTAGAGCACGCCGCCGTCGGCGAGCATCCGGGCCTGGGTGGCCAGGAAGCCCTCGTCCGGGCTCCAGACCGGGCGGAGGAAGGACGGCAGGTGGGTCAGCAGGGCGACCAGGGCCAGCAGCGGCACCAGCCGCGTCCAGTAACCGGTCTTCACGCGTTCCCAGCCGTCGGCCGGGGGTACCCCCAGGGGCAGGCGCTCGGCGAGCGCGGTCAGGCGTTCTCGGATGGGGGTCGGCACGGATGACAACCTACCGGGCGGGATCGGCGCGGGCAGCGCCGGTCCCGCCTTTGGTGCGATTATCAGCCCTGAGTGGTGCGGAGCCGTCGCAAACGGCCCGCTCGCGGTGGCGGGGGCCGGTCAGGCCTGGACGGCCACGTCGAGCCGGGAGACCAGCGCGGTCACCTGGCGGGCGATGTCCGGGGCGGTCAGGCCGATCTCGGCGAGGATCTCCGGGCGCGAGGCGTGGTCCAGGAACTCCTGCGGGATGCCGAAGTCGCGCAGCGGCAGGTCCACGTCCGCGTCGCGCAGCGCCTGGGCGATCGCCGAGCCGACGCCGCCGACCCGCCCGTTGTCCTCGACCGTGACGACCACCCGGTGCTCGGCGGCCAGGCCCGGCAGCGCCGGGTCGACCGGCTTGACCCAGCGCGGGTCCACCACGGTCGAGCTGATGCCCTGGGCGGCCAGCAGGTCGGCCACCTCCAGGCACATCGGGGCGAGCGCGCCGACCGAGACGATCAGCACATCGGCCCGGCGGCCCTCCTCGGCGTCCGGGTCGACGCGCAGCAGGTCCATGCCGCCGGCCTGGCCGACCGCCGGGACGGCCGGGCCGACGGTGCCCTTGGAGTAGCGGACCACGGTCGGCGCGTCCTTGACCTCGACGGCCTCGCGCAGCTGGGCGCGCAGCTGGTCGGCGTCGCGCGGGGCGGCGAGCCGCAGGCCGGGGACGACCTGGAGGATCGACATGTCCCACATGCCGTTGTGCGAGGCGCCGTCGTCGCCGGTGACACCGGCCCGGTCCAGCGTGAAGGTGACGCCCAGCCTGTGCAGGGCGACGTCCATCAGGACCTGGTCGAAGGCCCGGTTGAGGAAGGTCGCGTAGACCGCGAAGACCGGGTGCAGGCCGTTGGTGGCCAGGCCGGCGGCACTGGTGACGGCGTGCTGCTCGGCGATGCCGACGTCGAAGATACGCTCCGGGAAGGCCTCGGCGAACGGCGCCAGGCCCACCGGGTGGAGCATCGCCGCGGTGATGCCGACGATGTCCTCGCGCTCGTGGCCGAGCGCGACCATCTCCTCGGCGAAGACCGAGGTCCAGCTCCGGCCGCCGGCGTTCTTGACCGGCAGACCGGTCTCCGGGTGGATCCTGCCGACCGCGTGGAAGCGGTCCTCGTCGTTGTTCTCGGCGGCGTGGTAGCCGCGGCCCTTCTCGGTGAGGCAGTGCACGATGACCGGGCCGCCGAAGCCGCGCGCCTTGGTGAGCGCGGACTCCAGGGCGGTGAGGTCGTGGCCGTCGATCGGGCCGATGTACTTGAGGCCGAGGTCCTCGAACATGCCCTGCGGGGCGATGAAGTCCTTCAGGCCCTTCTTCGCGCCGTGCAGGGTCTCGAAGAGCTGCTGGCCGACCACGGGGGTGCGCTGGAGGGCGTCCTTGCCCCAGGACAGGAAGCGCTCGTAGCCCTGGGTGGTGCGCAGGGTCGCGAGGTGGTTGGCCAGGCCGCCGATGGTGGGCGAGTAGGAGCGCTCGTTGTCGTTGACGACGATGACGACCGGGCGGTCCTTGGCGTCGGCGATGTTGTTGAGCGCCTCCCAGGCCATGCCGCCGGTGAGGGCGCCGTCGCCGATCACGGCCACCACCGGGTCGTTCTTCCCCAGCAGCTGGTTGGCCTTGGCCAGGCCGTCGGCGTAGGAGAGCACGGTGGAGGCGTGCGAGTTCTCGATCACGTCGTGTTCGGACTCGGCACGGGACGGGTAGCCGGACAGGCCGCCCTTGCTGCGCAGCCCGGAGAAGTCCTGGCGGCCGGTGAGCAGCTTGTGGACGTAGCTCTGGTGGCCGGTGTCGAACAGGACGCGGTCGCGCGGGGAGTCGAAGACCCGGTGCAGCGCGATGGTCAGTTCGACGACGCCGAGGTTCGGGCCGAGGTGGCCGCCCGTCTTGGAGACCTCGGTCACCAGGAAGGTCCGGATCTCCTCGGCCAGGGCGGCCAGCTGTCCGGGCGTGAGCCGGTCGAGATCGCGCGGTCCCCGAATGCGGGTCAGCAGGGCCACCCGTTCCTCCTCGTTCAGTGTTCGCGGACCGCGGGGGCCCGACGGGCGTCGCTGCCCGGTGTCGACCGGTCGAGTCTAATGTCCGCCTACCGGACACCGGGCGGGGTGTCCGGTGCCGACGGCCGGTACGCGCCAACCACCTCGACGGTCACTCCTTCGAGTGGAGGGGGGAGACCGGCGTGTCGGTGCGCCCGGCCGCGGGGCGGGCGGCGGCGTTCAGGGACGGGCGACGGCGAGCGCGCTGGAGTCGCCCGCCTCGCTCATCACCAGCGCCAGTGCCCCCAGGACCTCGGCACGGCCGCCCAGGGTACCGGGGACCACCGACAGCTGGCGGGCGGCGCTGGGGATCGCGTAGCGCGCCACCGAGTCGCGGATCGGCGCGAGCACCAGCTCCCCGGCCTCGGCGAGGTCCCCGCCGAGGATCACCCGGCGCGGGTTGAGCAGGTTGCACAGGGTGGCCACGCCGGTGCCGATCTGCCGGCCGGCGTCGGCGATCACCCGGCGGCAGCCGAGGTCGCCCTCGTGCGCCAGCTCCACCACCCGGGGCAGGGTGAGCCCGGAGCCGAGGGTGGGGGTGAGCAGGTTCAGCAGGTAGCGGGAGCCGACGAAGGTCTCCAGGCAGCCGCGGTTGCCGCAGCGGCAGACCGGGCCGGCCTCGTCCAGGGTGATGTGGCCGATCTCGCCCGCGGTGCCGCCCGGCCCCCGGTAGATCTGCCCGTTGACCACCAGGCCGGCGCCGACGCCGCTGGCCACCTTGATGTAGGCGAGGTCGTTCAGGCCCCGGCCGGCGCCCCAGACCAGCTCCCCGAGCGCGCCGAGGTTGGCGTCGTTGTCGACGTGCACCGGCAGGCCGAGCCGCTCGGCCAGCTCGCGGCCGGGGGCGATGCCGGTCCAGCCCGGCAGGATCGCGGTGGAGCCCAGCGCGCCGGTCTCCACGTCGATCGGGCCGGGGACGCCCAGGCCCACGCCGATCACCTTGTCGGAGCGGAAGCCGGCCTCCGCGAGCAGCCGCTCCACCAGGGCCTCGGCCCGCTCGAAGCCCTGCGCGGCGGAGACGTCGACGTCCATCGGGGCGCTCTCCTCGGCGAGCACCCGGTGGGCGAGGTTGCCGACGGCGACCCTCAGATGGGTGTGGCCGAAATCGATCCCCACCACGATGCCCGCGTCGCCGCTGAGCGAGACGCTGCGGGCGCGCCGGCCGCCGGCGGAGGTGTCGGCCACCTCGACGGTGCCGCTCTCCTTCAGTTCCCGGACGATGTTGGACACGGTGGCCGCCGAGAGGCCGGTACCGCGGGCGATCTCGGCCTGGGTCAGCGAGCCGGCCGTCCGCACCGCACGGAGCACCCGCTCCAGGTTGGCCCGGTGCAGCGAGGACTGCGAGCCCGGAGTGTCCGTCGACATGAATCCACCCTCCCGAAGGGCGCCGGGGACCCCTCCGCCGGACGTCCCCTTTCAAGACCTGAAGCCTAGGGCCTGTCACAACGTGGAGGCACGGGAGAGGGAGGGCGAAGGGACGGTGCACGGGGCCGGGTGCCGGGGAACCGGGGGAAGGGGCCGCGGGCCGGGCCGGCGCGGGCGCCGGGGGCCGGCATCGTCCCAGGTCGGCCCGGGGGCGGCCGGGGCCCCGGGTTCCGGCGGGCGTCCGAAAACCGTCCCCCCGTACGATGGTGCCCAATCTCACCCGTCCCGCCGGTCACGGATGTGCACCGATACCGGGACGCTTCCAGACATGACGGGGCAACAGATGGCAGGGGATCACCCGATGCCGGGGGCTGGCGAAGCTCCCGGCGGCGGTCCGGACAACCGGGGCGTGTCGTTCGGACGCACGCCGGGCGGCGTCGACCCGGCGGCCGTGGCGGACCAGCAGACACAGCTCGACGGGGCGGCGGTCCCCGGCCAGGCCGCACCGCCGGCCCCGGCCGCTCCGCCCGCCGCGCCACCGGCCCCGCCGGCCGCGGCGGCGGGCGGGTACGCCTACGCGCCCACCGCCCCCGCCTTCCCCGCGCAGGGGCCGGCACCGGCCCCGCCGGTCGGCCCGTACGACCCGGCGCCCGGCCAGCCGCAGTTCGGGGCCCCGGCCGCGGGCCAGCAGCCCTACGGCTACGCCGCCCCGCCGCCCGCCGACGGCGGCGCGCCCGGGTACGGCTACCCGCAGCAGGGCGGCTACGGCTACCCGGGCGCCCCGGTGCCCGCACCGCCCAAGCAGCGCAACCCCGTGATGGTCTGGGGCGGCATCATCGGCGGCGTGCTGGCGATCGCCATCGTCGCCGCGCTGGTCGTGCTGTTCACCGACGACAAGAAGAAGGACGACCCGCCGGCCGCCTCCGGCGGCACCACCGGCGGTCAGGTCACCGGCGGCGGCGGGACCTCGCCGGACGTCAGCCCCAGCCAGGGCAGCACCCCGACGGCCGGCGGCACCGCCGGCGGCACGGGCGGCGGTGGCGGCGGCAAGGCCGGCGCCTACAACCTGGCCTGGGCGGCCGACAAGCCGTCCAGCTCGGTCAGCGGCACCACCCGGCTGCTCGCCATCTGGGGCGCCGAGAAGGTCGCGGTGCGCGCCGACACCACCGGCATCCGCGCCGTCAACACCTCCGACGGCAAGGAGGCGTGGACCATCCCGGTGCCCTCCGGCGCCAAGGAGTTCTGCACCGCCTCGTACAACGCCAACTCCAAGCACGTCGCCGCCATCTCGCTGAACACCGGTGACAGCGACTGCTCCACCATCGCCGCCGTCGACCTCACCACCGGCAAGCTGTCGTGGAGCGCCAAGGTCGGGCAGAACAAGATGGTCTCCCCCACCCTGAGCATCACCGACAAGGTCATCGGCATCGGCTCCAACACCGCCGCCGCGGTGAACGTCGCCGACGGCTCCGCGGTCTGGGCCTTCCAGCCGCGCGAGAAGGACTGCAGCGTCTACGGCACCGCCGCCGGTTCGCAGATCGTGGTCACCGACCGCTGCTACGGCCTCAACACCACCGTCAAGTCGCAGCTGGTGATCCTGGAGACGGAGACCGGCAAGGTCGCCTCGCCCGCGCCGATCACCCTGTCCGGCAGCATCGAGCGGGTCGACAAGGTCCTCTCCGACCAGCCCCTGGTGCTGTCGATGTCCAGCGGCGCCAACGGCGACTACGTGCTGCCGTTCGACAAGACCAACAAGCCGGGCACCCAGATGCCCGTCAAGGAGCCCGGCTACGACAGCCTGCGGCTCAGCGGCCTGGCCGACGCCTTCACCCAGAGCGTGGTCAGCGGCACCACCCTGTACGTCCAGACCAACCCGACCAAGCCGGCGATCAACGCCTACGACCTGACCACCGGCAAGCGGCTCTGGTCGACCGACGGCAAGGCCAAGGACGGCCTCCGGCTGGTCTCCGGCACCGACAAGGACGGCAAGGTCCGGGCCATCCTGGACATGGGCTACGGCAACGACGCCAAGCTGGTGACCCTCGCCCCCGCCGACGGCGCGGTCACCGAGCTCGGCAACCTCACCGTCAACTCGACCTTCAGCATCGGCCTGAGCGGCAACGAGTTCGTGCTGAACTCGGACGGGGCGCTGTACGGGTTCTCCCGCGGCACCTTCGACTCCCCCGTGTTCAAGTACGTCAAGAAGTAACGACGCCCCGGGCGGGACGGCAGGGGCCCACGGGCCCCTGCCGTCCCGCCCGCTTCGTATCCGGGCGGCATTCCGGCGGGCCGGGCGGGCGGACATGGCAGGATGCCAGCATCAGCCTGACGAAGGAGTCCAGCGAGTGCCCGGCACCAACCTGACCCGTGAGGAGGCCCGCACCCGGGCCGACCTCCTGCACGTGGACGCGTACGACATCGAGCTCGACCTGAGCTCGGCCCGAGAGGGGGGCACGTTCCGGTCCACCACCGTGGTCCGGTTCACCGCCACCACCCCGGGCGCGGCCACCTTCATCGACCTGGTCGCCCCGAGCGTCGAGGAGATCGTCCTCAACGGCGAGCGGCTCGACAACGCCGGCTTCGCCGACAGCCGGATCGCGCTGCCGGGCCTCGCCGCCGAGAACGAGCTGCGCGTCGTCGCCAACTGCGCCTACACCAACACCGGCGAGGGCCTGCACCGGTTCGTCGACCCGGTCGACGGCGAGACCTACCTCTACACCCAGTTCGAGGTGCCGGACGCCCGCCGGGTCTTCGCCACCTTCGAGCAGCCGGACCTGAAGGCCGCGTTCACCTTCACCGTGACCGCGCCCGCCGGCTGGAGCGTGGTCTCCAACTCGCCCACCCCCGAGCCGGAGGGCGAGGGCGACACCCGGGTCTGGCGCTTCGCCCCGACCGGCCGGATCTCCTCGTACATCACCGCGCTCATCGCGGGCCCGTACGTCGGGGCCTTCGACACCTACGAGAGCGGCGAGCAGAAGGTGCCGCTGGGCATCTACTGCCGGCCCTCGCTGCGCGAGTTCCTGGACGCCGAGGCGATCTTCGAGGTCACCAAGCAGGGCTTCGACTACTTCCAGGAGAAGTTCGACTTCCCCTACCCGTTCCCCAAGTACGACCAGCTCTTCGTGCCGGAGTTCAACGCCGGCGCGATGGAGAACGCGGGCGCCGTCACCCTGCGCGACCAGTACGTGTTCCGGTCCAAGGTGACCGACGCCGCGTACGAGGCCCGCGCCGCGACGATCCTGCACGAGCTCGCCCACATGTGGTTCGGCAACCTCGTCACCATGGAGTGGTGGAACGACCTCTGGCTGAACGAGTCGTTCGCCACCTACGCCGAGGCGGTCTGCCAGGCCGAGTCCCCCGGGTCGCGGTGGCCCAACTCCTGGACCACCTTCGCCAACCAGATGAAGACCTGGGCGTACCGGCAGGACCAGCTGCCGTCCACCCACCCCATCATGGCCGACATCAACGACCTGGAGGACGTCCAGGTCAACTTCGACGGCATCACCTACGCCAAGGGCGCCTCGGTGCTCAAGCAGCTGGTGGCCTACGTCGGCCAGGACGCCTTCTTCGAGGGCGTGCGCGCCTACTTCAAGCGGCACGCCTGGGGCAACACCCGCCTCGGCGACCTGCTCGGCGCGCTGGAGGAGGCCAGCGGACGCGACCTCAAGGCCTGGTCCGCCGCCTGGCTGGAGACCGCCGGCATCAACGTGCTGCGGCCCGCGCTGACCCTGAACACCGACGGCGGGATCGAGTCCTTCGCCGTGCTCCAGGACGCCCCGGCGCTGCCGGCCGGCGCCAAGGGCGAGGCCGTGCTGCGCCCGCACCGGATCGCCGTCGGCCTGTACGAGCTGACCGACGGCGCGCTGGTGCGCACCGACCGGATCGAGCTGGACGTCGACGGCCCGCGCACCGAGGTGCCGCAGCTGGTCGGCCGGCACCGCCCGGCCGTGATCCTGCTGAACGACGACGACCTGTCCTACGCCAAGGTCCGCCTCGACGAGGACTCGCTGGCCGTGGTCACCGAGCACCTCGGCGCCTTCACCGACGCGCTGCCGCGCGCGCTGTGCTGGGCCTCCGCCTGGGACATGACCCGCGACGGCGAGCTGGCCGCCCGCGACTACCTGACGCTCGCCCTCTCCGGCCTGCCGCGCGAGAGCGACATCGGCGTCGTCCAGTCGGTGCACCGCCAGGTCAAGCTGGCGCTCGACGCCTACGCCGACCCGGCCTGGCGCGAGCAGGGCCTGGCCCGCTGGGCCGAGGCCGCCGAGAAGGCGCTGCGCGCCGCCGAGCCGGGCAGCGACCACCAGCTCGCCTGGGCCCGGGCCCTGGCCGGCGTCGCCCGGACCGACGGTCAGCTCGACCTGCTCGCCGGGCTGCTGGACGGCACCGAGGAGATCCCCGGCCTGGCCGTGGACACCGAGCTGCGCTGGACCCTGCTGGGCCGGCTCGCCGCGACCGGCCGGGCGGACGAGCCCGAGATCGCGGCCGAGCTGGAGCGCGACAACACCGCGGCCGGCCAGGAGCACGCGGCCGGCTGCCGGGCGGCCCGCCCGACCGCCGAGGCCAAGGCGTCCGCCTGGGCGTCCGTGGTGGACTCGGACGAGCTGACGAACTACGTGCAGGCGGCGGTGATCGGCGGCTTCCAGCAGGCCGACCAGCGCGCGCTGCTCGCGCCGTACGCGGAGAAGTACTTCGCCGCGGTGAAGGGCATCTGGGAGACCCGCAGCCACGAGATCTCGCAGCAGATCATCGTCGGGCTGTACCCGTCGCTGCTGGTCGAGCAGGCCACCCTGGACGCCACCGACGCCTGGCTGGCCGCGGCCGAGCCGGCGCCGGCGCTGCGGCGGCAGGTCGTCGAGGCGCGGGCCGGTGTGGAGCGGGCGCTGAAGGCGCAGGCCGCCGACCGGGCCGCCGCGGAGCGCTGACGCGGCCGTCCCCTCCCCCTTCCGTGCGGCGGGGGGAGGGGGCGCGGACACGCGCGAGGGGGCGCCGGACGTGGTCCGGCGCCCCCTCGGGGTCTGTGCGGGGAGGACGAAGCGGCTCGGCTACTTCTTCTTGTCCTTGCCGCCGCCGAGCGGCAGCGCGGCCAGGCCGCCGATGATCACGAAGGCCGCGATCGGCAGCAGCACGTAGAGCCCGAGGGTCTCGGCGACGCTCAGGCCGGACCCCGGGTCGTCGCCGTCGTCCCGGGTGAGGGCCATGGCGGGCGACGACAGCAGCATCATCAGCGTGACCGTTGCGGTGACCGCGCCGGCTCGCAAAGCGTTCCTCTTGTCCACGGTGCCAACTTACCCGTCACTTACACCTGGCCGCTCGGCGGGGTCGGCCTTTCGGGAGGGCCGTCCCCGGCGGTGCCCGGCCGGGCGCGCAGGGAGCCCAGCAGGCCGGCGAGGGTGCGGGCGTCCGGGGCCGCGGCCAGGGCGTCCAGGGTGACCGGGCGCCCCGAGCCGTCGGCGACCGGCAGGCGCCAGTTCGGGTACTGGTCCCAGGTGCCCGGGAGGTTCTGCGGACGCGGGTCGCCGACCACGTCCGGCAGCCAGACGCCGACCAGCGCGGCGGGGGTGGCGGCCAGGAACCGGTGCAGCGCGAGGGCCGACAGCGGCTCGTCCGCGCCCAGCAGCCCCAGCCGGACGAGTTCGGCCCGCCAGTCGGCCAGCTCGGCGGCGGCCTGCGCCTGCTCCTCGCCCAGCGGACGGGCCAGCAGGCCCAGCCGGTGGCGCAGCTCCACGTGCTCGCCGGAGAGCCGGGCGGCGGTGGACGGCAGGTCGTGCGTGGTCAGGGTGGCGAGGCTGCCCGCGCGCCACCGCCCGGGCGGCAGGATCCCGCCCCCGGCCTGCCAGTCCCGTTCGAACCAGAGCACCGAGGTGCCGAGCACCCCGCGCGCCGCCAGCTCCTCGCGCACGCCCGGCTCCACGGTGCCGAGGTCCTCGCCGATCACCGCGGCGCCGGCCCGGTGCGCCTCCAGGGCGAGCACGGCGAGCATCGCCTCGGCGTCGTAGCGCACGTAGACGCCCTCGGTCGGGGCGTGTCCGGCGGGCACCCACCAGAGCCGGAACAGGCCCATCACGTGGTCGATCCGCAGCGCGCCGGCGTGCCGGGCGGCGGAGCGGATCAGCTCGGCGAAGGGCGCGTAGCCGGCCCCGGCCAGCGCGTCCGGGCGCCAGGGCGGCAGGCCCCAGTCCTGGCCGCGCGCGTTGAAGGCGTCCGGCGGCGCACCGACCGAGATGCCGGCGGCGAGCACGTCCTGGAGCGCCCAGGCGTCGGCGCCGTCCGGGTGGACGCCGACCGCGAGGTCGTGCACCAGGCCGACCGGCATCCCGGCCGTGCGGGCGGCCCGCTGGGCGCGGTCGAGCTGGCGGTCGGTCTGCCAGGCCAGCCAGCGGTGGAAGTCCACCCGGGCGGCCAGCTCGGCGGCCGCGCGCCGCACGTGCGGGGAGCCGGGGTGGCGCAGGCCCTTCGGCCAGCGGTGGTGGTCGGTGCCGTGCCGCTCGGCCAGGGCGTTCCAGAGCGCGTACCGCTCCAGCCACTCGCCCTCGCGGGCCCGGTAGGCGTCGAGGGCGGCGGTGCGGACGGCGCCGTGCTCCTCCGCGTACCGGCGGTACTCGGTGTGCAGCAGTTCCAGGGCGCGGCGCTTGAGGGCCCAGACCTCGTCGCGGTCGATCAGGCCGTCGTGCTCCAGCACCTCGGAGCGCAGCCGGGCGGCGCGGGTCAGCAGGTCGTCCACCTCGGCGCGGGCCGGGCCGGTGAGGTAGGCGTACTCGGGGACCTCCTCGACCCGCAGGTGGACCGGGTCGGCGAAGCGGCGGGAGGACGGGCGGTAGGGGGACGGGTCGGAGGGGACGGCGGGCAGCGCGGCGTGCAGCGGGTTGATCTGCAGGAAGCCGGCGCCCAGCGAGCCGGCCCAGGTGGCGAGGTCGGCGAGGTCGGCGAGATCGCCCATGCCCCAGGAGCGGTCGGAGAGCACGGAGTAGAGCTGGGCGAGGAAGCCCCAGCTGCGGCCGGGGAGGGCGGGGAGGCGTTCGGGGGCGACGATCAGGTGGGCGGTGGCGGTGCGGTCCACCGCGTCGGCGTGCAGGGTGTGCCGGCCGGGCGGCAGGTCGGCGGGCAGCCAGTGGGCGTGGCCGCGCGGCAGCTCCCAGCGGCCGCCCTGCTCCAGGGCGACGGCGAGCCGGGTGTCGGCGGGGAGGTCGAGCGCGGTGCGGCGGCCGGCCCGGGCCACGACCGTCGGGGGCAGCAGACGGGCCCGCCGCTCGTCCCGGTGGCGGGCGAGCGCGGCGCGGGCGGCGTCGGGGGTGGCGGCGTCCACGCCGAGTGCGGCGAGCACGGCGACCAGCGTGCGGGCGCCGGCCGGCACGCCGCCGGGGCCGCAGCGGGTGTCCACCCCGTGGGCCTGGGCCAGTGCCACCAGCTCGGGCGGGGGCGGCGGCGCGTCCTGGGCGGGCACGTCCGGTCCGTCGGCTCCGTCACGGTCGAGATAAGCGGCCACTCGCGGCTCCTGCGATGTCTCGGCAACGCCCAGTCAGGACAGCCACAGTCCTACCCGGGTGACGCCCCGGCGACCCGGCGGACACACCCCGCCGAAGGGGTGGGAGAGGGGCGGAAAGGAGTGTGCGGGAGGGCGGAGAGTCTCCTTTAAAGGGGCCTTAAGTCCGGCGTAAATCGGACAAAGTCGGCATACCCGTCGACGGCGTTGACACCGGGAAACGTAGCTGGTGGGCTTTGCCGCGATGTGGTTCCGGCCTGGCGAGGAGGCTCCTGTGCAAGCCCGAGTGTCCGAGGTGGCCGGGCGGCGGCTCCGTCAGCAGCTGGAGCAGAGCCCGTCGCTGCGCGAGGTGCTCCATCACCCCGCGGCCCTCGCGGCGCGGCGGGCCACCGCGCGGACGTGCCGTCAGCTGGTGCCCCGCACGGCGGACCGGCTGATCGCGGACCTCAAGGGCACCGAACCGCTGCTGCACTCCGTGCGCGCCGAGCGCGCGCTGGCCGCCCGCCCGGGCGCGCCGAGCCGGCGCACCCTCCAGATGGCGGCCACCCTGTCGGCGGCGGCCGTGGTCGGCGGTCTGCTGGTGAGCGGCCCGGCCGCGTACGCGCGGGTGCCCGGGTCCTCCCCCGGCGCGGAGGTGGTGAGCACCGCGAGCGGCGCCCCGCAGACCCCGCTCGGCAGCGTCAGCGACCCCCGGGTCTTCCCCCGCCCGCAGGAGCAGAGCGTGGGCGGCCGGCCGGTCACCGTGCCGGGCACCGTCACCCTGGTCACCGCGCCGACCGCGGACCACGGCGCCGTCGCCGCGGTGCGCGAGGTCCTGGGCATCGCCGGGGCGAGCGGGGTGACCTCGGTGCCGGAGCCGCCCGCACCGGTCGCCGGCTCCCTGGTGGTGTACGTCGGCGGCCCCGCCGAGGGCGCGGGCGGCCCGACCGACCGGGTCCTGCGCGAGCTCACCGTCGCGGCCGGCGGCAAGGACAGCGCGGCGCCGACCACGGCCGGCATGCCCGCCGGGGGCTACGTGCTGGCGGCCGGCCAGCTGCCGGTGGCCGGCGGCGGCAGCTACGGCGCGGTGGTGCTGGCCGGCGCCGACCCGGCCGGCACCTTCTACGCGGCGCAGTCGCTGCGCCAGCTGCTGGCGGCCGTCCCCGCCGAGCAGGGCCAGGCGCCCGGCGCGGCCGGCCTCGGCCTGCCCGGGATCACCCTGCGCGACTGGCCGTCCGGCGCCCCGGTGCGCGGCACCGCCGAGGCGTTCTACGGCACCCCGTGGAGCCAGCAGCAGCGGCTGGACCAGCTGGACTTCCTCGGCCGCTCCAAGCAGAACTTCTACCTCTACGCCCCGGGCGACGACCCGTACCGCACCGCCCGCTGGCGGGACGCCTACCCGCAGGCGAAGGCCGACGACCTGCGCGCGCTGGCCGCCCGGGCCGGGCGCAACCACGTCACCCTCGGCTACGCGATCGACCCCGGCCAGTCGTTCTGCTACAGCTCCGGCAAGGACGCGGACGCGCTGATCGCCAAGCTGGACGGGCTGCGCCGGCTCGGCTTCACCGCGTTCCAGCTCCAGTTCCTGGACGTCTCCTACGACGAGTGGCACTGCTCCGACGACCGGGCCAGGTACGGCACCGGTCCGGCCGCCGCCGCCCGGGCGCAGGGCGAGCTGGCCACCAAGGTGCAGGAACGGCTGATCGCCGGGGACCCGGCCCTGGCGCCGCTGTCGGTCGTCCCCACCGAGTACCACCAGCAGGGCTCCACCCCGTACCGCGGGGCGCTGGCCGACGCGCTGCCGCCGGCCGTGCAGGTGGCCTGGAGCGGGGTCGGGGTGATCCCGGAACGGATCACCGGCAAGCAGACCGGCGACACCGCCGAGCTGTACCGCCACCCGCTGGTCACCATGGACAACTACCCGGTCAACGACTCCACCCCGGACCGGCTCTTCCTGGGCGCCTACACCGGCCGCGACAGCGAGGTGGCGACCCGTTCGGCCGTCCTGCTGACCGGTGCGATGCAGCAGCCGGTCGCCTCCCGGATCGCGCTCGGCACCGCCGGGGACTTCGCCTGGAACCCGGGCGGCTACAAGCCGGAGGACTCCTGGCGGGCGGCGCTGCGTTCGCTGGCGGGCCCGACCGGCGCGACCGCGACGCCCACCGGGGAGACCCTGGCCGCCGTCACCGCGCTGGCCGGCAACAACGTGTCCTCGCCGCTGGCCACCCAGGAGTCCGGCTACCTCCAGCCCCTGCTGGAGCGGTTCTGGGCGACCGCCGAGCCGACCTCGGGCACCGCACCCGACCTGGCGAAGCTGATCGAGGCGGCCTCCCCGCTGCGGGAGGCGTTCACCGCGATGGCGGACGCCCAGAAGACCCTGGCCGCGGCCCCGGCGACCGCCCAGCTGGCCGCCGAGGCGGCGCCCTGGCTGGCGCCGCTGCGCGACTACGGCCTCGGCGGGCAGGCCGCCCTGGACATGCTGCTGGCGCAGCGCGGCGGGGACGGCGGCGCCGCCTGGAAGGCCCGGGTGGAGCTGAACAAGCTGCGCGAGCAGCTCGGCCAGAGCCCGGCGACGGTCGGCGCGGGCGTGCTCGGCCCGTTCCTGGAGCGGGCGCTGCGGGCCGCCGACACCTGGGCCGGCGTGCAGGGCGGCGGCATCACCCCGACCACCACGATGGGCACGGCGCACGACCACCTGCCGGCGCTGATGACCGACGGCGTCGCCGACACGTTCTACTGGAGCTCGGCGCCGCCGCAGGCCGGCGACTCGGTCGGGCTGGACCTCGGCGGCGGGCGCCCGGTCGGCAGCGTGACGGTGCTGATGGGCTCCTGGGGCGGCGGTCCGGACGGTGCGAGCGCCGTGGACGACTACATCCGGGACGGCGTGCTGGAGTACACCACCGGCGAGGGCGGCTGGAAGAAGCTGGCCGCGGTGAAGAACCAGAAGTCGGTCTCCGCGCAGCTGCCCGCCGGGGCGGTCGTCCGGGCGGTGCGGCTGCGGGCCACCGCCGCGCAGAAGACCGCGGTCGCGGTGCGCGAGTTCTCGGTGACCGCGCCGGACGAGCTGCCGGCCAGCGTCTCCGGCGGCCCGGCCGCGCTGCCCGGCTCCTCGGCCGCCGCGGTGCTGGACGGCAACCCGGACACCGCCTACCGGGCGGCCACCGCGCCGACCGCCTCGGACGCGCCGCTCACCGTCGAGCTGGGCGCCGCCCGGCCGCTGGACCGCCTCACCATCCTCACCGACCCGGGCGTGCGGGCCTCGGCCACCGTCTCGGTGCGGCACCCGGACGGCTCCTGGACGGAGATCGGCACCGTGCAGCCGGGCTGGAACGAGCTGTCGGCCGGCGGACTGCCCGCCGACGCGTTCCGGCTGGCCTGGAAGCCGGGCGGCGAGCCGCCGGTGGTCAACCAGGTGATCCCCTGGTACGCGGACGCCCCGGCGGCCCGGCTGAGCCTGGCCGACGCCTCGGTGGACGCGGTGATCGGGGAGGCCGCGCCGGTGCAGGCCCGGGCGACCGTCGAAGCGGGGCGTCCCGAGGGCGTGACCGGGGAGCTGCGCACCGAGGTGCCGACGGTCGCCAAGGGGCTGACCGTGGCGCCGGTGACCGGGGTGAGCGTGCCGCGCGGCGGGAAGGTCGGCGTGCCGCTGCTGGTCACCGCCGGGCCGGAGACGCCGTCCGGGACGTACCAGGTGCCGGTGCTGTTCGTGGCCGGGCAGACCACCGTCCGCCAGGTGCTCCAGGTGCACGTGGTGCCGCCGACCGGCGGCCCGGACCTGGCGATCACCGCGGAGGCCACCTCCTCGGCCGACGAGACCCCGAACTTCCCGGCCTCGGCGGTGGCCGACCAGGACCCGAAGAGCCGCTGGTCCTCGCCGCCGGCCGACGACGCCTGGGTGCAGCTGGAGCTGCCGCAGGCCACCCACCTGGGCTCGGCGGTGCTGCACTGGCAGGCCGCGTACGCCGCGTCGTACAAGATCCAGACCTCGGCGGACGGCCGTTCCTGGACCACGGTCGCGACGGTGGAGGACGGCGCGGGCGGCAACGAGACGGTGCGGTTCGACGCGCCGGCCGCGAAGTTCCTGCGGATGCAGGGCGTGGCCCGGGGCACCAAGTACGGCTACTCGCTCTGGGGCATCGAGCTGTACGCGGCCGCGGCGGCGGACGGGACGCTGCCGCCGTCGCCGAGCGGGCCGGTCACCCCGCCCGTGACCCCGCCGGTCACCGCGCCGGCCACCCCGCCGGTGGCGCCGCCCACCGGCGCGCCGGGCGGCGGTCAGGCCGGCGGCCCGGCGCCGACCACCCCGCCGGCCGTGCCGACGCCCTCCGGCACCCCGGCCGGACCGACGCCGCTGCCCTCCGGCACGCCGTCGAAGCAGCCGTAGGCCCGGGAAGGGGCCGGACGGCGGGTCGAAGGGGCCAGACGGCGGGCCGCCGCGCTCCCCGGTTGCGGGGTGCGCGGCGGCCCATGAGGCGTACCGGGTGATGTGACGGGCAAGCCCTTGTGGTTCGGTGGGTCAGGCGGAGAGCGCCTCGGGCTGTTCTCCGCGGCGGGCGGGGGCGGGGTGCGCCGGGTGCGTGCGGCCGAGCGGCACCGGATGCGCGGCGTCGGTATGGTCGTGGTGTTCGTACTCGCCCCACTGCGGGGCGCGCAGCTGGTCACCGCCGCCGTACGGCTCCAGGTAGGGCCGCCAGCGCGGATCCTTGATGCCGGTGCCGATGATCCGCCAGGCCAGTCCGGTGGGCGGCGCCGGTGGTCGCTTCATCCGCCAGCCGAGTTCGGTGAGGTGGCGGTCCGCCTTGGTGTGGTTGCAGCGGCGGCAGGCCGCCACCACGTTGTCCCACCGGTGCTGGCCTCCCCGGCTGCGCGGGATGACGTGGTCGACGCTGGTGGCGGCGGCCCCGCAGTAGACGCAACGGCCGTGGTCGCGGGCGAACAGCGCCCGGCGGGTGAGCGGGACGGGCCCGCAGAACGGGACCCGCACGAAGCGGGTCAGTCGGACGACGGAGGGCGCCGGGAGGGCGCTGGTGGCGCTGTGCAGAGTGACACCCGAGTCCTCCAGGCTGACCGCCTTGTGGTTGAGGACGAGGATGAGTGCGCGGCGCATCGATACGACGCCGAGTGGCTCGTACGACGCGTTGAGGACCAGGACATGCGGCACGGATGCCTCCTTGGACGCCTGCGGCGCGTGGCTCGCGCCGGGACGAGCGGTTGGATCGCGCAACGGGTGCGTGATCTCCCCCAGTGTCGCCTTACGCCTTCGTGCGGCGCCACCACTCCTGTGTAACGGACCTGACGTGAACTCCGGGTGTGGCTTCTGTCATACCCGGTATGCCCGGGGGAAGGGCGGGTTGCACTCCGGTGCCCCGCCGGGGTACCGCTGGGCCGGTCGGAGCAGTGCGCCAGGCGGCGCTCAGGGGCTCGGACGGGGCGTTCACGCCGGTCCGCGCGCCCTCCGAACGGCCGATCGGCGTGTCAGGGGGCGAGCCCGGCACGCCTTAAGGTAGTGCGGACGGTCCGCAGGCCTGGGGCGTGCCACCCGGGTGTGCCCCGCGTCGACGGGCCGTGCCACGACCCCAGCAGGAAGGTCCCGCACGTGTTCCGGTCCGGTGCCGCCGGTCTCCTCGCCGAAGCGTCCGCCACGACGCCGGCCTCGACGCCCGCCCCGTCCCCCACTCCCACGGCCCCGGAGTTGCCCGACCTCAGAATCCCGACCAGCGCCCAGGAAGTGTCCGACACCACCCGGCAGGCCGCCGGCTGGTTCGACGAGCACTGGCAGGACTGGCTCGCCGGCGGGATCCGGATCGTCTTCATCATCGTGCTGGCGCTGGTGCTGCGGGCGATGGTGCGCAAGGTGATCACCCAGCTGATAACGCGGATGATCAGGCCGGGCGAGAGCGAGGACGAGCCGAGCCGCCTGGGCGGACTGCTGGCCAACACCGGGGTGGTCAACCCCGAGCGGCGCCAGCAGCGCGCGGAGGCGATCGGCTCGGTGCTGCGCAGCGTCGCGTCGTTCACGATCCTCGGCACGGCGGCGCTGATGGTGCTGTCCGCGCTCGGGATGAACCTGGCACCGCTGCTGGCGAGCGCCGGTGTGGCCGGTGTGGCGATCGGTTTCGGCGCCCGCAACCTGGTCACCGACTTCCTCTCCGGGGTCTTCATGATCATGGAGGACCAGTACGGCGTCGGCGACGAGATCGACACCGGGGTGGCCAGCGGCACGGTGCTGGAGGTCGGCCTGCGGGTGACCAAGCTGCGCGGCGCGGGCGGTGAGATCTGGTACATCCGCAACGGCGAGGTGAAGCGGATCGCCAACATGAGCCAGGGCTGGTCGACGGCCTCGGTGGACGTCCAGGTCGGCTACAAGGAGGACCTGGAGCGGGTCGAGACGCTGATCACGGAGACCGCCGAGGCGATGGCCAAGGAGGCGCCGTACGACGAGCTCGTCTGGGCGCCGTTCAAGGTCCTGGGCGTGGAGTCGGTCGCGGCGGACTCGGTGGTGCTGCGGATCGAGGCGCGCACCGCCCCGGGCAAGTCGCTGAGCGTGGCCCGGGCGCTGCGCCAGCGCGTCAAGCAGGTGCTCGACGAGGCCGGGATCAAGGTCAAGGAGGAGGTCGCGCCGGTGGCCGCGGGCACGGGCGCCGGCACCACCGCCGCCGCGACCGTCCTGGCCGCGGTCCCGGCCCCCGGCACCGACCCGGCCCCGCCGTCCGCCCTCTCCGACCCCACCTCCGCGGGCTACAAGGCCGCCACCCCGATACCGGCCCCGGTCCGCCCCGCCGACGACACCACCAAGGCGCCCTGACCCGGCGCCCGCGCCCGCCCGAGGCCCCGCCCCCGACCTGCCCGGGGGCGGGGCCTTCGCCTTGTCCGGCGACGCGCAGCTCCCCGGGGGAACGGGTCCGGGGGCGGGCTGGTAACGAGTCGGCATCCTCCGGCGGAAGGGCCATTGACACCCCGCTGACGGGGCCCGTACGGTCCTGTCCCAAGCGACTGGAAAGTTTCCTAACAGTTCGCCACCCGGCCCGCCCCGGCGCTGCCGGCCGTCCTGAGGAGGAGGATCTTCGCGTGACCAGAAGCACCGCCAAGGCCCCCCTCGCCGGCACGCCCAGTCTGCTGCGCGCCATCAACGACCGTGCCGCCCTGGAACTCCTGCTGGAGAACGGGCCGCTCTCCCGCACGCAGATCGGCACCCTGACCGGGCTCTCCAAGCCCACCGCCTCCCAGCTGCTGGCCCGCCTGGAGGCGGCCGGGCTGGTGCTGCCGGTGGGCACCACGGCCGGCGGCCCCGGCCCCAACGCTCAGCTGTACCAGGTGAACCCGGCCGCCGGGCACGTCGCCGGACTGGACGTCACCAACAGCCACGTCAGGGTCGCGGTCGCCGACATCACCGGCTCCACGCTCGCCGAGCACGTCGTCCCCACCAAGGGCTGGGCGGCCGCCGAAACGGTTCCGCGGGTCGCCGGGGCGGTCGCCGGGACGGTCCGCGCCGCCGGGCTCGCCGAGGGCGCCCTGCACACCGTGGTGATCGGCGTCGGCGGCGCGCCCGACCCGGTCACCGGCAAGCTGCGCTACGCCTCCCACCTGCCCGGCTGGCACGCGCCGCGGCTGGCCGGGAACCTCGCCGCGGCGATCGGCGCGCCGGTGACCATCGAGAACGACGTGAACCTCGCCGCCGTCGCCGAGCAGTCCTCCGGCGCCGCCCGCGGGTTCGAGGACTTCGTGCTGCTCTGGGCCGGGGAGGGCATCGGCGCGGCGATCGTGATCGCCGGCCGGCTGCACCGCGGCTTCACCGGCGGCGCCGGGGAGGTCGGCTACATGCCGGTGCCCGGCGCACCGGTGGTCAAGGACGTCCGCCGCCGCAACTCCGGCGGGTTCCAGGAACTGGTCGGTGCCCCCGCCGTCCGGGCCCTGGCCAGGGAGCACGGGCTCGGCGCGCCGACCGCCGAGGAGTCGGTCGCCAGGGCGCTGGCCACCCCGGGCGCCGGCGACGCGTTCCTCGCGGAGCTGGCCGCCCGGCTGGCCGTCGGGCTGGCCGTGATCGTCGCCGTCGTCGACCCCCGGCTGGTGGTGGTCTCCGGCGGGGTGCCGAACGCGGGCGGCGAACGGCTGCGGGCCCTGGTCGCCGAGGAACTGGCCCGGATCGCGGCCGCCCGGCCGGAGGTGCGCGGCAGCGCGCTGACCGGCTCCCCCGTTCTGCTCGGCGCGCTGCAACGCGCGCTGGCGGCCGCCCGCGAGGCGGTCTTCTCCACCCACTGACGCTCCGCCGCACTCCCCTGCACCCACCTCTCCCCCATCCCCACCGCGGGACCCGAGGCAATGACGCCTGCCCGCGCAGCCCCAGGAGGACCTCGAAGTGCACTCCACCACCTCCCGTTCCCGCAGAGGCCGCCGGACCCTCGCCGCCGTGACCGGCAGCGCCGTCCTCGCCCTGCTCGCCACCGCCTGCACCGGCAGCAGTGACGGCTCCGGCAGCGACGACTCCGCCAGTGGCAAGGACGTCACCATCACCTTCTGGCACGGCTGGAGCCAGGACAGCGAGGTGAAGGCGATCAACGACAACATCGCCGCCTTCGAGAAGGCCCACCCGAACATCCACGTCAAGGCCGTCGGCAACATCGCCGACGACAAGGTCAACCAGTCGCTGCGGGCCGGCGGCGACGACGCCCCCGACGTGGTCTCCTCGTTCACCACCAACAACGTCGGCATGTTCTGTTCGACCAAGGCCTTCGTCGACCTCAAGCCGCTGCTGGCCAAGGACAACATCGACGCCGCCAAGACCTTCCCGGCCGCGATGCTCGACTACACCCAGTTCCAGGGCAACCAGTGCTCGCTGCCGCTGCTCGGCGACGCCTTCGGCCTGTACTACAACAAGAAGGCCTTCGCCGACGCCGGCATCACCGCCCCGCCGAAGACCTTCAGCGAGTTCACCGAGGCCGCCAAGAAGCTCACCGTCGCCGAGGGCGACAGCTACAAGCAGCTCGGCTTCATGCCGCTGTACCACGGCTACGAGTCGACCACCGAGCACCTCCTCGGCCAATACGGCCCCACCTACTTCGACTCGGCCGGCAAGTCCACCATCGCCACCGACCCGAAGGTCGCCGCGATGCTGAGGTGGCAGAAGGGCCTGGTCGACCAGCTCGGCGGCTACGACAAGCTGGAGAAGTACCGCTCCACCTTCGGCGAGGAGTTCAGCGCCAAGAACCCGTTCCACACCGGCCAGGTCGCGATGGCCATCGACGGCGAGTGGCGCACCGCCTCGCTCGCCGCCGACAAGCCGGACTTCGAGTGGGCCACCGCGCCGTTCCCGGTGCCGGACGACCAGAAGGACACCTACGGCCGCGGCTACCAGACCGGCACCATCGTCGGCATCGCCAGCACCAGCAAGAAGCAGGCCGCCGCCTGGGAGCTCGTCAAGTTCCTGACCACCGACACCGACGCGGTCGTCTCCTTCGCCAACGCGATCCACAACGTGCCGAGCACCCTCGCCGCGCTGGAGTCGCCGAAGCTGATCGCCGACGAGAACTTCAAGACCTTCGTGAACATCGCGAAGCACGCGAGCTCCGGCACCACCCCGCCGGTCGTCAACGGCGGCGGCTACATCGTCTCCCTGCAGAACCTCGGCTACGACTACGAGTCGGGCAAGCAGGGCGACCTCGCGGCCGGCCTCGCCGCCACCGCCAAGGAGATCGACGCCGCCATCGCCCAGGCCAAGTAGCGCCCGGCACCCCGCGCGTCCGGCCCTTCCACGGAGCTCCCATGTCACTCGCGTCCGCCACCCGCAAGGGGGCCGGAGCGACCGCCCCGGCGGCGCCTCCCGTGCAGCAGCAGCTGCGCCGGAAGCGCCGCCGGGCGGCGGCCCGCAACCTGGCCTTCCTCTCCCCCTGGCTGATCGGCTTCAGCGTCTTCTTCCTGTACCCGCTGATCTCGACCGTCTACTTCTCGTTCACCAAGTACAACGGCTTCGGCTCGCCCGCCTTCAACGGCCTGAAGAACTGGGACTACGTCTTCAACGACCTCCCGGCCTTCTGGCAGGGCCTGCGCAACACCCTGTGGCTGGTCGTCATCATGGTGAGCCTGCGGGTCGCGTTCGGCCTCGGCATCGGGATGCTGATCACCAAGATCAAGAGCGGGGTGGGCTTCTTCCGCACCGCCTTCTACCTGCCGTACCTCGCCCCGCCGGTGGCCGCCACCGTCGCCTTCGCCTTCCTGCTCAACCCCGGCACCGGCCCGGTCAACCACTTCCTCGGCGAGATCGGGCTGCCGCAGCCCGGCTGGTTCGCCGACCCGGAGTGGTCCAAGCCCGCGCTCACCCTGCTGGCCATGTGGGGCGTCGGCGACCTGATGGTCATCTTCATGGCGTCCCTGCTGGACGTCCCGCGCGAGCAGTACGAGGCCGCCGAGCTCGACGGCGCCGGACCGTTCCAGCGGTTCCGGTACGTCACCCTGCCGAACATCTCGCCGATCATCATGTTCGCGGTGGTCACCGGGGTCATCCAGACCATGCAGTACTACACGCAGGCGATCGTCGCCGGGAAGGTCGCCGGCGGCATCGCGGGCAACTCCGGCCAGCAGTTCGAGCCCGGCTACCCGTCCGGCTCCACCTGGACCCTGCCGCAGATGGTCTACAACCTCGGCTTCCAGCGCTTCAACTACGGTGCGGCGTGCGTCGTCGCCCTCGTGCTGTTCGTCCTCTCGATGGCCGTCACGTCGGTGCTGCTGCGCCGCCGGTCCGGCTTCATGGCCAGCGACGACTAGCGGACCGGTGAGGACACGATCATGACTCTCAGCCCGACCCTCCCCGCCGAGGCGCCCGGCCGCGGCGCCGCCCGGGGCCCCGCCACCGCCGCCGCCCGCACCGCCCGCCGGCGCGCGCTGCTCAACTGGGTGGCCGTCCACTCGCTGGCCGTCGCGGCCGGCCTGTTCTTCCTGCTGCCGTTCGTCTTCGCCTTCCTGACCTCGGTGATGTCGGACAGCCAGGCGCTCACCACCGACTACTGGCCGACGTCCTGGAACTGGGGCAACTACAGCAAGGTCTGGAACACCCCCGGCTTCCTGACCTGGTGGCGCAACACCCTGCTGTACGCGGGCCTCGGCACCGTGCTGACCATCGTCTCCAGCCTGCCGGTCGCCTACGCGCTCGCCAAGTTCCGCTTCCGCGGCCGCAATCTGGCGCTGATGGCGGTCATCGCGATGATGATGCTGCCGCCGCAGGTCACCATCATCCCGATGTACCTGTTCTGGGCCAAGCAGCTGGGCCTGGGCGGCTCGCTCTGGCCGCTGATCATCCCGATGGCCTTCGGCGACGCCTTCTCGATCTTCCTGCTGCGGCAGTTCCTGATGACCATCCCCAAGGAGTACATCGAGGCGGCCCGGATCGACGGCTGCGGCGACCTGCGCACCCTGCTGCGGGTGGTGCTGCCGATGGCCAAGCCGGCCATCGCCGCCGTCGCGCTGTTCCAGTTCTTCTACTGCTGGAACGACTACTTCGGCCCGCAGATCTACGCCAGCAACAACCACGACGCCTGGACGCTCTCCTACGGCCTGGAGTCCTTCAAGGGCGCCCACCACACCAACTGGAACCTCACCATGGCCGCCACCCTCCTCGTGATGGCCCCGGTGATCGTCCTCTTCTTCTTCGCACAGAAGGCCTTCATCGAAGGCGTGACACTGACAGGGGTCAAGGGCTGATGTCCGCACTCAAGCTGGCCATCGTGGGCGGCGGTTCGACGTACACCCCGGAGCTGATCGACGGCTTCGCCCGGCTGCGCGACACCCTGCCGGTCGGCGAACTCGTCCTGGTCGACCCGGCCGCCGAGCGGCTGGAGCTGATCGGCGGGCTCGCCCGGCGGATCTTCGCCAAGCAGGGCCACGGCGCGGTCGTCACCACGACCACCGACGTCGCGGCCGGCGTCGCCGACGCCGACGCGGTGCTGCTGCAACTGCGCGTCGGCGGGCAGGCGGCCCGCAACGAGGACGAGACCTGGCCGCTGGAGTGCGGCTGCGTCGGCCAGGAGACCACCGGCGCCGGCGGCCTCGCCAAGGCGCTGCGCACCGTCCCGGTGGTCCTCGACATCGCCGAGACGGTCCGGCGCGCCAACCCCGACGCCTGGATCGTGGACTTCACCAACCCGGTCGGGATCGTCACCCGCGCCCTCCAGGACGCCGGCCACAAGGCCGTCGGCCTGTGCAACGTCGCGATCGGCTTCCAGCGGCGCTTCGCCAAGCACCTGGGCGTCGATCCGGAGCTGGTCCGGCTCGACCACGTCGGCCTCAACCACCTCACCTGGGAGCGCGGGGTCACCCTGCTCGACGCGCCCGGCGCGGCCGGCGGGCGCGAGGTGCTGCCCGAGCTGCTCTCCGGCTTCGGCAAGGAGATCGCCGGGGACCTGCACCTGCCGCAGCGGGTGATCGAGCGGCTCGGCGTCGTGCCGTCCTACTACCTGCGGTACTTCTACCAGCACGACCTGGTCGTGGAGGAGCTGAAGTCCAAGGGCTCGCGGGCCGCCGAGGTCGCCGCGATCGAGCGGCAGCTGCTGGAGCTGTACGCCGACCCGGCCCTCGACACCAAGCCGGAGCTGCTCGCCGAGCGCGGCGGCGCGTTCTACTCCGAGGCGGCGGTGCAGCTCATCGCGGCGCTGCTCGGCACCGGCGGCGGCACCTCCGTGCAGGTGGTCAACACCCGCAACGACGGCGTGCTGCCGTTCCTGCCGGACGACGCCGTGATCGAGGTGCCGGCCGAGGTGGACGCGGCGGGCGTGCGTCCGCTGCCGCAGCGCCCGCTGGAGCCGCTGTACGCGGGCCTGGTCGCGGCCGTCACCGCGTACGAGCACCTCGCCCTGGACGCCGCCCTGCGCGGCGGCCGCGACCGGGTCTTCGACGCGCTGCTCGCGCATCCGCTGGTCGGTCAGATCGAACTCGCCGACCAGCTGACGGACCGGCTGCTCGCCCACAACCGCGAGCACCTCCCCTGGGCGCGCGGCTGACCCCGGGCCCGACCCGCCCGACCCCCGGTCTCCGGCCCGCGCTCCGTGGGGGAGTGCGGGCCGGATCGCGGGCGGAGACACCCCACCCCCGGCCGGGAAAGACCCCCGGCCGGGCCACGTACGACGAGCCGCGGGAACCCCAATGACCCACCAGCCCGAACCGCACCTGCCCGGCGTCCTCGCCATCGACGCCGGCAACTCCAAGACCGATGTCGCCCTCATCGGCGCCGACGGCACCGTCCTCGGCTCGGCCCGGGGCGGCGGCTTCGTCCCGGCCGCCGTCGGCGCCGCCACCGCCGTCGGCGGCCTCGCCCCGCTGGTCGAGGAGGCCGCCGCGGCCGCCGGCATCACCGGCTGGAGCGGGCCGCTGACCGGCCACGTCAGCGCCTGCCTGGCCAACGCCGACCTGCCGGTCGAGGAGGAGGCGCTGCGCGTCGCCCTGGAGTCCCACCCGTGGGGCGCCAGCAACACCGTCGTCAACGACACCTTCGGCCTGCTGCGGGCCGGCACCGACGGCCCGCGCGGCGTCGCCGTCGTCTGCGGCGCCGGCATCAACTGCGTCGGCCTGCTGCCCGACGGCCGCACCGCCCGGTTCCCGGCCCTCGGCAACCTCACCGGCGACTGGGGCGGTGGCTGGGGCCTGGCCGGCGCCAGCATGTGGCACGCCGTGCGGGCCGAGGACGGGCGCGGCGGGCCGACCGGCCTGGCCGCCGCCATCGCCGAGCACTTCGGCCTGCCCTCCACCGGCGCCGTCGCCGAGGCCGTCCACCTCGGGCACCTGCCGTCCGCCCGGCTGCACGAGATCGTCCGGGTGCTCTTCGCCGTCGCCGGGACCGGGGACGCCACGGCCCTGTCGCTGATCGACCGGCAGGCCGACGAGATCACCCGGCTCGCCGTGGTCGCCCTGCGGCGCCTGGAGCTGCTGGAGACGCCCACCCCGCTGGTGCTCGGCGGCGGGGTGCTCGCCTCCCGGCAGCCGCTGCTGATCGACAATCTGACGGCCCGGCTGGCGGCGGAGGCACCGCTCGCCGAGCCCCGGGTCGTGGTCGCCCCGCCGGTCCTCGGCGCGGCCCTGCTCGGGCTGGACCACCTGGGGGCCGGACCGGAGGCCCAGGAGCGGGTGCGCCGGGCCTACGACCCGGCGCACCCGGTCGCGGCGTAGCGCCGCCTCCCCACCCCGCTCCCGCCCCCGCCGGGTCCGCACGCCCGGCGGGGGCGGTCGTCCGGATCCCCGCTGCCGGAGCTGTCTCGTGCGGCCGAGTTCCTGGGAGACTCGGCCCATGACCGCGCCCCGTCGCCTGCTCCTCGCCGTCCTGCTCTGCTGCGCCGCCACCGGCGGGCTCGCCGCCTGCACCCCGATCGACGAGGACCCGACGCCGGCGATGGCCTCGGACGACATCGAGGACGACGAGGACGCCGAGGACGAGGAGTTCTGGGACTCCCCCGAGGCCGGGGCCCTGCCCGGTCTCGACGCCGCCTCCCCCACCCCCTGCGCCGCCGCGGCCGGCCACCGCACCGTGCGGGTCCTCGGCGTCTCCGGCGGCCGGCTGACCGTCCGCCCCGCCTGCGCCCCCGACGCCGCGCCCGCCGTCCATCCGCTCGCCGCGCACGCCACCGCCACCCTGGTCGACCTCCCCCACGAGGAGCCCGCCAAGGAGGTCCAGCTCCCCGTCCTGCTGGACCACCTGGACACCTGTCTCGACGGCGGCGAACCCGAGCTCCCGTACGCCTGTTACGGCAACACCTACGACGTGGTTCTTGACGCCCGCGGCCGGATCACCCGGATCCGGGAGCTGCGCGGTCCGTGACCGGGCTTGACCTCAACCGCGGTTGAGGTTGTCGGATGGTCCCCGGCGGTGGTCGCCGCCGGGGAACGCCGATGTCGGGGAGAGGTGCTGGTCATGGCGGACGGGGTACTGGTGGCGGGGGACGTGCCGGTGGCGGTGCGGGAGGCGGTGACCGGGGTGGTCGCGGCGCTGGAGGACGCGTTCAACCGCAAGGACGCCCAGGCGCTCGGCGCGCAGTTCGGCGAGCAGGCGTCCTGGACCAACGCGGCCGGCCGGCGGCTGGACGGGCGGGAGGCGATCACCGCGTTCAGCGGTCCGGCGATGCGGGAGTTCCTCAAGGACTCCTACGCCCGCTACGAGGTGGTGAAGCTGCTGGCGGTCGCGGACGGCGTGGTCGCCGTCAACGTGGCCCAGACGCCCACCGACGCCGGGGGCCGCCCGGTGGAGGGCCCGCACGGCCGGGCGCTCTACGTGCTCGCCCGGCAGGCGGACGGGTGGAAGATCGTGGCCGGTCAGAACAACGCGGTCGATGCCCGGTCCGCAGCGTAGGTCCTGACCGGTCCCGGACCGGGGCCGCCTCCCGATCCCGTGATCGTGCCGGGGAGGCGGCCCCTTGCCGTCCGTCGGCGCGTCCGTCAGGGGGCGGGACGCACGGCGACGGCGTCGATCTCGACGAGCATCCCGGGCAGCGCCAGGGTGGCCACCCCGCTCAGGGTCTGCACGGGCAGCCGCTCGCCCCAGACGGCGTGCAGGGCCCTGCCGAGGATCTCCAGCTTCTCCGCGTCGTGGTCCTTGACGAACGAGCCGAGCCGGACGACGTTCTCGACGCCGAGGCCGACGGCGGCCAGCGCGCGGACGAGGTGCTCCAGGGAGAGTTCGACCTGGTCGGCGAAGCCCTCCACGGCCACCTGCCCGTCGGCGTCGGAGGCGTACTGCCCGGCGAGGTAGACGGTCTCGCCGGCGGCGGAGACGACGTGGCTGTAGCCGAGCGGCCTGGGGTCGTGCAGGCCGGGCGGGTTGGTGATGACGCGGTTGTCCCTCACGAGTGCGGTGCCTTCCGGTGCGGAGTCCACGGTCTGGCCGGGACAACGCCCGGAGGCCCGGCGCCGATCCGGTTCCGACGGCACGTCACCCGTTGGCACCAAGGCGCCGGGCGAGCGCAGGCGGCAGCGGGTAGGGGCGTTCCGGGGGCAGCAGCCGCTGCGCCTGGGCGGTGCGGCCCTGCTGGAGCAGGGCGGCGATCCGCCGCACCTGCGGGGTGAGGTCGGTGATCCCGGTGACCCACTCCTCGGCGAAGGTCCGGATCAGGGTGCGGCCCACGCCGACCTGGATGCTGTAGTGGTTGAGCGCGGCGCCGCGCAGCGAGCGCTCCGGGTCCCACTGGAGGTGCACCTCGGCGCGGGCGAGCAGCGCCGGGTCGCCGGTGGTCGGGACCGCCCGGCCCAGCGCCTCCTCCCAGCCCGCCCGGGTGATCCGCACCGCGAGGACGCGCTCCTGGCCGGGCTTGCGGGCCCAGTTGCTGCGGTGCATCAGCCAGCGGAACGAGGGCTTGATCCAGGTCATCCGCCCGAAGGAGAACGGCGGGACGAACCGTCCGGCGGCGAGGGCCGCGTCGGCGACGGCGGGGGCGTACGCCTGGTAGACGACGACGGTGGCGGCGTCGAAATCCGCCCGGACCGCGTACAGCTGCTCCATGACAGCGGACTCTGCCAGGACGCCGCCACCCGGGGCGAGCGGTTTTCCGCCCGCCCCGGGCCGGCCGCGCGGGAGCCCCGGGTCACCCGGGGCTCAGGACGCCCGCGGCGCGGTCGGGTGGCCGCAGCGGAACAGCGGGTCCGCGGTGTCGAAGGGCACGTCCTCGCGGGCGGCGTCGACGGCGGCGTCCGAGCGGGGCAGGTCGAACGGCAGCGAGCCGGTCATCGGGGCGCGGCCGAACACCGCGTCCAGCACGACGTCGTCCGCCGCGCCGAACTCGCCGACCAGCAGCGCCGCGTGGGGCGCCAGCGGGGTGAGCACGGCGGGGCGTTCGAGCAGCGCGACGACGGCGGTCGGGACGGCGCCGGCCAGCGCGGCGATCCTGGCGGCCTCGGCGGGCTCGAACTCCAGGGTGCCGGTGTGGAAGTGCTGCTCCAGCAGCCCCTCGCGCCTCTCGTACGGCGTGGCCAGGCGCACGACGGCGGCGTCGGCGTCCTCGGGGCGCTCGACGACCGTCCCGTAGCGGGCCGCCACCCCGGGGTCCACGCCCTCGACGTAGATCCGCCCGCCGGTCAGCGGCTGCCCGGCGAGGCGGACCAGCGAGGCGGCCTGGGCCTTGCGTCCGAGCTCGCGGCCGGCCGGGGCGCCGACCGTCGCGACGGCGGCCTCGACGTCCACGTACGGATCGTCGAACAGGCCGAGCCGGAACTTGTCGCGCAGGATGCGGCGCACGGACTCGTCGAGCCGGGCCTCGGTGACCGCGCCGGAGCGGACCACGCCGAGGATCAGCTCGGGGTCGGTCTCGCCGCCGAGCTGGTCGGCGCCGGCGTGCAGGGTCATCGCGACCTGCTCGGGCACCGACAGCTCCTCGACGCCCCAGTGCCGCGGCGGCAGGCTGACCACGCCGGGGATCTCCATGCCGGTGATGGCGTTGAAATCGGTGCAGACCACGCCGTCGAAGCCGTACTTGCCGCGCAGCAGGCCGGTGATGACGTCGTGGTTGAAGTTGGCACCGACCTCGGCGAGCCCGGAGCCGGAGGGGATCGCGTAGGCGGGCATGATCTGCGCGGTGCCGGCCTCGAACGCGGCCTCGAAGGGGCGCAGGTGCTGGTTCAGCGCGCCGCCCGGGTAGACCAGGCGCCGGCCGGCCGCGAAGTGCGAGTCCTCGCCCTTGTGCTGCGGGCCGCCGCCGGGGAAGTGCTTGGTCATGCAGGCGACGCTGTCCGGGCCGATCCGCTCGCCCTGGAGGCCGCGGATGTAGGCCGCGATGATCCGGGAGACCCGCTCGGGGTCCTCGCCGAAGGTGCCGCTGATCCGGGCCCAGCGCGGCTCGGTGGCGAGGTCGGCCATCGGGTGGATGGCGATCCGGATGCCGACGGCGCGCAGCTCGCGGCCGATCAGCGCGGTGTACTCCTCGACCAGCTCCGGGTCGTCGGTGGCACCGAGGCCGATCGGCTCGGGGCCGGCCGAGAAGCCGCCGCCGGCGAAGGCGGTGGCCGGGTTGGTGGTGAAGCCGTGCCGGGGGTCGGAGGCGAGGGTGACCGGGATGCCGAGGCGGCTCGCGGCGGCGAGGTCCTGGACGTGGTTGTTCCACTCGGCCATGGTGCGGGCGTCGGGGACCGTCGTCATGCCGAAGGAGGTGAGGCCGCGCTCGGTGATGAGGTGGTCGCCGGACGGGAAGGGGCCCTGGTTGCCGGCGATCATCCGGCCGACGAACATCTGTGCGGCCTTCTCCTCCAGGGTCATCCGGGAGAGGAGGTCCTCGACGCGCTCCTCGACGGGCAGGCGCG
Source organism: Kitasatospora sp. NPDC015120 (assembly GCF_043080305.1). NCBI lineage: Bacteria > Bacillati > Actinomycetota > Actinomycetes > Kitasatosporales > Streptomycetaceae > Kitasatospora > Kitasatospora sp. NPDC015120. The sequence goes on along the minus strand of NZ_JBIBVJ010000011.1, from coordinate 79,949 downwards.
GGTCCTCGTAGGGCTCCATGGTGCCGTTGTGGTTGAGGTCGCGGAACGGCGTGCCGTCGGTGTGGTGCAGCACGGTCCTCATGCCGTCACCTCGGCGGCGGCCGGCGCGGCGGCCTTGGCGCGGAAGGCCTCGATGGTCGCGGCGTCCACCCCGCAGTGGGCGAGCAGGCCCTCGGTGCCGCCGTAGCGGGCGTTGACCAGGTCCAGGAAGGCGGCCATCGCGTCGGCCGGGGCCTCCAGCAGCGGGCGGGGGACGGTGAGCGAGCCCGCGTGGTAGTCGTTCAGGGCGTTGCGGTTGCGCTCGGCCAGGCCCTCGAAGATCTGCGGCAGCGCCGCGGTGGTGCGGTGGTAGTCGGCGACGATCTCCTCGGCCGGGACGCCGAGCAGGTCGAGCAGCAGGGCGGTCAGCCAGCCGGTGCGGTCCTTGCCGGCGGCGCAGTGCACCAGCAGGCCGCCGGGGCGGGTGGCGGCCTCGACGGCGAGCTTGACCGCCCCGGGGGCGGACTCGACCATCAGCAGGTAGAAGGCGCCGAGGTCCGCGTCCGTGGTCATCGCCGTCATCGCCGCCTCCAGCTTCCGGTCGGTGGGCTGGACGCGGGCGGCGACCACCTCGATGCCGGCGGCCCGGGACTGCGCCCAGTCGGTGTCCTCCGCCTCGGCCTCGCCGCGCAGGTCGATGATCGTGCGGATGCCGGCGGCGTTCAGCTGCTCGACGATCGCGGCGTCGTCGGCCGGGAACGGCTGGGCGGAGCGGTGCAGCACGCCGTGGCGCACCCGGCGGCCTTCGGGATCGGCGAGGGCGGCGGGGTCGCGGAAGTTGACCAGGGTCATGGCGGGGCCTTTCGGTGGCGCGGGGATCGGGGGGTGACGAGGCGGAACGGGGAAGGGACAGGACATCCATGGGACATCTAGACGTCTAGATGTCTACCTGGCGAGCGGGGCGCCGGGCAAGCGACGACGAGGTGAACTTCCGGACAACCGGGGCCGGATGCCGCCACCCGGCTCCGTAGGATCTGGCGCGTGGCAACGCACCGACCCGACACCCCGCTGTACCGCCGGCTGGCCCGGCAGCTCCAGGAGCGCATCGACGCCGGGACGTACCCGGCGGGCTCCCGGCTGCCCAGCGAGCCGGAGCTGAGCGCCGAGTTCGGCGTCAACCGGCTGACCGTCCGGCAGGCGGTGGCCGAGCTGGAGCGGGCCGCGGTGCTGGAGATCCGGCGGGGCGTGGGGACCTTCGTCCGCCCGCCGGCGGTGCGGGTCTCGATCACCGTCGACCCGCGCAGCCAGCGCGTCGACCTCGGCAGCGTGCACACCGGGCTGCCGCTCGGCACGGACACGCCCGGCGCGGCGCAGGACGGCGAGTTCGTGGTGGCCGCGCCGCCGGTGACCGGCTCCGCCGAGGACCACGAGGCGGCCCGTCAGCTGGGACGCGCCCCCGAGGAGTTGTCCCGGGTGGACACGGTGATCCGGCTGGGCGGCCGGCCCCGGGTGGTGAGCAGTTACTGGGTGCCGTCCGGGCCGCTTCCGGAGGCGTTGGTGCGGCCGGGCCGTCCCGGCAACATGGTGCTCGACCTGGCACGGGCGGCCGGGGTGGAGCTGGAGTACGACTGGCGGGCGTTCGGCGCGACCGGCGCGGACCTCGCCGACGCGGAGCTGCTCGGGGTGCCTCCGGGCACCGCGCTGCTGGTCCGCGAGGGCGTCAGCTGCACGCCGGACGGCGCGCCCGCGCTGTACCTGCGGCGGCGGATCGACGGCAGCAGCGCGCGGTTCGTGCTGCACTACCGCGAGCCGGGCGGCGGATCGGGGCCGGTGCGGTAGGCGTTCACCGGGCGGCTCCCGCCGGGCGCGGCGGCAGGCCCGCCGGCCCCGCCGGGACCGGCGCGTCGAACGACGCGAGCAGGGCCCGGAACGCCTCCGCCCACTCCTCCAGCGAGCGCATCTCGTTGCCGTCGACGACCTGGCGCCGGGTCATGCCCGCCATCAGCGCCGCGAAGGCCTGCGGCCGCAGGTCGGCCACCGGGTCGACGTCCAGCCGCTCGGCCACGATCTGCGCCACCCGCTGGGAGAAGGTGTCGATCATGACCAGCGCGAAGTCGCGCACGCTGCGGATCCCGATGAAGCCGCGCCGCAGGGCCCGGCGCCGCGCGGTGTGCTCGGCCGGCTCCTCCCACTGCTCGTCCGTGGTGCCGCCGGCGTGCCGGAAGGCGGCCCAGAGGTCGAGCCCGGCGGGGGCGGCGGCGAAGGCGTCCAGGAAGGCGGCGCCGAAGTCCATGCCGAAGAGCAGCGCCTCCTTGCACTCGTAGTACCGGAAGAAGGTGCGGTGGGCGACGTCGGCCCGGCGGCAGATCTGGTCCACCGTGGTCCGCTCGAAGCCCTGCTCCTCGAAGAGGTCGAGCCCCGCCGTGCGGATGGCCTGCCTGGTCCGCGCCCGCTTGCGGTCGCGCAGCCCGGGCTCCGCCACGGTGTCCGTCCCCTGCCCCTGCATCCTGCTCGCCCCTCGTCAACTGCTGTGCCGCACGCGGCCGTACTCGTACGGAATCACGCCCGGCGTGGCCCGCTCAAGCCGCGCGCCAAGTCGTCGTCCTTTCGTCATGTGAAGTTTGCACAAGTGCCAATTGGCAGTTGTGCCACCTCCAAAGAGTGGGGTCCGGCGGCCACCGGTCCGGCAGTGTCCGCCGGTCTCCCCCTCCCTCAGCCCCCCCCCCGAATCCCCCCGAGGAATCATGAAGCGGCACACGCTCGTCCTGGCGTCCACGGTCTGCACGGCGGCCCTCGCCCTCACCGCCTCCGCCTGCTCCGCGTCCGACGACACGGTCTCCGGCGGTGGCACGGCCGCCTCCGCACCCAAGGACGACGGCCCCGCCGTCGACGGCGGCACGCTGAGAATCGGCCTGGACCGCCCGTTCGCCAAGCTCGACCCGGCCGACAGCGGTCTCACCTCGATGCCGATGATGATCCTGGCCAACGCGCTCTACGACCCGCTGATGGTCAACGGCGACAACGGCGCCGTCCAGCCCTACCTGGCCAAGTCCTTCACCCCCAACGCCGACGCCACCGCCTGGACGCTGGAGCTGCGCGAGGGCGTCACCTTCAGCGACGGCAAGCCGCTCGACGGGCAGGCCGTCGTCGACCACGTCAACCGCCTCGCCAAGCCCGAGGCCAAGTGCGGCTGCGCCGTCGACGCCGCCAGCATCGGCGCCATGACGGTGAACTCCCCGACCTCCGTCGGCTTCACCCTCAAATCCGCGAACGCCGCCTTCCCCAGCCTCTTCACCCGCTCGCTCGGCTACGTCTCCGAGGCGCCCGCCGCCCCGGACAGTCCGGCCGTCGGCTCCGGCCCCTACACGCTGGAGAGCGTGCAACCGGGCGTCTCCGCCACCCTCGTGCGCAACCCCTCCTACTGGGGCACCAAGGGCCACGCCGACAAGCTCGTCTACAAGGTGCTGCCCGACACCGACAGCCGGTACCAGTCGCTGCGCTCCGGCGACACCGACCTCGTCTGGACCGAGACCGCCTCCCAGTACAAGCAGGCCCCCGGCGACAACCTGCGCGCCGCCACCGGCCCCGGCTCCACCTCCACCGTGCTCCTCAACACCAAGGCCGCCCCCTTCGACGACGTCCGGGTGCGCCGGGCGCTGCAGCTCGCGGTGGACCGCGCGGCCGTCGAGAAGGTCGTCCACCTGGACCAGGGCAAGGTCTCGGACGGCCCGATCGGCTCCTCCTCCCCCTACCGCGGCGCCGGCTCCTACCCCGCGAAGGACACCGCCAAGGCCCGTGAACTGCTCGCCCAGGCCGGCCACTCCGACCTCTCCTTCGAGTACCTCGTCGACAGCCGGCCCGAGGGACAGCAGCGCGCCACCGTGCTCCAGCAGATGTTCGCCGACATCGGCGTGAAGATGACCATCAAGCCGCTGGACCCGGCGAGCCTGGGCACCGCGATGTTCCAGCGCCAGTTCCAGGTGATGGACTTCGTCACCAGCATGTTCGGCGACACCGACACCGCCCTGGCCAGCCTCTACGGGCCCGGGGCCCCCTACAACTTCACCGGCTGGGAGAACGCCAGGGCCGGGCAGGCGATCACCACCGGGCGCGCCACCGTCGACCAGGCCCAGCGGGCCCGCTCCTACCAGGAGGCCGCGCAGGAGGTCGTCAGCGAGGCGCCGATGCTCTTCCTGACCGAGAACCCGGTCGGCTTCCTGGCCTCCGCCAAGACCGGCGGCCTGCCGGACGTCTCCAGGCGGACCGTCGTCAACGTCTCCCCGGCCGGCCTGTGGGTGAAGAAGTGACGTCCACCGCACTGCGGACCGCGGGACGCACCGCCGGACGGCTCGGACGGGCCGCCGCGGTGCTCCTGCTGGTCACCGTCGGGGCGCTCGCCCTGCCCAAGCTCATGCCCGGCTCCCCCGCCCTCGCCGCGCTCGGCCCGACCGCCACGCCGGAGCAGGTCGCCGCGTACGAGGCCAAGCTCGGCCTGGACGAGAACGTGTTCGCCGCCACCTGGCGCTGGCTGGGCGACGCCCTGCACGGCGACCTCGGCCACTCGCTCTCCACCGGCGTCGCCGTCACCACCGAGCTCGCCGACCGCATCCCGGTCACCCTCGAACTCTTCGTCGCCGCCCAGGTGGTGGCGCTCGGCCTGGCCCTGCCGGTCGCGCTCCGGTCGGCCTGGCGCCCGGGCGGTGCCGTCGACCGGATCGCCACCGCCGGGGCGTTCGTCTGGCTCGCCGTGCCCGGCTTCGTGCTCGGCCTGCTGCTGATCTGGATCGCCGCCGTCCAGCTGCGGATCCTGCCGGCCACCGGCTGGACCCCGTTCACCGAGGACCCGCTGGAGAACCTGCGCCACCTGGTGCTGCCGGCCCTCACCCTCGGCCTCACCGAGGCCGCCGTCTTCACCCGCACCCTGCGCAGCCAGCTGCTCGACACCCTCGACCAGACCTACGTCTCCGCCGCCCGCAGCCGCGGCATGGGCACCGTGCGACTGCTGCTGCGCCGCACGCTGCGGCCCTCCTCGCTGCCGCTGGTCACCCTGCTCGGCATCGGCGTCGGCACCTCGCTCGGCGGCTCGGTGCTGGTCGAGTCGCTCTTCGCGGTGCCCGGCGTCGGCAGCCTCGTCTCCGGGGCGATCAACGGCCGCGACTTCCCGGTGGTGCAGGGGGTCGTGGTGGTCAGCGCCGTCGCCGTGGTGGCCGCCACCTTCGCCGTGGACCTGCTGTACCGCACGATCGACCCGAGGATCGCCGATGAGCGCCGCTGAGACCGTCCCCGTCCCCGCCGCCGTACCGCGCAGGGCGGCCGCGCGCCGCCGCCCGTCCACCGGGGTGCTGGTCGCCGGCGGCTGGCTGGCCGTCGTCGCGCTCGCCGCCCTGCTGTTCCCGCTGCTGCCCGGCTTCGACCCGCTGCACGGCGACTTCGCCAACCCCGCCGCCGCCCCCGGCCCCGGCCACTGGCTGGGCACCGACGCCGCCGGGCGCGACGTCCTCCAGCGGACCGTGGCCGGCGCCCGGGCCTCCTTCGCCGTCGCCGGACTGACCATCACCGTCGGCCTGCTCGGCGGCGGAACGCTCGGCGTCGCGGCCGGCTGGTTCCGCGGGCCGGTGGACAAGGTGATCGGCTTCGCCGCCGACCTGCTGATGTCCGTGCCCACCCTGATCCTGGTGATGATCGCGGTCTCGCTGCGCGGCCCCAGCCTGCCGGTGATCGGCATCCTGATCGGCCTGTTCACCGTGCCGGCCTTCACCCGGGTGGTGCGCGCCGTCGTGCTGTCGCTCAGCGAACGCGGCTTCGTCCAGGCCGCCCGGATGATCGGCACCGCCCCGCTGCGCATCCTGGTCCGCGAGGTGGTCCCGCACGTCGCGCCGGTCGCGCTGACCTTCGCGTTCACCGCCACCACCGTCTCCATCGTCGCCGAGGGCTCGCTCAGCTTCCTCGGCTTCGGCCTCCGGCCGCCGGAGCCGTCCTGGGGCGGCATCATCGCCGAGGGCCGGACCACGCTCGGCAGCGCCCCGTGGATCTCGCTCGCCCCGGCGGCGGTGCTCTGCCTGACCGTCCTCGCCCTCAACTACCTGGGCGACAAGCTCCGTTCGAAGGGAGGGCGAGGATGACCAGCCCGGTTCTGGAGGTCCGCTCGCTCGACACCACCCTGCACACCCCCGACGGCCGGACCCTGCACGTGCTGCACGGCATCAACCTGGCCATCGACGCCGGCGAGTGCCTCGGCGTCGTCGGCGAGTCCGGCTCCGGAAAGTCGGTGCTGGCCCGCACCGTGCTCGGCGTCCACCCGCGCACCACCCGGGCCACCGCCACCGGCTCGGTGCGGCTCAACGGCGAGGACCTGCTCACCGCCACCGCCGCCCGGCGCGCCGAACTGCTCGGCACCGGCGTCGCGATGGTCCACCAGGACCCGATGACCTCGCTCAACCCGGTCGTCCGGATCGCCGAGCAGGTCACCGAGTCGCTCACCAACCGCCGCCGGATCCCGCGCCGCGAGCGGCTGCGCACCGCCGCCGAACTGCTCGCCGCCGTCGACGTCCCCGACCCGGCCCGCCGGGCCCGCGCCTATCCGCACGAGCTGTCCGGCGGCCTGCGCCAGCGCGTCGGCATCGCCGCCGCACTGGCCGGCTCCCCCGCCCTGCTGCTCGCCGACGAGCCCACCACCGCCCTGGACGTCACCGTCCAGCGCACCGTCCTCGACCTGCTCGACCGCCACCGCGAGACCCGGGGCCTGGCCACCCTGCTGATCACCCACGACATCGGCCTGCTCTACGACCGCGCCCGGCGGATCGCCGTCATGTACGGCGGACGGGTCGTCGAGACGGGCCCCACCGAGGCCGTCACCGAGAACCCCGCCCACCCGTACACCGCCGCGCTGCTGCGCTCGGTGCCCCGGGTCACCGGGCCGCTGCGCCGCACCCTGCCCGCCGTGGCCGGCTCGCCGCCCGACCTCTCCAAGCCCGCCCCCGGCTGCCCGTTCGCGCCGCGCTGCGAGCGCGCCGGGGCGGTCTGCTCCACCGACGCGCCGCCGCTGCACCGGACCGGGGCCGGGCACACCGTCACCTGCCACTTCCCGCTCACGCCGGTGTCCGCCCCGGTCGAGGAGACCGCCGCATGACCTCCACCCCCGCTCCGGACACCGCCGCCGTGGACACCCCCGTGGTGCTGCGGGCCACCGGGCTGTCCGTGGTCCACCGCACCCGTTCCGGGCCGCTGCACGCCGTCAGCGGCGTCGACGTGGAGCTGCGCGAACGCCGCACCCTCGCCCTGGTCGGCGAGTCCGGCTCCGGCAAGAGCAGCATCGCCAAGGCCCTGCTCCGGCTGCCCCCGCCCACCACCGGCACCGTCACCCTGGACGGCACCGACCTCGCGGCGCTCTCCCCGCGCGCGCTGCGGGCCCTGCGCCCCCGGATGCAGATGGTGTTCCAGGACCCGGTCTCCTCGCTCAACCCGCGCCGCACCGTGCGCGACCTGGTCGCCGAGCCGCTGGACGCCCACCGGGACCCGTCGGTGGACCGCGAGGCCGTGGTCGGGCAGCAGCTGGAGGCCGTCGGCCTGCCGGCCGCGCTGTTCGGCGACCGCCGGCCCGCCCAGCTCTCCGGCGGCCAGGCCCAGCGGGTCGCCATCGCCCGCGCGCTCGCCGCCGAACCCCGGGTGCTGATCGCCGACGAGGCCGTCTCCGCCCTCGACGTCTCCGCCCAGGCCACCGTGCTCAACCTGCTGCGCCGGCTCACCGAGGAACGCGGCCTGGCCAGCCTGTTCATCTCGCACGACCTCGGCGTGGTGCGCGCGGTCAGCGACGACGTCGCGGTGCTGCACCTCGGCCGGCTCTGCGAACAGGGCCCGACCGAGGAGGTGCTCGCCGCCCCCGCGCACCCCTACACCGCCGCCCTGCTGGCCGCCGTCCCCGAGCCCGGCCGCCCGCTCGGCGACACCGGCCTGCTGCCCGCCGACCCGCCGTCCCCGCTCGACCCGCCCTCCGGCTGCCGGTTCCGCACCCGCTGTCCGTTCGCCGACGACCGGTGCGCGAGCGAGGTGCCGGCGCTGCGGGAGGTCTCGCCCGGGCGGCGGGTCGCCTGCCACCGGCCGCTGACGCCGGCGCCGGCCGCGGCCGGGGACGCCGGAGCGGCCGGGGCGGCGACCGGATAGCATGCCCGGGCTGGGCAGCCGACAGCCCGACCGAGCGCGGAACGCACCGGCTGACCAGGCAAGGAGCCGATCGGCGGGCACGCCGGCCGGACCACACCGACGGACCGGGCGGGACACGACGACATGACGGTGGCCAACGGAAGCGGCGCCCCCGACATCCCCAATGAGCTGGCCCACCACTGCCTGGACCTGCTCACCGACGTCTCCCGCACCGGCCGCCTGCTGCGCCGCGCCGAACTGGAGCGGCTGCGCGACCTCGGCGAGCGCGGCGCCGAGGCCGGCCACGGGCTGCGCGACCTCGTCGGCGCCTGCCTCGGCGCCACCCGCGCCGCCTGGCAGACCCTCCCCGGCCTCACCTCCGCCACCGCCGCCGAGCTGCGGCGCACCGGCGACGCCCTGCTCGCCGGCATCCAGGCCGCCCTGGGCGCCCTCGCCGAGGGCCACGAACGCGCCCAGCGGATGGCCGTGCGCCAGGAGGAGGCCAACCGGCGCGAGCTGGTCAACGACCTGCTGCACGGCCGCTCCGACCTCGGCCGGCTCGCCGAGCGCGCCGAGCGGTTCGGCCTGCGGCTGGCCGCCGGGTACACCGTCGCGGTCGCCGTCGCCGCCGAGCCCTACCTGGAGGGCGCGCCCGCCGCGCACCGGGTGCTGCGCGAACTGACCGGCCGTTACGACGACCGCACCCTGCTGCTGGCCGCCCGCGACGGACGGCTGGTCTGCATCGCCTCCGACGGCGAACAGACCGTCCTGACCGCCTTCACCGACCTGGCCCTACGGCCCGGCCCCGGGTACCCGCCCGCGCAGCGGGTGGCGACCGGCCGCCGGCACACCGGCACCGGCGGCATCGTCCGCAGCTACGAGGAGGCGCTCGCCACCCTGGAGTACGCGCAGCGCCTGGAACTGCCGGCGCAGCGGCTGCGCGCCGAGGAGCTGCTGGTCTTCCCGGTGCTGATGCGCGACCGGGCCGCGATGGCCGACCTGGTCACCACGGTGCTGGGCCCGCTCACCGCCGCGCGCGGCGGCGCCCGTCCGCTGCTGGAGACCATCACCGTCCAGGCGGAGGCCGGGTACGTGAACGCGGAGACCGCGCGGCGGCTCGGGCTGAGCGTGCGGGCGCTCGGCTACCGTCTGGAGCGCATCCGCGACCTCACCGGCTACGACCCGGCGGACGCGCTGCACCGCTACACCCTGGAGACCGCCGTGATGGGTGCCCGGCTGCTCGACTGGCCGGACCGGCCGCTCTGACCGGGACGTTGCGTCTTGAACGTTTCAGCGGGCCGTGCGTTGCGTCGGGATTCCGGATGTTTCCCGGTGTCAAAACACCGACAAGACTGCCAGGTCCTGGCAGTGTGCGGACGCTTTCGTCCTGACAGGATCACCACGGCGCCCGGGGGGTCCGGCGCCCGGAGGAAAGTCGGGGGGAACGGGCGGATGCGGGGGAAATCCAAGGCCGCGCCGGGCTTTCCGACCCTGGTGGTGACCGCCGAGTACTGGATGCTGGCCCTGCTCAGCGGCCTCGGGGCCGACGCCGTGTCCGGGGGGCACGGCGTCGCCCGGCCCACCGGGACCCGGAACGGGGGGCGTGGCGTCGGTCCTCACACCGACGCCGCGCCCGGGGAGCTCCCCGACGACCTGCCCGGTGACCTCCTCGCTTCCGAACCCTTCCCCCTGGTCGGCCGCGCCTGCGTGGTCCTCCCGGGCGGCGCCGGCGCCCACTCCGGCTGGGCCGAGACCACGACCGACGACGGCTCCCCCGCCCTGCTCGCCGTCCGCACCCCGCCCGGCGACCCCGCCGTCCCGGCCGGACGCACCGCCCTCCTCCACGCCCACGACCCGGCCACCGACACCTTCCTCATCACCCCCCTCGACCTCGGCGTCCTCTTCAGCTGAGCCCCCGCCGTCGGCCGGACGGCCGGTTCACCGGCCCGCGCCCGGGGCGGGCGGGGGGTCAGCGGCGGGCGGCGGCGAGGAGGGCGGGGACGGTGGGGAGCTTGACGCGGGGGCGGCCGGCGGCCTCGCCGCGGGCGCGTTCGGCGCGGTCGATGGCCCGCAGCTGGCGCAGGCCGAGGGCGTCGGGACGGCGGGCGCGGACCAGCCGCTCGAAGGACTTCCGGTCACCGGCGGGCACCGGCAGGACGCCCGCGACGGCGTCGTCCAGCAGGGCGTGGACGGTCTCCTCGGCGCAGACGCGGTTGGCGCCGATGCCGCCGGAGGGGCCGCGCTTGGCCCAGCCGACCAGGTAGCTGCCGGGCAGCGGACGGCCGCTCGCCGGGTCGACGACCCGCCCACCGCTGTGCGGGACGCGGCCGGCGGCCTCGTCGAAGGGCAGTCCGGGGACGGGCACGCCGCGGTGGCCGATGGAGCGGACCACCAGGGCCGTGCGCAGGAGCTCGCCGGTGCCGGCCAGGCGGACCGCCTCGACCCGGCCGTCGCCGAGGAAGCGCTCGGGCGCGGCATGGAAGCGCAGCACGATCCGCCGGCCGGGCCGGGGCGGCGCGGTGCCGTCCAGGCGCTCCCGCGGGAGGCCGGCGAGCGGCCCCGTGACGGAGACCTCCGGGCGGTCGTCCACCACGACGTCCACGCCCGGGAGCTGGGTGAGGGCGAGGAACTCCGGCGGGCTCCAGGCGGCGTGCTCCGGCCCGCGCCGGGCGACCAGGACGACCTCGCGGACCTCGCTGCGGCGCAGCGCGGCGAGCGCGTGGTCGGCGATGTCGGTGGCGGCGAGCCGGCCGGGGTCGGTGAGCAGGATCCGTGCGATGTCGACCGCGACGTTGCCGTTGCCGATCACCACCGCCCGTCCGGCGCCCGGTCCCGGCCCGCCGTCGAGGGCGACCGCGTCGGCCGGCACCGTGGGTTCGGCGTTGTACCAGCGGACGAAGGTGGTGGCCGGCAGGCTGCCGGGCAGGTCCTCGCCGGGCACGCCGAGCCGGCGGTCGGCGGCGGCGCCGACCGCGTACACCACCGCGTGGTGGTGGGCGGCGAGTTCGGCGTGGCCGAGGTCGGTGCCGACCTCGACGTTGAGGTGGACCCGCAGCCGCGGGTCGTGGAAGACGGACGCGAAGCTCTCGGCGATCCGCTTGGTGGACCGGTGGTCCGGGGCGACCCCGTGCCGCAGCAGCCCGCCGGTCACCGGCAGCCGGTCGATCATGGTGACCTCGGCGCCGGTGGAGCGCAGCAGCGTCTGGGCGGTGTAGCTCGCGGACGGCCCGGTGCCGACGATGGCGACCCGCAGCGGGCCGCCCCCGAGGTCGAGGCCGGCGGGCAGGCTGCGGGGGAAGACCGGCGCGCCCCAGGCGTGGTCGGCGGGGTGGTCGCGGAACCGGTCGCGGTTGAGCTCGCCGTAGACGGCGTCGGGCCCCGTCAGCCGGTCGACCGGGAGGACCGCGTCCACCGGGCAGGCGTCGGCGCAGGCGCCGCAGTCGATGCAGGCGGCCGGGTCGATGTACAGCATGTCGGTGCGGCCGAAGTCCGGCTCGTCCGGGGTGGGGTGGATGCAGTTGACGGGGCAGACGGACACGCACGAGGCGTCGTTGCAGCAGGTGCGGGTGATCGCGTAGGCCATGACGGGGGTGGGGTCCTCGCTGCGTGGGGTCGGGGGCGGGGAAGGGGCCGCTCAGAGCATGTGGATGCGCCGGTAGATCTTCGCCGCGGCGCCGGTGAGCAGGCCGTTCTCGGCGAGGAAGGCCATCAGGTGGCGGCTGCTGGTGCGCATCATGGCGCGGCGGTGCTCGCTGGCCCGGACCTCGGCGAGCGCCCGGCCGACGTCCAGCCCGGCGGCCCGGTACACGGACGGGTGCACCATGCTGGTGACGATGACGTAGGCGCCGGCCGCGATGCCGAAGGCGGCGTTGCGGCGGCGCAGCGTGCCGGCGCCGCGCAGCCGTTCGCGGATCTCCTGGCGGGCGAACTTCATGTGCCGGGACTCCTCGACCACGTGGATCCGGGACGTCCCGCGGACGATGTCGAGGACGTCCTCGCCGCGCATCCAGTCGCGCTGCATGACGTCCAGCACCTCCTCGGCCACCAGGATGCCGCCGTAGGCGAGTTCGCCCCGGGCGAGCGACTTGTAGGCGCGTCCGGCCTGGGCGATCAGCCGGTTGGGCCGGTACTGCGGCACGCCCATCCGCTCGCAGGCGCGGGCGAACATGATCGAGTGGCGGCACTCGTCGGCGATCTCGGTGAGGGCGAAGCGGAACTCGGCGCCGGCGGGGTCCTTGAGGTACTGGTCGCGCAGCACCATCTGCTGGAGGATCATCTCGAACCAGATGCCGGTGGTCATGATCGAGCCGACCTCGTGGCGGGTGAGGGTGACCCGCTGCTCCTCGGTCATCTCCGTCCAGAGCGCGGTGCCGTAGAGGGTGCTCCACTCCGGGTTGAGCCCGTAGTGCCCGGGCGGGAGCGGGGCGTCCCAGTCGATCTCGACGGCCGGGTCGTAGGAGAGGAGCGCGGCGGAGTCGAGGAGCCGCCTGGAGACGTCCTCGTCGGCCGCGGTGTGGGTCCGGGTGGGAATGCGTTCCGCCGGGTGAGCCATGGCTGCCTCCGTCAGGTGCGTGGCCTGCGCGGGAACCCGCACGCCCCGCTTATTGACGGAGATTACAATAGGAGCGGGTGTCCGAGAACCCCCCGCGCGCGGCCGCGTCGTCCCGCCCCCTCGACCGGCGCGCGACCTCGCCGACCGGCGCGCACCGCCCGCCCGCGCGCCGTCCGGGACTGGCGGGCCCGCCCGGCCGGGGGATGATGGAGGGGTCGCGGCAGCGAACCCGCCGACGGAGAGGAGCGGACCGGATGGACACGGCGGACGCCCTGTACCGCGGCCGATCCCCCTTCGTCGTCAACGCCATGGGCGCCCTGCTCGACGCGGACGGCCGCATCGTCCGCTGGACGCCGGAGGCGGAACGGCTGCTCGCCCTCGGCGCCGCACAGGTCCACGGCCGGCCCGTGCACGACCTGCTCGCCGACCCCGCGGGATGGCCCGCGATGTCCGAGCTCAGCGCGGAGCAGCGGACCGGGGGCTGGTCCGGCGAGGCGGTGCTGCGCTCCGGCCGGGGCGAACGGCTCGCCCTGTCCTACCAGGTGCTGCCGCTGAACGCGCCCGAGGCCGACGACCCCCCGGGGCCGGTCACCGGCGCCCCCCGGTACTTCGTGCTCGCCGCCCCCACCCCGCTGATCGCCCGGTCGCGCCAGGACCAGGCCTTCACCCGCGAACTGTTCCTCCAGGACCGGGTCGGCCTGGCCGTCTTCGACGAGCGGCTGCGCCTCGTCCGCACCAACACCCATCTGCTCCCCTACACCGGGCTGCCGCCGGACCTGCGCGGGCGGCGGCTCGGCGACTTCCTCCAGGCCCAGGACGCCGCCGCCGTCGAACGCGGCCTGCGCGACGTGCTGCGCACCGGCCGGCCGCTGATCGGCGCGGAGGAGATCGTCCGCACCATCGAGGACCCGGCGGGCGGCGCGGTGATGGCGATCTCCGCGTTCCGGCTGCAGGCCCCGGACGGGCAGGTGATCGGGGTGACCGCGCTGTTCACCGACGTCACCGAGCTGCACCGGACCGGCGAGCGGCTCGCCCTGCTGCACCGGGCCACCGCGGCCGTCGGCGGCTCGCTGTCGGTCACCGGGACGGCGGAGGAGCTGGCCGCCGTCCTCGCCGCGCCGCCGCCGGCCCCCGGGGGCGGCGCGGAGGCGGACGGCGGGGCGGGGCCGGGGCTCGCCGACCTGGCGGTGATCGACGTCGCCGAGGCCGTGTTCACCGGCGCGGAGCCGTCGGCGGGACGGGACGGCCGGGTGCCGCTGCGCCGCGCCGCCGTCGCGACCGCCGGGCCGGGCGGCCGGGGGGCGCCGGAGCCCCCGCCCACCGGGGTGACCGTGCACGCCGACCCCGGCGAGCAGACCGCGCACACCGACGTCCCCCCGTCGATGACCGTCCCGCTGCGGGCCGGCGGCAGCCTGCTCGGCCGGGTGAGCGTCCACCGCGCGCCGCACCGGCCGCCGTACCTGCCGGCCGACCTGGAGCTGCTGCGCGAGATCGCCGACCGCGCCGCCCTCGCCCTGGACAACGCCCGCCGCTACGCGCGCGAGCACCGCGCCGCCGTCGGGCTGCAACGCAGCCTGCTGCCGCCCTCGCAGGCCGAGACCACCGGGGTCTCCACCGCCAGCGTCTACCTGCCGACCGACACGGCGAGCGGGATCGGCGGCGACTGGTTCGACGTCATCCCGCTGTCCTCCGCCCGGGTCGCCCTGGTCGCGGGGGACGTGGTCGGGCACGGACTCGCCGCGAGCGCGACCATGGGGCGGCTGCGCACCGCCGTCCGGACGCTCGCCGACCTCGACCTGGAGCCGGACGAGCTGCTGGTCCACCTCGACGACCTGGTGGCCCAGTTGATGGTGGAGGCCGAACGGCCGGAGGAGGACGAGGACGGCCCCGACCCCGGTCCCGGCGCCGTGGCGGCCCTGCGGCCGCCGGTGAGCCACGGGGTGTGGAGCGACGCCGGGCACGACAGCCCCGACGAGCAGCAGACCGTGCCCTTCGGCGCCACCTGCGTGTACGCGGTGTACGACCCGGTCTCGCGGCGCTGCGCGATCGCCTCGGCCGGGCACCCGCCGCCGGCCGTCGCGGCGCCGGACGGCCGGGTGACCTACGTGGCCCTGCGGCCCGGGCCGCCGCTCGGCGTGAGCGGGCTGCCGTTCGAGGTGACCGAGGTGGAACTGGAGCCCGGCAGCCTGCTCGCGCTGTACACCGACGGGCTGCTCCTCGGGTACGCGGACGACCTGGAGGAGGGCATGGACGAGCTCGCCCACCGGCTCGCCGCCGCGGCCTCCCCGCCGGACGGCGCCGTCCCGCCGGCCGGGCCGGCGCTGCGGGAACTCGGGCGGGACCTCGTCGCCGACCTCCCGGCCCACCGGCTCACCGACGACGTCACCCTGCTGCTGGCCCGCACCCGGGAGGTGCCGCCGGAGGCCACCGCGGGCTGGACGCTGGAGGCCGACCCGGCGGCCGTCGCCCGGGTGCGGGAGGCGGCCACCGCCCAGCTGCTGGCCTGGGGGCTGGAGGAGCTGGCGTTCACCACCGAACTGGTGCTCAGCGAGCTGGTCACCAACGCGATCCGCTACGCGGGCGGCCCGGTCGGCGTCCGCCTGATCCGTGCCGAACGGCTCACCTGCGAGGTCTCCGACCCCAGCGCCACCCAGCCCCGGATGCGCCGCGCCCGTCTCACCGACGAGGGCGGCCGCGGCCTCTACCTGGTGGCCCAGCTCACCACCCGCTGGGGCAGCCGCTACACCCGCCAGGGCAAGACCATCTGGGCCGAGCAGGACCTCCCGCCCGCCTGACGCCCGGACACGCCCCCGTTCCGCCCAATGCGGGGCGAGTCGAACTCTCCACCGGTGTGATTGGTGCTCTGATCTGCCCACTCATCTCTTAAGGAGAGACATGCGTACTCGTACCGCGCTCGCCGCCGGTGCCCTCGCGGCCGCCGCCCTGCTGGCCGGCGGCGGGACCGCCGTCGCCGACTCCGTCGCCGAGGGCGTGGCCGCCAACTCCCCCGGTGTCCTGTCCGGCAACCAGATCCAGATCCCCGTACACGTCCCGATCAACGTCTGCGGCAACTCGATCAACATCATCGGCCTGCTCAACCCGGCCTTCGGCAACACCTGCATCAACAAGTAGCCGCCAGCACACCGCGACGCGGGTCCGCCCTCCCGGGCGGGCCCGCGTCCTGCCGTCCGCGCCGGATGTCACAGAACGGCGGGCCGTTCCGTCCCCAGGAGTGAGAACACCGACCACCACGACGGAGGACACCCCATGGACGCGCGGATCGACTTCTTCACCACCCCGACCGGCGGCAAGGTCGTCAGGAGCCTGATGACGCTGGGCCGGGAGCTCAAGGGCCTGCCGCTGCCGACCGCCACGAAGGAACTGGTGTCACTGCGGGTCAGCCAGATCAACGGCTGCGCCGTCTGCCTCGACATGCACACCAAGGAGGCCGTCGCGGCGGGCGAGAGCGCACTGCGGCTGAACCTGGTCGCGGCCTGGCGGGAGGCCACCGTCTACACCGCCGCCGAGCGCGCCGCACTGGCGCTCGCCGAGGAGGGCACCCGGGTCGCGGACGGGGCCGGCGGGGTCCGCGACGAGGTGTGGGCGGAGGCCGCCGAGCACTACGACACGGACCAGCTGGCCGCGCTGGTGACGCTGATCTCGTTCATGAACATGGCCAACCGCCTCAACATCGTCACCCGGCAGCCCGCGGGCGACTACGTGGCCGGCCAGTTCCACTGACCGCCGCGTTCAGCGACCAGTACTGTTCGAAGGGGAGGAAACCGGCGTGAGCAAGGTCGAGGAGTTCGAGGAGCTGCGTCCGCTGCTGTTCTCGATCGCCTACCGGATCCTGGGCAGCGTGGCCGAGGCCGAGGACGCCGTCCAGGAGGCCTGGCTGCGCTACGACGCCTCGTCCACCCGGCCGGAGTCGGTCAAGGCGTTCCTGTCCACCACGGTGACCAGGATCGCGATCGACGTGCTGCGCCTGGCCCGGGTCCGCCGGGAGGAGTACGTGGGGCCGTGGCTGCCCGAGCCGCTGCTCACCGACCCCTACGCGGACCCGGCCCGGGCGGCCGAGCTGGCCGACTCGGTCTCGATGGCGGCGCTGCTGCTGCTGGAGCGGCTCAGTCCGCTGGAGCGGGCGGTGTTCGTGCTGCGCGAGGTGTTCGGCTTCGGCTTCGACGAGGTCGCCGCCGCGGTGCAGCGCTCCGAGGCGGCCTGCCGCCAGCTGGCGGTGCGGGCGCGCCGGCACATGCGGGACGGCCGGCCGCGCTTCGAGGCCGAGCGCACGGAGCGCGACGAGCTCGCCGCGCGCTTCTTCGACGCCCTGAGCGAGGGCGACATCGCCGGCCTCCAGGAGCTGCTGGCCGCCGACGTCACGATGGTCGGCGACGGCGGCGGCAAGACCCCGCAGCTGGCCCGGGCGGTCTCCGGCGCCGCGAACGTGGCCCGGCTGCTGGCGGCCGTCGTCCCGCTGATGGCCCGGATCGACGTGACCTTCGAGCGGCACGAGGTCAACGGCCGGCCCGGCGCGGTCTTCCGGGACCGCGACGGGCGGGTGCTGAACACACTGGTGCTCGACGTCGCGGACGGCCGGATCCAGTCCGTGCGCTCCGTCCTCAACCCCGACAAGCTCGCCCACCTCGGCCCGGTCGCCGACGCCTGGGCCGTGCACCACGAGCTCAAGCGGGCCCGCCGGGCCGGGCAGTAGTCCCCCCGCTCGGGCCGACGGCGCCGGGCCCGTCGGCCGGCCGGCCGCCGCCCACCGCGAGCCGGCCGCCCGCGGCTGAGCGGCCCGCTCAGCGGCGCGGCCGGTCCCGGTCCGGCCACACCTCGATGTGGTCGTCCTCCAGGACCAGCCGCACCCGGTCCGCCAGACCCAGCGACTCGGTGAACTCCCTCGGCAGCTGGAGCCGGCCGACCCGGTCCAGGACGGTGAACTCCTGCGCCGCGAGCGCCCCGTCCGCACCGGTGCCGTCGCCGGGGCGCAGCACCTCGGTGGAGGTGCGGCCGTCCCGGATCCGCACCGTGCGGCGGACCTGGCCGGCCACCAGGGCGTCATGGGTGACGATCAGCACGGTGGTGCCCAGCTCGCCGTTGGCGGTGCGCAGGGCGCCGAAGACCTCCTCCGAGGTCGCGGTGTCCAGCTCGCCGGTGGGCTCGTCGGCCAGCAGCAGCCGGGGTTCGTTGGCGAGCGCGACCGCGATCGCCACCCGCTGCTGCTCGCCGCCGGAGAGCGCGGCGGGGGTGCGGTCGGCGGCCGCGGCGATGCCCATGAGGTCGAGCAGCTCCCCGGCCCGGGCGGCCCGCCGGCGGCGCGGCACGCCCGCGTAGCCCATCGGCAGCTGCACGTTCTCCCGGGCCGTCAGGTACGGCAGCAGATTGGCGGCGGTCTGCTGCCGGATCGTCCCGACGGTGCGGCGCCGGTAGGCGGTGCGCGCACGCCCCTTGAGCGTTCCCAGGTCGGTGCCGGCCACCTCGGCGGTGCCGGCGCTGGGGCTGTCCAGACCGGCCAGGATCCCCAGCAGGGTGGACTTCCCGGAGCCCGACGCGCCCACCAGGGCGAGCAGTTCGCCCTCCCGCACGGTCAGGTCGAGCCCCTGGAGGGCCTGCACCTCGACGCCGTCGCGGCCCCGGGTGCCGGTACGGAAGATCCGCACCAGGTTCTCGCAGAACACCATGGGCCGCCCGCTCCCGGCGGCGGGCCCTTCGGTCGGCCGGACGCTCACAACGCCTCCCCCAGTCGTAGCACGGCGCCCAGTCCCCGGCGCCGTGCGATCGCCGCCTCCAGCGCGGCGGCCGTCGTCATCAGCACGGCCAGCGCGACGCCGAGCCCCGCGGTGACCGCCCAGTCGATGTGTGTCGCGGGCTCGAACGGCCCGCCGGTGACGGCCCCCAGCCGCAGGCCGGGGCCCAGGACGGAGGGCAGCAGCAGGCCGAACGCGATGCCGCCGAGCGCCGCCGCCAGCACCAGCGGCAGCAGCTGGAGCAGGTGCAGGGCGAACACCGCCCGTCCGCCGGTGCCGAGGGTGCGCAGGCAGGACGTCGTCCGGGCGCGTTCGCCGGCCGTGAGCAGCAGGTCCAGGGCGAACGCGGAGAGCCCGAGCAGCAGGCCGAGCACCGTGGTGACCCGGAAGGCCAGGTCGAGCGAGCGGGCCAGACCGTCCGCGTCCAGTGCCGCCAACTCCGAGGAATAATCCCGCAGTTCGACCTGCGCCCCGGCCGCTCCGCCGGGCGCCAGCCGGGTGACGGCGGCGGCCCGCACCGCGGCCGGGTCCACCGCCGGTCCGCCGGCCGCCGGGTGGAGCAGGACGGCGGACGGGTCCGTCTGGGCGGGCAGCCGCTGCGCCGACGGGCCGGTGAACACCAGGACCGCGCCGCGCGGCGGCGCGCTGCCGAGCACCGGCCCGAGCACCGGGTCGCGCATCGCCTCCCGGGGCAGGGTGCCGACCACGCGGACCCGCGCCCGGGGCATGCCGAGGGCGAAGAGCGCGAAGTCGCCGTCGGGGACCAGGGCGGCGAGGACGGGGTCGGCCAGCGCGGTGAGCACGGGGGCCTCGTCGCTGCCGCCGACCGGCTCGTCGGCGCCGGGGGCGGCCGCCAGGGCGCGGGCCATCGGGGAGGACGGCCGGGCGGCGCCGAGGGCGGCGGCGTCCAGCCCGACCAGCCGGGTGCCCTCGAAGCTGGTGCCGTCGGACTGCGCGACGAGTTCGCCGGTCGCGCCGGTGACGGTCACCTGGTGTCCCACGGTGGGGACCTTCGAGAGGTCGCCGGCCAGCCGCTCCTTCGAGCCGACCAGTGCGACGGGCGCCCCGCCGGTGCGCCAGTCGGCGAGCTGCTCCCGGCCGTCGGCCAGGGTGCGCGGGATCAGGGCGCCGTAGACGCCGTAGCCCATGGCCGGCACCAGGACCAGCAGGGCGAGCGCGACCGCGCCGCTGCGCTGCCCCGCGCGGGCCAGCGCCACCAGCGGGACCAGACCGCGCGAACGGCGCGCCGCACGGCTCGCCCGGCGCAGCGCCGGCGGCAGCAGGCGCAGCAGCAGGCCCACCATGACCAGCGCCAGGAGCACCGGGGCGAAGGCGAGTTGGGGGTCGATGCCGGAGCTCGCATAGGCACCGCGGGTGCGCAGCGCGGCCAGCCCGCCGACGGCCGTCAGCAGCACCAGGCCCTCCAGGACGAGCCGGCGCGAGCGCGGCAGCGGGCGGCCCCGCCCGGACGCGAGCAGCACGACGGCCGGCGCGCACCAGACCAGCAGGGCGGCGACCAGCACCGGCCCGGACGAGCCGAGCCCGGCGCCCGGCGGCGCCAGCGCACGGCCGACCGCCCCGCCCGCCGCGACGCCCGCGCCGACCGCCACCGCGGACTCCAGCAGCAGGCGGCCCGCGATGCCGGCCGCACCGGCGCCGCGCGAGCGCTGGAGCGCGAAGGCGCCGGCCCGGCGGTGGACGCCGAGCCTGACGGCGGCGAAGGCGGTGGCCACCACCACGGCGAGCAGTCCGGCCAGCGCGAAGCCCTGGAGCTGTTCGGTGCGCAGCCGCTGGGCGGCGAAGGCGTCCAGCTCCGGGGTGAGCCGGTCGGCGACGGTGAGCGCGCGCACCTCCTGTCCGGCCATCGCACAGGCGTCGGTGCGGCCGGCGTCGCACAGCGTGCCCGGGGGCGTGGCGCGCCACGCGGCGAGGGCCTCGCGGGCCCCGGCGATCCCGGCCGGGGTGGCGCCCGGCCCGGAGCGGTCGACGGTCACCGGCAGCTCCCAGGTGACGTCGAAGCCGTGCTTCTGCCGGGCGAGCAGCTCGATCCCGCCGGCGCTGGTCAGCAGTTGGGCGTCCATCTCCCACTTGGTGCCGTTGCCGGCCGCGGCCAGCATGGGCCAGGGCCGGACCAGGAGCGGCGAGCGCTGCCAGAGCCGCTGCGCACCGCGGTCGGTGCGGAAGACCCCGACCAGGACCGCCTCGGTGGCCCACTCGTACCCGGTCAGCTCGAACGGCTGCCCCAGCTCCAGGTTGAACGCCTCCCGGGTCGCCTCGGAGGCCGCGACCTCGACCGGCGGCGGCTTCTCACGCAGGACGCTCAGGTCCGGGTCCAGATCCTCGGCCGGCTGGCGCGGCGCACGGCCCCGGAGGTACTCGACCGGCCCGTCCGCGCCGTCGTGCTGGGCGTGGACCAGGTGGACACCCGGCGGGTCGTCGCCGTAGAAGGTGGCCACCCCGGGCCCGCGCACGCTCGCCAGGCCGGTCGTCACCCGGGCCCACGGGGTGCCGAGTCCGGCGGTCGGCCCCAGGCCCGCGGCGGCGGCGCGCACCGCCCCGCCGATCCGGTCGAGGTCCCGGTCGAGCGTGCCGGGGGCGGGTGCCGGCCGCCACGGCGCCGGAAGGGTGGAGGCGCTCGCGGAGAGCACCGGCCGGGACGGCTCGGCGCGGTCCACCCGGTCCGCGAGCGTGCCGGCCGCCAGCCGGTCGAAGCGGGGCGGCCAGCTCAGCGGGACGGCCGTGAGCAGGACGGCGAGCAGCGCGAGCACGACCGCGACCGGCCAGGCGGTCCGCGCCTCGCGCCGGAGCAGGCGCAGGGTCAGCATGTGGGGCTCCCCCCGTCGAAGGGTCCGTCCGCGTCCGCGCCGCTCATCCGTCCTCCCCCGCCCGCAGGGCGCGGACCAGGTCGACCCGGGCCAGCAACCGGGTGAGGACGACCACCGCGAGGGCGAGCAGCAGCCCGGCGGCCAGCGCGGTGAGTGCGGCGGCGGGCCGCCCCGGGGCGGTGGCCATGACCGGGAAGACCGGGCCCGCGTCGTCGTCCAGCACGGTGAACTCCGGCAGCAGCGCGGCGAGCACCAGGCCCAGCAGCCCGCCGAGCAGCACCGGGGGCACGGTCACCGCCACCTGTTCGGCGCGCAGCAGCGCGGTCAGCTCGCCGCGCCGCACGCCCAGCGCGCGCAGCACCGCGAACTCGCGTTGGCGGGAGCGGGCGGTGCTCACGGTGTGCAGGGTCAGGGCGGTCACCGCGAACAGCGGCGCGGTGACCAGGACCAGCAGCCAGGCGCAGCGCAGCCCGGTCCGGAACGGCCCGCCGGCCAGGGCGGCGGTCACCTCCGGGACGCTCTGCGGGCGGCCGTACGTGCCCTGGTCGTGCACGGCCGCCCAGGTGGCCGCCGGATCGTCGCTGGCCAGCCACCAGCGGGTGGCGGTGGGCGGGGGCGCCCCGGTGAGCGACCGGGCGGCGGCGACCGCGCGCAGGTCCAGCAGCAGGTGGCCCTGGGTCCGGTCGTAGCCGGGCAGTGCGTCGACGACTCCGGTGATCCGGACCTTCTGGGTGCCCTTCCCGTCGTGCTCCCAGTCGAGGTCGACGGTGTCGCCGGCCCTGGCGCGGACGGTGTCGAGCAGCGCGCGGTCGGCGAGCACGGGCAGCACCGGGAGCTCGGGGCCGTCGGTGGCGGTGCCGGACCGCACCGTCAGGACCACGCCCGTGCGGGCGGCCGCGTTCACCACCTCCTGGGAGCGCAGCACCGCGTGCAGCAGGCCGGCGCCGCCCGCCTCCAGGGCGCAGGCGTCGGCGTGGTAGCCCGCGACCGACGGCAGCCCGTCGTCCCTGGGCGTCCCGGTGCCGGGGCAGCCGAGTGCCGCCGGCTCCACGGGGGCCGTGTCGGCGCGGGTCCAGCTCCGTCCCGGCGGCAGGGCCAGGTCGGTGCGCTGCCCGTCGGTGACGGCGCCGATCCGCTCCACGCGCAGGTCGAGGGTGGTGCGGGTGCGCTGGCGGGCGGTGAAGTCGACGCCGAGCCGGCCGAGGGTCAGGGGGTGGGCGCGCCGTTCGCCGGTCAACGGGACGGTCACGGTGTGCGGGTGCCCGTCGGCCGTGAGCGGGACGGTCAGCTGCTCGGTCAGCCCGTCGGCGTCCTGGAGCCACAGCCGGAGTTCCGGGCCGGGCGCCGGGACCGGACGGTCGGCGCTCGCCGTCACGGTCACCTCCAGCGCGCTCGGTTCGCCGGGCACCGGGATCCCCTGGGCGGGGACGGCGGTCAGCGGGGCCAGCAGTTCGGGGACCGGGCGGTCGGCGAGGTCCCGGCGCAGGAACGGCAGCCCGGCGGCGGAGGCGGCCGCGGTGTCGACGGCGACCGTCCGGACCACGGAGGAGCCCACGAAGGCCGACTGCTCGGCGACCGGGGTGAGTGCCGTGACGCCCGGCAGGGCGGCCAGTCGGGCATGCTGGTGCACGGGCGGGCCGGACACCCCGGTCAGCCGCAGATCGGCGCCGACCGTGTGGGCCGCCCGGTCGCGGTCGCCGGCCGGCAGTGCGGCCAGCACCCCGGCGGCCAGGCTGCCGGCGCCCACCGCCAGCAGGGTCACCAGCACCGGCACCGCCTGGCGGCCGGTGTCGCGGCTCAGCCGCCAGGCCCCCAGCGGCAGCACCAGTCCGCGGGCCCGGGCGGCCGCCCGTTCCAGCAGCAGCCCGGCCACCGGCAGCAGCCGCAGCAGCAGGAGCGCGCCGGCCACCGCCAGCGCGGCGGGGGCGAGCACCAGCGTGGGGTCGGCCCAGGAGTCGAACCCGGCGTCCGCGCCGCCGGCCACCACGCCCCGGTAGCGGCGCAGCTGGACGAAGCCGAGGGCCGCCACGGCGAGCAGCGCCAGGTCCGCGCCGGCCCGTTGCGGCCCGGGCAGGCGCGGACCGCGCCGGCGCAGCGCCCGCAGGGCGCCCGGGTCCAGCGCCTGCCGGGCGAGCGGCAGCAGCAGTGCCGCGCCGTGCACCAGCAGCGCGAACCCCGCCGCCCACCAGACGGTCCCGCCGTCGGCCGCGGCCACGCCCCGGGCCCCGGCGGCACGCAGCACCCCGGCGAGCAGCGGCCGGGCCAGCAGCAGCCCGCAGAGCGCCGCCGGCACCACCGCCGCCGCCCACTCGCCGCCCGCCGCCGCGAGCAGCCGGGCCACGCCCGCGCCCCGGGAGCGCCGCAGCGCCTGTTCGGCGGCGAGGACCTCGGCCAGCCGGCGGGCCGTCAGCACCAGGACCACCGCGGCGAGCAGGGCGAGCAGGGCGCCCGGCACGGCGACCTCGGAGCGGACCGTCAGGGCCGGCAGCACCTGGCCGTCGACCACGGCGGGCAGGGTGCTGGAGACCGTGGTGTCGGCCAGCGCCGGTTCGGCGCCCCGGTAGACCGAGCGGCCGGTGTCCGAGCGGGTGAGGACGGCCACCCGGTCACGCAGCGCGGCGAGGTCGGACAGGCTCGACCGGCCGGTGTCGGGCAGGGCCAGCCAGACGGCGAGCGTGCGGTCGCCGTAGCCGGGCAGCGCGGTCAGGGCGGCGCCGTCGGCCAGCAGCAGCGGGCGGCCCGCGCCGTCGGCGCCGCCGAGGCCGGTCCAGAGCGCGGCGGCGTCCGGGTCGGGGCGGTAGACGCCGGTCACGGCGAGGGTGAGCGGTTCGCCGGTGCCCGGGTGCCGGACGACCAGGGTGGCCCCGCTGTCCGCACCGAGCCGGTCGGCGGCGTCGGCGGGCAGGGCGACGCGCAGGGTGCCGTCGGCGGCCGGGGTGCTGTCCGGGGCGTCCGGCCACCTGCCGCTGCGCAGCCGGGCGTAGCGGTCGGCGCCGGGCAGGGAGACCGGGACGGCGGCGAGCACGGTGTCGTCGGCCCGCTGGCGGGCGGCGGGCGGCAGCGGCAGGCCGACCGCGGCGGCCCCGCGCACCGCGGTCTCGGTGCGGAACGGGGTGCCGGCCATCGTCCGGGCCAGCGCCGCGCGCACCGCCCGGTCGGCGGCGGGCAGCCCCTGGGCCGACCAGCGTCCGCTCACCTCGACCGACCGGCCGGCGTCGGCGGCGAGCCGCTGGTGCACCCCGGCGGTGGCGGCCGACCGGGCCAGCCCGGCCACCGCGGCGAGCACCGCGGTGGCCACCAGGACGCTCACGGCCACGGCCGCGAGCACCGGTCCGCGCCGGCCGATCCGGCGTCCGACTCCCACCAGTAGCATCCACCGCTCCCCTCGCCGCCCGCCCCACCGGAGCGGCGGTCCGCGCCACGGGCCCTTCTGTGGCGCGGAGTTGAGGTTCTATCACAGCGAGCGGCACGTGGTCTGTACCAATCCGGTACGAGGCCGGATCCTGCCTGACGGTGCGACAGATCGCGCGGGGGGAGGACGGTTTGTGCCCGTCCGGGCCGACTCTCTGCCCGGACGGACAGCCGGCGGGGACAGTGCGCGGTGAGCCCGGTACCGGATCAGGGGGTGGCGGGGAAGGCCGGGACGAGCACGGGTCCGTCCGGGACAAGCACGGGCTCGTTCGGCTCGCCGACGGGGCCGGTCGGCTCGACGACGGTGTCGGACGGGAGGTAGTACAGGTCACCGGGGCGGAAGATCTGCGCGCCGCTCGCGAGGGTGGTCGGCGCGCTGAGGCAGAGCTTCAGCTGGGTGAGGGCGAACGGCATGCCGCCGACCCAGTAGTGGACGTTGTACCAGTACCGGCACTGGTCGTGCCGCACGAGCTGCAGCGCCGTCGGGCTCGGCGGGAGGGTCTGGAAGTCGGGAGCGGGCGCCTGCGCGACGTTCACGGGCCCGGGATCGGTGGCGGGCCCCTGCGTGGCGTGCGCGGTGCCGGCGGCCAGCACCAGCAGCGGGGCCAGCACGGCCGCGGTGGCGACCGCGGAGACCGATCGGCGAAGACTCATGGGAGAACGCTCCTTCGGGAGGACGGAATCACCGGCGCCCGGCGCCCTCTCGGCGGCCGACGCCATGGACCGGAATCCTCGCGGTCCCGGCCGGTCCGGCGGTATCCCATGTTTCTGGGCCGCTTCCCGGCGCGACGCCCCACCACCCCGGGCGACGTGGCGGTCCGCCGTCGGACGACTGCCGCCGCGGGCGGCTACCCTGCGGGGATGCCGTACGAACTCAGGGCCGTCATCGGGCCTTTCGAGCTGCTCCGGAGCCGCACCGCCGGGATCCGGGAGGCGGTCGTCGCCCCGCTCCACCGGCGCATGGGGCTGGTACCGGTCACCGAGCAGCTCCTCGGGGCGCTGCCCCCGGCCTTCGAACAGACCTTGGGCGACTGGGCCCGGGGCGGAGCGCTCGCCCAGGTGGAGGCGGAGTTCCACGGCGGGGACGGCTACCAGGCCGCCGCCGTGTGGCGCTCCGGCGCGAGGGTGTGGGGCCCGGTCCGCACCCGGGACTTCACCGGTCCGCGGGAGGACTGGCCGATCAATGCCGCGCTCGCCCGGCTCGATGTCGCCGCGGGCGGTGCCGGGGAGGCGGACCACCGCGACCTGTTCCTCCAGGTGGGGCTCGGCCGGGAACAGGACACGGACGGCTGGCGGTCGGCCGGCTGGACGGCGGGCTACGACGAGTGGCACGAGGGACAGCTGGCCCGGGCGCGCGCCGCCGCGGAGTCCGAGCGGCGCAGGCGGCTCCCGGACGTTCCGGCCGCCCTGGACGGCAGGGCGGTCATGGACCTGCTCGGCCTGCCCCCGGGCCCGCTGATCGGTGCGGCCACGCGCCGCTTGCAGGACCTGCACCTCGAACGCGGCCCGCTGTCACCCGAGGAGGCCGTGGCCCTGCTGCGGGCCTGGGCCTCGGAGCAGAACGCCTGAGGAACAAGAGAAGCCGGCCGAACCGACAGGACATCGGTTCGGCCGGCCACTTGGTGCGCGAGGGGGGAGTTGAACCCCCACGCCCTTTCGGGCACTGGAACCTGAATCCAGCGCGTCTGCCTATTCCGCCACCCGCGCAACTGGGTGATGGGTCAATAGTAGCCCATCCCCGGGGGTGCTCCCGACCCACGGGGAGGGCGCCGCCCCGGACGGGGGCGGCGAAGGAACGCCAGGTGGGAGCGGTGCACGGCGGCCGTCGTGGTGCACGTGACCGCTTCCCCGGGCTCCGTCCCCGTCAGGTGACCTCCGCGGGGCGGGAAGCCGGCCCGCCCGGTGTGGAAACGCCCGAGGGCCGCACCCCGCCGCTGCGGGGTGCGGCCCTCGGGCCTCGGACGGCGTGCCGTCAGGCGGCCAGCCGCTCCGCCGCCGCGTCCAGGCGGGCCAGGGTCCGCTCGCGGCCCAGCACCTCCAGCGACTCGAACAGCGGCAGGCCCACCGTGCGGCCGGTGACCGCGACCCGGATCGGCGCCTGCGCCTTGCCCAGCTTCAGGCCGTGCTCGGCGGCCACGGCCTCCAGCTCGTCCTTCAGCGCGGCGGCCTCGAAGGCCTCGACCGCGGCGAGCTTCTCGCGGGCGGTGCGCAGCAGGGCCAGCGCGACGTCCTTGTTCTTCATGGCCTTCGCCCACGACTGCTCGTCCCGGACCGGCTCGGCCAGGAACAGGAAGTCGACCTGCTCGACGATCTCGCCCAGCACCGCGATCCGGGACTGCGCGAGCGGGGCCAGCTCGGCGAAGGCCTTCTCGTCGAAGTCCTCGGCCGCCCACGGCGCGCGGTCGGCGGCCAGGTACGGGGCGCAGGCGGCGATGAACGCGTCCACCGACAGGGCACGGATGTACTCGCCGTTGAACGAGCGCAGCTTCTGCACGTCGAAGAAGGCGGAGGCGGCGTTCACGTCCGACACCCGGAACAGCTGCTCCAGTTCGGCGTACGGACGGATCTCGACGTCGTCCTTCGGGCCCCAGCCCAGCAGCATCAGGTAGTTGACCATCGCCTCGGGCAGGTAGCCCTCGGCCAGGTAGTCCTCCAGCGCCACCTTGTCGCGACGCTTGGACAGCTTCTGCCGCTTCTCGTTGACGATCACCGGCAGGTGCGCCCAGACCGGCGGGGTGGCGCCGAGCGCCTCCCACAGCAGCTGCTGCTTCGGGGTGTTCGAGAGGTGCTCCTCGCCGCGGATGACCTCCGTGACGCCCTGCTCCAGGTCGTCGACCACGTTGGCCAGCAGGAACACCGGGCTGCCGTCGCCGCGGGCGATCACGAAGTCCTCGATCGCGGAGTTCGGGAAGGCCGGCTCGCCGCGGATGAGGTCCACCACGACGGTGGCGCCCTCGTCCGGGGTGCGGAAGCGCAGCGCGCGGCCCTCGGCGTACTCCAGGCCGCGCTCGCGGCAGAAGCCGTCGTAGCCGGTCTGGGCGGAGCCGGAGCGCTCGGCGACCTGCTCGCGGGTGCAGTCGCAGTAGTAGGCCCGGCCGGCGGCGTACAGCTTCTCGGCGGCGGCGCGGTGGCTGGCGGCGTTGGCGGACTGGAAGTACGGGCCCTCGAAGCCCGGGTCCCCCTCGTGGATGCCGATCGCGGCGAGGGCACTGATGATGCCGTCGGTCCACTCGGGCTTGTTGCGGGCTGCGTCGGTGTCCTCGATCCGCAGGACGAAGACACCGCCCTGCTGTCGTGCCGTCGCCCAGTTGTACAGCGCCGAGCGGGCACCGCCGACGTGGAACATGCCGGTGGGGCTCGGAGCGAAACGGACGCGGACGGGACGGGATACCTCGGTCATGAAACCCAAGGGTATCGGGCCGGGACGGGGTGCCCGGCACGCGCACCCGGCCCCGGCCTCCCGCGAGGGGCCGGCGCGAGCCGCTAGGGCGTGCCCGGCTCGCGGCCGCGGAAGGTCCGCCGGTACTCGCGGGGCGGGATGCCGAGGCGGGCGGTGAAGGGCGGGCGCAGCGAGACGGCGGAGGAGAAGCCGCAGCGGGCGGCGACGGTGTCGACGGGGAGGTCGGTGTCCTCCAGGAGGCGCTGGGCGGTGAGGATGCGCTGGTCGAGGAGCCAGCGCAGCGGGGTGGTGCCGGTGGTGGCGTTGAAGTGGCGGGCGAAGGTCCGCTCGGACATCACGGCGAGGGCGGCCATCCGGCGCACGGTCCAGGGGGTGTCGAGGGCGGCCAGGACCTCGGTGCGGACGCGGGCGAGGGGGTCGTCGGACTCGGTGGGCTGCGGGACCGGGGAGGGGATGAACTGGGCCTGGCCGCCGGAGCGGAAGGGCGCGGTGACCATGGCGCGGGCGATCGCGGCGGCCACCCGCTCGCCGTGGGCGGCGCGGACCAGGTGCAGGCAGAGGTCGATGCCGGCCGCCACCCCGGCCGAGGTCCAGAGCCCGCCCTCGCCGGTGAACAGCACCTCCGGGCGGACGTCCACCGCCGGGAAGCGGCGGGCCAGTTCGTCGGCGAAGGCCCAGTGGGTGGTGGCGGGGCGGCCGTCGAGGAGGCCGGCCTCGGCGAGCAGGAAGGCGCCCGCGCAGAGCGAGGCGAGGGTGACGCCGTGCGCGTGGGCGGTGCGCAGGGCGGCGAGGACGGCGGGGTCGAAGGGCTCGTCGGGCCGTTGCATGCCGGGCACGACGACCAGGTCGCAGCCGGTGAGCGCGTCCAGCCCGTGGTCCGGGACGCGCTCCAGCCCGCCGTCGAAGCGGACCCGGGCACCGTCCGGCCCGCAGATCCGCAACTCGAACGCGGGCAGACCGGGGCGGCTGGCCCGGTTGGTCCACACCTCCCCGATCACCGCGTAGTCGAAGGGCCGGACGCCGTCGAAGATCACACAACCCACCGTTCGCATGGCGGGATCGTAGTGGCAGGATCGTATCGATGGGTGGCTCCACCGCCGCTCACGGCGCCGCCCGGGCCCGCCGCAGGATGGACGCATGACGAACACCAGCGCCCTCGACGCCCCGCTCACCATCGACTCCGACGCCGTCCTGGTCGTCATCGACGTCCAGAAGGGCTTCGAGGACACCGCGTTCTGGGGCGAGCGCGACAACCCCGAGGCCGAGCAGCGGATCGGCGAACTGATCGACGTGTGGCAGGCCACCGGACGGCCAGTGGTGACCGTCCAGCACGAGTCCGCGACGGGCCCACTGGCGAAGGGCACGCCCGGCCACGAGTTGAAGGACTTCGTGGCGGCCGTCACTCCGGCCCTGCACGTCACCAAGACGGTGAACAGCGCCTTCTACGGCACCCCGGACCTGCACACCTGGCTCCAGGAGCGCGGTGCCCGGCAGGTGGTGATCACCGGGATCATCACCAATGTGTGCAACGAGACCACCGCCCGGATGGCGGGCAACCTCGGCTACGACGCGGTCTTCCCGGTCGACGCGATGCACGCCTTCGACCAGACCGGCCCCGACGGCGTGACCGTCCCCGCCGCCGAACTCGCCCGCGCCACCCGGACGGTGCTGCACGCGATGCGGTTCGCCAAGGTGGTCACCACCGAGGCCGTGGTGACGGCGGCGAAGACCGGCGAGCCGACCGCCGTCAGCTGGTCCTGACCCGGCCGGCGGCGCCCGCCGCAGCGCCCGCCGCAGCGCCCGCCGGAAAGGTCCCGGCGAGGAACGCCTCCCAGCCGCGGGCGCCCCGGTCGGCCCCGGGCCCGGCCAGGTTGACGCCCTCCCGGTAGCAGCGGCCCACCGCGCCGGGGGCGCGCAGCGGCAGCATCGGACGGCGCTTGCCGGCGGCCGCCAGGTAGTCGCGGGTGAGGCCGGCCAGGGTGCGCACGGCCGGGCCGGCGAGGTCGGGGACGAGCCCGGCGGGCGCTTCCAGGGCCAGCTCGACCAGCCGCTCGGCGACGTCCCGGGCGTCCACCGGCTCCCAGCGGATGCCGTTGAGCGCCGGGACGACGGGCAGCTTGGCCATCGCGGCCGCCGTCTTGAGCGCGAGGTCGTGGAACTGGGCGGCGCGCAGCGTGGTGAACGGGACGCCCGAGCCGGCGACGGCCTGCTCCGCGGCGTGCTTGGCCCGGAAGTAGCCGAGCGGCACCCGGTCGGCGGCGATCACCGAGATGTGGACGAGGTGCCGCACCCCGGTCCGGCGGGCGGCGTCGACCAGGGTGCGGGTGGTGGCCTCGTCGTGCTTGGCGTCGCCGGCCAGGTGCAGCACCACCTCGGCGCCGGCCACCGCCGCGGCCACGCCCTCGCCGGTCAGCAGGTCGCCGGCCAGGTGGGTGACGCCGTCGGCGGCCGGGCGGGGGTTGCGGGTGAGCACCCGGACCTCCCGGCCCGCCGCGCGCAGCAGCGGCACCACCTGCCGGCCGAGGGTGCCGGTACCGCCGGTCACCAGGACGGGGGCGTTGGTCCCGCTGGTCGGGTACGTCATGATCGTCTCTCCTTCGCCGGTCGGAGGCCGGGCCTCCGGCGGAGCCGTTAGGTTTCGTGGTTCCGGAGCTTTGACCGACGGCGACGAAGGAATGTGACACGGGTGGACGAGAGAATTCTGGCCGCCGGATCCGCACCGGCCGCGGAACTGTTCGAGGCGCACCGGCCGCACCTGCGGGCGGTGGCCTACCGGATGCTCGGCTCGCTCGCCGAGGCGGAGGACGCCGTCCAGGACACCTGGCTGCGTTACGACCGCACGGACACCTCGCAGGTGGAGAACCTCGGCGGCTGGCTGACCACGGTGACCGGGCGGCTCTGCCTCACCCAGCTGCGGGCGCGGGCGCAGCGCCGCGAGGAGTCCTTCGAGTCACGCACCGAGGCGGCCGGCGCGGGCGGCGGGGCCGAACCGCCGGCGCGGATACCGGACCCGCTGATCGCGCGGGCGGACGCACCGGACCCGGAGCAGGAGGTGCTGCTCGCCGACTCGGTCGGGCTGGCGCTGATGGTGGTGCTGGAGTCGCTCTCCCCCGCCGAGCGGGTCTCCTTCGTGCTGCACGACCTGTTCGCCGTGCCGTTCGAGGAGATCGCCCCGCTGATCGAGAAGACGGCGCCCGCGACCCGTCAGCTGGCCAGCCGGGCCCGCCGCAAGGTGCAGGGCCGGGCGCCCGCGCCGGACCGGGACCTCGCCCGCCAGCGGGTGGCCGTCGACGCGTTCTTCGCCGCCACCCGTACCGGGGACCTCGACGCGCTGCTCGCCGTCCTGGACCCGGAGGTGGTGCTGCGGGCGGACGGCGGTGCCGGCCGGGAGCGGCGCCCGGTGGTGCTGCGGGGGGCCCGGACGGTCGCGGGGCAGGCGGTCATGTTCCACAGCCTGTCGCCGTACGCGCGCCCGGCGCTGGTCAACGGCGCGGCGGGCGTGGTGGTCATCGGCGCCCACGGCCGGGCGGTGTCGGTGATGGGGTTCACCGTGCTGGACGGCGTGATCGTGGCGATCGACGTGCTCAGCGACCCGGAGCGGCTGGCCGCGCTCGACCTGGCGGCGTTCGCGGACTGAGGCGGGACGGCGGCCGTCCCCGCGCACCGCAGGGGTGCGCGGGGACGGCCGCCGGGAGGGCGTCAGCCCTTCTTGGAGATGAAGTCGTACGCGCCGGCCGCGACGTCGTCGAGGTACGGACCGGCCTGGAACTTCGGGTCACCGGTGTGCTTGCCGACCGAGACGTTGCTGACCAGGGCGGGCTTGCCGTCCTTCACCGCCAGCCAGCCGCCGCCGCTGGAACCGCCGGTCATGGTGCAGCCGATGGTGAGCATCGGCGGGCGGGCCGGGTCGTAGGACAGCCGGGTCGGCTTGCCGCTCTCGCAGCGGTTGAGCTCCATGCCGTCGTACGGCGGGGCCGCGGGGTAGCCGAACTCGGTGATGCTCAGCTGGTCGCGCGGGGCGTTGAACCAGACCGGCAGCGCGCCGCCGACCGTCTCCTCCAGCGACGTGCCGCCGTCGGCGGGCTGCACCCGGATGATCGCGAAGTCGTAGTGGGTGGCCGGGGAGCCGCCGTCGCCGCCCTCGGCCTTCCACTGCGGGGAGGTCACCGCCTGGGTGGCGTTCCAGACGCCGAACGGTGCGTACTGGGCCTCCTCGGCCTGCTTGCCGCCGCTCAGCGCGCCGGTGCTGTTGAAGGCCGGGATGAAGGAGATGTTGCTGTAGTACGAACCGCCCTTGCCCTGGTGGACGCAGTGGCCGGCGGTCCACACCAGGTTGCTCCTGCCGGGGTGGGCCGGGTCGGCGACCACGGTGGCGGAGCACTGGTAGTGGCTCAGGCCGGCGGCGGCGCCGGCGCCGCTGCCGGGGGCGTCCGCGAACAGCTTTCCGTGCACGCCGGGCTTGGCGTACGGGTGCGGCAGCGGCTGGGCGTTGACGGTCCTGGGCAGCGGGTCGTTGCCGTTGTCGGCGGGCTGCGCGGGCGGGGCCGGCGGCTGGGCCGGGGCCTGGGTCGGCTGCGCGGGCTGGGCCGGGGCCTGGGTGGGCTGGGCCGGCGGCTGCGCCGGGGCCTGGGTCGGCGGGGCGGGCGGCTGGGCCGGCGGGGCCGGGGCCTGCGAGGCCGGCTGCTGGGTGGTGGACGGCTTGGGCGCCGCGGGCGGCGGCGTCGGATGCCCCGGCTGGGTCGGCTGTCCGGCCGGCGGCTTGCTCGCCGGGGCGGACGGCGCGGACGGTGCCGACGGCGCACCCGGCTGGGTGGGCGGCGCGGGCGGGGCCGGGGCCTGCGACGGCTGCGCGGGCGGGGCCGGCGGTGCGGCCGTGGGCGGGGCCGGCGGCGGGAGGGGCTCCGTGGGCTTGGCCTTGAGCAGCTTGTCCAGCGTCCAGAAGCCCTTGGCGGCGGCCGGGAGGGCGTAGTCCTTCGCCCACTTCTCCCAGTCCTCGAACTTCCACTTCTTCAGATCGTCGAGGCTGGCGGGCAGTCCCAGGTTCGGCCCCCCGGCCGGACCCGCTGCCGCGGTGACGGCCGAGTCGGCCGAGCTGTTGTCCGGCCCGCAGGCCGCGGTGGTGACCAGCGCCAGCGCGAGCGCCGAGGCCCCGAGGGCCGTCCTGGCGGTGCGCACGGTGCGGCGACGGCCAACATTTCTGTCAGTCGGTGACATGAACTTCTGTTCCCCCTGTATGAAAAACACCCGGCGCCGCCGGAGCGGCACCGGGTACTGCGCGGGGGAGTATTCCACTGATCGTCAGCCGGCCGCACGCCCCACCCCGTCAGCGGCCGACCGCGCCGTCCAGCAACTCCCGCAGGATGTCGGCGTGACCGGCGTGCCGGCCGGTCTCCTCGATCATGTGCACCAGCACCCAACGCATCGACGGCGCTTCGGAGTCGGGCCGGAGCGAGCGCACCCCCGGGCGGTCGAGGCGGTCGGCCGCCGAGGCGATCACCGCATTGGCGCGGGCGATCGCCGCCCGGTACGCGGCGACCGACTCCGCCACCGTCTCGTCGCCCGGCGAGGGCGCGTCGTCGTCCCACGGCTCGACGTCGTCGCCCCGGTAGGCCCAGAGGAACCAGTTGAGTTCGACGGCGGTGAGGTGGCGCACCAGCCAGAGCAGGCTGGTGCCGGAGGCGACCCCGGGGCGCCGGGCGTCCTCGTCACCGAGCCCGTCGGTCTTGGCGATCACGCTCTCGCGCAGGTAGTCGAGGATGGTCAGCAGGGTGCTGTACTCGTCGGCGTTGATCCCCGGCGGGCGCAGGTCGCCCCGCCCGCCCGCGGTGGTGGCGTCCGCCGCTCCGTCGCCGTGGCCGCCGCCGCCGGCCGGACGCACCGTCACCAGCCCTGTCCGTGCAGCCAGTCGGCGAGGTGGCGGGCGCAGTCGTCGACGCTCTCCCGCCAGGTGTGCCCGGCGCCGTCGCCCGCCTCGTCGCTGACGTGCTTGACCAGCCGGACCGGCAGGCCGGCCCGGTGGGCGACGGTGGCGACGGCGTAGCCCTCCATGTCGACCAGGTCGGCGTGCTCGGCCAGGCGGTCGCGGGCGGCCGCGTCGGAGACGAACAGGTCGCCGGTGGCCAGCACCGGGCCGTCGCCCTTGCCGACGACCAGCGGGGCGCCGTAGACGCGGCCGGTCAGGGCCTGGAGGGTCGGGGTGTCCAGGTCGTGCTGGATCACCTGGGTGACGGTGTGGGTGCCCTCCCAGCCGGGGCGCAGGGCCCCGGCGGTCCCGAGGTTGACGACCTCGGAGGGGTGCGGGCCCCCGGCGAGGACGGTGGCCAGCGCGGCGGCGGCGTTGACCTTGCCGATGCCGGTCAGCAGCACCGGCAGGTGGTCGCCGAGATGGGCGGCCTCCTCCCGGACGGCGACGACGAGCAGCGGTCGGTCGGCGGAGATCGTTCCCAGAAGGCGCATGCCGCCATCGTACGGAGGCCCGGGCCGTCGCACCGGCGCACGAACCGCCCGCGCCGGGGAGTCGCCCGCACAAACGGACCCGGACCCTCCGCAACACCCGGGAACCGCGTAGGGTGCGTGCCGCGTCGACCCGTTCGCCGCCCGCCCCGCGCCTCGGGGCGGCCCGGGCCGGAACGGACGGGAAGCCGCGGAGCACCGCGGGCACGCACAGCTCAAGATCCGCGCAACTCGGGTGTGGCCGCCGGGAGTGACGGCCATACTGCTGGCAACGGCCGGGCCCCGGAGACGGAGGGCGGGCCATTGGGGAGGGGGATGCTGGTGGCGACACCGGTGCGTATCGAGAGGCCGCACGTGCCCGCGCCGCGGTCCGGCGGCACGGAGGCGGTGGTCCCGCGGCCCGGGCCCGTCGCCCGGCTGGGACGGGCCGCCCGGACGGCGCCGGGGCGGCTGCGGCTCGCCGGGGCGCTGCTCGCCGTGCTGGCCCTCGCGTTCGGCGCGCTGACCGCCGTCCAGCTGAACTCCCGGGCCGCGGCGGCCGGGCGGGTGGTCGGCTCCAGCCAGCCGCTCAGCCAGGCCGCCGCCGACATCAACCGCTCGCTGGCCGACGCGGACGCCACCGCGGCGACCGGCTTCCTGCTGGCGGGCGCCGAACCGCGGGCCGTGCGGGAGCGCTACGAGCAGGACCTCAGGACGGCCTCCCGGCTGATCTCCGAGGCGGCCGCCCGCACCACCTCCTCCTCCGCGGACCTCCAGGAGCTGCTCTCCTCGCTCAACCAGAAGGTGCCGGTCTACGCGGGGCTGGTGGAGAGCGCCCGGGCCAACAACCGCCAGGGCTTCCCGCTCGGCGGCGCCTACCAGCGGTACGCCTCCGAGCAGATGCGCACCGAACTGCTGCCGGCCGCCGCCCGGCTGTCGGCCGCCCAGAACGACGTGCTGGCCGACGACCTGGCGCAGG
The DNA here is from genome assembly GCF_043080305.1 of Kitasatospora sp. NPDC015120. Taxonomy (NCBI): domain Bacteria; kingdom Bacillati; phylum Actinomycetota; class Actinomycetes; order Kitasatosporales; family Streptomycetaceae; genus Kitasatospora; species Kitasatospora sp. NPDC015120. Next base: position 44,485 of record NZ_JBIBVJ010000011.1, on the reverse strand, counting down.
CCCGGGCCACCCCGTGGGCCGGCTACGCGCTGGGCCTGGTGGCGCTGCTCGCCCTGGCCTGGGTGCAGCTGGCGCTGTTCCGGCGGACCAACCGGGTCTTCAACATCGGGCTGCTGGCCGCCACCGCCTCCGTCCTGGCCGCGGTGCTCTGGCTGACGGTGAGCGCGACCGCCGCCGGCTCGGCGCTCGAACGCGGCGAGCGCGAGGGGGGCGCGCCGCTGCGGGCCCTCAACGCCGCCCGGGTGGACGTGCTGACCGCCCGGCTGGCGGAGAACCTGCACTACGTCTCGCGCGGCTCCAGCTCCACCTACGCCAAGCTGTGGTCGACGACCACCGGCCACCTCTGGACCCGCCCCGACGGCGGCGAGCCGGCCGGCACCCTGGCCCAGGCCCAGGCGCTGGCGCCGGCGGACGCCCGCGCCACGGTCGACCAGGCGCTGCGCGACTACGAGCAGTGGAACCAGCGGCACACCGCGGCCGGCGCGCTGGAGAACCAGGGCGACTACCAAGCCGCGCTGGACGCCACCGTGACGGCCCGGGAGGCGGACGCGCCGAACACCGCCGACGCCGCGTTCACCTCCGCCGACCGGCAGCTGGCGCACGCCGCCGTGCTGGAGGAGGGCCGCTTCCGGGGCGCGGCGCTGGGCGTCGACACGGACCTGCGCACCGCCGCGGCGGGCGTCGCGGCGCTGGGCCTGGTGGCCGCCGTCGCGGCACTGGGCGGCCTCGGCCGGCGACTGGCCGAGTACCGGTAGAGGGGGGACGGACCGGATGGGCACGATCACGGAACGGGGACGGGGCCGCACCGCGGTGCTGCGCGCGGCCCGGACGGCGGCGGCGCTGGCGCTGCTGGCCTCCGGCGCGCTGGTGCTCGGCGCGGGCGGACCGCACGGCGGCGCCGGGGCCGGAGCACCGGCGCAGCTGCCGCTGGCGGCCGGGCAGGAGGGGGCGGAGCAGAGCGGGCAGGCGGAACGGTCCGGGCAGGCGGAGCCCTGCGACCTCTACCGGAGCGTCCCGCCGAGCAGCGCGGACGGCGCGGCGGTGCAGGCCATCAAGGCCCGCCGCAGTCTGGTCGTCGGCATCGACCTGAACAGCTACCGGTGGGGCTCGCGCAACCCCAACAACGGGCAGCTGGAGGGCTTCGACATCGACCTCGCGCGGGCGATCGGCACCGCGATCATGGGCGACCCGGAGAAGGTGGTGTTCAAGGCGGTGCCGACCGCCGACCGGATCAAGTACATCAAGGAGGGCCGGGTCGACATCATCGTCCGCACCATGTCGATCACCTGCGAACGGCTGGAGGAGATCGCCTTCTCCCGGCCCTACTTCACCACCAGCCAGCGGGTCCTGGTGCCCCGGACCTCGCCGGCCAGGAGCCTCGACGAGGCGCTGAACGGCACCACCGCGTGCGCGGCGACCGGCTCCTCGGCCCTGGAGGAGCTGAAGACCCGGCCGCTCAAGAAGCTCGTCCCGGTGGAGAACAACCTGGACTGCCTGGTGCTGATGCAGCTCGGCAAGGTCGACGCGACGATGACCGACGACGGCCTGGCGGCCGGCCAGGCGGCGCAGGACCAGACCGTCAAGGTGCTGGACGGCGAGGTGCGCCCGGGCGTGATGGGCGTCGCGATGCTGAAGGGCAGCACCGACCTGACGGCCCGGGTGAACCAGGTGCTCAACGACTACTACAACGGCGGCGCCTGGCGCCGCGCGTACGACACCTGGCTCAAGCCGTACCTGCTGGACGACGCCGACCGGCACTGGCCGGCACCGCGGTGACGGCCGCACGGGCGGGAGCACGCGTTAGGGTCTGTCCGGCGGCTCCCGCCGGGGCCGGCAGCGGTCCCCGGGAGCACGGAACGGGGCAGGTGGAGCGAACGGAGCCGGTGGAGCGAGTGGAGGAGGGGAGAGAGCGATGGCGGCTTCGGCCGGCCCGGTCCTGAGCCGGGAGGAGGTGGACCGCGCGCTGGCGCGCCTCGGCGCGGAACGCGACGCGGTCGAGTCGGCGCTGCTCTCCCTCCAGGACCACCCGGGCCTGCGCCTGCTCGACGGCGCGGCACTGGCCGGGCGGACCCAGGAGCGCTGGGCCGTCGCCGGACAGGGCGTGCCGCTGCTCTGGGCGCTGTTCGACCGCTACTCCGAGGCGCTCGCCTCGGCCCGCGCGGTACGGGCCCGCAAGGCGAGGCCCGGCGCCCCCGAACTCGCCGAGCTGAGCGAGCTGCTGACCGGCGACGCGGTCACCGTGCCCGGCGGCGCGCCGGACGGCCCGCAGCGGCTCGGCGCGCCCGCCCGGCTGGTCGAACGGGTCAGCCTGGACGGGCTGATGGACCGGATGAACGCCTGGTACGCCACCGTCCTGGAGGTGGTCGCGGCGGCCGACGCGGTCTGGACGGCGCTGCCCGCCCGGATCGACCTGCTGATCGCCGAACTGCGCCGGGTGCAGACCCTGGCGGCCTCGCTCGGCGTGCGCGCCGGCACCCACCCGCTCGGCGACGACCTGGACGCGCTGGACGCCGGCCTCGACGGCCTGCGGACCGAGGTGCGCAGCGATCCGCTGGCGCTCTGGCGGCCCGCCCGCGTCCCCGCGCAGCGCGGCACGGTGCCGGACGGCGGCGCGCTCGCCACGCCGTCCGGGATGGTGGACACCGAACGCTTCGACCTGGCCGGGCGGGCGCTGGACGACGTCCGGCTGGAGCTGGAGAACCTGCTGCGGCTGCGCGACGACGCCGAGGAGCGCCTGCAGGGCGTCGGGGACCTGTTGCAGCGGGCCGACGCCACGCTGGCCGAGGCCCGCCGGGCGCGCGGCGAGGTGCTGGCGAAGATCGCCGCCACCGAGGTGCCGGCCGTCCCCGGCCCGGCCTCGGCGCTGCGCGAACGGATCGTGGTGGCCCTGGACCTGCGGCAGAGCGGGCAGTGGTACCGGCTGGCCCCGCTGCTGGACGCGCTGGAGGACGCGGCGGCCAAGGAGCTGGCCCGGGCCCGGCAGTCGCTGACCGAGGTGACCCAGCCGCTGGCCGTCCGGGCCGAACTGCGCGGGCGCCTGGACGCGTACAAGGCGATGGCGGCCCGGCTGCGGATGGCCGAGGACCCGGAGGTCGTGGAGCGGTACGAGAAGGCGCGCTGGCTGCTGTGGAGCGCGCCGTGCGACCTGCGGGCGGCGGCCGCCGCGGTGGCCCGCTTCCAGCAGGCGCTGCGCCCGGCGGCGGAGGCGGACGGGGGCGCGGCGGGCGGCATCGAGCAGGGCGGGGCCGAGCAGGGCGGGGCCGAGCAGGGTGGGGCGTGGGCCGGCGGGGAGCCGGTCGACGGACAGGCTGTCGACGGACGGGCTGTCGACGGACGGGCAGAGGGGGGCCGAGGGTGATGGGCGAGACGTGCGGGCGGCCGGAGTGCGGCGGCACCGGGACGATCGACGCGGACGGTTACTGCGACGAGTGCGGGCTCGCGCCGGAGGGCACCTCCTCGGTGAGGACCGCCGGCGGGACGAGCGGCACCGGGCCGAGCGCCGGCGGACCGAGCGCCACCGGGCCGACGCCGTCCGCCCCGGCGGGCGCGGGCTCCCCCTGCCCGCGCGACTGCGCCGGGACGATCGACACCGACGGCTACTGCGACGAGTGCGGCCTCACCCCGCCCGGACCCCGGCCCCTGACCGGCGCCGCGGCGTCCGGCTCCACCGCGTACACCTCCACCCTGGAGATCGTGTTCGACCCGGACACCGGATCGGCCCGCTCCTCGGCCCGCAGCGCCTCGGCCCGCTCACTGTCCGGCCGCTCCCGCTCGCACCGCTCGACCCGCACCGGCAGCGGCCGCTCGGTCTCGGTGCGCAGCAGCCGCGGCAGTGCCACCGCCAACCGCCACCGCCTCGGCGCCGGCCTGGTGACGGTGCCCAGCGTGCCGGCCGCCGACCCGGCCGCGGCGGTGCTGGAGAACCCGGAGGTGCCGGAGCGCAAGCGGTACTGCTCCAAGTGCGACGCCCCGGTGGGCCGGGAGCGCAACGGCACGCCGGGCCGCCCGGAGGGCTTCTGCACCAAGTGCGGCACCCCGTACTCCTTCACCCCCAAGCTGCGCCGGGGCGACCTGGTCGGCGGCCAGTACGAGGTGGTGGGCTGCCTGGCCCACGGCGGCCTCGGCTGGATCTACCTGGCGGTGGACCGGCGGGTCAACGACAAGTGGGTGGTGCTCAAGGGCCTGCTCGACACCGGGGACGAGGACGCGCTCGCGGTGGCCGTCGCCGAGCGCCGGTTCCTGGCCGAGGTGGACCACCCGAGCATCGTGCGCATCATCAACTTCGCCGAGCACCCGGACCTGCGGACCGGAGCCACCGACGGCTACATCGTGATGGAGTACGTCGGCGGCAAGTCGCTCAAGGACATCGCCAACGAGCGCCGCACCCCCGACGGCCGGCGCGACCCGCTGCCGGTGGAGCAGGCGATCGCCTACGCGCTGGAGGCGCTGCCCGCGCTGGGCTACCTGCACCAGCGGGGCCTGGTCTACTGCGACTTCAAGATCGACAACGTGATCCAGAGCGGCGACACCCTCAAGATCATCGACATGGGCGCCGTCCGCCGGTTCGACGACGAGGGCCCGATCTACGGCACCATCGGCTACCAGGCGCCGGAGATCGCCACCGACGGCCCCTCCCCCGCCTCCGACCTCTACACGGTGGCCCGCACCCTCGCCGTCCTCAGCTTCGACTTCCAGGGGTACTCCACCACCTACCGGGACACCCTGCCCGGTCCGGAGTCCGTGCCCGCCTTCGCCGCCTACGAGTCCTACTACCGGCTGCTGGTGCGCGCCACCGACCCCGACCCGGCCCGCCGGTTCGCCTCCGCCGAGGAGATGGCCGACCAGCTCACCGGTGTGCTGCGCGAGGTGCTGGCGCTCCAGGACGGCCGGGCCCGGCCCGCGCCCTCCACCCTGTTCGGCCCCGAACTGCGCGTCGTCGACACCGAGTTGGTGGCACCCACGGAATGGCCCGGCGAACTGCGGCTGGCCGCCGTCGACCCGCGCGCCGCCGCGCTCGCCCTGCCCGTGCCCCGGATCGACCCCACCGACCCCAACGCCGGCTTCCTCGCCACCCTGCTCGCCACCGACCCGCAGGAGGCGCTGGCCGCCCTGGACGGCGCCCCGGCCGACTCGATCGAGCGCCGGCTGCGGGCGCTGCGCGCACTGCTCGAACTCGGCAGCGCACGGCAGGCCGCCGAGGCGCTCGCCGCGCTGGAGCAGGACCACCCGGACGACTGGCGGGTGGTCTGGTACCGGGGCCTGGCCTCGCTGGCCGCCGCCGCCGACCCGCAGGGCGGCCCGGACCCCGTCCCGGCGGCGGGCCCGGAGGCGGACCCGCGCGCGCAGGCGCTGCGCGCCGCCGCCGAGGCGTTCGACGCCGTCTACGACGCCTTCCCCGGCGAGGCCGCCCCCAAGCTGGCCCTCGCCGTCTGCGCCGAACTCCTCGGCGACGGCGGCGACGCGGCCGAGTTCTACCGTCTGGTGTGGAGCACCGACCAGAGCTACCTGAGCGCCGCCTTCGGGCTGGCCCGGGTCCGGCTCGCCGGCGACGACCGGGCCGGCGCGGTCGCCGTCCTGGAGTCCGTCCCGGCCACCTCCAGCCAGTACACCGCCGCCCGGATCGCCGCCGTCCGGGCCCGGCTGCGCGAGCGGCCCGCCACCGACCCGCTCGGCGCCGACCTCGGCGCGAGCTCCGAGCAGCTGACCGCGCTGCGCCTGGACGACCGCCGCCGCGAGGAACTCGCCGTCGAGGTGCTGGGCGCGGCGCTCGGCTGGGTGACCGCCGGATCCCCCGGCGGGACGGCCGGCGAGGTCAGCGTGCTGGGACGGCCCGCGGTGGAAAGGGAACTGCGGTTCGCCCTGGAGCAGTCCTACCGGGTACTCGCCCGGTTGGCCGACCGGGCCGAAACAAGGATCGAGATGGTGGAGCGGGCCAACCGGGCCCGTCCCAGGACGTGGGTGTAACAGATGCCGCAGCAGACCGTGTGCCAGAGCTGTGCCGAGCCGATGGACCCGGAGGACGTCTTCTGCGGCTCCTGCGGGGCGAGCCGGGACGGCCGGCCCGCCCCCGGCGCGATGCCGGCCGGCTGGTCCGCCGCCCGGGCCGGCGCCGACGACGACCACCCGCCGACCCTGCCCAACGCGCCCGCCGTCCCGGCCCAGGGCGGCCAGGGCGCGCCGGGCACGGGCGCCTGCGCGCACTGCGGGCTCCACCAGGTGACCGCCGACGGCTACTGCGAGGCGTGCGGCCGCGCCCAGCCGCGTCCGCGCGACCACATGGAGAAGGCGCTGGCCGGCGTCGCCGGGGTCAGCGACCGCGGGGTGCGCCACCACCGCAACGAGGACTCCTTCACCGTCGCCGCCAGCTCGCTGCCCGGCGGCGAGCCGGTGGTGGTGGCCGTGGTCTGCGACGGCGTCTCCTCCTCCGACCGGCCCGACCAGGCCTCCGAGACCGCGGTCGACGCCGCCTCGGAGTCGCTGCTCAGCTCGCTGGAGGCGGGTACCGACCCGAGCGACGCGATGCGCCGGGCGGTCGCCGACGCGGCCGACGCGGTGGCCGCGCTCGCCACCGACGGCACCCGGCCGAGCCGGCCCGACGTCAACGCGCCCGCCTGCACCTACGTCAGCGCCATCGCATCCGGCGGCCGGATCACCATCGGCTGGGTGGGCGACACCCGCGCCTACTGGATCCCCGACGACCGGGCCGCCGCCGTGCCGTTCCGGCTCACCCAGGACGACTCCTGGGCCGCCCGGATGGTCGAGGCCGGCCTGATGGACGAGGCCGAGGCGTACGCGGACCCGCGCGCCCACGCCATCACGGGCTGGCTCGGCGCGGACGCCGAGGAGGTCGTGCCGCACGTCATCGGCTTCACCCCGCACTACCCCGGGGTGCTGCTGGTGTGCACCGACGGCCTGTGGAACTACGCCGAGGCCGCCACCGACCTGGCGTACCACGTGCGGCCGGACGCCCGCACCGAACCGCTGGCCGCCGCACGGGAGCTGGTGGAGTTCGCCGTCGCGGCCGGCGGCCACGACAACATCACCGTCGCCGTGCTGCCGATCGACCCGCCGCCGGCCGCGGACCGGGGCGAGGACGCCCGGACCGCCACGGCGCTCGACCTGCCGCTGGTCACCGCGGGCGGCCCGGCCGCCGCCGGCGCCGCGGAGGACGAGGAGGAGTACGAGCCGACCCTGCCGGACATCCCGGTGATCGGCTCCCCCGCCGCCCCGCTGCCGGCGGTCCCGCCGCCGCCGGCCGTCCCGCCCCGTCCGACCGTGCCCCCGGCCCGCTGACCCGGCCGGCCCGCCGGGGCCCGCGCCCGCCCGGGCGCGGGCCCCACCACACTCCGCCCCGACCACCACCGCGTCCGCCCCGCACCCCCCGCGCAGCACCCTCCGCGCAGCACCCTCCGCACAGCACCCTTCCGCCCACCGGACGGCCGCCCGGCCTCCGCGCACAGCAGCCCCCGCACCAACCGACCACCCGACGGGAGCCACCGGCCCATGGCAACACTGGCGAAGCCGAACCTGCCCAGGTTCGACGTGGAGATCTTCCAGAACGAGTACCTCGCGGACGGCGCCCGCGAGGTGAACGCCATCGTCACCGTGACCGCGACCGGCGGCGGCACCTCCGGCGGGCGGCCGCTCGGCGTCGTCGACGCGGCACCGGGCGGCGCCGGGCAGTCGGCCGCGGTGGTCCTGCTGGTGGACTGCTCCGGTTCGATGGACTACCCGTCGAGCAAGCTGCGCGGCGCCCGCGAGGCCACCGCCGCCGCCATCGACACCATCCGCGACGGCGTCGCCTTCGCCGTGGTCGCCGGCACCCACGAGGCCCGCGAGGTCTTCCCCGGCGACGGCACCCTCGCCGTCGCCTCCGCGGACACCCGGGCGCGGGCCAAGGAGTCCCTGCGCCGGCTCACCGCGGCCGGCGGCACCGCCATGGGCAGCTGGCTCACCAAGGCCGACCAGCTCTTCCTCACCCGCGCCGACATCCCGATCCGGCACGCCATCCTGCTGACCGACGGCAACAACGAGCACGAGACCGCCGCCGACCTGGAGCGCGCGATCGGCCGGGTCACCGGCCACTTCACCGCCGACTGCCGCGGCGTGGGCACCGACTGGCGGGTCGAGGAACTGCGCAAGATCGCCTCCGCGCTGCTCGGGACCGTCGACATCGTCCCCGAGCCGTCCGGCCTGGCCGAGGACTTCCGCTCGATGATGGCCGGCGCGATGGGCAAGCAGGTCGCCGACGTCGCGCTGCGGATCTGGACGCCGGCCAACGCGGTGGTCAAGTTCGTCAAGCAGGTCGCCCCCGCGCTGGAGGACCTCACCGCCCGCCGCTCCGAGGCCGGACCGCGGGCCGGCGACTACCCGACCGGCTCGTGGGGCGACGAGAGCCGCGACTACCACGTCTGCGTGGAGGTCCCCTCCGCGGCCGTCGGCAACGAGATGCTGGCCGCCCGGGTGAGCCTGGTCCTGCCGCCGTCGGTCGCCGGGGGGACGCCCGAGGTGCTGTCGCAGGGCCTGGTCAAGGCGGTCTGGACGGACGACCTCGCCTCGTCCACCCGGATCAGCCCGCAGGTCGCCCACTACACCGGACAGGCGGAGCTGGCCGCGGCCGTCCGGGAGGGCATGGAGGCGCACCGCGCCGGGGACGTCGGGCGGGCCACCGCCAGGCTCGGGGCCGCCGTGCGGATCGCGCACGAGACCGGCAACGAGGGCACCTTCCGGCTGCTGCAGAAGGTGGTGGACGTGGTGGACCCGAGGGAGGGTACCGTTCGGTTCCGTAAGAACGTGAGCGAGGCCGACTCGATGATCGTCGAGACCCGGTCGACCAAGACCGTCCGCGTGAAGAAGTGACCGCCGAAGCGCCGACCGGGCCGCGAACCGGCCGGGCTCAGCCCCGGCCGGGCTGGAATTGAGGGGGGACCTGATGCCGATCTGCCCGAGGGGCCATGAGTCGCAGGCCGAGGACTGGTGCGACTTCTGCGGTTTTCCGATGACACCGCCGCAGCCGCTGCCGCCACCGCCGCCCGGCGCGCCCGGGACCCCGGGGGCGTACGGTGCGCCCGCCGCTCCCGGCGCGCCGTACGGGGCCACGCTCCCCCCGGGCGCGATCCCGCCCCCCGGGTCCGTTCCGCCGCCCCCGCAGGGCTTCCCCGACCTCACCGAGGGCCTGTCGGTCTGCCCGATCTGCCGCAGCCCGCAGACCGGACGGTTCTGCGAGGAGTGCGGCTACGACTACGACCTCTCGGCCCCGCAGCGCGCCCCGCAGTCCTTCCCGCCCGCCCCGGTACCGCCGCCCGCGCCCGCCCCGCTGAACATCCCGGCGGCGTACGGCGGTGCTCCGCAGGCCCCGGCCGCCCCGCCGCACGGCCACCAGGCCTACCCGGGCGAGGACCCGTCGCAGCCCGCCGAGCCCTCCGGCTACGGCTACCCGCCGCCGGTCCACGCCCAGCACACCGGGGCGCCCGCCCCGCTGCCCGCTCCCGGTCAGGCCGAGCCGCGGCCCGACGGGCCGTACGGCGCGCCCCGGCCGCGCGAGGACTCCGGCCCGGTCTACGCCCAGCCCGGCCCGGCCCGGCGCGGCGACGAGTTCGGCACCTCGTTCCACCTGGCCCCGCCGGCGCCCCCGCAGGGCCCGCCCGCCGAGCCGGCGCGGACCACCTGGTTCGCGGTGATCGCGGCCGACCGCGAGTACTTCACCGCGATGATGGCCCGCAGCGGTCCGGAGGCGGCCGGCCTGTTCTTCCCGCCGTACTGCCCCGAGCGCCGGATCCCGCTGACCGGGCGCGGCCAGCTGCGGATCGGACGGCGCAGCCAGCACCGCGGCACGGTGCCGGAGATCGACCTGTCGGTCGCGCCGGAGGACCCGGGCGCCTCGCACCAGCACGCCCTGCTGGCGGAGCAGCCGGACGGCGGCTGGGTGCTGGTCGACCAGGACTCCACCAACGGCACCACCGTGAACGGCGGCGCGGAGCCGGTCGCCCCCCACACCGCGATCCCGCTGAGCGACGGCGACCGGATCCACATCGGCGCCTGGACGACGATCACCGTGCACCGCGCCTGACGGCCTGACGGCCCGTCACTCGACACCATTGTAAAAATGATCATCAAATGATGCTCAGACAACTCCCCACGACGGCCTGCCGCCCCTACCCTCAGTCGCTATGACTGCTGCAATATCCGCCGACGGAATCCGTCAGCGGTACGGGGACGTGCAGGCCGTCGACGGGGTGTCACTCACCGTCGGGACCGGCGAATTCCATGGAATCCTCGGCCCCAACGGCGCCGGGAAGACGACCACGCTGGAGATCCTGGAGGGGATCCGCAAGCCCGACGAGGGCCGGATCGAGCTGCTGGGCATGGCGCCCTGGCCGCGCAATCCCCGGCTGCTGCCGCGCATCGGCGTGCAGTTCCAGGCCTCCGCCTTCTTCAACAAGCTCACGGCGCGGGAGACCATCCGCACCTTCGGCTCCTTCTACGGCGTCGGCCCCAGGCGCGCCGACGCGATGCTGGAGCGGGTCGGCCTGACCGAGTCGGCCGGGGTGATGACCGACAAGATGTCCGGCGGCCAGGCCCAGCGGCTCTCGATCGCCTGCGCCCTGGTCCACGGCCCGGAGCTGGTGTTCCTGGACGAGCCGACCACCGGCCTCGACCCGCAGGCCCGTCGCAACCTCTGGGACCTGCTGCGCGACATCAACGCCGAGGGCCGCACCGTCGTGCTGACCACCCACTACCTGGACGAGGCCGAGGTGCTCTGCGACCGCGTCTCGGTGATGGACCGCGGCCGGATCCTGCGCACCGGGGCGCCCGCCGCGCTGGTCCGCGAGATCGACGACACCGTGCGGATCAGCGTGGAGTCCGGCCTGCTGGCCCTCGACACCGCGCGCGAGCTGTTCACCGCCGCCGGGGCGGAGATCACCTCGCTGGAGGACGACGGCGTCTCGCTGTCGCTGTCCACCCGCCTGCCCGCGCCGGTGCTCGCCGTGCTCGCCGAGCAGGGCGCGCTGCGCGGCCTGGAGGTCCGCGGCGCCACCCTGGAGGACGTCTTCCTCCAGCTCACCGGACGGGAGTACCGCGCATGAGCGCCGAGCCGGCCACGGCCGACCCCGCCGCCCCCGCACCGGGCGGCACGCCCCGGGCGCCGGAGGAGCGCGAGCGGGTCTCCGCCTTCGTCAGCCTCTCCCGGGTGATGCTGGTCGCCTTCGTCCGCGACCGCAGCGCGCTGTTCTTCGTCCTGCTCTTCCCGCTGATGTTCCTGCTGCTGTTCGGCACCCTGCTCAAGGGCGCCTCCAGCCCGCACGCCAAGGTGGAGCAGGTCGGCGCCGTCCGGCTGCTGGACTCGGTCCGGGGCGAGGCCCGGGCAGGCCTGGAGCAGGTGCTGACCATCACCAGGGGCGACGACGAGGCCGCCGCCCTGGAGAAGGTCCGCAAGGGCGACCTCGACGCACTGATCAAGGAGGGGCCGGACGGCAAGGTCGTGGTGCGCTACAGCGCCGCCGACCAGGTCCGCGCCGGCTCCGTCCGGGGCATCGTCAACTCCGTCGTCCAGCAGGCCAACCAGGCCGCCAGCGGCAAGCCCCCGACGTTCGTCCTGGAGAGTTCCCAGGTCGAGGACGAGGCGCTCAAGCCGATCCAGTTCCTCACCCCCGGCCTGCTGGGCTGGGCGGTGGCCACCGGCGCGGTGTTCAGCGCCTCGCTGACCCTGGTCGGCTGGCGGAGGAAGAAGGTGCTGCGCCGGCTGCGGCTCGCCCCGGTGAGCGCCGGGTCGATCATCTCCTCCCGGGTCGCCGTCTCGGTGCTGACCGCGCTCGCCCAGACCGCGATCTTCCTGGTCGTGGCCACCACGCCGTTCTTCGGGCTGAAGCTCACCGGCGACTGGTGGCTGGTGATCCCGCTGGTGGTCTGCGCGACCATCGCCTTCATGTCGATCGGCCTGCTGGCCGGCTCGATCGCCAGGACCGAGGAGGCGGCCAACGGCCTCTCGCAGATCATCGTGCTGCCGATGTCGTTCCTGTCGGGCTCGTTCTTCCCGACCGACGACATGCCGGGCTGGCTCAAGGCGATCTCGGAGGCGCTGCCGCTGAGGCACCTGGTCACCTCGGCCCAGTCGGTGCTCTCCCGGGGCGGCGGCGTGATGGACGCGCTGCCGACCATGGGCGGGCTGCTGCTCTTCGCCGCCGTGCTGACCGGCATCTCCTGGAAGCTGTTCCGCTGGGAGGACTAGATCCCCTCCCCGGGGTCCGGCCGGGGCCGCACGCGGTGCCGCGCGGGGTCGTACGTCCGCGGACCTGGTTCCCAGGTCCCGGTGTACGGCCCCGCCGCCGTCTGCGACCATGGTCGGGTGAACGAGATCCGGCGTGACACGCTCAGCGAGGAGACCTTCTTCGAGCAGGTCGGCGGCGAGCCGACCTTCCGGCGGCTGGTCCACCGGTTCTACCAGGGCGTCGCGGAGGACGCGTTGCTCCGGCCGATGTACCCGGAGGAGGACCTCGGCCCGGCCGAGGAGCGGTTCGCGCTCTTCCTGATCCAGTACTGGGGCGGCCCGCGCACCTACAGCGAGCAGCGCGGCCACCCCCGGCTGCGGATGCGGCACGTGCCGTTCAAGGTGGACCGGGCGGCGCACGACGCCTGGCTGAAGCACATGCGGGTGGCGCTCGACGAGCTGGGCCTGCCGGAGGACGCCGAGCGCCAGCTCTGGGAGTACCTCACCTACGCCGCCGCCTCGATGATCAACACCGAGGGCTGACCGCGGCATCGCCCGCCGCGGGATCCGGGAGAGGGCTTAGCCGACCGGGCTGAGGCCGAGGCCCGCGCCGGGGGCGGCCGCCGTGCGGACCGCCACCGAGCCCGCCGGGGCGGACAGCCGCAGCCAGCCGCCGGCCCGGTGCACGGTCAGCGGGGCCTGCGGGGCCAGGAAGCCGATCACCTGGGCCGCGTGCGCGGCGCGCAGCGGCAGCTCGGGCAGCACCGTCACCGGGCGGGACCAGATCTCGTCGGCCAGCGCGTCCAGCACCGCGCGGGTGCGGTGGTGCTCCGGGACGGCCTCGCTGCGCTCGCGGAACTCCCGCACGGCGGCCGCCACTTCCAGGCGCACCCGGGCCGCGGGCGGGGCGCCGACCGGCTGCCAGCCGGTGCGCGGCGGCAGCAGCCCGGCCCAGGAGGGGCCGGTGACCGGGGCGGGCAGCGCGACGGCGTCCGCCGCCGTGTCCACGCCGTCCAGCAGCTGCCCGGCCGAGACGGTCAGGTCGAGCGGGGCTTCGAGGTGCGCCAGTCGCGCGGTGCGCACCGCCAGCGCGCCCGAACCGCCCAGCGGCAGCCGCCCGAAGACGGCCAGCACACCGCCGCCGTCCGGCCGCGGCACGCCCTGCAACCGGACCGCCGCCGCCTTGTCGAAGCGCAGCAGGCGGACCAGGAAGGCGGCCAGGTCGGCGGCCTCCCCGGTGTCGGCGAGGGGGAGGGCGGCGGTGCTGTTCAACGCTTCGGCTCACATCCGGGCAACGGACCCACGGGTCGGGCGTACGGGTTCGGGGGCGGGCGCGGTCAGACCGCGACGGCCGGCTCCTCGTCCAGGAAACGGGCCAGGAACTCCCGCTCGACCGCGCTGATCCGGCGCGGCCGGCCCTCGGCCAGGTCGTAGGGCACCACGACGGTCGACGCCCGGACGTAGACGGTCTCGGTGCCGTCCGCGGCGGTGTCCTTGATCTCGTACGAGACGGTCAGCGAGGCGCCGCCGATCCTGGTCACCCAGGTCTCGATGGTGACCGGCTCGGGCCGGTGCACCAACGGGCGCTTGTAGTCGATCTCGTGGCGGGCCACCACCGAACCGCCCGCGAACTCGCCGGCACCGGCCTCGGCGGCCTGGGTGAACATGAAGTCGATCCGGGCCTCCTCCAGGTAACGCAGGAAGACCACGTTGTTGACGTGCCCGAAGGCGTCCATGTCGGACCAGCGCAGCGGGCAGGCGTAGATGTGGCGTGCCACGGATTCTCCTCGACGTCCGGTGCCCGGCGGCGGTGCGTGCCGGTCGGGCCGCGGCCCGGCAGGCCTGCCCCCACGGGGCGGGCCTGCCGGGCCGTCGTCACTCACGACTGGGTGTCAGCCGCGGGTCAGCTTCTTGTAGGTGGCGCGGTGCGGACGGGCCGCGTCCGCGCCCAGCCGCTCGATCTTGTTCTTCTCGTAGGACTCGAAGTTGCCCTCGAACCAGAACCACTTGCTGTCGCCCTCGTAGGCGAGGATGTGGGTGGCGACCCGGTCCAGGAACCAGCGGTCGTGCGAGATGACCACGGCGCAGCCGGGGAACTCCAGCAGCGCGTTCTCCAGCGAGGAGAGGGTCTCGACGTCGAGGTCGTTGGTGGGCTCGTCGAGGAGCAGCAGGTTGCCGCCCTGCTTCAGGGTGAGCGCCAGGTTGAGGCGGTTGCGCTCACCGCCGGAGAGCACGCCGGCCGGCTTCTGCTGGTCCGGGCCCTTGAAGCCGAACGCGGAGACGTAGGCGCGCGAGGGCATCTCGACCTGGCCGACGTTGATCCAGTCCAGACCGTCGGAGACGACCTCCCAGAGGGTCTTCTTCGGGTCGATGTTGGAGCGGGTCTGGTCGACGTAGCTGATCTTGACAGTGTCACCGACCTTGACCGTGCCGCTGTCCGGGGTCTCCAGGTCCTGGAGCATCTTGAACAGGGTGGTCTTGCCGGCGCCGTTCGGGCCGATGATGCCGACGATGCCGTTGCGCGGCAGGGTGAAGCTGAGGTCGTCGATCAGGACCTTCTCGCCGAAGGCCTTGTTGAGGTTCTCCACCTCGATGACGACGTTGCCCAGGCGCGGGCCCGGCGGGATCTGGATCTCCTCGAAGTCCAGCTTCCGCATCTTGTCGGCCTCGGCGGCCATCTCCTCGTAGCGGGCCAGACGCGCCTTGGACTTGGCCTGGCGGCCCTTGGCGTTGGAACGGACCCACTCCAGCTCTTCCTTGAGCCGCTTGGCGCGCTTGGCGTCCTTCTGGCCCTCGACCTTGAGACGGGACTGCTTGGTCTCCAGGTAGGTGGAGTAGTTGCCCTCGTACGGGTAGGCGCGGCCGCGGTCGAGCTCCAGGATCCACTGGGCGACGTTGTCCAGGAAGTACCGGTCGTGGGTGACGGCGACGACGGTGCCCTTGTACTTCTCCAGGTGCTGCTCCAGCCAGTTCACCGACTCGGCGTCCAGGTGGTTGGTGGGCTCGTCGAGCAGCAGCAGGTCGGGGGCCTCCAGCAGCAGCTTGCAGAGCGCGACGCGGCGCTTCTCGCCACCGGAGAGCTTGGTGACCGGCCAGTCGCCGGGCGGGCAGCCCAGGGCGTCCATGGCCTGCTCCAGCTGGGCGTCCAGGTCCCAGGCCTCGGCGTGGTCCAGCTCCTCCTGGAGCTTGCCCATCTCGTCGAGCAGCGCGTCCGAGTAGTCGGTCGCCATCTGCTCGGCGATCTCGTTGAAGCGGTCGAGCTTGCCCTTGATCTCCTTGACGCCGTCCTGGACGTTCTCCAGGACCGTCTTGGACTCGTCGAGCGGGGGCTCCTGGAGGAGCATGCCGACGGTGAAGCCGGGCGAGAGGAAGGCGTCGCCGTTGGAGGGCTGCTCCAGGCCGGCCATCATCTTCAGCACGGTGGACTTACCGGCACCGTTGGGGCCCACGACGCCGATCTTCGCTCCGGGGAGGAAGCTGAGCGTCACGTCGTCAAGGATGACCTTGTCTCCGTGCGCCTTGCGCACCTTGCGCATCGTGTAGATGTATTCCGCCACGTGAGATCGCTCCGGCGTCGTCGGGAGTAATTCGGCTTGCAGCCTTCCATTGTGCCGCACCCGGCCCGGAGCCCCGAACCGCCGGGTCCCCCTCCCGGACGGCCCCGCGCGGTGCCCCGCCGGGGTGTCCCGCCCACACGACGGCCCGGCCCCCCCGCACGCGTGGTGCGGGGGGCCGGGCCGGCTGCGTCGCGGACCGCGCCACCGGAGATCGCGCTACCGGTTCACGGTCCGGGCGCCTCAGGCGGCGTTGCCACCGCGGCGGCGGCGGAGCAGGAAGACCGCGGCACCGCCGGCCACGACCAGAGCGCCGGCGACGGCGGCGATGACCGGGGTGGCGTCACTGCCACCGGTCTGGGCCAGGCCGCCGGTGGTGCCGGGAGCGGTGCTCGGCGGCGCCGGGTGGGGGGTGGCGGCGGCGGTGGTGGTGCTGACGGAGGCCGACGGGGTGGCGCTCGGTGTGACCGGCTTGGCGGTGGTGGTCGTCGGGGCCGGGCTGGTCGGCGCCGGGGTCGACGGCTTGGCGGTGGTCGGGGTGGCCGACGGGCTCGGGGTGACCACGCTGGCGGTCTTGCAGTCGAGGATGCCCTTGAAGTTCTTGGTGAAGCCGTTCGGGCCGCTCACCGTGATGTCGTAGGCGGTGTCCTCGGCGACCGGGACGAGCACGGTCTCGGTCTTGTTGGGCTGGACGGTGACGTCCTTGCCGGGCTTGACCGAGACGGCGGCGGCCTCGTCGCCGCCGTTGGTGACGGAGACCTTCACGCCGTTGGCGACGCACTCGACGACCGCGCTGCTGTCGACGAGCGGGCCCTTCGCGGCCTTCCAGGTCGCCTTGGCGGCGTCCTTGACGCTGAGCTTGGTCGAGCCGGCCAGGATCATGGTCTGGCTGTGCTTGGCCGGGGTGTAGCCCTTGCTGAGGAAGACGCGGCCGCTGGGCACGACGGTCTCGGCGGAGGCGTCCACGGTGGCCGTGCCGTCCGGAGTGCCCGCGGGCACGTCCAGGAACAGCTGGGTGTCCTTGGCGACCGGGCCGGTCAGCGCGTTGACCTCCTTGCCGTCCTTGTCGAGGAGCTTGACCTTGTCGGCGGAGTCACCGCCGACGGCGAGCTTCACCTCGTTGGCGCTGGAGTTGACCGTGAACGGGCCGAGCTTGCCGCCCGGCTTGCCGGACACCGAGTCCGGGGTGAGGCTGAGCGACGGCTTGGGCTCGGCGGCGATGCCCTTGTTCTTCTCGCTGACGAGGTAGTCGCGCAGCTGCTTGGCCTCGGCGTCGACCGGGGTGGCGTTCTTGCCGTCGGAGAACTTCCAGATCGCGGCCTGGGTGCCCGCGGCGGCGTCCTCCTTGGTGAGCTCGCCCTTGACGCCGGCCGCGTCGGCCAGCTTCTTGAGGTCGGTCACCTGCGGGTAGGAGTTCTCCAGGATCCAGCGGATCTTGGAGGCGTCCTCGGCCTTGTCCGGGCGGCCGAGCGAGCTCGACTTCCAGTCGGACTCCTGGTACTCGACGCCGCTCCTGGTGTCGACCGGGTGGTCGATGTCGATGCAGTACGTCTTGATCTCGCCACCGTCGGACGTCTTGAGGGTGAAGAGGCCGCCCTGGATGGAGTGGCTTCCCTCGATGGCGATCTCCTCGCTCATCAAGCTCGGCTGGATCACTGCCGTGACCGCCCCGCCGGGGGCGTCGGCCGCAGCCGCCGCACCGGCCGCGACCAGGCCCCCGGCCAGCGCAACGCTGGTCGCGAGCATGACAGTAGTGATGCGGGGAAGCGTCCGTCCCTGCCGCTGCAACATGTGGGATCCCTCCGGGCCGGGCCATGCCGATGGGCAGCCCGCCTTGCTTGCCGCGCCCCCTGTGGCGCTGCTTCACGATGTGAACCAGACGCATCCTATGAAGCGTCAGAGGCCCGGAAACCCCCATGCGAAATCAGGACGATACCGTATCCGTATCGTTATCAACGCTCCCAGTGTCTCCACAAACTGACGGCCTGCCAGAATTCCGAGATCATTCCGCTAACCGAACGGGATTGCGCGTGCGGGTCGCAACACCGTTCTCGATTCACATATTTGTCGACAGTGATACCGCCCGCCGGACACCCCGTCAGCCGCTAGGCGTCACCCCCGCTTTCCCCCTCCGCCACCGCCCCGACGCCCGCCCCCGCGGGCCGCCGGCCGCGCAGGGCGTCCACGATCCACCCGGGCACCGCCTCGCCGAACGCCGCCGACGCCCCCGCGGCCCCCTCCGGCCCGACCGCCGCACCGGCCGCCCGGCCGGGGAGCCCGCCCGCCGGTCCCCCCGCGGACCCCTCCGGGGGGACCCCCGGAGATCCGTTGCGCGCGCCCGGCGCCCAGCTGAACCTCGCCGTGCCACGGCTCAGATCGTGCCCGACCGACCGGGCGTCGATCTCGACCCGGCTGCGCCTCACCTCGCCCTCCGTCCATTCCCGCACCCTCAGCCGGCCGCTCACCACCACCGGGTCCCCCTTCGACAGCGAGTCGATCAGGTGCCCCGCCAGCGTCCGCCAGGCCGTCACCGTCATCCACTGGGTCTCGCCGTCGACCCAGCCGTCCCGCGCCCGGTCGTAGCGCCGCTCGGTCGACGCCAGCCGGAAGTTCGCGACCGGCACCCCGCCGGGGGTCTGGGCGTACGTCACCTCGGTGGCGACATTCCCGATCACCGTCACCTGGGTCTCGTTCACAGCACGCTCCGCTCTCTCGGTTGCACCGTACGGAATCGACCGGCACGGGTTGAGAGTGCGCCTTCCCCGGAAATGCACACCAGAGAGATCGGGAATCCTGTGGACAACTCGGACCTGTGGAAAAACTTTGTCGCCCGCAGGGGTGAATTTCAGCCTTTGTGCGACCATCACACCCGCACCCCACGGGTCCATGACAAGAATCTCCGGGCCGTCCCGGCGCCCCGGGACACCCCCAGGGGTGGCCCCGGGGACCGTCCGCCCACGTCATCCGACCGAACGAACCCGAATACGGCCCCCCACCCGCGTCGATGCCGGGCCTCGGCCGTGGCGCTTTCTCCGTGCCGAATCCATAACGGGTGGGCAGACAGCCCCGTAACGAGTGCACAACGTCCGGCGCGGAACACCTCCAGACCGCTGCACTCACGGCCTTCACCTGCGATTATCGGACCGCTCCACCGAGGCCGACACACCAACGGCGGTGTCGCAACACCCGGCCGAGGAACGGGACACCCTTATCCTGTCCCCGACAGGGCAGGGACCCGCCAACCCCCACACCCACCCTCAGGCACGGGAGAGGTCAGCGGGCGCCGCGCGCCCACCGCCCGATCCCGGCAACGGTCACGCCCGCCAGGGCGCCGTCCGTCCCGCCCCCATAGCTCAGCGGATAGAGCACCCGCCTTCTAAGCGGTAGGTCGCAGGTTCGAATCCTGCTGGGGGCGCCACCACGCAACAACGCGCCGTGTCCGGCGCCGCGCACTGCGCGCACCCGCTGCATTTCACGCCCGGCACCGAGCGCGCATCACCCGTGACCATCCGTGTCGTGCACGCCCCGGAAAGACCTGCGCCGGGAATTCCGCTGCCGGAAACGCCCCGGAGCGGAGCGCCCTACACCGGCGGACCGGCCGCGCCTCCGCCCGTGCCCGCGCCGGCCGCGTCCCCGCCGGCCGCCAGCCGCGCCAGGTAGCCGTCCACCAACTCCGTCTGCCGCTGCGCCGGGAACTCCGCCGGGGCGAACAGCGCCTGCACCACCAGCCCCAGCACGAAGGCCTGCGCCGCCGCCGCGACCTCGGCCGCCGGCGGACCGGCCGGCAGTTCGCCGAGCCGCCGGGCGGCCTCGACGCACTCCGCCAGCACCCCGCGCGACCGCGCGTACCGCGCCGCGTGGGCCCCGGCGAGTTCCGGATCGGCCAGCGCGACGTCCCAGGACCCCACCCAGATCCGGTTGCCCGCCCGGCCCGGCGCGTCCAGCGGCAGCACGTCCAGCAGCGCGGCCCGCAGCCGGACCAGCCCCTCCGGCGGCGGCGGTCCGCCGTCGGCCGGCGCGAGCCGCCGCGGCCGGGCCAGCGAGCGCCGGTCCAGGACGTCCAGCGCGTGGGCGACCAAGGCCTTCTTGCTGGGGAAGTAATGCGTCAGCAGTCCGGTGCTGGCCCCCATCTCGGCGGCCACCGCACGCAGCGTGAGCCCCTCGAAACCCCGGGTGGACAGCACCCGCCAGACCGCCTCGGAGACTTCGGTTCGGCGGGCTTCATGATCTCCACGGGCCGGTGTCATGGGGTTATCTTACGTACCAAACGTTTGTTACGGACGGCCGCAGACCGCCCGCCCCGCCCCTCGTCGCGAAAGGCACCGCCCATGTTCGCCGTCCCCCTCGCCGAGAACGCCGAGCTCCGCCCGCTGGAGCCCTGGCAGGCGCCCGAGTACCTGGAGCACATCGAACGCGGCCGCGCCCACATCGACGCCTGGATCGGCTGGGCCGCCCTCGCCACCGACCTCGACTCGGCCCGCGAGGTCCTGCAGCGCTACGCGGACCGGCAGGCCGCCGACACCGCCCGCCTCTACGGCATCTGGCGGGACGGCACGCTGGTCGGCGGCACGATGTTCGTGCAGTTCGACGCCAGGAACGGCACCTGCGAGATCGGCGTCTGGACCGAGCCCGCCGGCCAGGGCCACGGCCTGGTCACCGCCGCCGTCCGGCACCTGGTCGACTACGCCTTCACCGTCCGCGGCATGCACCGGATCGAGTGGCACAACCGGCCGGAGAACCTCCGCAGCCGGTCGGTGGCCCAGCGCCTGGGCTTCACGCTGGAGGGCGTCCTGCGGGAGAGCTACCTGCACGGCGGCGTCCACCACGACGGCGAGGTCTGGTCGCTGCTCGCCCACGAGTGGAAGCCGCAGGGCTCCCCCGCCGCCTGACGGCACGACGGCGGGACCGGTGGACGACTCCACCGGCCCCGCCGCTCCCCCGCCCCGCTCCCCCGGCTCAGGCCGCCAGCGCCTGCTCCCCGCGCACCGGCTCCCCCGCCGCCCGCGCCCGCAGCCGCAGCGCGAGCACCAGCGCCAGCACCATCACCCCGGCCGCCGAGAAGAACACCGTGTCCACCGCGTCCACGAACCCGGCCACCGCGTGCTCCCTGGCCGCGCCGCTCAGCCCGCCGACGGTGCCCAGCGGCATCCCCGGCTCGTGCCGCTCGAACCCCCGGGCCAGCACGGTGCCGAACAGCGACGCCCCCAGCGCCCCGCCCAGCGTCTGGAAGAACCGGACCCCCGTGGTGGCCACACCGAGCTGGTGGGCCGGCGCGGCGTTCTGGACGACGGTGACGAGGTGGCCGATCAGCTGCCCGAGTCCGACGCCCAGCAGCACCAGCTCGCCCCGGACCAGCCACAGCGAGGTCCCCGGCCCGCTCAGCCCGAGCAGCAGCAGCGCGAGCGCGGCGCAGCCGGTGCCGGTGGCGAGCACCGCCCGGACCGACCGGCCGAGCCGGTCGGCCAGCAGGCCGGTCACGGTCATCCCGAGCGCCATCGGCAGCAGGTAGAGGCTGGCCGAGGTCGCGGCGACCCCCCGGGCGACCTGCAAGTAGAGCATCACGTACATGATCGCGCCCATCAGGCCCATGCCGACCAGGCCCTGCACCGCGAAGCCGATCCGGATCTCCGGGATCCGGAACAGCGAGAGCGGCAGCACCGGTTCGGCGGCGGTGGCCTGCCGCCACAGGAAGAGGCCGAACGCCAGCGCGGTGGCCGCGGCGAGGCCCAGCAGCTGCGGGGACGTCCAGCCGTAGGCCGTGCCGCCCCAGTCGGTGATCAGCAGCAGGCCGGTGGCGAAGGCGGCCGCCAGGGCCGCGCCGGGGAAGTCCGGCCGGACTCGGCCTGCGGGAGCGCAAGAAGCGCCGGACCGCGATCCGGATCTGGCGGACCGCCGTCGCCCTGTTCGCCGAGCGCGGCTTCGACGAGGTCTCGGTCGCCGAGATCGCCGCCGCCGCCGAGGTGTCCAAGATGACCGTCTTCAACTACTTCGGCACCAAGGAGGACCTCGTCCTCGGCCCGATGGAACAGCACATCGGCGAGCCCGCCCGGGTGGTGCGCGAGAAGGCCCCGGAGACCTCGGCGGTGGCCGCGCTGCACGCCCACTACAGCGCCGCGCTCGCCGCCTTCGACCCCGCGACCGGGCTGAGCGACCAGCAGGGGGTGCTCGACGTGGTCCGGCTGGTCCACCGCACCCCGGTGCTCGCCCTGCGGGCGTACGCCGGCTTCGACCGGCGGGCCCGCGCCGAACTCACCGCCGAACTGCTCGCCCGGGACCCTGCGGGCGACCCGCTGACCGCCCGGGTCGCCGCCGCCCAGCTGCTCGGCACCCGGCTGACGCTGACCGAGGAGAACCAGCGCCGGATGCTGGCCGGCGAACGCGCCGCGGACGTCCTGCCCGAGGCCCTGGCCGCCGCCGACCGCGCCTTCGCGCTGGCCGAACGCGGCCTCGGCGACTACGGGGCGGCCCGCCCCTGACCCGGCCGCCGCGCTCTGGGAGAGTGTCCGCACCCACACCCTCCCGGAGGTGCCCATGGCCACCCGGCCGCTGCTGACGCGCGAGCGCGCCCCGCTGCCCACCGAGACCGACGGCCTCAACGCCCACCTCGGCGGGGACGGCGTCGCGGTCCTGGAGTTCGACCGCCCGCACCGGCGCAACGCCCTCACCCTGGCGGTCTGGCAGGCCCTGCCCGGCGTGCTGAAGCGGCTGGCCGAGGAGCCGGGGGTGCGCGTCCTGCTGGTCACCGGCGCGGGCGGCACCTTCAGCGCGGGTGCCGACATCGCCGAACTCGCCGACGTCTACGGCGATCCGGACCACGCCGACGCCTACCACGCGGTCAACGTGGCCGCCGAGGAGGCCCTGGCGGCCTTCCCGCACCCGACCGTCGCCGTGGTGCACGGCGCCTGCGTCGGCGGCGGCTGCCAGCTGGCGCTCGCCTGCGACCTGCGGTTCGTCGCCGAGGACGCCCGGCTCGGCATCACCCCGGCCAAGCTGGGCGTGGTCTACCCGGCGGTGCCGACCCTGCGGCTGGCCCGGTTGGTCGGCCCGGCCCGCGCCAAGTACCTGCTCTTCTCCGGCGAGCTGCTGCCCGGCCCCCGGGCGGCCGCCCTCGGCCTGGCCGAGCAGGTCCTGCCGGCCGCCGAACTGGACGCGGCGGCACTGGAGTTCGCCCGGCTGCTGACCACCCGCTCACCGCAGACCATCGGCGCCGTCAAAGCCGCGCTGGCCGTCCCGCCGGAGCAGGCCGCCGCGGCCCTCGCGCCCTGGGAGCGCCGCTCCCGCGAGGCGCCGGACGTCCGCGAGGGCCTCGCGGCCTTCCTCGAACGCCGCCCGCCCAGGTTCTGAGCCGCACCGGGGGACGGCCGCCCGCAGGCCGGTCGATACGATCATGCGATCGAATACGACCGATCCGCCGATGGAGCCGTCCCCTTGGAACAGCACGCGATGACCGCCCCCACGCCCTCGGTGCCCTGGGCCCGCCGGATCACCGACGGCCTGGAGCCGAAGAACGTCATCATCGCGATGCTGCTCCTGCTCGGCGGGGCCCGCTACGGCTGGCGGGGCCTCGCCTGGGCGGTGTTCGCGGCCCTGTTCACGGCCGTGATCCCGACCCTGCTCATCCGGTTCGGGATGCGCCGGGGCACCGTGGACGACCGGCACGTCGGCAACCGCCGGCGGCGTCTGACGCTCTTCCCGCTCATCATGGTCTCGGTCGCGGCCGGATTCGCCGGGATGCTCCTGGCGCACGCGCCGCGCGACCTCACCGCGGTGGTGCTGGCGATGTTCGCCTCCCTGGTCCCGATCCTGGTGATCACCGCCTGGTGGAAGGTCTCCGTGCACACCGCCGTGGCGAGCGGCGCGGTGGTCTGCCTGGCCGTCGCGCTCGGGCCGTGGTGGCTGCTGCTCTACCCGTCGGTCGCGGTGATCGGCTGGTCCCGGGTGGTGCTGCGGGACCACACCGCCGCGCAGACGGTCGTCGGCACGGCGGTGGGCGCCCTCGCGGCCGGGCTCACCTTCTGGGCCGCCCGCTAGCCGGCTTGCGGAGCCGTCAGCGGATCGGCAGCCCCGAGATGGCGCGGGCGATGACCAGCCGCTGGATCTCGCTGGTGCCCTCGAAGACCGAGTAGATCGCGCTGTCCCGGTGCATCCGCTCCACCGGGTACTCCCGAGTGAAGCCGTTGCCGCCCAGGATCTGCATCGCCTGCGCGGTGACCCACTTGGCGGTCTCCCCCGCGTAGAGCTTGGACATCGAGCCCTCGGCGGAGGTGAACGGCTGCTGGGTGGCGGCCATCCAGGAGGCCCGCCAGACCAGCAGCCGGGCCGCGTCGATCCGGGTCTTCATGTCGGCCAGCTGGAAGGCCACGCCCTGGTTGTCGATGATCGGGCGGCCGAACTGCACCCGGGTCCCGGCGTAGTCGAGCGCCACCTCGTACGCGGCCCTGGCGATGCCGATCGCCTGCGCGCCGACGGCCGGCCGGGAGGCCTCGAAGGTGGCCATCGCGGCGTTCCGCCCGCTCCTGCGGACGCCCTCGCGGGCCCGCGCCAACCGCTCGTCCAGCTTCTCCTTCCCGCCGAGCAGGCAGTGGCCGGGCACCCGGACGCCGTCCAGCACCACCTCGGCGGTGTGCGAGGCGCGGATGCCGTGCTTCTTGAACTTCTGGCCCTGGCTCAGGCCGGGCGTGCCCGGCGGCACCACGAAGGACGCCTGCCCGCGCGCGCCGAGCGCCGGGTCGACGGTGGCGACGACCACGTGGACGGCCGCGATCCCGCCGTTGGTGGCCCAGGTCTTGGTGCCGTTCAGCACCCACTCGTCGGCGGCCTCGTCGTAGGCGGCCCGGGTGCGCAGCGCGGAGACGTCCGAACCGGCGTCCGGCTCGGAGGAGCAGAACGCGGCGACCTTGACGTCCTCGGGGGTGCCGAACATCTGCGGCGCCCAGGTGCCGATCTGCTCGTCGGTGCCGTTGGCGAGCACGGCGACGGCGGCGAGGGTGGTGCCCACGATGGACAGGCCGATGCCGGCGTCGCCCCAGAACAGCTCCTCCATGGCGATCGGGATGCCCACGCCGGAGGGGTCGAAGTACTGCTGGGCGTAGAAGTCGAGCGAGTAGATGCCGAGTCTGGCGGCCTCCTGGATGATCGGCCAGGGGGTCTCCTCGCGCTCGTCCCACTCGGCGGCGGCGGGCCGCATCACCTCGGCGGCGAAGCCGTGCAGCCAGTCGCGGACGGCGAGCTGGTCCGGTCCCGGGTCCAGGGAGAAGGTGCTCATGAGTGGGGGCCTCCGAAGAAGGGTGCGACCGACCGGGGTGTTACCAGCGGTAACATCGTCGGAGTCTGCTACTGCTTGGTAACCGGTGTCAACGCCCGCACCCGCACGAAACGAGGGAACCGCGCATGGATCCAGAACCCCGCCGGGAACAGCTGCTCAACGCCGCCGACCGGGTCATCCAGCGCGAGGGCCCCGGCGCCAGCATGAACGCGATCGCCGCCGAGGCCGGCATCACCAAGCCGATCCTCTACCGGCACTTCGGCGACCGGAACGGCCTGGTACGGGCCCTGACCGACCGTCACACCGGAGGCCTGCTGGCCGCCGTCCGGGCCGCCCTCGCCGAACCCCTGGAACGCCGCGACCGGGTCGAACACGTGCTGGACACCTACCTCGCCGGGATCGAGGCCCGCCCGCAGGTCTACCGGCTGCTCACCCACCCCGAACCGGGCGACCCGAGCGGCGCCGGCCACGCGCTCGCCCCGGCGCTCCAGCAGATCGCCGAGGAGATCACCCGGGCCGTCGCCGACCAGATCGACCTCGGCGCCGACCGCGAACTGCTCGCCGAGGCCTGGGGCCGGGCCATCACCGGCATGGTGCTGGCGGCCGGCGACTGGTGGCTGGAGTCCCGGCCCTGTTCGCGCACCCGGATGGTCCAGGCCCTCGCCGACCTGCTCTGGGGCCGGCTGGCCGCCGCCGCCGACCTGCCGACCGCCGTACTGCCGGCCGGCCCCGCGCCGGAGCCCGCCGACTGAGCACCACCGGCGGACCCCGGGAGCCGCCGCGCACCGGAGTCTTGTGGCGGACGCGCCCGCCCGGCATCATCGGGCCCCACCCCCGCCCGCCCCGGAGGTCCCGATGCGTTCACGCCGCACCGCCGCCACCCTCCTGCTCGCCGCCGCCCTCGCCCTGCCGGCCGCGCCGGCCCGGGCCCAGTCCCCCTCCCCCGCACCGGTGTTCCCCACCGGCACCGCCACCGCCCCGGACGGCCGCACCGACCTCACCGACGCCTCCGGCCGCCGGCTGCGGCTGCGCGGCTTCAACCTCGACAAGTACGCCGAGGCCACCGAAGAGGACGTCCGGTCGATCGCCGCGCAGGGCTTCACCCTGATCCGCCTGCCCGTCTCCTGGACCAGGCTGGAGCCCGCCCCCGGCCGCCTCGACCCCGGCGAACTGCGCCGGCTGCACCGGCTCCTGGACCAGGCCGACCGCTCCGGCGTGCTGGTCCTGGTCGACTTCCACCAGGACGTCTACGGCCCGCGGTTCGTCGGCGGCACCAACGGCATCCCGCCCTGGGCCACCCGCGACGACGGCCTGCCGTTCGAGGCCGACCCCGACGACTGGTTCGCCGGCTACTTCCAGCCCGCCGTCCAGGCCGCCTTCCGGCACCTCTACGACGACCCCGACCTGCGCGCCCGGCAGGCCGGCTTCTACACCCGGCTGGCCGGCGAACTGCGCGGCCACCGCTCCCTGCTGGGCTACGACCTGTTCAACGAGCCGTTCGGCCCCGTGGACGGCGACCCGGCCGACCCGCGGGCGCTGGCCCGCGCCGCCGCCGAACTGGAACAGGGCCGGCTCGCCGCCATGTACCGCCGGCTGATCGCCGCCGTCCGCCGGGCGGACGACCGCGCCTGGCTGTTCGTCGAACCGACGGTGCTGGTCGGCCAGGGCGTGCCCACCCGGCTGCCGGGCTTCACCGACCCCCGCCCGGGCGCGCCCCGGATCGGCTACGCGCCGCACTTCTACGACACCGCGGTCGAGTCCGGGGCCGACTGGGACCCGTCCGGCGGCTTCGTCGAGCGCTACACCGCCGCCGTCACCGGCTACCCCGCCGCCCACCGGCTGCCGGTGCTGGTCGGCGAATGGGGCCCGCCGGACTCCCGCCGGCCCGGCAACACCCTGCTGGTGCGCCGCCAGGTCGAGGCCATGGACGGCTTCGCGGCCGGCTGGACGATGTGGTACTGGTGCCGGGGCAACGGCGGCTACTGTGCGCTCGACCCCGCCGGGCGGCCCGCCCCGGGCGACGAACCGGCCTTCGGCCCGTACCCGGTCGCGGTCGCCGGCACCGGCGCCCGCACCACCGCGGACGGCACCCGGCACACCGTCGGGTGGCAGGCCGACGGCACCGGCCGGACCACCGAACTCGCCCTGCCGGCCGCCGCGTTCCCCGCCGGGGCACGGGTCACCGTCCGCCCGGCCGGTGCCCGCGCCGACCTCGACCAGCCGGACGGCGAGCACGCCGGCCGGCTGCGCGTCCGGCTCCCGCACGCCCGCCCGGGCACCCCGGTCACCGTCACCGTCGAGCCCCGCTGAGACCGTCGGACCCCGCCGGCACCGGACCCCGCCGGCACCGGGGCCCGGCGGCATCCGCGCCGCCGCCGGGCCCTTCCGGCCGCTACAGCAGTCCGCGCCGGGCCAGCAGCGGCCCGGTCTCGGGGTCGCGCCCGACCACCGCGCGGAAGGAGTCCAGCGCGTCCCGGCTGTCGCCGCGGGCCAGCAGCTCGCGGCGGAACACCTCGCCGCTCTCCCGCACGCCGCGGCCGTTGCCCTTGAACCACTCCACCGTGTCGGCGTCCAGCACCTCCGACCAGATGTACGCGTAGTAGCCCGCGCTGTACCCGCCCGCGAAGATGTGGCCGAAGTAGGTGGTCCGGTAGCGCGGCGGGATCGCCGCCACCGCCAGTCCGGCCTTCTCCAGCGCCGCCGCCTCGAACTCCCGGGCGTCGGTGACCTCCCGGCCCTCCGGCAGGGTGTGCCAGGCCCAGTCCAGCAGCGCCGCCGCCAGGTACTCGACGGTCCGGAAGCCCTGCCCGAAGGACTCCGCGGCCTCCATCCGCTCCACCAGCTCGGCCGGCAGCGGCTCGCCCGTCTCGTGGTGCCGGGCGTAGTTGGCGAGCACCTCCGGCCACACCATCCACATCTCGTTGACCTGCGAGGGGAACTCCACGAAGTCCCGCGGCACGGCCGTGCCCGCCAGGTACGGGTGGCGGACGTCCGAGAAGAGCCCGTGCAGCGCGTGCCCGAACTCGTGGAACAGGGTGCGGACCTCGTCCCAGGAGAGCAGCACCGGCTCACCGGGCGCCGGCTTGGCGATGTTCAGGTTGTTGTAGACCACCGGCCGCTGCCCCAGCAGGTGCGACTGGGTGACCAGTTCGTCCATCCAGGCGCCGCCGCGCTTGGACGCCCGGGCGTGGAAGTCGCCGAGGAACAGGCCCAGCCCGGAGCCGTCCGCGTCGAACACCTCGAAGACCCGGGTGTCCGGGTGGTAGCCGACGAGGTCCGGGCGCTCGGTGAAGGTCACCCCGTAGGCCAGGTTGGCGGCGAAGAACACGCCGTCGCGCAGCACCCGCTCCAGCTCGAAGTAGGGGCGCAGCGCCGCCGCGTCCACCTGGTACGAGGCCTGGCGGACCTGCTCCGAGTAGTACGCCCAGTCGTGCGCGGCGATCTCCTCGACGCCGTCGGCCGCGGCGAGCTTGGCCAGCTCGGCGGCCTCCCGGCGGGCGTTGGCCACGGCCGGGGGCACCAGCCGGGCGAGCAGCGCGTCCACCGCCTCGACGGTGCCGGCCGTCTCGTCGGCCACCACCTGGGCCGCGTGGGTGTCGTAGCCGAGCAGCCGGGCGCGTTCGGCGCGCAGCGCGGCCATCCGGATCGCCAGCGGGCCGTTGGTGTCGACGGCGCGGTCGAGCGAGGCGTTGAGCAGCCGCTCGCGCACCGAGCGGTCGGTGAGCGAGGCGAGTTCGGTCTGGTTGGAGAAGTTCTTCAGGCTCAGGACGTACGTGCCCGGCCGCCCGAGCGCCCGGCCGTTCTCGGCGGCGGCGGCGATCGCGTCGGCCGAGAGTCCGGCCAGCTGCTCGGCGGAGTCCAGCACCAGCGCCCGGGCCTGCGAGTCGGCGGACACGTTCTGCCGGAACTCCGAGGAGGCGGCGGCCAGTTCGGTGTTGATCGCGCGCAGCCGGTCCTGCTCCTCGGCGCCCAGCCGGGCACCGGCCCGGACGAACGCGGTGTGCCGGCGCTCCAGCAGCCGCAGCGTCTGCGGGTCCAGCTCCAGCGCGTCGCGGCCGGCGTGCAGCTCCTCGATCCGGGCGAACAGCGCGGCGTCCAGGTGGATCGCGTCCCGGTGCGCGGCCAGCCGGGGGCTGATCTCGGCGTCGATCCGGTCGATCTCGGGGGCGGTGTCGGCGGCGGAGTGGTTCTCGAAGACCACCTTGACCCGGTGCAGCAGCCTGCCCGAGCGCTCCAGCGCGACCAGGGTGTTCTCGACCGTGGGCGGCTGCGGGTCGGCGGTGATCGCCGCGATCTCGGCGAGCTGCTCGGCCATGCCGCGCTCGAAGGCGGGCAGGTAGTGTTCCGGCCGGATCTCGGCGAACGGCGGCAGTTCGTAGGCCAGGGTGCTGGGCCTGAAGAACGGGTTCTCGGTCATTCCGCCGACCTTACGCGCTGTCACCGGCACTGCCCACACCCTTTCGCCCCGCCGTCCGGCGCGCCTGCGGCGGCACGCACCCGGACGGCGCGGCTCCGGTTGTCGTACCCTCCCGCTACCGTCGTCACCGGCCGACGGTACGCCCCCGGACGGCCCGGCCCGCGCAAGCGCCCGCACCGCCGCCCCACCCGCAGCCCGACCCGCCGTCCCGCCCGCCCGCACCACCCCGAGCCCGCCCCGCCCGCCGTCCCGTCGCCACCCCGTCCGCAGCCCTACCGCAGCCCTACCGCAGCCCCACCGCAGTCCCGACGAGAGGAGGAGCCCCCGTGGCACCCCGGATCGCCCTCGCCCCGGATCCGCACGGCCCCGGCGGCCGGCTCCAGCCGCTCGACGACGCCGGCGCCCCGCTCGGCCCGCCCGAACCCGCCGCCGACCTCGCCGCCGCCGTCGCCGCCCGCGAGGCCGGCGAGCACCCCCGGTGGGTGTGGGCCGCCGCCGACTCCGGGTACGCCCCGCTGCTCCCCCGGCTGCCCGACCGGCTCGCCCGCTGCCACGACCTGCGGCTGGTCGAGGCGCTGCTGCTCGCCCACGAGGGCCGCTTCGGCGCCCCGCGCTCGCTCGGCGCCGGCTGGGCCCGGCTGCGCGGCCTGCCGGTCCCCGCCGACCTCCCGGAGCCCGGCTCCGCCGAGGCCGGTGACGGCCAGGACACCCTGTTCGCCCCGGACCGGCTCCAGCTGCCGCCCGGCACCGATCCGCTGGCCGCGGTCGTCGCCGTCCACGCCGAGCAGCAGCGCCGGCTCGCCGCGATCGCCGACCCGGCCGCCCGTGCCCGGTTCCGGCTGCTGGCCGCCGCCGAGTCGGCCGGCGCGCTGGCCGCCGCCGAGATGGCCCACGACGGCCTGCCCTGGCGCGTCGACGTCCACGACCGGCTGCTGACCGATCTGCTCGGCCCGCGCCCCGCCGTCCCCGGCACCCAGCCGCGCCTGCTCGCCGAACTCGCCGTCGAGCTCCAGCGGGCACTCGGCGGGCGCCCGTTCAACCCCGACTCGCACAGCCAGGTGCTGCGCGCCTTCGCCGACGCCGGCATCCCGCTCGCCTCCACCCGCTCCTGGGAGCTGAAGACCGTCGACCACCCGGCGGCCCGGCTGCTGGTCCGCTACAAGGAGCTGTCCCGGATCCACGTCGCGCACGGCTGGGCCTGGCAGGACGCCTGGGCACGCGGCGGCCGGTTCCGCCCCGAGTACGTGGTCGGCGGCGTGGTCTCCGGCCGCTGGGCCAGCCGGGGCGGCGGCGCGCTGCAGATCCCGCGCATCCTGCGCCGCGCCGTGGTCGCCGACCCGGGCTGGCTGCTGGTGGTCGCCGACGCCGCCCAGCTGGAGCCGCGCGTGCTCGCCGCGCTCTCCCAGGACGCCGGGCTGGCCCGCACCGCCGCCGGCGGCGACCTCTACGAGGCACTGGCCGCCACCGCCTTCCACGGCGACCGCGACAAGGCGAAGCTCGGCCTGCTCGGCGCCATGTACGGCCAGACCAGCGGCGACATCGGCCCGCTGCTGGCCACCCTGCGCAACCGCTACCCGGCCGCGATGGGCTACGTCGAGGCGGCCGCCCGCACCGGCGAGGACGGCGGCGTGGTCGCCTCCCGGCTGGGCCGCCCCTGCCCGCCCGCCTCGGCCGACTTCCTGGACCTCACCGAGGCGCCCGAGACGGCGGGCGACGCCGGCGGCCGCTCGGCCCGCGCCCGGGGCCGGTTCACCCGCAACTTCGTCATCCAGGCCAGCGCCGCCGACTGGGCCCTCGCCCTGCTGGCCGCGCTGCGCCGCCGGCTCGCCGAGATCCCGGTGGCCACCCCGGCCGACCGCCCGCACCTGGTGTTCTTCCAGCACGACGAGGTGATGGTGCACACCCCGGCCAACCACGCCGAGGAGGTGGCGGCGGCGGTCGCCGCGGCGGCCGACGAGGCCCGCCGGCTGGTCTTCGGCGACACACCGGTGCGGTTCCCGCTCTCCACCGCCGTGGTGGAGTGCTACGCCGACGCCAAGTGAGCCCTCAGAGCTTGCGGAAGCCGCGCGCCTCCTCGGCCGCCGCCACCACCTCGGCCAGCGCCGCCCCGGTCGAGGCGGTGACCGCGGCGGCCACCGCCCCCTCCACGAACGGCGCGTCGACCAGCACCACGCCGGGGCGCGGCTCGTCCTCCAGCACCGTCACCGCCGTCAGCACCGAGCTCCCGAGGTCCGGCAGCACCGCGACCCCCGCCCCGCCGTCCGCCGCCGCGACGGCCCGGGCGATCAGCTCGTAGCTGGTCCCGAGCCCGCCCTCCTCCGTCCCGGCCGCCACCACCACCCGCACCTCCGGCGAGGCGAGCTCCGCCAGCAGTTCCTTCAACCCGCCGGCCAGCGCCGCGCTGTGCGAGACCAGGACGATGCCCACGTGTCCACTCATGCCCCCGACCCTAGGACGTGGGTGCTCCACCCGGGTGAGCCACGGCCCGCGTGTCGGATTCCGTGCCCGGCGCCACCGTCTGGCGTAGCGTCGGGTCAGCACCGTCTGCCGAGGGGAGCGCGTACGCCGTGAAGAAGCTCATCAACGCCGCGGAGAGCGTCCTGGAGGACGCGCTGGCCGGAGTGGCCGCCGCCCATCCGGAGCTGTCGGTGGACATCGCCGGCCGGGTCATCACCAGGGCCGTGCGGCCGGCCGCCCCGAAGGTGGCGCTGGTGTCCGGCGGCGGGTCGGGGCACGAACCGCTGCACGGCGGCTTCGTGGGGCCCGGCATGCTGGACGCGGCCTGCCCCGGCGAGGTGTTCACCTCCCCCGTCCCGGACCAGATGCTGGCCGCCGCCAAGGCCGTGGACTGCGGCGCCGGCGTGGTGTTCGTCGTCAAGAACTACACCGGCGACGTGATGAACTTCGAGCTCGCCGCGGAGCTGGCCGCCGAGGAGGGCATCGAGGTCCGCACGGTGCTGGTCAACGACGACGTCGCGGTGGAGGACTCCACCTGGACGGCCGGGCGGCGCGGCACCGGCGCGACGGTGCTGGTGGAGAAGATCGCGGGCGCGCTGGCCGAGCGCGGCGCCGCGCTGGACGAGGTGGCCGCCCTCGGCGAGCGGGTGAACGCGGCCTCCCGCTCGTTCGCGATCGCGCTGAGCGCGGCGACCGTCCCGGCCGCGGGCAAGCCCGGCTTCGAGCTGGCCGAGGACGAGATCGAGGTGGGCGTCGGCATCCACGGCGAGCCGGGCCGCCGCCGGGAGCGGTTGCGCCCGGCCCGGGAGCTGGTCGCCGAGGTGGTCGAGACGATCCTCACCGACCACCACCTGACCGCCGGCGACACGGTGATCGCCCTGGTCAACGGCCTGGGCGGGACGCCGCTGATGGAGCTGTACATCGTCTTCGGCGAGGTCTGCGCCCGGCTGGCCGAGCACGGCATCACGGTGGCCCGCAGCCTGGTCGGCAACTACGTGACCAGCCTGGACATGGCCGGTTTCTCGCTCACCCTCGCCAAGGCCGACGGCCAGCTGCTGGAGCTGTGGGACGCCCCGGTGGACACCCCGGCCCTCAAGCGCGCCTGACCCCCGGAACAGGAGTACCCGACATGGACGTCGACACCCGCCTCGCCGAGGCCTGGGTCCGCGCGCTGGCCGCCGCGGTCGAGAAGGAGCACGGGCGGCTCACCGAGCTGGACTCCGCGATCGGCGACGGCGACCACGGCAGCAACCTGCGGCGCGGCTTCACCGCCGTGCTGGCCGCCCTGGACGCGCCGGACGCCCCGGCCCCCGCCGGGCCCGGCGCGCTGCTGACGAGGACCGGCACCACCCTGATCTCCAAGGTCGGCGGCGCCTCCGGCCCGCTCTACGGCAAGGCGTTCCGGGCGATCGGCGCCGCGCTGCCGCAGCCCGGCGGGGCGCCCGCCGACGCGGCCGCGCTCGGCGAGGCGCTGGCGGCCGGACTGCGCGCGGTGCGGGAGCTCGGCAAGGCCGAGCCGGGCGACAAGACCATCGTCGACGCCTGGACGCCCGCGTTGGAGGCCTACCGGGCGGCGGTGGCCGGCGGCGGGGGCCTGCCGGAGGCCGCCGCGGCCGCGGCCGGGGGCGCCGAGCGGGGCGCCCTGGACACCGTGCCGCTGCAGGCCCGCAAGGGCCGCGCCTCCTATCTGGGCCCGCGCAGCGTCGGCCACCAGGACCCGGGCGCCACCTCCACCGCCCTGCTCTTCCGCGCCCTGGCCGACGCCGCCGCCGTCCCGCCCGCCCCGGGGCGCCCTGAGCCGCGCTAGCCGGCGTCGGTGCGGGTGATCAGCAGCAGCAGCGCGTCGTCCCGCAGCTCGCCCCCGGTGTGCGCCAGCAGGTCGGCGTAGACCCGCCCGACCGCCGCCTCCAGCTCCGCCGCGGAGCGGGCCGCACCGCGCACCAGCGGGCCGACCCGCTCGGCGAGCGGGTAGAACACGCCGCTGTGCCGGTGCTTGGCCTCGATCACGCCGTCGGTGCAGAGCACCAGCACGTCGTCGGTGCCGAACGGCTGCTCCCAGGTGCTCGGCTCGCCGGCCGCGAGCCGGCCGAGGCCGAGCGGCACCCACGGGTCGGGCGCGTCCAGGACGTGCACCCGGCCCTCCGGGTCCACCCGGATCGGCGGCACGTGCCCGTACTGGAGCAGCTGGACCACGCCGGGCCGGCGGAACTCGGCGAACAGCGCGGTGGTGAACTCGCCGTCCGGCACGTGCCGCTCGACGCTGGCCTCGATCCGGGCGGCCACCCCGCGCAGCCCGGCCTCGTCGTAGGCGGCCTCGCGGAAGGCGCCGAGCACCACGGCGGCGGTCTGCACCGCGCCGAGCCCCTTGCCCCGCACGTCGCCGACCGCGACCCGGGTGCCGTACGGCGTCTCCAGGACGGAGTAGAGGTCCCCGCCGATCCGTGACGCGTCGGCCGCGGAGACGTACCGCACCGCGAGGTGCAGCGGTCCGACGACCGGGCCGGGCAGCCGCAGCAGGGCGCGCTGGGCGGCCTCCGCGACGGAGCTGACCGCCGCGTAGGCCGCGGCCCTGCGCATCCGGATCCGGGCCACCCAGGCGGAGAACACCGACAGCAGCAGGTAGCTGACCATCGCTCCCCACAGGAAGCGGACGTCGTTGAGGTTGTCGACCTGGTCGTAGTGGCTGAGGCCGAAGACGGCGAGCAGGCCGAGCGAACAGACGCCGAGCAGTTCGAGCGGGCGCAGGGTGAGGGCGGCGATGCTGGGGACGACGGTCATCAGCGGCGCGAGGTAGCGGTCCTGGCCGGAGTACAGGTCGGCGATCCCGACCAGCACGATCGCGATCAGCGCGGGGGCGGCCCGCCGCCAGAACGGGATGTCGAGCAGGTCGACGGCGAGCAGCGCGTTGCGCCGCCGGGCCGGTGGCTGCCCGGTGCCGGTCGGGACGGACGGCGACTGGGCACGGCGGAACGGGGACACATATCGAACATAACGGACGATCAGTACGCCCACCCCCGCACCCCCGGCCTCGCGCGTCCCGTCCGCGGCCCCCGGGCCCCGGGCCCGCCGAATCCGCCCATGTCACGGCGCGGATCCGGGCGCAGCGTCGCCGGGCGCCTACGCTCTGCTCTCGGAGCGCGCACCGGCCGATGTCCGGGCGACACCCCGGCGTCAAGCGGAATGCGATCCACACCACACCATCCGTACCCCTACGGAATACCCCTTAGGGGTATGGTGGAGATTATCAGCCGGGCCCGGGCGTACGCTCGCGGCCGTACCGACCTTCCGGAGGCCACGATGTCCAGCACCATCACCTACACCGTCACCGGCATGAGCTGCGGACACTGTGAGAGTTCGGTCAGCAAGGAACTCTCCGCCCTCGCCGGGGTGACCGAGGTGTCCGCCGACGCCAAGGCCGGCACGGTCACCGTCTCCGCCGCCGCTCCGCTGGACGAGGAGCAGGTGCGCGCCGCCGTCGACGAGGCCGGCTACGAGCTGGTCGGCCGCGCCGCCTGAGAGCCCCCGCCGCGCGGCGGGGGCCCGGCGACACCCCGCCCCCGCCGTGCCCTCCCCTAGGAGCTGATCAGCACATGAGCACCTCCACCTCGGGCTCCGCCTCCCCGGACACGGCGACCGCCACAACCGGCCAGGAGGACCCCACCGCGGTCCGCGAGCGCGTCGAACTCCTGATCGGCGGCATGACCTGTGCCGCCTGCGCCGCGCGCGTCGAGAAGAAACTCAACCGGATGGCCGGCGTCGAGGCCACCGTCAACTACGCCACCGAGAAGGCCAGGGTCGAGTTCGCGCCGGACGTCACCGTGGCCGACCTCGTCGCCACCGTGGAGAACACCGGCTACACCGCCGAACTCCCCCCGCCGCCGGTCCCCGCCGCCCGGTCCGAGGCTCCCGCCGCCACCGCCGCCCGCGCTCCGGCGCCGGCCGACCCGCTGCTCGACCGGCTGCTCGTCAGCGCCGTGCTCAGCCTGCCGGTGGTCCTCTGGTCCATGATCCCCGCCCTCCAGTTCACCAACTGGCAGTGGCTGGCCTTCGCGCTCACCGGCCCCGTCGTCGTCCACGGCGGCCTGCCCTTCCACCGCGCCGCCTGGACCAACCTCAAGCACGGCGCGGCGACCATGGACACCCTGGTCTCGCTCGGCACCCTGGCCGCCTTCGGCTGGTCCTTCTGGGCCCTGTTCTGGGGCGACGCCGGGATGCCCGGCATGCGGCACGAGTTCTCGTTCTCGGTCGGCGACACCGACGCCTCGTCCATGCTCTACCTGGAGACGGCCTCCGCCGTCACCGTGCTGATCCTGCTCGGCCGTTACCTGGAGGCCCGCTCCAAGCGCCGCGCCGGGGCCGCCCTGCACGCCCTGCTGGACCTCGGCGCCAAGGACGTCGCCGTGCTGCGCGACGGCCGCGAGGTGCGGCTGCCCGTCGAGCAGCTCACCGTCGGGACGCGCTTCGTGGTCCGCCCCGGCGAGAAGATCGCCACCGACGGCGTGGTGGTCGAGGGCGCCTCCGCCGTCGACGCCTCGATGCTGACCGGCGAGTCCGTGCCCGTCGAGGTCGCCGTCGGCGACACCGTCACCGGTGCCACCGTCAACGCCGGCGGCCGCCTGGTGGTCGAAGCCACCCGGATCGGCGCCGACACCCGGCTCGCCCGGATGGCCAGGCTCGTCGAGGACGCCCAGAGCGGCAAGGCCGCCGCCCAGCGGCTCGCCGACCGGATCTCCGCCGTCTTCGTGCCCGTGGTGATCCTCATCGCGCTCGGCACCCTGATCGCCTGGCTGCTGACCTCCGACAGCGCCACCGAGGCGTTCACCGCCGCCGTCGCCGTGCTGATCATCGCCTGCCCCTGCGCCCTGGGCCTGGCCACCCCGACCGCCCTGATGGTCGGCACCGGCCGCGGCGCCCAGCTCGGCGTCCTCATCAAGGGCCCCGAGGTGCTGGAGAACACCCGCCGGGTCGACACCGTCGTCCTGGACAAGACCGGCACCGTCACCACCGGCAGCATGACGCTGCACGGCGTGCACACCGCCGAGGGCGTCACCGAGGACGAGGCGCTGCGCCTGGCCGGCGCCCTGGAGCACGCCTCCGAGCACCCGATCGCCGCCGCCGTCGCCGGCGCGGCCGCCGAGCGGCTCGGCACCCTGCCCGCCGTCGAGGGGTTCGAGAACGTCCCCGGCCTCGGTGTCCGGGGAGTCGTCGACGGCCACGCGGTGGTCGCCGGCCGGGAGTCCCTGCTCGCCGACCACGGCCAGCCGCTGCCCGCCGCGCTCGCCGAGGCCAAGCGCAGCGCCGAGGCCGCCGGACGGACCACCGTCGTGGTCGGCTGGGACGGCGGCGCGCGGGCCGTCCTGGAGGTCGCCGACGCGGTCAAGCCCACCAGCGCCGAGGCGGTCGCCGAGCTGCGCGCCCTGGGCCTGCGGCCGGTCCTGCTCACCGGTGACCACCGGCTGGTCGCCGAGGCCGTCGCCGCCGAGGTCGGCATCCCCGCCGAGGACGTCTACGCCGAGGTGCTGCCCGAGGACAAGGTCGTCGCCGTCGAGACCCTCCAGGCCGAGGGCAGGATCGTCGCGATGGTCGGCGACGGCGTCAACGACGCCGCCGCGCTCGCCCAGGCCGACCTCGGCCTCGCCATGGGCACCGGCACCGACGCCGCCATCGAGGCCGCCGACCTCACCCTGGTCCGCGGCGACCTGCGCGCGGCCGCCGACGCCATCCGGCTCTCCCGCAGGACCCTGGGCACCATCAAGGGCAACCTCTTCTGGGCCTTCGGCTACAACGTGGCGGCGATCCCGCTGGCCGCCGCAGGCCTGCTCAACCCGATGATCGCCGGTGCCACGATGGCCTTCTCCTCGGTCTTCGTGCTCACCAACAGCCTCCGGCTGCGCCGCTTCCGGGCGGCCGCCTGACCCGGGGAACCGCCCCGGGAACGCGGTGGGGCCCGTACCGCACGTGCGGTACGGGCCCCACCGCCGTTCGCGGCCCCTCCGGCCGCCGCGGCCGCTCAGCGGCCGAGCAGCTCGCCGCCGTTGCAGTGCAGGATCTCGCCGGTGATGAACCCGGCCTCCGGCGAGGCCAGGAAGTGGACCGCCGCCGCCACCTCGCCGGTCTCCCCGATCCGCCCGAGCAGCGTCCGGGCCGCCCGCCGGGAGACCTCCGCCTCGTCCAGCCGCGGTCCGAAGAACTCGGTGCCCGCCACCGTCCCCGGCGCCACGATGTTGGCGGTGATGCCCGAGGTGCCGAGCTGGGCGGCGAGGAAGTGGTTCCAGGCGTGCAGCGAGGCCTTCGCCGCCCCGAACGAACCGGCCCCGCGCAGGGCGGCGATCGAGCTGATGGTGACCACCCGGCCGGAGCCCGGGGTGAGCCGGTCGCGGACCGACTCGGTGAGCAGCACCGCGGTCAGCACATTGCGCTCGAAGTCCCCGCGCCAGCGGGCCAGCAGGGCGTGCGGCCCGGCACCGATCACGGTCTCCCGGCTGCCGGCGTTGTTCACCAGCACGTCGATCCGCTCCGGGAGCCCGGCCAGCGCGGCCTCCACGGCGTCCGGATCGGCGAGGTCGCAGACCAGCGGGGTCACGTTCGGCCCGAGCGCCGCGGCGGATTCCTCCAGCACCGCTCGCCGACGGCCGACGATCACGACCTGTTCGCCCGCCTCGGCGAACCGCCGTGCCACCTCGTACCCGATCCCCGTGCCACCGCCGGTGACAACCACGTTCCTGGTCATCTGCGCACTCCCTCCCCAGCTCCGCCGCCCCGCTCCAAGGTGCGGGACGGTCCGTACCGGAATGCCACGATTCCTATCACGCTCGGTTGCCGTGACTGCGGGGAGGGTGACGTCGCGGCCGCTGGAAGGTGTGATATGGGGGCGGCACCGCCCGCACACGGAGCGTGGCGAGAGGCAGCTCACACCCCCCCGGCGTAACTTCTCACAGGGTGATACGTCTTAGGTTGGTAGTGCGGCAGTTTTTCCGGTGGGCCGAGACGCGGCGAACGGCACAGCGTCGACGCCCGACCACCCCTGCCGCCGACGGGGCTCCGGCGGGCCCCGGGTCGGTCGCCGACGGTTGGCGGCCTTCGCGCACGACGCCGGGGTGTGGCGGGACCAGGGACGCTTTGAGCGGCCGCCCCGGGTCCACCGCCGCCCCCGGAGTCGTGCGCCGGACGTTCGCACGGTTCGGCCGGGAACAGCACGAGGGCCCGGCCGCAGGAGTGCGGCCGGGCCCTCGTGGCACGGTGTCAGGGCGTGCACATGACGTCAGTACCGGTGCCCGGCGTCAGCGGGCGTCGATCTCCACGTAGTCGCGGATCGCGGTGCCGGTGTAGATCTGGCGCGGACGGCCGATCCGGCTGGTCGGGTCGTTGATCATCTCATGCCAGTGGGCGATCCAGCCCGGCAGCCGGCCGAGGGCGAACAGCACGGTGAACATGCTGGTCGGGAAGCCCATGGCGCGGTAGATCAGGCCGGTGTAGAAGTCCACGTTCGGGTAGAGCTTGCGCGAGACGAAGAAGTCGTCCTTGAGCGCGTGCTCCTCCAGCTTGAGCGCGATGTCGAGCAGCTCGTCGGACTTGCCGAGCTGGCTCAGCACCTCGTGGGCGAGCTGCTTGACCTGGGCGGCACGCGGGTCGAACGCCTTGTAGACCCGGTGGCCGAAGCCCATCAGCTTGACGCCGGCTTCCTTGTTCTTGACCTTCGTGATGAAGGCGTCGACGTCGCCGCCGTCCTTCTGGATGCTCTCCAGCATCTCCAGCACGGCCTGGTTGGCGCCGCCGTGCAGCGGGCCCCAGAGCGCCGAGATGCCCGCCGAGATCGAGGCGAACAGGTTGGCGTGGCTGGAACCGACCAGGCGCACGGTGGAGGTCGAGCAGTTCTGCTCGTGGTCCGCGTGCAGGATCAGCAGCTTGTCGAGCGCGTTGACGACGACCGGGTTGAGCTCGTAGTCCTCGGCCGGGACCGCGAAGGTCATCCGCAGGAAGTTCTCGACGTAGCTCAGGTCGTTGCGCGGGTAGACGAAGGGCTGGCCCATCGCCTTCTTGTACGCGTACGCCGCGATGGTCGGGAGCTTCGCCAGCAGGCGGACCGTCGACAGGTGGCGCTGGGCCGCGTCGAACGGGTTGTGGCTCTCCGGGTAGAACGTCGACAGCGCGCCGACCACCGAGGACAGCATCGCCATCGGGTGCGCGTCCCGCGGGAAGCCCTGGAAGAAGCGCTTGACGTCCTCGTGCAGCAGGGTGTGCTGGGTGATCTCGCGGTTGAACTGCGCGAGCTGCCCGGCGTCCGGCAGCTCGCCGTTGATCAGCAGGTACGCGGTCTCGATGAAGTCACCCTTGCCGGCGAGCTGCTCGATCGGGTAACCGCGGTACCGCAGGATGCCGTTGTCACCGTCCACGAAGGTGATCGCGGACTTGTAGGCGGCGGTGTTGCCGAAGCCGTTGTCCAGGGTGACCAGGCCGGTCTGCGGGAGCAGCTTCGAGATGTCGAAGCCGGCGTTGCCCGCAGTGCTCTCGACGACGGGGTACTCGTACTCGCCGTCCTGGTACCGCAGTACTACCGAGTTGTCGCTCACGTCTTCCTCACCGACGAAATGAATCCTCTTCCAAGGTGCCCTGACTGTCTCTACCATCCCCCATCCGGCGGACAGCCGCGCACCCGGGGTGACCCGAAAGGGCCCGCCCCTACAAAACCTCCCGCCGCCGCCGGTACGAAC
This sequence comes from Kitasatospora sp. NPDC015120, assembly GCF_043080305.1. NCBI lineage: Bacteria > Bacillati > Actinomycetota > Actinomycetes > Kitasatosporales > Streptomycetaceae > Kitasatospora > Kitasatospora sp. NPDC015120. Next base: position 3,873 of record NZ_JBIBVJ010000011.1, on the reverse strand, counting down.
CGGACAAGATCGGCACCCCACCAGGCTCTGTCGTAAATCTCTTCACGTCAAGAGAACAATAGGGGCAACCATCCCTTGGAGAATCATCCAGACGCAAGCCGGTGGTCCAGCGCGGCATGCCTCCGACCTGCGCTGACGCTGCGGACCGCCTGCCCGATCGCTTTCCGTGACCCCACCAGCACGACGAGTTTCCGGGCCCTGGTCACCGCGGTGTAGAGCAGGTTCCGCTGGAGCATCGTCCACGCGGACGTGGTGACGGGAATCACCACCACCGGGTACTCGCTCCCCTGCGAGCGGTGGATCGTCACCGCGTAGGCGTGCGCCAACTCGTCCAGTTCGTCGAAGTCGTAGGGCACCTCCTCGTCCTCGTCGGTGAGCACCGTCAGGCGCTGGTCGTCCACGCTCAGGGACGTCACCACTCCCACTGTGCCGTTGAAGACCCCGTTCCGCCCCTTGTCGTAGTTGTTGCGGATCTGCGTGACCTTGTCCCCCACCCGGAAGGTCCGCCCGCCGAACCGCCGCTCCGCCAGCCCCTCCCGGGCCGGCGTCACCGCCGCCTGCAACAGCGTGTTGAGGTTGCCCGCCCCGGCCGGTCCCCGGTGCATCGGCGCCAGCACCTGGACGTCCCGCCGGGCGTCGTAGCCGAACCTCTGCGGGATCCGCCGCGCCACCACGTCCACCGTCAGGCCCGCCGCGAGCTCCGCGTCGTCCTCCGCGAACAGGAAGAAGTCCGGCAGGCCCTCGGTCAGCGGCGGCAGCCCCTCGTTGATCCGGTGCGCGTTGGTCACCACCCCCGACTGCTGCGCCTGCCGGAAGATCCGGGTCAGCCGCACCGACGGGATCGGCCCGCCCTCGGCCAGCAGGTCCCGCAGCACCTCCCCCGCCCCCACCGAGGGCAGCTGGTCCACGTCCCCCACGAACAGCAGGTGCGCCCCCGGTGCCACCGCCTTGACCAGCTTGTTCGCCAGGATCAGATCCAGCATCGACGCCTCGTCGACGACCACCAGGTCCGCGTCCAGCGGCCGGTCCCGGTCGTACGCCGCGTCCCCGCCCGGCCGCAGCTCCAGCAGCCGGTGCACCGTCGAGGCCTCCACCCCGGTCAGCTCCGACAGCCGCTTCGCCGCCCGCCCGGTCGGCGCCGCCAGCACCACCTTGGCCCGCTTCGCCAGGGCCAGCGTCACGATCGACTTCACCGTGAAGGACTTGCCGCAACCCGGCCCGCCGGTCAGCACCGCGACCTTCTCGGTCAGCGCCAGCCGCACCGACTGCTCCTGCTCCGCCGCCAGCTCCGCCCCCGTCACCCGCGCCAGCCAGCCCAGCGCCGCCGGCCAGTCCACGTCCGCGAACCAGGGCATCCGGTCGGTGTCCGCCCGCAGCAGCCGCAGCAACTGGTTGGCCAGCGAGATCTCCGCCCGGTGGAAGGGCACCAGGTACACCGCCGTCACCGGCTCGCCGCCCTCCCCCGGCAGCTGCTCGCGCACCACCCCCTCCACCGCCACCAGCTCCGCCAGGCAGTCGATCACCAGCCCCACGTCCACCTGCAGCAGCTTGACGCCGTCCGCGATCAGCCGCTCCTCCGGCAGGTAGCAGTGCCCCTGGTCACTGCTCTGCGACAGGGCGTACTGCAGGCCCGCCTTGACCCGCTCCGGGCTGTCGTGCGGGATGCCCACCGCCTGCGCGATCCGGTCCGCGGTGAGGAAGCCGATGCCCCAGACGTCCGAGGCCAGCCGGTACGGCTCGTTCTTCACCACCCCGATCGAGCCGTCCCCGTACTGCTTGTAGATCCGTACGGCCAGCGACGTCGAGACCCCGACCCCCTGCAGGAAGACCATCACCTCCTTGATGGCCTTCTGCTCCTCCCACGCGGCCGCGATCTTCTTCGTGCGCTTCGGCCCGAGCCCCGGCACCTCGATCAGCCGGCCCGGCTCGTTCTCGATCACCTCCAGGGTGTCCACCCCGAACCGCTCCACGATCCGCTCCGCGAACCGCGGCCCGATCCCCTTGATCAGCCCCGATCCCAGGTAGCGCTGGATGCCCTGCACGGTCGCCGGCAGCACCGTCGTGTAGTTCTCCACCACGAACTGCCGCCCGTACTGCGGGTGCGACCCCCACCGCCCGTGCAGCCGCAGCGACTCCCCCGGCTGCGCGCCGAGCAGTGCGCCCACCACCGTCAGCAGGTCGTTGCCGCCCCGCCCGGTGTCGACCCGGGCCACGGTGTAGCCGGTCTCCTCGTTGGCGTACGTGATCCGCTCCAGCACGCCCTCGACCTGGGCGAGCTGCCGCGGCGCCGCCGCCTGACCGGGACCGCCGCCGGCGGCGGTCCGCGCCCCTGTCTGCCTGGCCACCGGGCCCCTTTCACCGTGCGGGACGACTTCCGCTACGCACCGTACCGCCCGGGTGCGACACCCGGGGCCCGGGTGCCAGGCTGGAAGGACGCAGGAGCGGCCAGGAACACCGTCGAAGGGCAGCGCACCATGCTCACCACCGCCTACCGGCCCGGCGCCCCCGACTGGCTCGACCTCACCAGCCCCGACACCGCGGCCTCGGTCGCCTTCTACACCGCGGTGTTCGACTGGACCTACGCCTCCGCCGGCCCCGAGGCGGGCGGCTACGGCTTCTTCCGGCAGGACGGCCGCACGGTCGCCGCGCTCGGCCCGTTCACCGACACCCACGCCCGCCCGGCCTGGACCGTCTACTTCTGCACCCTCGACGCCGACCGCACCACGGACCTGGTCCGCGAGGCCGGCGGCCTGGTCCGCTTCGCCCCGTTCAACGTGTTCACCAGCGGCCGGATGGCCGGCTACACCGACTCCACCGGCGCCGACTTCGCCGTCTGGCAACCGCACGACGTCAGCGGCCTGGGCGCCGTCACCGAGCCCGGCAGCCTCTGCTGGACGGAGTGCTGGAGCATCGACGCCGAGGCGGCCAAGACCTTCTACCGCACGGTCTTCGCCTGGCAGGAGCAGGACGTCCCGGTCGGCGAACTCCTGTACACCGTCCTCACCCCGCCCGGCGGCGGCACCGGGGACGCCCACGGCGGGATCATGCAGCTCGGCCCCGAGCAGACCGCCGCCGGGATCTCCTCGCACTGGCTCCCCTACTTCGAGGTGCCGGACGTCGACGCCCGCCTCGCCACCGCGGAACGCCTCGGGGCGACCGTCCGGATCCCCGCCACGGACGTCCACGGCGTCGGCCGCCTCGGCGGGCTCGTCGACCCGCACGGCGCCGCCTTCGCGGTCATCACCAGCGCTCCGCCGGGCACATGACGCCGGATCACGCCGGGAGGGCCTCCCACGGGCGTCCAGGGGCCGCCTAGGGTGTGGTCATGAACGATCTGACCATCCGCCGGGCGACCGGCGACGATCTGCCGGCCATCGTCGCCCTGCTCGCCGACGACCCGCTGGGCGCGACCCGCGAGAGCCCCGACGACCTCACCCCCTACCGCTCGGCCTTCGCCCGCATCGACGCCGACCCGCACCAGCACCTCGTGGTCGCCGAGCGCGCCGGCCGGACCGTCGCCACCCTGCAGCTGACCGTCGTCCCCGGCCTCTCCCGGAAGGGCTCCACCCGCACCGTCATCGAGGCCGTGCGCGTGCACGCCGGCGAACGCGGCACCGGCCTGGGCAGCGAGCTGATCCGGTGGGCCGTCGACCGCTCCCGCGAACTCGGCGCCGAACTGGTCCAGCTCACCTCCGACGTCACCCGGACCGACGCCCACCGCTTCTACGAGCGTCTGGGCTTCGTCCCCTCGCACGTCGGCTTCAAGCTCGCACTCTGACCGGACATGCGAAAAGCCCCTGCCGGTATCCCCGGCAGGGGCTTCTCAGAAGAATTGTTCGGCGGCGTCCTACTCTCCCACAGGGTCCCCCCTGC